>DASQFI010000058.1:0-230569 GCA_035633215.1 Vicinamibacterales bacterium | reverse complement strand
TCGTTCGGAACCGCGCTGGTAGGCTGGTAGGCACTAGGCACGACACTCGAGGCGGGTCATTCGACCCGCCTCGATTTTTTTCCGGGGGACTTCGTCCCGCCCGGCCTGCCCGCCGGAGCCTTGGCGAAGGCCGGACCCCCTGACACGCTCGCTCGCGCTCGTTTCTCCGGCCGTAGCGGTCGACGGCACGCCGGTGATTGACATCAAGGCTCGGATCGACATGGTGTCATCTGGAATCGGCGATCTGGAATCTGCAATCTTGCGTCAGCAATCTGGCGATCTGGGAATCTGGCAATCTATCGGGGAATCTGCAATCTATCTGGAATCTGGGATCTGAAATCTGGAATCGGGACCGCGGACTCGCCCCTGTAGTCCCGACCGGCAAGGCCGGCGAAGGCTTCAAGATTCCAAATTCCCCCGATTGGACATTCGCAGATCAAGATTCCAGATTCCCAGATTGCAGATTTCAGATGACTAGAACAGCCATTCTAATAGTAGAATGTTCGTTCTATTATGTCGGTAGCCCCGTCCCGCCGCCGGCCGCCGTCCGCCCGGATGCAGCGCCGGCGGGATGCGACCCGGATCGCCATCCTCCGCGCGGCGGGCCGGATCTTCCGGGAGCGCGGCTTCGCCGAGACCTCGATGCGCGACATCGCGAGCGCCGCGGACCTGTCGGTCGCGAACCTCTACCACCACTTCTCCGGGAAGGACGAGATCCTCTTTTTCTGTCAGGACCGGTCGCTGGACTTGATGCTGGCGGCGGTGGCCGACGCTCGGAGGCTGTCCGGCGGCCCCGCGTCCCGCCTGGGACACGTCCTGCGCGCGCACGCCGCGGCGGTGCTCGACGAGGTCGAGGGCGCGGTCGCGCACGTCGCCACGGAAGCGCTGTCCGATCCGTTGCGCAAGCGGATCGTCGCCAAGCGCGACCGGTACGAGCACGCGGTGCGCGACCTCGTCGGGGCCTGTCTCGCGAATGGCGCGGAGACCAACGGCGACGTCGCCGTCCTCACGCGCGCGATGCTCGGCGCGCTCAACTGGACCGCCACCTGGTTCCGGCCCGAAGGCGAGCGGTCGGCGGGCGCGGTCGCCGAGACCATCGCCTCCTATTTGATCCGCGGACTCGACGTCCCGCCGGCGTCCGCCCGGCCTGCGAGGATCCGATGAGCCCTGACACCACGACCTACGAGCGCGTGCTGATACGGCTGCGCGTGAACGGCGAGGAGACGGAAGTCGCCTTCGATCCCTACAAGACGTTGCTGGAGGTCCTTCGCGAGGATCTGAATCTCACCGGCACGAAGCATGGGTGCGAGTTGGGCGAGTGCGGCGCGTGCGCGGTGCTCATGGACGGCGAGCCGGTCCTGTCGTGTCTCGCGATCGCGCTCGGCTGCGAGGGCCGGTCCATCCAGACCGTCGAGGGCATGGCCACGGGCGCGCGTCTGCATCCGTTGCAGGCGGCGTTCGCCGATTGCGGCGCGTCGCAATGCGGTTATTGCACCCCGGGAATGCTGTTGACCGCCTCGGCGCTGCTCCAACACAACCCTGAACCGACGCGTGACCAGATCCGGGAAGCGCTGTCCGGCAACATCTGCCGCTGCACCGGGTATCAGCAGATCTTCGATGCGGTCGAAGCGGCCGCGGCCATCCTGCGCGATGAAGACAGCCGTCGGGTGACCGCGGACGGGGCCGCCCCGCCTGGCGCGCAGCGCAGCGAGCACCAGGTGGGGCTGTCCGCGGGCAGGACCCGACGGCGATCGATGCTGAAGCCTGCCGAAGGAGGTGGGGAGTGAGCCGCCCACTCGGCGTGATCGGCGTCCCGCGCCGGCGCGTGGACGGCCGCGCGATGACGACCGGCCAGACGAAGTACGCCGACGATCTCATGCTGCCGCGCATGGTGTTCGCGAAGCTGCTGCGATCGCACCTGCCGCACGCGCGCATCGTCTCGATTGACGCGAGCCG
Organism: Vicinamibacterales bacterium; assembly: GCA_035633215.1. Lineage (GTDB taxonomy): Bacteria > Acidobacteriota > Vicinamibacteria > Vicinamibacterales > SCN-69-37 > DASQFI01. The sequence goes on along the minus strand of DASQFI010000058.1, from coordinate 228,613 downwards.
GGCGACGGCGCATCCCGGCGTCCTGCTGGTCCTGACCGGGCGGGATCTGCCGATCCCGTACGGCATCCTGCCCGTGACGCAGGACGAGCACGCGCTCGCCATCGACAAAGTCCGATTCGTCGGCGATCCCGTCGCGCTCGTCGTCGCCCGCGACGAGGCGACCGCGGCCGACGCCGTCGATCTCATCGACGTCGGCTACGAGCCGCTCGCGACGATCGCCGATCACGACGAGGCGCTTTCGGTCGCCGAGCCTCGCATCCACGACTACGGCGTCGAGGGCAACATCCACAAGAAGGTCTCGCTGCAGTTCGGCGACGTGGATGAGGCGCTTGCCGGCGCGGATCACGTCTTCGAGGACGTGTTCTTCTATGAAGGAAATACGCACCTGCCGCTCGAGCAGCACGCGACCGTCGCGCACCTCGACGGCGGCGGGAAGCTGGTCGTCTACTCGAGCACGCAGACACCGCACTATCTGCATCGAGCGCTGGCAAAGGCGCTGGAGGTCCCGGCCGCGCACATCCGCGTGATTGCCACACCCAACGGCGGCGGGTTTGGCGGCAAGAGCGATCCCTTCAATCACGAAGTCGCGGTCGCGAAGGCCGCGCTGATGCTCGACCGGCCTGTCAAGATCACGCTGACCCGCGAAGAGGTCTTCTACTGCCATCGCGGCCGCCACCCGGTGCTCATGAAGTTCCGCACCGGCGTGAAGAACGACGGCACGCTCACCGCCGTGCACCTGCGGACGATTCTCGACGGCGGCGCGTACGGGTCGTATGGCGTCGCGAGCACGTTCTATACAGGCGCGCTGCAAACGGTGACGTACCACGTGCCGCGCTACAAGTTTCAGGGCTGCCGCGTGTTCACCAACAAGGCGCCGTGCGGGCCCAAACGCGGCCACGGCACGCCGCAGAGTCGCTTCGGCCAGGAAGTACAGATTGACAAGATCTCGGAGCGTCTCGGCATCGACCCCGCCGACTTCCGCCTGCGCATCGTCGAACAGCCCAATACGCTCACCGCGAACTTCCTGCGCGTCTCGACCATCGGCCTGGCCGAGTGCATTCGGCGCGTCGTCAAGTCATCGGACTGGAGCCATCGCTATCGCAAGATGGGCCGCGGGCGGGGGCTGGGACTCGCCTGCTCTTCGTACTTGTCTGGCGCGGGCCTGCCGATCTACTGGAACGACCTGCCGCACTCGGCGGTGCAGCTCAAGCTGGATCGCAGTGGCGGCGTGACCGCGTTCTGCGGGTCGGCCGAGATCGGCCAGGGCTCGGATGACGTGCTGGTCGCGTGCGTCGCCGAGGTCCTCGGCATCGAGCCGGTCGACATTCGCGCGGTCACCGGCGACACGGATCTCACGCCGGTCGATCTCGGCTCGTACTCGAGCCGCGTGACGCTGATGATGGGCAACGCCGCCGTCCAGGCCGCGACACGCGCCCGCGACATTCTCGCGGAAGCCGTGGAGAAGAAGCTGGGCGTGCCGCGAAGCCGGTTGGTGTTCGCGGAGCGGCGCGTCTTCGACGCCGAGGATCCGGACCGGGGCGTCTCGTTCCAGGAGGCGATCTATGCGGCCGAGTCGATGTTCGGCGCGATTGGTACCGTCGGGTCGTACACGCCGCCGAAGAGCGCGGCGGCGTTCAAGGGCGGCGGCGTCGGACCGTCGCCCACGTATTCGTACACGGCCGCAATCGTCGAAGTGGACGTTGACGAGTCCACCGGCTGGGTCGTCGTCCCGCGCGTCTGGATCGCGCACGACATCGGCCGCGCCCTGAACCCGACGCTGGTGCGCGGACAAGTCGAGGGCAGCGTCTACATGGGGCTCGGCGAGGCGTTGATGGAAGAACAGGCGTACCGCCGGCTGCCGCCGCGGCTCTCGAGCGCGCTGGTGCACAAGTTCCCGTCGATCCTCGAATACAAGAGCCTCACGTCGCTCGACATGCCGGAGGTCTTCACCGAGCTTGTCGAGAATCCGGACCCAAACGGACCGTTCGGCGCGAAGGAGGCCGGCCAGGGCCCGCTGCTGCCCATCATGCCGGCCGTGGCCAACGCGGTCTACGACGCGATCGGCGTCCGGATCGACGAAGTGCCAGTCACGCCCGAAAAAATCGTGAAGGCACTTGCCGACCAGGCGGCGGGCAAGCCGGCGCGGTACGGCCCGACGTCGTTCCCCGACGTGAGCTGGCCCGAGGCGCTGCAGGTGCCGCCGCCGTGGGAGGGGGGCGACGGGCATGCCAAGACCTCGGGGGTCGTTTTGCGGGATGCACCAAAACGACCCCCGAGGTCGTCCGGAGCAGAACCATGATTCGCCTCCCACGCTTCGACTACCGCGCGCCGCGAACCGTGAGCGAAGCGGCGCAATTACTCGCCGATGCGAACGGCGAAGCGATGCTGCTCGCCGGCGGGACGGACCTCGTGCCGAACATGAAGCGCCGGCAGCAGACGCCGCGGATGCTGATCGCGCTCCAGAACATCGCCGAGCTGAAGCAGCACACGAACGGCAGCGGTCACACGATCGGCGCGGGCCTGACCCTCTCCGGGATTGTCCGCGACGAGCCCCTGCGGCGTGACTGCACGTCGCTCTGGCAAGCCGCCGCGCAGGTCGCCACGCCGCATCTGCGCGCGATGGGCACGCTCGGCGGCAACCTGTGCCTCGACACGCGCTGCAACTACTACGACCAGTCTTACGAGTGGCGCAAGGCGATCAGCTTCTGCATGAAAAAGGACGGCGATCGCTGCTGGGTCGCGACGTCGAGCCCGACGTGCCTGGCGGTGTCGTCGACCGATACGGCGCCGGCGCTCATCGCGCTTGGCGCGTCAGTGTCGCTCGTCTCGTCCGGGGGCACTCGCCAGATTCCGGTCACCGATCTCTATCGCAACGACGGCATGTACTATCTGACCCGCCAGCCGGACGAAATCCTGACCGCCGTTCACCTTCCCGATCTCACGGGCTGGCGGAGCACGTACTGGAAGCTCCGGCGCCGTGGGTCGTTCGATTTTCCCGTCCTGGGCGTGGCGGCCGCGGCGCGATTCGATCGCGACGGCGCCGTCCTCGAAGCGCGTATCGTGCTTGGCGCCGTGTCGTCCCGGCCCCTGCTGGCCGAAAAAGCCGCCGCCGCACTCATCGGCCAGCCCCTCACCGACGAGGTCATCGCCGAGGCCGCCGATCTCGCGTTCACCCTCTCCAAACCGATGGACAATACCGACTTCGCGCTCGTCTGGCGCAAGCGGGTCACGCGCGACTTCGTGACGTACGCGCTTCGCGAGCTTCGCGGCGACGACATGCGCGCGACCCGGACGAAGATCGCGCGACACGCCCTCCAGGGATTGTGGCGGTGAGGAGACTCTCGTGCTTCTGGCCTTGCTGATTGGCGTCATGGCCGGGCTCCGCGCGATGACGGCGCCCGCGGCCGTAAGTTGGGCGGCGGGTCTGGGGTGGCTCGACGTGAGCGGCACCTGGCTGGCGTTTCTCGCGCACACCTGGACGCGCTGGATTTTCACGCTCCTGGCGATCGGCGAGCTCGTGAACGATCAGCTGCCGTCGACGCCGAGCCGGACCGTGCCAGTCCAATTCGGCGCGCGTCTCATCATGGGCGCCCTGTCGGGCGCGGCGATCGCCGGTCTGGCGGGCGGTCTGCTCGGCATCGTCGGCGCCGTTATCGGGACGCTTGGCGGCCGGGCCTTTCGCGCCCGTCTCGCGGCCACGTTCGGCAGCGACCCACCCGCCGCCTTCATCGAGGACGCCGTCGCGATCGCCGGCGCCGCGCTGATCGTGATGGCGGTCCGAAACCAGATGTAGGGCGGGGCTTCAGCCCCGCCGGACTGCCGGCCCTGACCACCTCCGCCAAGGCTTCGGTGGTCCGCCGTAGCTTTAGCGAAGGCGGAAGGGCCGGCCTACATCCGTCAATTCGCCGACGCGACCGGCGAGGAGGACTGTCCCGCAAACCGCGCCGTCCACATCGCCGTCTCGTCCTCGGTGATGCGTCTGAACAGCAAGTCAATTGGCAGGATGTGTCGTCCCGGACGAAGCATCTGGGTTTCCGTTCTCACGTCCGCCGGCCAGCGACGTTCGTCAGGCGAAGCCTCGAGCGCGTCAAGCACGCGGCCTGACGCCTCCGGAACGGCAGGCGCCGACAGGATCGCAAACAGGCGGACGAGGTTGAGCGCGGTGCGGACGATGGCCGCGGCGCGCGCCCGATCGCTCTCGACCAGCTTCCAGGGCTCGAGATCGGCAAGATAGACGTTGCCCGCGGCCCAAATCGCGCGCAGCTCGATCAGCGCTTTTCTGAACGACAGCGCCTCGAGGTGCGCCTGATAGGCCGCGATGCGGCCATCGAGCTCGGCGAACAGCGCAGCTTCCCGCGGCCCGGCTTCCCCGCCGGCGGGCACCTGGCCGTCGAACTTCGACGCCGTGAACTTCAGCACGCGATTGACGAAGTTCCCGAACACGCCGACCAGATCTTTGTTGACGACGGCCGCGAACAGCGTCCAGGTGAAGTCGGCGTCATCCGACTCGGGCGCGTTGGCGAGGAGGTAATAGCGCCAGTAGTCGGCCGGCAGCAGCTCGAGCGCGTCGGACATGAACACGCCGCGATGGCGGCTCGTCGAGAACTTGCCGCCGTCGTAGGTCAGCCAGTTGAACGCCTTGATGAAATCGGGCAGCTTCCACGGCTCCCGCGTGCCGATGAGCGTGGCGGGAAACATGATCGTGTGGAACGGCACGTTGTCCTTCGCCATGAACTGCGTGTACGCGACGTCGTCCGCGTCGAACCACCACGACCGCCAGTCGCGCGCCGGGTCGAGATCCGCCCACTCTTTCGTCACCCCGATGTACTCGATGGGCGCGTCGAACCAGACGTAGAACACCTTGTCCTCGAAGCCCGGCCGATCGACTGGCACGCCCCAGCGGAGGTCGCGCGTGATGCCCCGGTCCTGCAATCCTTCGTCGAGCCATTTCAGGCCAATCGAGACCGTCACGGACGGCCAGTCTGTCTTGCTTTCGATCCACGTACGAAGCTCCGGCGCCAGCGCCGGAAGCTTGAAGAAGAGATGCCGGCTCTCGCGGATCTCGACGTCGGCACTGCCCGAGATGCTCGACCGCGGCGAGAGCAGATCGACCGGATCCAGCACGCGCGTGCAGTTCTCGCACTGGTCGCCGCGCGCGCCATCGAAACCGCAATGCGGGCAGGTGCCGACGACGTAGCGATCCGGCAGGAAGCGGCCGTCGGCGCGCGAGTAGATCTGCCGGGTCGTGCGCTCTTCAATCAGGCCGTGCTCCTCGAGCCGGCGCGCGAAGTATTTCGTCAGCTCGTGGTTCTGCGGGGAGGAGCTGCGGCCGAAGTGATCGAACGAGAGGTGGAACCGGCGCGCGAGATCGGCCTGAATCTGGTGCTGGAGACGGCAGAACTCGGCGACGTCCTGCCCGGCCTCGAGGGCTGCGAGCTCGGCCGGCGTGCCGTGCTCGTCGGTCGCGCAGAGCAACAGAACCTGCCGCCCGCGCGCGCGCAGGTAGCGCGCGTACACGTCTGCTGGCAGCATCGAGCCGATGAGGTTGCCGAGATGCTTGACGCCGTTGATGTACGGCAGCGCGCTCGTGATCAGGTGCCGGGCCGCCATCCGCCTAACGCGCGGGTGCGGGCTCGGGCACGAGCAGCCGGATGACGCCGTCCCGCTTGTTCATCACGAAGATCTGACCCTGCGGGCCGAGGCCGAGGCGTAGATCGGCGCGAGTGGCGGGCGTTTTGCCTTGTTCCGCATTCTTTTCCTTGATGAGCTGCAGGAGCGTCTTCGGCGTGCCCTTGTCGTTCAGGAGAATGCGGCGAATCGCGGCCGCCGCCTGCGCGTCCTTCGGGAGATTGTCGGCCTCGACGTAGAAGATCTCGCCGCTCGGATTGTCCCCGAAGATCAGCAGGTGCGCGAGCTGTTTGATCGCCGTTCCGCGGTAGACGTACACGCCGGTGATGGCCGCCCGGTTGAAGAGCGGATCGCGATGATCGAACTCCGCCACTGGCCAGGTGAGTCCCGGCTCGCCGCGCGGGTTCGACATGTCGACGCCGCCGCGGCCGTAGAGATAGCTGCCTTCCCACTTATTCCAGCCGAGATTGGCACCCGCGGTCACCGGGCTGATCTCTTCGATGGTGTTCTGGCCGATGTCGGCGACGTACATCCGGGTGGTCTTCACGTCCCACGAGAATCGCTGCGGATTGCGCACGCCGTACGCGTAGATCTCGCCAAGCGTGTCCGGCTTTGCATTCTTGACGAATGGATTGCTCGGCGGGATGCCGTATTGGCCGTTGGCGCTGTTTTTCCCGAACGGATCGATCCTCAGGATTTTTCCAAAGGGCGACGCGAGATTCTGCGACAAGTTGAAGGGATCGCCGCCGCTTCCGCCGTCGGCGAATCCGACGTACAGCAAGCCGAACTCCGGACTGTTCTGCGCCGCGAGCGGGTTGAACGCGATCTGGCCGCCGTTGTGGTTCGAGAACGGATGCCCCGTCCGGAACAACACGCGTGGCGCGCCCCCGTCGTACGTCACAGCCGCCGGATCCTTGGCCGTCCACTCGAGCAGGACCGTGTCATGCGTCCGGTTTGGGCCGGGACTCGGGAAATCCGGCGTCGGCGTGATGTCGGTCGTGTCGGTGTAGACGTAGAACTTCCCGAACCCCGGCGTGCCCTTGCGGGTGAACTGCGGATGGAACGTGAAGCTCTGCAAACCGCGCTCCGACCCCTGCGACTGGACGCCGATGCCCCAGGCGGTCGCGTTGACGTCGATGTATTCGGTCACGGTCTTGCCGTCGTAACTCACGCTGTAAATCGGCCCGCGCATCGTGCTGACGAAAAAGCGGCGCGTGGCCGGCTCGTCTTCGAAGTGCATCATGCGCGGCGCCTGCCCGTTGGCGTCGGGAATCGTCGCGAACTCGACGAAGTTCACTGCGATCACGTCTTTCGTCGTCTCGATCGGCGGGAACGGATCGTTGCTGAGCTGCTGCTGCACGGCCGCGGCGGCGGCGACCATGGCGGCGACCGCGGTTGCCGTGATCAGGGGCGTGACGGAACGGGACATGAGGACCTCGTGAAATCGCGCAGCACGAGGCCGGGACGGGGCGGCCAGCACGTCGCGGTGGGCTGGCCTATGTTCCCACAGAACTCGACGGGCGATTTACCGGGCGGTGAAGTGCACGGTGACGGTCATCGCCACTTCGATGGGAACGCCGTTCAGCAGCGTCGGCGAGAACTGCCAGAGCCGTACCGCGCCGAGCGCGGCCTCGTCGAGCATCGGCACGCTCTTCAAAACCGTGAGGTCCTTAACGAACCCGTCTTTCGCGATCACGGCTTCAAGGACGACGACCCCTTCAATGCCGGCCGCCGCCGCGTCGGCGGGATAGATCGGTGGAACGTGCCGAAGCTTCCGCGGCTCCTTGACGTGGCCGCCGACGCGAACGGGCGCCGTTGGACCTGTGCCGGCGGCCGCGTGCACGGGTTCCGGAGTCACTTCGATTGGGACCTCAGGCTGGGCGGCGCGCAGCAACTCCAGCGCTCGCGTAGTCGTCCCCGCCGCCTCGGCTATTCTTCCCTGCTCGTACAGGATTTTCGCCGCGTCGAAGTAGTCGGAGACCGTCTGCGGATTGGCGGCCGGCTGGCGCGTGGGCGCGGCGGCTCGCGCGTCCGTGGACGGCGACCGGACCGTCACGGCTTCCGCGACGCTGCCTATGTCGAGCCGGACAATCACCGTGACGGTCTGGCCCCCTCGGACCTGAATCACGTTCCGAGCCGTCCGGAACCCCGGCAAAGACACGCTCAGTTCGTAGGCGCCGCTGCCGAGATCGGCTACGTCAAACTCTCCGCGCGCGTTGGTTCTGACGGTATGGGAAACGGATGGCGCCGCTGAGGTCACGGCCACCTGGGCGCCAGGAATCACACCGCCCGTCTGGTCACGCACGACGCCCGACAGGTTGCCGATGCCGCCTTGAGCCTGGTCGCGGGGCGGCGGGTTCTGCTCCGGCGCCGCGACCATCGGTGTCTGCACCCGACGCGCGGGCGCCGGTCGCACGGCCGGAATCACGCGCGGCTCGGCGGGGCGCGGCCTCACAGGTTGAGAGGCCTCGTCGGGTGCGACTGGCCGGACAGTTGTCGGCGACTGAACGACAGGCACAGCCGATGGTGGCGCCGCGACCGATGAACCCCCGACGTGCGCGTTGAGCGCGAGCAGCGCGATGGTTAAGACGACGCCCATGGCAAGTCCTCCTGACACTCGTGGCCCGGTAACCGACTGCGGTGCAATCAATCGACGAATGCGATTCAGCAATTCGCCGCCGTCGGCGCCAACGGCGAGTCTGGGCGTCCGCATCCGCAGCTCTTCCAACGACGTAAGCGCGCGCGCGTACGTGAGCCGATCGACGCAGAGCGACGAGGCGACGTCGTCGCAGCAATGCTCCCGCTCGCGCCGAATTTGCGTCGAGACCCACCAGACCGCGGGGTGATAGAACAGCAGAATCTCCACGACGCACTGGACGACGTTGACGAGGTAATCGCCTCGCCGGATGTGCGCGAGCTCGTGCAGGAGGATCGCGTCAAGATGCGCTGGCGTCAGGCCCGCCAGCGCGCTCGCCGGCACCACGATGGCCGGACGGAAGAAGCCGATCACCGCGGGGACGGCCACCCGCGATGACACGAACAGGCGCAGGCGAGTCAGACCGAGGCGCCGGGCGGTATGCCGGACGACAGCCGGCCAGCGCTCGACCCCCAGCGCGATCGCCTGAGCGCGAATCCGCCTGAGACCGAACCATCCACATAGAAGGTGCAGCGCAAGCACTGCGACGCCGCTGGTCCAGATCAGGACCACGAACGGAAGCCGCGGCTCGAGCCATTGAACAGATAGAAAGGCCGGCCGGGCGTCAGGACCAGCGGCCGTCATTCCCTCCTGGCCGGGGGTCTGGATGGCGCCCGGGCCCCTCACGTCCGAGGCAGCGGTCGACGTGCTGCGTGCGTCGCCGGCTGTCTCGCGGAGATATGCAGCGGTTGTCGCCACAGGCGCGATCGCCATCATCGCGAGGCCGAAACAGGCCACGCCGTACCGCCATTGCGCCGTCGCGCGGCGGAGGACGACCAGCAAGAGCGCCGTGACCACACCGATCGCGGCGCCCTGCCACACGAAGTCGAGCAGAGCGAATCCGATTGCGCGCACGAGATCGCTGGCGGCGAAGGCCTCACTCATCGCTCATCGCCCTTGCCCTTCTTCCCGCCCGGGCTCTGAGACGCGAGCAATCGCCGAATCTCGCGCAACTCCTCGGCCGACGCGCGGCGATTGTTCAGCGCGTGCACGACCAGCTTCGACGTCGATCCGCCAAACGCGCGGTCGAGCAGATCGGTCACGAGCCGGCCGAGCGTCTCCTGCTCGGCGTGACGGGGTCGATAGAGATGCTGGCCGCGGTGGTCTTCCCGGGTCGTCAGCCCCTGCTCCGTCATCACCTGGAGGGTCTTCAGCGTGGTCGTGTACGCGACCGATCGTCCGGTGGACATCGCGTCGTGCACTTCCCGCACGGTGCTCGGTCCGCGCTCCCAGAGGACCTGCAGGATCGCCAGCTGGGCGTCGGTCGGCTTTCGGGGCCCGGCCATGCCGTGAGCATGCCTACGACGCATATCGTATGTCAACGATGAAGATCGTAGAGACAATCTTTCGCGCTCATTTCGGAGAGTGTGCACGAATTCTGGCGGCGCGGGCCGATTCTCCGACCCTGTCGAGGCTGTCAGCCAGCCCGGCACGTGCAGCCTGAGACGCAGGATCGACGATGAGCGCCTGGGCGAAGTGGTCGACGGCCATCTGGAGATCGCCGGCCTGCAGGTCCAGGCGGGCCAGATTGATCAGGGCTGCCGAATCGCGCGGGTCGGCGCTGAGGGACATCTCGAATGCCTGTCGCGCCTCGTCGCGATGGCCGAGGCTGGCGTGCACGGCGCCAAGCAGATTGCGGACTTTCGCATCGTCCGGCTGCGCGCGTGCGGCCTGTCCGGCGAGCGTTAACGCGCTCGGGAAATCCCCCTCCAGAAAAGCCAGGGTAGCTCCGAAATACAGCGTATTTGGCCGGTCGGGCCACTGCCGGCCGAGTCGCTCGACGACCGGACGGAACTGCTGGATGTCTGCCGTATCCGCGAGCACCGATGCCAATTGCTCCCAGGGGCGGGGATCCGCCGGATAGGTCCGCGTGAGTCGTTGCGCGATCTCCAGCGCCTGCGGAATGCTGCCCAGTACCGCCCGGATTCTCGAAAGCCCCAACGCGGCAGGGACGTTCGATGGATCGGCCGATACGAGCGCTTCGAGCCGCGATGATGCGGCTGCCCGCTGCGCTGCGGTGGACGCCGCTTTCACCAGGCCCTGAACGGCTTCCTCGTGAGCGGGGTTCAGCGTAATCGCCCGGTCGAAGGCCTGAGAGGCGAATCCGGGCGCTTCGGCCTGCATCATCATCTTTCCCCGATTCACCCAGTCCACTGCCGTAGCCTCGTCGACCGACCGGGCGACGATGGCCGGCCGATCGTGGACCGCGAGGGCCTGGATCACCTCGGCGTTGTCGCGAGCGCCGCGCAGGTAGATTCCGCGGGGCGCGGAGAACTCGAGGGCTGTCCGATCATCGGTCTGAACGATGGCGCCGTCGCCGTACTTGCGGAGGGTGCGCTCCCCGCCGGCCCAAAGAGACAACAGACTGAAGGGGCCGCGTACTCCGACAACGGAGAGGTCCTCCGCTACACCCGGTCGGCTGAGTGCCGACTCGATATTCGACAGAAGCGGCTCCACGGCATCGACCGATCCGATCAGCAGGAGATCGTTGCCTCCGACCAGCCAGATCGTCCCGCGCGGAAACACCGAGGCGAACGTTGCGACGATCGATTTGAGATCGGCTTCGCTGATGTCGTATGTGTGCGCCCACTGACAGAGCAGACCGCCCGGCCTGAGCCGCGCCCTGGCGCTCGCGAAGAACTCTCGCGTGAAGAGCGTCGCCACCCCGGCCATCCAGGGATTCGACGGCTCCGACACGATGATGTCGTACTGCCGCGTCGAGAGCAGAAGGTGCGATCGACCATCGCCCAGGATCAGCCGCACCCGCGGATCGCCCAGCGCCGAATGGTTTTCATTGGCGAAGTATGACGATCCTTCGACGACTTCCGGGGAAATCTCGAGCATGTCCGCACGCGTGATGGCATGACGAAGCGCCGCGCCCAGCGTCACGCCGCTGCCCAGACCGATGATGCAGATCTCCTTCGGATCCGGATGGAGCAGGAGCGGAAGATGGGCCAGCAGCTTCTGTGTCAACATGTCTCCCGCATTCGAGGCGTCGACTTTCCCGTCGATGGCGAGCGAGACGGCGCCGGCCAGCCGCTTCACCGAAACAGTGCCGGCCGCCCCCTCCTCGTAGAACAGCAGGGTTCCTGCTTTGAGAGCCGACTCCAAATCTGACTCACGCAGGAAGTGAGCGTATTTGTATCCGCCGCTGGACAGGAGCTCCTTGTCCCAGGGCGGGAAGGCAAGCAGACTGAGGATGGTGAGCGTGGCGCCGATGAGCCCGGTCCGCCTCGCGCGCGCCGTGACATCCCCCAGCATGAAGGACATCACCGCGCCCCCAATCGCAAGGACGCCCCCGGCGAGCACTGTCGCTCTCAGTCCAAGCAGGGGGATCAATCCGAAGCCGGCGGTGAGCGCCCCGGCGATTGCGCCGATCGTGTTGGCGGCATAGACGATGGCGACGTCTGTCGGAATGGCATCCGTGCGGCGAGCTGCGACCCGAATCCCGAGCGGGAACGCCACGCCGAGCGACAACGTCATCGGCAGCAGCAGGCTTGCGACAATCGCGCCTTGCATCTGGAAGAGCGACCCGAACTCCTGCGGTGACTTGCTGACAGCTTCGGCGATTATCAGCGGCAGCCGTCCGACGAGCGCGACGACACCGAACCCTGCAACGGCTGTCGCTATGAGGCTCCATCCCAGCCAGAGCGCCGGCTGCCTGACGCGCGCCGCCATTCGCGCGCCGATCAACGAGCCGCCCGCGATCCCCGCGATGAAGGTCGTGAGCATTGCCCCGAATGCGTACGTGGTGGGGCCAATGATCAGCGCGAGAATGCGCGTCCAGGCGACCTCGTACACGAGCGCGACAAACCCTGACACCGCGAGCGCGGCCGCGGCAAGCGATGGCCGTCCTCCCATCTGCGCGCCTGGCGCGGTACGCCGTCGGTTCTTGCGCCCGCCACCGGTAGCGATTTGGCTGCCGCCGGAGTCGCGAGCCGTACGCCCGGAAGCACCAGCCGCGGCAGTGGCGATTGAAGGGCCGGATTGCGCGAGCCTGGCGCCTCGTGCGAGCCAGGCGGCGCCGCCAGCTGCGAGCACGTTGCACGCGACGCCGACGAGCGTCGCCCCGCGAAGACCGAACATCGGGATCAGCAGGAAGGCTGCGGCAGCCGCGCCGAGCGCGGCACCGACCGTGTTGGACGCATAAAGGCCGCCCACGTGCTCTCCCGCGCGATCGGCTCGCGCGACGACCCATCGTGCTCCTGCCGGGAACGTCGCACCCATGGCGGCCGCCGGAAGGCCGACGATCAGAAGGCTCGAGATGAGTCGCATGGAACCAAACCAGGGCCCGCCACGGCCATCGGCGTACGCCCACGCCAGCGGCCGCTCCATCGCCGCCAGCGCGGCCGGCAGCAGAAGCGCTGCGAGAGCCACGACTGTCTCGAGAATGACGTAAACCCACAACGCACGCAGGCGCGGCCGGTCACTCGTGAGCCGGCCGCCAATCCAGGCGCCGATACCGAGACCGCCCATGAACGCCGCCAGCACCGTGCTGGCCGCTGCGACGGTATGACCCATGTGAAGCGTCAACAGACGCGTCCAGGTCACCTCATAGATGAGGGCGGCGCCACCCGAGAGCGCATAGATCGCGTAGAACCAGCGCCGATCCAGCACGCGCGCGAGCGTAGCACAGCCCCGTCGCCTGACGGCTCGAGGTGCGATGGTGCGTGTGTGCGAAAGTGCGAGGCGAGGGTTTCAGGCTACGGGCGACACGTGGTGCCCGTAGCCTGAAGCGTGATCGCTAGAACGGTGACTAGAAGTCGTACCTCACGCCGAGACGGAAGATTCTCGGATCGAGAAGCGTGATGACCTCTTTGAACCGAGAGCCGGTCGCCACACGGAAGTTGGCGATCGGGTTCGCATTCACGGCATTGAAGATGTCGAACATGAATGTCACGTTCCCTTGGCGCCGCAGCTTGAACGCCTTCTCCGCCCGGAAGTCCAGGATGTGGACGTTCTCGGTGCGATTGGAGTCGACCGGCTCGGCGAGGATCTCCTCGCTGCCCCCGCGCAAGCCACCAACGCTGATCGTGCGGGCCCAGTTGAACCCGCTCTGCAGCTTGTACGAAGTGCTGAAGCCAATCTCGTACGGGAACACATAGCGGCCGACGAGCTTGTAGTTCCAGTAGGTGGTCTTCTGACGCCCGAACTGCCGGCGGTTCGGTTGCCACAGGTACCCCGTCGCCTGTCGCGCAACGGCGAGGTTGCTCGTGCCGACCCCCGTGGCGCGGAAGTCATCAGCCCAGGTGTGCTCGAAGGATGTCAGCAACAGCCAGCGATCCTTGAAGCGGCGATTCAGCGCCAGCTCGAAGGTGTGGTAGTCGCCATCGAAGGCTGGTACCCCGGGGATTGTGCCAGGCGTGGTGAACCGTCGTTGTGCCGTTGTGGCCGGGAAATTGAGAAGACTCAGCGTCTGATCGTCACCGGTCCCCGTCACACCGTCCGGACCGATATCAACGAACGGAAACGCCTGGGTGTATGCGCCCACGCGGGCGACGTCCACCTCGGCCCAGCCATTGCGCTGGCTCTTGTAGACATAGGAGGCGCGGGCGGAGAGGCTGGTGGCCACCTCGCGCTCGATGTGCGTTGAGATCCCCTGGCCGTAGGCATGCTTGAGGATCCCGGGGTCGCTGGCATCATTGACGCGGTCGACGAGGACGTTCCCGGCGCCGCCGACAGAGGACAGAAGATTCCCGAGCTCGTGCCGCCCATCGAGGATCCGATTGCCGTTCTGATCGTTGAACGCAAACCGCAGCGCGGCCTGGCCAACCGGATTCTCGAGCGAGCTGATGTCGGTGCTCGGGTTGAAATAGTACCGGCCGTAGAACACCTTGAAGACGGTCTTGCCGTTGCCCGCGACGTCCCAGGCGAGGCCAACCCTGGGGCTGACCGAATTGAACTTCGCGACGGTCGTGTCGGGTGTGTCGACCGGGCGGAACAGGTCCGGGAACGTGGCGGCGAGCTCCGGTGTGAAGCTCTGCGCCGGCCATCCGAGACTGTAGCGATCGTACCGGACCCCGTAGTTCAGGGTGACGCGTCGGGTGAGCGCCCAGGTGTCCTGCGCGAAGAACGCGAGAAGGTTCGCGTCATCGATGCCCTCGTTGGGCGTGTTGTACAGGTCGATTTCCGACTGCTGCCCGGCTGGGCGGTCGCGGTAATAGAAGTTGAACGGCTGGAAGCGGAGGAACTGACGACGCTCGCGGTACGCTTCGAAGCCGAGCTTGAAGTCGTGGCTCCCGAACCATTTGTCCTTGAAAAGCGTCAGGCTTCCTGACAGCTGCGGCTTGAGCGTCGTTCGATTGTGGTAGTAGTCCATCGATCCCGATCGTTGCTGGGTCACCAGATCGAGACGCCCGACCGGCACCCCCTCTACGGACGTGGACTGCGTCTGTGTCGGATACAGCGGGAAATAGTTCCCCCAGTGCGAGTACTGCAGGTCGAGGTACGCGCGATCCGTCAGGACGCTCGTCCACTCGACCTTGACGGGTCGGTTCTTGGACGCCTGCCAGTGCGCCGCCGACACGGGGATCGCGAGCGAGAGATCCCTCAGCGGTTGGAGCTTCGTCCGCTCGTTGTAGAACGCGATGATCTTGTTGTTCTGGCTCAGTTGCCACGTGCCTTTCGCGGTGTAGTTCTTCAGCTGGCTCTGCGCTGACTCGCCGGGCAGGCCGAGGATCGAGCGGTACTGGTTGTTGTCCCGATAGCTGACGAAGAACCAGGCACGCCGCTTGACGATGGGGCCGCCGGCGTTGACGTTGAAGTCGTACTGCTTGACGATGGGGTTGCCGGACAGCAGGCCGAGCCGTTCGCCGGTCGCCGGGTCGATGATGACCGGCGCTTTGAATCCCTTTGGCCCAACACCCCCAGGCACTTTGAACTCGCTGAGAATGTTGTCCGAGATGGTCTTGTCGTTTTCGAAGTCGTAATAGAACTGGGCTTTGTAGCGGTCGCCGCCCGACTTGATCGTGATGTTCATGAGCGCGCCCGGACCCTGCTGCTCGCCCATGGCGCCAGCGCCGACCTGAAACTCCTCGAAGCTGCCAAAGTCGAAGTAGCCGGCGTTCGCATCCTGGCCTTCGGTCACGTTGATCCCTTCGAGCAGCGTCTTGTTCTGGCCGGCCGTGCCGTAGAACATGAAGCCGGTCTGCGTGCCGGTATGCGAGCCGCCGACGTCAAACCCGGTCATGTGGAACCCGGGCGCCTGCGCAATCGCGGCCCAGATGTCGCGCGCGTTCGGAATGTCCTGCAGCAGTTCCTTCGTGAAATTCGTCCCCAGCGTCGTCGTGGATGTGTCGACGACCGGTGACTGACCTGAAATCGTGACAGTCTCCGTCAACCCGGCGAGCTGAAGCTGCGCGTTGACGGCCAGCGTCTGGTTGAGCACCACGCGAACGTCCTGGTGCCTGACCTTGCCAAAACCCGCCAGCTCGAACGAAATCGAATAGACACCCGACGGCAGCGGGGGAAATCGATAGCTCCCATCGGCGCCGGTGACGGCTGTCTGTGGCCGGATGAGCGCAGGGCTCTCCGCGGTGACCGTTACGCCCGGCAACAGCGCACCCGACGCGTCGGTGACGACGCCCGTGATGCGGCCGCGCAGTTCCTGGGCGGTCAAGGGAGCGGTAATACAGGCGAGAAGTCCGAACGTGAGAAGGCAACGCCATAGCCATTTCGTTCTCATGGTGCCTCCAGAGTCTGCGGTGTGGTTGCTCGGAGTCTAGTCCGAAGGTCCCTTGTGAGCAAGCGTAATGCCAGTGTCGACGCTGGCAGGCGACGTGAGACGGGAGCCTTTCAATAGAGCGATGCAACGGCGGTAGAATGAACCCGCCGCCCTGCCTGGACGAGGTCCCGATGACTCGTGTGTCTTTGGCCGTCGTACTCGCAACCGCCCTGGCGGTGCCGGTTATTCCTGCGGGTCAGCACCAGGCGTTTCGCGGCGGCATCCACACCGTTTCCATCTACGCCTCGGCCGTCGACCGATCGGGCCGGCTCCGAACCGATCTGACGAAAGAGGACTTCGAGGTGTTCGACGACGGCAAGCGCCAGCCGCTGACGCTGTTCACGAACGACCTTCAGCCGATCACCATCGTCGTCATGCTGGACCGGAGCGGAAGCGTGTCGCAGCACTTCGAGCTCGTTCGGGAGGCCGCCGAGCGGTTCGTCCTGAACCTGGATGAAGACGACCGGGCGCGGATCGGCAGCTTCAGCAATCGCGTCCAGGTGGACCCGCCCGAGTTCACGAACGACCAGGATGCGCTCATCCGGATCCTTCGCGAGAATCTGCAGGACGAAGGTCCGACGCCCTTGTGGAATGCCACGGCCGCGGCGATGGACGCACTCGCACCTGAACAGGGCCGCCGCGTCGTCCTGATGTTCACCGACGGCTACGACAACCCTCCGCTGCCGGACGCGAACACGACCTTTGGGACGGTTCGCGAGCGCGCGCAGGTTGAAGAAGTCATGGTCTATGGCATCGGGCTCGCCGAGAAGTGCGCGTCGAGATCCGATCGCGGTGCGTTTGGTCCCGTCCGATTTCAACGCCGGCCCCCAAGCGGTCCGGGACGCGGTCGCGGCGGCCTCGGGCGTCCGCCGCGACTACCGATTCCGATTCCACTGCCAGGTCCCATTGGTCCGGGTCCCAGCCCTCGTTATCCGGGACGCGGGGATCCACGCGGGGGCCGGCCGCCAGGGGTCACGCCAACGGCGCCCTGTTCGGCGGAGAAACCCGATCCGTCCCTGCACGTGCTGGCGGTCGAGAGCGGCGGCGGCTATTTCGAGCTCGACAACACGCAGCATCTCGCGTCCACGTTCGCGCGCGTCGCCAACGAGCTGCATCAACAGTACCTGCTCGGTTTCAGCCCGGCCACGCTCGATGGCCGGATGCACACGCTCGAGGTGCGGGTCCGCCGGAGTGGCGTGACTGTCCGCGCGCGGAAGAGCTACCTGGCGGTCTCGAAAGGGGACGGGGGTTGATTGTGGAAAACTCCCGGGACATCTCCATGCACGGAAATCTGTCCGGCAACGTCCCGGGAGTTTTCCACAAATCAACCCCCGTCCCCACGTCATGTTCGTGATCGAGCTCGTCTACAAGGCCGATCTCGCCCGGATCGACGCGCACATGCGCGCTCACATGGTGTTCCTGAAGAAGTACTACGCGTCGGGCCACTTCCTCGTCTCAGGACGCAAGATCCCGAGAGACGGCGGGATCATCCTGGCCGTCGGCAAGAGCCGCGACGAGATCGAGGCGATCGTTCAGGAGGATCCGTTCTGCCGGCACGGCCTTGCCGACGCCCGGATCATCGAGTTCCGGGCCAGTCAGCGCGCCGACGACATTCAAAAACGAATGGACGGATAGGGGGAATCGATCGATTGACCGATCGATCTATCGATCGATTGAAGAGACTGGACGCCGTGTCAGTTAGCCCGGGATTTGAAGATCGGGCATCGGCTTGCCGGCGAAGAGGCGCTGGCAGGGCTTGCTCAGCCACCGCGCCCATCGGACCGACGTCGATCGCCGGGCGCTGTCGGTGGAGATGCCCGTATTCGCGTACATCTGGCGGTACAGCTTCGAGACCAGCACGAACGCCAGACGGGCTTTGATCGACGAGACGCACCGGCTGCGCTCCCAAATCTGCCGGACGCCGTAGAAGTGATCCCACACGCCTTGCGTCCGGCTCCGGATTTCGTCTGGCGCCATGGTCGGATGCGGCATGAAGAACTTCGGCCGCTTCGCAGCGGGTATCAGCCAATGGCGCGTAATGGGCACGCCGTCCACCATCGGCACGTCCTCGCCGAAACTCTTCTCCCACTTGTCGAAGTCGATCGTGCCCGGGAAGGGCGTCAGCATCACGAACTGCGCGAACGTGATGCCGGCCTTCTCGGCGACGGTCGCGGTCGCCTCGAACGTCTCCGGCCCGTCCGTCGGGAGCCCGAAGATGAACGAGCCGAGCACGTGGACGCCGCGCTCCTTGAACGCCTGCAGGCGCGTCGCCAGCGCGTCGCCGGCGAGGTTGAAGTTCTTGAAGACCGCCTTCAGACCTTCCGGCGTCACGGACTCGACGCCCACGAGGGCCCCGCGGATCCGCGCGGCCCGCATCGCGTCCAGGAACTCCGGATCTTCTGCCGCCTCCATGGTGATTTGCGTGAAGAAGACGGTGTCGGCGGGCAGCCGGGCCAGCTGCGCCATCAGATCGAATCGATCGGCTCGAAGCTCCTCGAGCTGCTGCAGCCGCGTCGGATCCTTCAGACGCGCCGCCTGGACAAGATCGGCCTGCGACACGGGGTAGAAGTTGTCGTCGGCGAGCGCGATGAACCTGAACCCGAGGCGCCGCAGCTCGACGATCTCGCCGATGACCGCCTCGGTGTGACGATTGCGCGGCGTCTGCCCGTCGGTGCGCCAGACGGAGCAGAAGGAGCAATGCTTCGGACATCCCCGCACGGTCTGGACCGACGCCCACATGTAGCGGCCACGCGGCAGCAGATCCCACCGCGCTGGCACGAACTGCCCGCCGTCCACGCGGCCGCCGTCGTACTGCGGTTTCGGGTGCCCCGCCTCGCAGTCGGCGAGCGCCTGCGGCCAAACCAGGTCGCCATCGCCCAGGACCACGGCATCCGCGGCCCCGCGCTCACGGACCTCATCCGGATAAAGGGTGGCGTGAATGCCGCCGAACACGACCTTCGCTCCGCGGGCGCGCGCCTCCTTGCCAATCTCGTAGCCGCGCAACGCGTTGCCGGTATGGATGCCGATGCCGACGACGTCGCCCGGCGAGACCTGCTCGGGCGTGAACCGCTCGAGGGTTTCGTCCACGAGGTGCGGCTCGCCGAACCGCTTGGGCGTCGCCGCCGCGAGCACGAACAGCCACCGCGGCGTGATGACGGCCATGCCGAACGACAAGTCGCTTGGATTGACGAGGTGAATGCGCACCCTACGAACCTCCGTCGTGGCTGGGACGAAGTGAAGGGCCTCGCGTGCGGTAAAAGTGTCTCAACCGATGCGCATTGTATCCTGCCTCGGCTGACGATTGGGCGGCGACCTCCTTTTCTCGGGCCCGCTTTCCGGCCAGAAGCCCGGTTCGACGCGGGAAACCGTCAATTTCGCGGGCGTGTGCCGATACTCTCCGGGTGCTTGCCCTCGACTCAGATTCCGGCTGACAAGTGGGGCCTTCAGAGGTAAATTTGAGCTGTACCACCTGGAGAATGGATGAATAGGCTAGCGCTCCCTGTCTTGGTTGCGGGGCTGTTCTGTACAGCCCTGACGCTTCGCGCCGGCGTGACCGGCGATTTTCGGCCTCCGGCGCCTGCGCTGGAGCCCGTCCGCGCCGCCGCGCCACCGCCGGCCGCCTCGTCCGCCGTGATGTCGTACGACGCGCAGAACGACGCCATCAAGCAGTTCTGCGTGGGTTGTCACAACGACAACATGAAGAAGGGCGAGCTCTCGCTGATGTCGTTCGACGCGGCGCGCGCCGCAGAGCGCGCGGAGATCGCCGAGAAGATGGTGCGCAAGCTGCGCGCCGGGATGATGCCGCCCAAGGAAGCCGCGCGGAAGCCCGACGCCGCCACCCGGCTCGCGCTCGTCACCGCGCTCGAGACGACGCTCGACGCCGCGGCGGCGGCCAATCCCAATCCGGGCCGCCGATCGTTCCAGCGTCTGAACCGCGCCGAGTACGCGGCCGCCGTGCGCGCGCTCGTCGCGCTCGACATCGACGTCAGCACGTATCTGCCCGCCGACACGATCAGCGCCAGCTTCGACAACATCGCCGACGTGCAGATGCCGTCCGCGACGGTGATGCAGGGCTACATGCGCGCGGCCGCGCACGTCGCGCGCACCGCCGTGGGCGATCCGTCCACTGACGCGACGTCCACGCAGTACGACGTGCCGAGGACGCAGTCGCAGAAGGGACGCGTCGAGGGCGCGCCGTTCGGCACGCGCGGCGGCACCGTCGTCACGCACAACTTCCCCGCCGACGGCAAGTACAAGTTCCAGATGCTGCTGCACGGCGAGCCGGCCGGCCTGCTCTTCGGGCGGACCGTCCGCGACATCCAGATGGAAGTCGCCATCGACGGCGAGCGCGCCGCGCTGCTGAAGGTCGATCGCTGGATTTCCGAGTCGGATCCCGACGGGCTCATGGTGTCGACGCCGCCGATGCAGGTGCGCGCCGGCGCGCGGAGAGTTTCGGCCACGTTCATCCAGGAGTTCGAAGGCTCCGAGGACGACCTCATCAAGCCGATCGATCACACGCTGGCGGACACCCAGATCGGCGTCGGCTATGGCGTCACCACGCTTCCGCATCTGCGCAACCTCGCCGTCGTCGGGCCATTCGAGGTCACGGGCGTCTCGGACAACCCGACGCGCCGCGCCATTTTCATGTGCCGTCCGACCGCGCCGAAGGAAGACGTCGCGTGCGCGCGGCGCATCATCGAGCGGCTGGCGACGCAGGCGTACCGGCGGCCGGCGTCGGCGGCCGACGTCGACGAGCTGATGCCGTTCTACACGCAGGGCGCCAAGACGGGCGGCTTCGAAGGCGGCATCCGCACGGCGCTGCAGGCGATGCTCTCGAGCCTGCATTTCCTCTTCCGCGTCGAAGAAGCGCCGGCCACGGCCAAGCCAGGCGCGGTCTACCGGATCAGCGACATCGACCTCGCGTCGCGTCTCTCCTTCTTTGTCTGGGGAACGATTCCCGACAAGGAACTCATCGACGTGGCGCGCCGCGGCGAGCTCTCGCTGCCGGCCGTGTTCGACAAGCAGATCCGCCGGATGCTCGCCGACCCGCGCTCCGAAGCGCTGGCCACGCGCTTCGCGTCGCAGTGGCTCCGGCTGCAGGATCTCCACAAGGTCGAGCCCGACGCGCTGACGTTCCCGTACTACGACGAGCTGCTGGCCTCGGCGATGTCGCGCGAGACCGAGCTGCTCTTCGATCATCTCGTGCGCGCTGATCGGCCGGCGCTCGAGCTCCTGACCGCCGACTACACGTTCGTCAACGAACGTCTGGCGCGGCACTACGGCATCTCCGACGTGAGCGGACCGCAGTTCCGGAAGGTCTCGTATCCGGACGACACGCGGCGCGGCCTGCTCGGACACGGCAGCATCCTGACGCTGACGTCGCACGGCAACCGCACGTCGCCCGTGTTCCGCGGCAAGTGGGTGCTGGAAGTCCTGCTCGGCAGCGCGCCGCCGCCGCCGCCGGACAACGTGCCCGATCTCGAAGAGGCCGGCGACGCCAAGGACGGCAAGCTCCTGTCGGTGGCCGAGCAGCTGGCCAAGCACCGCGCGAGCGCGTTCTGCAGCTCGTGCCACAACGTCATCGACCCGATTGGCCTCGCGCTCGATAACTTCGACGTGACTGGATCGTGGCGAATCAAGGACCGCGGGGTTCCGGTGAATGCCGCCGGCGAGCTCTACGACGGCACGAAGCTCTCGGGCGCCGCCGATTTGCGCGCCGCGCTGGTCGCCCGGTCGGACGTCGTCATCACGCATTTCACCAGCATGCTCATGTCGTACGCGCTCGGCCGCCGCATCGAGTATTACGACATGCCGACGGTCCGGCGGATCGTGCGGGACGCAAAGCTGAACGAGTATCGAATGTCGTCCCTGATTCTCGGGGTCGCGAAAAGCCCCGCGTTCAGGAGCGCCATGGCGGAGACGACGGACGCCGAGAAACCGGTAAGCAAGGGCGGGAAGTAGCGCCCGCGGCCCGCGCGAGGATAGCGAGTCTGCGAGCGCCGGAGCGCGAGCGAGCGGGGGTGGGGCCCCGCGAGCGCTGAAGAAAAGAAGACAGAACGGCTGCGGGTGAACGTCTCGCGCCGAGGTGGATCAAAACGTAGCGCCGAGCCAATGAGGCCAGGCAGAGAGAGGTATTGCGATGGTTCTGACCGGAAAGCACATGTCGCGACGCACGGCCCTGCGAGGGCTGGGTGCCACAATCGCCTTACCCCTGCTCGACTCGATGGTCCCCGCGCGGGCCGCTTTCGCGCAATCCGCGGCCGGCAAGGCCGCCAACCGGACGCGTCTCGTCTGTATCGAGCAGGTGCACGGCGCGGCCGGCTGCAGCGAGTACGGCGCGTCGCAGTTCTTCTGGAACCCGGAGAAGACGGGCCAGAACTTTGATCTGAGCAAAGGCAGTCTCAGTTCCCTCGAGCCGTTCCGCAAGCACCTCACGATCGTAAGCAACACGGACACGCGCATGGCCGAGGCGTTCGTTCCGGCCGAGGTGGGCGGCGACCACTTCCGTTCGAGCGCGGTCATGTTCACGCACGCGCGGCCGAAGCTGACCGAAGGCTCCGACGTCAAGGTCGCCACCTCGATGGATCAGCTGTACGTGCAGAAGTTCGGCCAGGACACGCCGATCCCGTCGATGCAGCTCAGCATCGAGCCGGTCGATCAGTCCGGCGGCTGCGCCTACGGCTACGCCTGCGTCTACACCGACACGATCAGCTGGGCCTCCGAGGACGAGCCGCTCCCGATGGTGCGCGACCCGCGCATGGTGTTCGAACAGCTGTTCGGCGCCGGCGGCACGCCGGAGCAGCGCGCGCAGCGCCGCGCGACCGATCGCAGCATCCTCGACATGCTCACCGAGCAGATGGCGTCGCTCCGGCGTTCCCTCGGGCCGGCCGATCGCCAGCGCCTCGAGCAGTACTCCAGCAATATCCGTCAGATCGAGCAGCGGATCGCGCGCATCGAAGCGCGCAACATGAGCGGTGACGCACGCGAACTGCCTGGCGCGCCGGCCGGCGTGCCCGACTCGTTCGACGAGCACGTGAAGCTCATGTTCGACCTCCAGGTGCTCGCGTTCATGTCGGACACCACGCGCGTGTTCTCGTTCAAGTTCGGACGCGACGCCTCCGGACGCGTGTTTCCGCAGAGCGGCATCGACACCGGCTTCCACAACGCCTCGCACCACGGCGCCACCGAGGAGCGCATCCGGCAGTTCAGCGAGATCAACAAGTACCACGTGTCGCTGCTGCCCTACTTCATGGAGAAGCTCCAGGGCGCGATGGACGGCGACACCAACCTGCTCGAGAAGACGCTCATCGTCTATGGATCGCCGATGGCCAACGGCAACCTGCACAACCACCGGAATTGCCCGTTGATCCTGCTCGGCCATGGCGGCGGCGCCCTGGAGGGCAATCTCCACGTCAAGGCGGCCGACGACACGCCGATGGCCAACGTCATGCTGACGCTGATGCACAAGCTCGGCCTGGACGACGTGAAGACGTTCGGCGACAGCACCGGCGAGTTCGCGTTCGTGGCGTAGCGCCCGCGGCTCGCGAGGATAGCGAGTCTGCGAGCGCCGGAGCGCGAGCGAGAGGGGGTCCGGCGGGACGACGTCCCCCGGACAAGAAAATCGCAAGCGGAGGGGATGATGCGTAGTCGTTCATACCTGACAGTGTTCGCTGGGGTGCTGGTGTTGACGCTGGTCGCATTTACTGCACCGCGCGTCCTGGCGACTTCCGCCTCACCGGTGGCCGACGCGGCCCAGCGCGCCGACACCGACGCCGTACGGACGCTGCTGCGCGACGGCGCCGACGTCAATGCCGCGCAGGGCGACGGCATGAGCGCGCTGCACTGGGCCGCGCTCAACGGCGACCTCAAGACGATGGACGTTCTGCTCTACGCCGGAGCCACGACCGAGTCGCTGACGCGCGTCGGAAACTACACGCCCCTCCACCTCGCGAGCTCCAGAGGCCACGGCGCCGTGGTCGCGCGGCTGCTCGAGGCCGGCAGCAAGCCGGGCCCGGTCACCGCGACCGGCGTGCAGCCGGTTCACCTGGCGGCCCAGGCCGGCAGCGCGGAGGCCCTCAAGGCGTTGATCGATCGTGGGGCGAACATCAACGCGCAGGATGAGACGCATGGCCGCACGCCGCTGATCTTCGCGGCGTCGCAGAACCGTCTCGAGGCGATGAAGTTCCTGATCGCGAAAGGCGCCGACAAGAATCTCGCGACGAAGGTCATCGACTACCGGCAGCGGTCGGCGGCCGACGGCCAGTCGCGTCAGGCCCGCGACCGGATGGTCTCGGCAGCCACGGGACGCGCGACCAACTCGAACATCAATCTCAACGATCCGCCGCCAGCCGGTCAGGCAGCCGGAGCGGCAGGTGCCGCTGGCCGAGCCGGAGGGCCCGGTGGTCGCGGAGCCGGCGGCCGGGGCGCTGGCGCCCAGCCCATCGATCCGAATGACCCGGCGCTCCAGTTTGGCCGGGGCGGCCGTGGTGGCGGCGGCGTGCCGGGCGGACCGCGTCCAGCCTCCGACATCGAGCAGATCGGACGTCAGGGCGGCTTCTCGGCGCTGCACTACGCGATGCGCGACGGCTACACCGACGCGGCGGTCCTGCTGCTCGACGCCGGTATGAACGTCAATCTGCCGACCGAGGGCGACCGGTCGACGCCGATGGCCGTCGCGGCCATCAACGGCCAGTACGATCTGGTCATGGCGCTGCTCGAGCGCGGCGGCAACCCGAACCTGACCAATGACGATGGCGTCGCGCCGTTGTTCGCCGTGCTCAACAATGAATGGGCGCTGCGGACCTGGTATCCGCAGCCGACGGCTGGCGCCCAGCAAAAGCTGTCGTACCTCCAGCTGATGGAGGCGCTGCTCAAGGGCGGCGCCGATCCGAACGCCCGGACGATGTCGCACATCTGGTACGCCGCGTACAACACCGGCCGCATGGGCGTGGAGTTCACGGGCGCGACGCCGTTCTGGCGCGCCGCCTACGCGCTCGACGTCGAGGCCATGCGCCTCCTCGTCAAGTACGGCGCCGATCCGAGCATCGCGACGATGTCGTACGGCGCCGCTCGCCGGCCGAACGATCTGTCGGGGATGCCCGCGGTCCCGCCGGGCGGCCCGAACGTGCCGCCCCTCCACGCCGCGAGCGGCGTCGGCTACGGCACGTCACGCGTGGCCCAGCAGCACCGGCACGTGCCGGACGGCTGGATGCCGGCGGCGAAGTACTTCCTCGAGGAACTGGGCGTCGACATCAACATTCGCGACGGCGAGGGCTTCACGGCGCTCCATCACGCGGCTGCCCGCGGCGACAACGAGATGATCATGTATCTCGTGAAGCGCGGCGCCGACGTCATGGCCGTCAATCGCGCCGGCCAGACGACGGTCGACATGGCCAACAGCCCCGAACAGCGCACGCAGCCCTTCCCCGAGACGATCAAACTGCTCGAGGGCATGGGCGCAAAGAACAATCACAACTGCAGGGCTTGTAAGTAAGGCCTAAAGGCGCAAGGCTCGAAGGCTCAGAGGCGCGGAGGCGACGATTCGCCTTCGCGCCTTTGCCTTTGGCGTTCGGCTCGAGGCGCCACAAGAGAAGGCCAGTCGCGACACGGTGAGTTTTCACGGGAGCGTTCAGGTGTGGACACTGTTGAGTATTGCTCTTGCGGCCGCATCGGCGACGGCCGCCGCCGCGCAGGAACCGGCGCCCCAGACGCGCCAGGCGGTCATCGAGCAGGCCCAGGGCGAGAAGGTCAAGACGCTGCGCCCACCGGTCCCGAACAAGGGCGAGCGGATCATGGCGAAGGCCGAGTCGATTCTGACGACCGTCGGCCGGGGCTGGTATCCGGTCTTCGACAGCGCGTACACGGGCGGCGGCTTCGCCCTGGGTGTCGGCTACCGGCAATACGCTAGTCCGTACAGCCTGCTGGACGTGCGCGGCAGCTATTCGATCAGGGCCTACAAACTCGCCGAGGTCGAGTTCACCTCGCCTCGTCTCTTCCATCGACGGGGAAAGTTATCGCTCCTCGGGGGCTGGCGGGAGGCGACTCAGGTCGGGTTTTTTGGCCTCGGGATGAACACGTCGAAGGACGATCGCACGAACTACGGCTTCGAGCAGCCGTACGCCTCCGCGACGCTCACGCTCGAACCCACGCGGCGGTTTCTGCTCTTGCGCGGCGGCCTCGAGTGGTCCCGCTGGAAGGAGCAACCGGGGCAGGGCGCGTTCCCGTCGATCGAAACGGCCTATTCTCCCGCGGCGCTGCCCGGCATCGGCGCCGAACCCACGTACATTCACTCGCAAGGCACGGTCGGCTTCGACTGGCGCACCTCACGCGACTACTCGCGGCGCGGCGGCTTCTACGGTGTGACCCTGCACGACTACGAGGATCGGGATGAGCGCTTCGGCTTTCGACGAGTCGACTACGAGCTGATTCAGCACGTCCCGATGCTCCGCGAGGCCTGGGTGGTTTCGCTGCGCGGGCGCGTCAGCACCACCTTCGACAAGACCGACCAGCACGTCCCGTTCTTCATGCTGCCCGCCATGGGCGGTGGGTCCACCCTTCGCGGCTACAGTTCGTTCCGCTTCCGCGATCGGAACAGCCTCCTCCTCCAGGCGGAGTGGCGGATCATGGCCAGCCGGTACCTCGATTCTGTCGTGTTCTATGACGCCGCGAAGGTGACCTCGCAGCGGGCGGATCTCGATCTCGACGGACTGAAGAGCGACTTCGGGTTCGGCGTGCGGTTTCACGGCCCGTTCACCACGCCGTTCCGCGTCGATCTGGCCAGGAGCCGTGAAGGCCTGGTCCTCGTTTTCGGGTCGTCCTCCGTTTTCTAAGGTTCGGTTCATGTCGACATCAGCCGTTCGATCACGTCTTCGCCGCGTCAGCGTCCCGATCTTCGTAGGAGTGATGGCTGCGCTTGGCCTCACGGCCAGTGCGCTCTCCCAGCAGAAGCCACGTTTCTACCCCGACGATCCGATCGCACGCGAACCGGAATCCCAGGAGGCGTCCAAGGCGCAGCCCTACAACATCCAGCAGATGTACGAGCAGATGTACAACCTGTTCGTCCTCCCGTCGTACAAGCCGTCGGGATTGCGCGCGAAGAACATCAACACGATCGACGAGGTGCCGGACTCGAGCTGGTTCACGAACCGGATCGGCACCACCACGATCACGATCGAAGCCCTGACGCGGGGCACCAACGTCGGCGCACCGCCCGACCCGTCGCGGTGGGTGGTGTTCCGGGAAAAAACGGCCGGCGTCCATCCGGGCTTCACGGCACGGGATGCCAAGGGCGAGACCTGGTTCCTCGAGTTCGATCCTCCGTACTTCCCCGAAGGCGCGACCGGGGCCGTGGCCATTGCCACGAAGATCTTCTGGGCTCTCGGCTACAACCAGGTCGAGTCGTATCTGACGACCTTCGATCCGTCGAACGTCACCTTCGACCCCAAGGCGACCCTTCGCCGCCCGTCCGGCGCTCGCACGCCATTCACGCGCGACGACATCAACGCGATCCTCGAACGAGTGGCGCGAAACAAGGATGGCACGTATCGCGTTATTGCCGGCCGTCTCATCCCGGGAAAGATTCTCGGCAACTTCCTCTACGCCGGCACACGTCCCGACGATCCCAACGACATCGTCCCGCACGAGCATCGCCGGGAGCTGCGCGCGCTTCGCGTCTTCGGCGCGTGGACGAATCTCACGGACCTGAAGGCGGCGAACACGCTCGACGCGCTCGCCACCGAGAACGGCCGCGCGATCGTCAAGCACTACCTGCAGGATGTGGGCTCGACGTTCGGGATGTGCAACGACCTGCACGAGTGGGACCTCAGCTATGAGCACTTCTATCAGGGCGACACCACGATGAAGCGCTTCGCGTCCTTCGGGTTCGCGCTGAGCCCGTGGCAGACGGTGCCCTACAGGGAGTACCCCTCGGTCGGAAAGTTCGAGGCCGACGTCTTCGATCCGAGGAAATGGCGGCCGCAGATCCCGACGACTGCGTACATGGAGCTGCGCGCCGATGACGCATTCTGGGCGGCACGCCGCGTCGCGGCGTTCACCGACGAGCTGATCCGGGCCGCCGTCCGCACCGGGCAGTTCAGCGACCCCGCGGCGGAGAAGTACCTGGCCGACGTGCTGATCAAGCGCCGGGACAAGGTGGCCACCATCTACCTGACCGCTGTGAACCCCGTTGTGAATCCGCGTCTCGACACGAACGGCCGGTTGACGCTCGAGAACGCGGCCGTCGCGGCCGGCGTCGCGAAGGGTCCGGCCACCTACCGCGTGTCGTGGTCCCTCTTCGACAACGCCACGGGCGAAACCCGCCCGCTCTCGCAAACGCAGAGCGAGACGACCACGATCCAGGCTCCGGCCGGGCTGCCGACAGCGGCGGGAAGCATGATCGCGGCAGACATCTCCGTCGAAAGCGCCGGCAACCCGGCCTGGAAGGAACCGGTCCGCACACACTTCCGCCGAATTGCCACTGGCTGGACGCTCGTGGGGCTTGAACGATTACCCGAGAGTCTTTCCACCGGTCGAGCCGGGCAACGCCCAGTGCGCTAGAGCCGTTCTCATTTCCACGTAGAGCAAAACCGGCAAGAATCGCGAGACATTCGGCGCAATTCCGGCAGGTAGCTCGCTACAGGAAAATGAGAACGGCTCTAGCCCCTACGCCTCTTTGCTCTGTCGTATCATGCGCGGGTGAGCCTGACGGACCGGCGCACAGTGGTCGTGCTCGAGCCACCCGGCCGGACACAGGCGTCGCTCGGAGACGCCCTGCGCCGCGACGGCTGGGAGGTTCTGCCGGCGGCCGACGCGGTCGGCGGATTCCAGCAGGCGCGGCAAGCCAGGCCCGACGCCGTTGTGCTGCCCGCGCAGATTCCGGGTGGGGGCCTCGAACTGTTGAAACGACTGCGGTCTTCGGCGCACACCGCGCTGATTCCCGTGGTCGCCCTGCTCGACCCGGCGAGCAATCAGCGCGAGCACTTTCAGCGGTGGGGCGCGCAGGCCATCCTCGACGATTCCGTTGACAGCGCAACGCTGTGCGCTGAGCTGCGAAAGCAGTCCGCTCAGCCGTCGCTGGCCGGGGTCGAGGCGCCAGCCGAGGTCATTGCCGAGCCGGGTCGGCTGAAGGCTCTCGCGAAGACGGGCTTGCTCGACACGCCTCCCGAAGAAGTGTTCGACCAGATCACCCGGCTGGTCGCGCGCATGCTCGACGTGCCGACCGTGTTGATGTCGCTCGTCGATCGCAATCGGCAGTTCTTCAAGAGTCAGGTCGGTTTGGACCAGGGCCTCGCCCTGTCGCGGCAGACGCCGCTGTCGCATTCCTACTGCCAGTGGGTGGTCGCCGGCCGCGAAGAACTCATCATCCCGGATGCGCGGGAGCATCCGTTGTTGCGATCGAACCCGCTCACGAGCGAATTTGGTGTCGGCGCCTACGCCGGGGTACCGCTCCACGCCCCGTCCGACCACGAAATCGGATCGTTTTGCATGCTGGACTCGAAACCGAGACGGTGGCGCGAAACGGACCTCGTTGCGCTTCGCAGCGCTGCACAAGTGATCGAAGGTATCGCCGCGCTCCGCCAGACGGCGCCCGCCAAGTCGGTTTCGGACGACGACTTTCGGGCGACCGCGCGGGCGGTCGGCACAGCCATCGCCGGAGCGGCCACGCTGCTGGCTCACCCAGCGAAAATGTCTCCGGGCGATCGCGATGACTTGCTGGCCGTCCAGACTGATCTCGGACGGCAGCTCGCCAACCTTGGACGATAGCGGCCGTGCGCCGAACGGCGCTCCCTTCAGGCCGCTGTGACCAGAGCGTCACAAAAGTCCGATACACTGGTAGACGAAAGGATCGTGATGCCTTTGGATGTCCGAGACGTCAAGCAGCTCACGCGTGAGCTGGCGAATTTCGAAGATATTGCCCGATACCTCATGCCGCAGGCCGGGGAAGTCCCCCGGCTGCAGGGCATTGATATCTGCGGCGGGACGCTTCCCCTCAACGGCGTGGTCGGCGGCGATCACTTGATCTACGTCGACTTCAAACAGCGGTTTGACCTCGAGGCCAGAATCGAGCACGCCGCCGGGGCGGGACGGCCGGAGCTGGTGGAAAACCTGAAGAGATGCCAGCGGATGGCGGGCATCGCCCTGCTCGATGTCTCGGGCCATCACGCGACCGACGCGCTCATGGCCGCGATGCTGCATCAGGCGTTCTTACTGGGTTCCATCTACGAGCTGGATATGTTCGGACAGGTGACCCGGCGGCTGTTCGAGAACCTGAACACGAGGTTCTATCAATCATCGGGCGCGCACAAGTTCGTGTCGATGATCTACGGAGAGATCTCGGAGGATGCCCGGTTCAGATTCCTCTCGGCGGCGCAGCCGTTCCCCGTCGTCTTCTCGCAGGAGCACGATCGGTTCATGGAAGTCGGCCAAGACCTGCGCGTCTCGTTTCCGCCCCTGGGCATGCTGCCGTCACTCGACGTGATCGACCGCAACCGGATGACGAGTCCTCTGGGCTTCAAGGACCACTACGCGCTGAACGAGTGGGTGCTCATGGGTCACGGCGACATTCTTCTACTCTACACGGACGGGCTGGCCGAGCACCGCCGCAATGGCGAGGACTACTTTCCGACGCGGCTCGAACAGACGCTCCGCGGCGTCAAGCAGCAGGCGGCTGCCGGGATCTTCGACGCGATTAAAGCCGATCTCCTGGCCTTCAGCGAGCCCTCCGACGATGTCAGCATCGTCGTGATCAAACGGACGTAGAACGTTCAGCCTCTTCTCACTTCGCCGATCCGAGCACGAAGCCAATCGAGCGCTGAATCGGATTGAAGAACCGGCCGAACTCCGGCGAGGCGGTGTTGCTCTGGACGTCCCGCTCGGCGGAAGCGCCGAGGAGGTTGTACACCTTGAAGCCGCCACGGAACCGGTACTTCCAGACATGCCAGGGCCGTGAGAGGGAGAAATCGAACGCGCGTACTTTTGGAAGGCGTCCGGCCCGGTTTCGTGGCCCGACGAAGTCCTGGAATTCGTCCACCGCCGACCAGGGAAATCCTGAGCGGAGCTCGATGACTGGAGCGATGTCCCACTTGCCGGGCAGCCCGATCGTGCCGCGCACCAGCAGCCGGTTCGGCACGTCCGTGGGAATGAGGTTGTGCTCGTTCGGACGAACAATCGGAGTGCGGAGGTTCCCGTAGAACTGATCGTAGTTATTAAGATCGGCGAACCCTCGCGACCGGACGTACGAGACGGTGAGGTCGCGTCGCTCGCCGCCAAGATAGCGGCCGGTCAGCTCGACCTCCCAGTACCGTGACGCGCCGGAGCTGAGGAGGTTAATCTGGCCACGCGCCGGGTCCGGCTCGAGAATGTATTCGTGAGACCCGCTCCGCTTGAGGTAGTTCGCCTTGAACAGGAACCGCCGGCCGAACCGCTGATTCCACTCGATATTCCCGGTAATCGCTTCCGGCGTGCGCAGGTCCGGCGCCGGGACGTTGACGAACGTCACCGGCGGGCCGAGCGGCAGGCCGTCAGGTCCAAATCGCGTGACGACGCGGTCTTCGAACTGGCGGAACGCGCCGACGTTGAGCGGCGTCCGTTGCCGGAATTTGCCGACGCCGCCGCGGAGAATCGCGCGTCCCTCGGGCAGGAGGCCGATGGACACACCGCCGCGCGGCGACCAGTTCACGCGCTCGATCACGTCCTCGCGATCCATCCGAATCCCGAACTCGAGCGTCACCCGCGACCCCAACCGCCAGCGATCCTGGGCAAAGAGCGCGAGCTCCGCGGCGCTGACCTCCTGCGTCGTGGGCGCGCCGGGCTCCTGACGCTCGGCAAGTGACCCATCCAGCCGGCGGATCTCGACAAGCCGGCTCGTGCTCCTGCCCAGATAACTGGAATCCTGGAGGTCCAGGCCAAATTTGAACAGGTGTTGACCATGCCATTTATCGACCGAGAGCGACAGCGTCTCAACCCATTGCAGGCTTCTGACCTCGCGCTCCTGATCGTTGAAGAAGCTCCCCTGCTGCGTCTGCGGCGCGTAGATCATCGGATCCCGGCCTTCGGTGTTCACGTTGACCTCAAACCAGCGGCCCGCGAACGTGCTTTGGAGCACCATCCTTGGCGAGAGCGCGAACCGATCCTGCACGCCGATTGAGGTACCGCTCTGGCTGAGCTTCGGCGTGGCTTCGGGCGGGCGGAACGTGTTCATCGTCAGATGCTCAATCTCCCGAGGGAAAATGACGATGAGACCGCCCAGCCGATGTCGCGACGAGAGCACGCCGTCGATGCGGGTAAAGGAGTCGAAACTGGTCAGTTTGATGTTCGGCTCGCCGGGCAGGCTCTTGACCGGGTCGTTGAGGTAGCGGAACTGAATGTCTTCCGCGAGGAACAGCCGATCTTTCTTGAGGGGCCCACGGACCGAGAATCGAGGCTCGAAGCCCCGCACGCTGGTCAGACCCCTTCCCAGCCGAGGTATGAAGTTGCCGGGCTTGATCTCCCACTCATTCGTGCCGCGCCGCGTGCGGAGCTGGGTCACGCTCGTCGAGAACCGGCCGTATTCGGCGCTGAACGGGTTCGCCAGCAGTTCGATCGACTCGAGGCTCTGACCCGGCAGCTCCAGATCGAAATCACCGGATGACGGATCGACGAGACTCGCGCTGCTGATCTGGAGCGCGCCCTGCGTGGGTTGTCCGCCTTTCGCGCGCAGCCGTCCATCGGGACCGCGCACGATGCCGGGCAGCAGCGGCAACAGACTCTGGAAGTCGTCGCCGGCGAGTGGCGCGATGTCGAGGACCGAGCCCGCCAGCATGTCGCTCGCCGAGACCGGCTGGACGCTCTGGGTCGGCGACGTCGGCGCCCGTACCTCCACACTCGGTGCGACATACGTGATCCGGACGTCGAGGAGCACCGACGCCGTCTCACCGGCGCGCACATTGAACGGGGCCGAGTCGGTCGACTCGAAGCCCGGACGCGATGCCCGGAGCATGTAGCGTCCGGCCGGCACGTCCGGGAAGCTGACATGGCCGGCGCCGTCGGAGATCGTCTTGCCGAGCACCGCGTTGCCTTCGATCACGACCAGCTCGACATCGACCCCGGCGATCTGCACCGTGCCCTCGAGCACGGTGACCGTTGCGACAACGCGGCCGGTGGTCGGAATCGGCCGCTGTTGAGTCGGAGGCGGATCCTGGAATGCCACGCCGGCCGCCGAGGCCTTTCCCGGCAGACAGACAACGGTCAGCGAGAGTGCAACGATGATCTTCACTCTGGAGCGAGCCTCCCTACACCCATTATCTTCGCGGCCACGACGGCGAGCGGCGCAGCGGCAAGACTCAGAAGCACACCCATGTACATTTCCGAGCGGAGCTGACCCGGGGGCAGCAGCGCGGAAGTGAAGAAGAGCCCGACGCTGAACCCCACGGCGACGATGAGGCCGCCGATGGTCAAATCCCGCCACGTCACGCGGGACGGTAAGTGCAGGCCAATGAGCATGGCGGCCCCGGCGCCGATCAGCACGCCCACCGGCTTGCCGACGATCACCGCGATCGGCAGTCCCCAGGTGCCGGCCTCGAGCGCGCCGAACGGCACGCCCGCATTCACGAGTCCGAAGAAGAACAAGGCGATTTGCGCCGGGTACTTCCACCACAGCTCGAACCGGCTCAACGTGTCCTTGGCTTCGGGCGGCGCGTCGACGAAGAAGCCCGGATCGCGTGCCGCATGCGGCAGGAACGGCATGATCGGCACGAGCGCGAGCGCCGGATGGAGCCCGCTGTAGAAAAACGCGTACCAGGAGAGGCCGCCGGCGGCGATGAGGTATGGCCAGAAACTCTTCACCCGGGCTCGCCGCAATCCCACGGCGGTGGCGATCGCCGCCGCGAAAATCAGCGCGCCGGCCATCACCCGGACGTCGATCGCCGGACTGACCATCGCGAGCGCGAGGATGCCGAGCGCGTCCGACGCGATGCCCAGCAGCAGGAGAAACGGGATGATCGGATGCCTTCGAAAGATGACTCTCGCGACGAAATAGGTGACGGCCAGATCCACCGCGAGCGCCACGGGCCACGCTTCGGCGAGCATCGGCTCGTCCAGCGCGTCGACCACCTGGATGTGAATCAGCGCCGGCACCGTCGCCGCGCCGATCGACGCCACGACCGGCAGCAACGCGCGCCGCCAGGGATGGAGCACGCCGTTGGGCGCGGTGGCTTCGACGACCTCCTTGGCGATCAGCGCGAAGAAGAACACCATCGCGACGTCGTTCACGGCGAAGGCGATCGCGTACGCGAACGTGAAGTAGCTTTCGGGTCTCGTGTTCACCCACACGAGCGCGATCAACGCGCCGAGCGGCAGCAGCAGCAGGTGCTCGACGGCGAACCTGGAAAGCCGTGGAACGGCGGTGCGCCAGGGAGTCAACGCCTGACCTCAGCCGCGTGACTATCCTCAGTCAACCCGGTCGCGCCGGTCTTCGGCTGCCGCGGGATCACGCCTGAATCGACCGTCTTGCCCGCACGCGAGATGGATCGGAAGTGCAGCTCCGATCCGGCGATCTCGACGAGCATGAAGCTTTGGTCCTGATCGAAGTACGCGGCCGTCTCGGCCGTGGGGCTCATGTTGC
Source organism: Vicinamibacterales bacterium (assembly GCA_035633215.1). GTDB lineage: Bacteria > Acidobacteriota > Vicinamibacteria > Vicinamibacterales > SCN-69-37 > DASQFI01. The sequence goes on along the minus strand of DASQFI010000058.1, from coordinate 193,969 downwards.
CCCGCCTCAACTGCCCGGCGGCGCCCGACACGAAGTAATAGATGCCCTTCTGCGGCTTGATCCGTTCGTAGACGTGATCGTGCCCGGAGAACACGACGTTGACGCCGTGCTTGACGAAGATGGGCTCGAGCAGCACGCGCAGGTCGACCGACGCGCCATGACGATCGGCATTCGAGTACAGCGGGTGATGGAAGTAGCAGATCTTCCAGTCCTCGCGGGCGTCGCGCAGCGACGTGTCGATCCACGCGAGCTGCTTCTGGTCCATCTGGTTGCTGTCGAGCACGAACAAGCGCACGTTGCCGCGCGCGTAGCTGTAATACCGCTGCCCGTTCATGTTGTAGAGCTTGTAGTTGATGTTCTCCGCCTGGTCGTGGTTGCCGAGCGAGGCCTGGAACTTCACGCCGGCCGTGAGGAGCGCCGCGTACGGCTGCTCGAACTTCTTCACGAAGTCCGCCGGCGTCTGTCCGCCATACATGTTGTCGCCGAGCATGATGACGAAGTCGAACGGAAAGACCGCGCGCGCCTTGACCATCTGCTGCGCCACGTCGTACTGCGGCCGGCCGCCGGTGCCGTTGTCGCCGATGGCGGCAAACTTCACCGAGTCCGGTCTGTTGGGGAGCGGCGGGGTGGGCTGGGCGAGAATCGCCGCCGACAACAGCACGTTCGCGATGAGCGCTAGAGCCGTTCTCATTCGCCAGTAGCGAGCCGCCTGCTGGAATTCGGCCGACTGTCTCGCGATCCATGCAGCTTTGCTCTGCGAGGAAATGAGAACGGCTCAAGCGCCTGGGTTCGGCGGGCTGCCGACGAGTGCGAAGAGACGACCGGACCGTTCATGCCACCGCGACACTACTGAAGATATGCCGTGGCGGCAATGGTTTCCAGAGCCCTGGTCGGTAGTTAGATCACGTACTTCGACTTGTCGTCCGGCGTGAGCGTCGTGCCGTCGCCACCCTGAACCTTGACGAGCTGCCACGTGGTGCCAGCCAGTTTCGGGGCGGGCGCGGGCCGCGGCGTCGGCGCCCGGCCCTGAAATGCAGCAAGCACCTTGCCGGCCGCGTCGAGAAGCTCCAACCGATCGCCTGCGATCCGCCAGCGCGTTGTGCTTCGGAGTGCGGCTTGAAACGCGCGCTCGATCCCCGCGCTGTCCGTACACGCCATCTGCGTCCCGACCATCTGGCCGAAGGTGACCGCGTCCGCTTTCACCGTGTAGGTCCCTGCGACCTTGTTGCAGCCATCGGAACCGGTCACGCGGCCGCCCGGCTGGAACGAAAGATGAGCCTCACGATTCGCGCTCTGCGCGGGGACGGGTTTTCCCGCAATCTCGATCGCCTTCCAGTAGGTGGCCGCCAGCGGGCGATTCTGGCCCGGCGAAGGAGCGGCAGCCGAGGCAGGAGGCGGCGGAGCCGGCGGACCTCCGCCGGCGCGGCGGAGCATCAGCGACACCGTGGTCGGAGCGCCGCGGGTGATCACGGGAGTCGCGACATCGCTCGTGAACATCAGCTTCCCGTCTACGAGAATGCGCGCGCGCACGACGTACCGATGGTCCGGCAGGATTTTGGTCTTGTCGTACGCGATCGAGAATGCGACCGGCGGGTTGCCCGGCGACGTATTGCGCGTGCTCGCGATGACCAGCGCGGGCGCGTCTGCTTTCGAGACATCTTCAATGGTGGCCTCGAACACCGCCCCGGCGGGCATCGCCATGCGCTCGCGATACGTCGCGGAGCCCGTGACCGTCTGCGCCATGGCCTGGTCCGCGATCAAGGGCAGGACGACGGCGAGAGAGAGCCGGGCGAGCGCGCGGCCACCGGCGTTGATGACGTGTCTCCGGTGCGCCACCGCGTCGTGGTTCATGGCGGTCCTCCCTCTGGAGGCAATCTCAGTCTACGCCCCGCAGGCCGCCAAGTTCCTGGATGCGCTGATCGATGCGATCGATGACGTGATCAGGTGTGGACGTGCCGGCCGTGAGGCCGACCGTCGAGGCAGCGGCAAACCAGTCCAGACACAGATCCGACTCGCCTTGGACGTGATGCACCTGCGAGCAGAGACGACGGCACGTGCTCACGAGCTCGCGGGTGTTGTTGCTGTTGGCGCCGCCGACGACGATGACGACGTCGCACTGGCGGGCGAGATCGAGGGCCGCCTGCTGCCGTTGCTTGGTGGGGTGACAGACGGTGTCGATCAGCCGGACCGTCGATCGAGGAAATCGCTCTCGGATCATCCCGACGAGATGCCGCACGCGGTCAATCGGCTGCGTGGTCTGAGCCGCGATGCCGATGCGCGGACGCTCGGCAAGCTGTCGCACGTCCTCCTCGGTCAAGACCACGTCGAACGCGTCGAGATCGTCGGTCAGCCCTCTGACCTCCACGTGATCGCGCTGGCCGATGATGACCGGGTGGTAGCCATCGCGGAGGAGGGCCGTGATCGCCCGATGCGCGACGTGCACCAGCGGGCAGGTCGCCTCCACCACCTCGAGGCCGCGCGCACGCGTGTCCGCCAGCCTTCGTTGGGACGCCCCGTGGGCCGTGATCATCACGGCCTGCGTCTTCACCTGAGTGACGTCGGCCGCGATCGCAATCCCCCTGGCCTTCAGGCTCGCCAGCACCTCCCCGTTGTGCACGAGGTCGCCGAGGATGGTAAGGGGCCGGGCGTCGGAGTGCTCCAGCGCGAGCGCGATCGCGTCACGCACGCCGAAACACATACCCAGGTGGCTGGCACGGATGATTCTCATCGCGGATCGTTGTGTGCCTGTCGTCGACGTGAACTTTGTAATACAAAGTAACATGCCCGCCCGCATCTGTCAAACGCGTCCGAGCCGCCCTCAGTCCGGCGCCGGGCCGTACTGGAAGACCTCCTCCAGCGGCCTGTTGAACACGCGGGCGATCCGAAACGCCACCTCGAGCGAGGGCGAGTACTTGTTGGCTTCGATGGCGTTGACCGTCTGACGCGTGACGCCGACCTGGTCCGCCAGCTGCTGCTGCGTCATCTCCCCTTGATGGAACCGGAGCGTGCGGATCTGATTGCTGATCCTCGTCGGTCCCACGCTACATCCCCCGGCGGTAGTAGACGAGTTTCAGGACGAGTTTCAGCACTTCGGACAGGAACAGCGACAGCAGCAGGAGGTGCGCGATCCAGACGTTGGGCACCGACGCCACCATCCCCGTGATCCCGGCAAGCACGCCTACCGCGAGCAGCCAGCCGGAGTTGCCCTCGGCGCGCCACTCAATCACCCGGTCGCGCTCGTCCCCGTGATCCGGCCGCGTGACCAGCGCCGCGAAAGCTTCTTCCAGCCCCAAAGCCGAGTGACGTCCTCCGACCGGAACTCGTGACCGAGGCCACGGGCGAGCACGCAAATCTGTCCCCGGTGGTGAGCGTCGTGCTGGAGGAGGTACGTGAGCATGTCCACCGCCCGGCGCGGCTGCCCCTTCACGCGGGCGCGACCCGTCCGCGCGAACGTCCGACGCACGCCTTGCATATGGGTCACGATCGCGGCGATCGACCGCCCGCGCCCCGACGGCGGGGCGGCGTGCCAGATCGTGTCGGGCAGAACGGCGACGAGGTACTCGCTGACACGGCCCGAGTGCACAAAGGCCTCGAGCAACTCGGAAGCAAGCTCCAAGGGACGTCCTGCGGGCATGCGACATCGTAAACTCCCATCCATGGCCCGCCACGACCCGCTCCGTAACTTCCGGTTCCGACTCGAGATCGCCGGCATCCAGACCGCCAGCTTCAGCGAGGTCGCGATTGGCGCGACGACAACGGAGGTCATCGACTACCGCGAAGGGACCGACCCTCCGAACGTGCGGAAGCTGTCCGGCCTGACGAAATTCGGCAACGTCACGCTGAAACATGGCGTGACGGATTCGCTCGAGCTCTTCAACTGGCACAAAGCGATCGTCACCGGCCAGATCGCCGCGAATCGCCGGACCGTCGCCATCGTCGTGCTCGACGAGAGCGGCGCGGACAAAGCGCGCTACCTGGTGACGGACGCCTGGCCCGTCAAATACGACCCAACCGATCTCAACGCCAAAGGGAACGAGGTGTTCATCGAGACGCTGGAGTTGGTGAATGAAGGCGTCGAGCGGGTCAGCTGATGGTTGGAGCCATTAATGAGCACCGATCAGCGTGAGCCGTTCGTCAACGCGCGATTTCGCGTCGAGATCGAAGGTCTGCAGGGCACCGGCGCCACCGAGGTCATTTTTCCTGAGGCACGGATCGTCACACTGGGAAAGCGAAGGCGCGTCGTCGAGTACGGCCGCCTGACGCTGCGGCGCGGCATGACCACGTCCAGCGAGTGGTATGACTGGTGGGACCGTGCCCGCCAGTCGCCCACCGCCGGTCGAAAAACCGTCAGTGTCGTCCTGATGGACGCTTCGCGCGCCGATGTGACTCGATGGACCTTTGCCAGTACTCGGCCCTCCGGGTATTTCGTCTCGCCGTTGAATGCCCTGGGCCGCGAGCCGCTGGTCGAGACGCTCGAGTTGTCCGTTGGCGGGTTGAAGATGGAATCCGCTATCCGGCATTGAGAGCGCCGCCGCTTGACCTGAGCGCCCGGACCGCCGGCAGCGCGCAGGCGAGCAGACCAGCCGCCGCGACCACGACCGACGCCTGTCCGAATGTCGCGACGTCACCTGCCGTGATGCCGAAGAGCATCGTGGATACGAACTGCAGAAGGCCAATGGCCATCGCCAATCCCGCGACCAGGCCAACGACGATAAAGCGCACCCCGTCTCCCATGATGAGCCGCACGATGTTCGATCGCCCTGCGCCAAGGGCGATGCGAATGCCTATTTCGCGCGTACGTTGGCTGACCGAGTACATGATGACGGCATAGATCCCCGTGACGGCGAGCGCGAGCGCCGCCACGCCGAACGCGGCAATCAGCGACACATTGAATCGCCGCGGCGCGACAGCGTCCGACAGGCTCCGCTCCAGCGGCCTGATTTGAGAGGCGACGACGTCAGGATGGACGCGCCGCAATTCCTGGACGAAGGTGTTCGCAAACGCCATCGGATCTCCGGACGTGCGCGTGACCCAGAACATGTTCGCGACCGCAAGGCCCAACGTGTCGGGGTGCAGCTGCGGATACGCCAGATACATGTCCCACGTCGGGTCCGTGGCGTCGAGCGCGAGTTGCTGAACGTTCCCCACCACGCCGATGACTTCGACGGGCCGTGGCGCGCTGTCGTTGTCGTCCACGTGCAGACGCGCGCCGATCGGCTCGAGCCCGTCGAGCCAGCGCCCCGCGAGCGCCGCGTTCACGACGACCACCGGTCGCGTCCTGGCGGTGTCGCGGTCTGAAAACGTACGCCCGCGTTTCAGCGGAATCCCCATCGCTTCGAAGTATCCCGCCGACACCATTCGATATTGAGCCACCGGCACCCGCTCGCGTTCAATCGCTCGCCCGTCCACAGTGAAGGGCACGCGGACGACAGAGCCAATGAGGGGCGGCAGATTGATCGCTCCTGTGTGCGACACGGTTGGCAAGGCTGACACCTGCTCGAGAAGCGCCCGCTGAAAGCCGACAATCGCCTCTCGGTCGGTGAACTGCTTCGGCGGCAGCGAGAGACGGGCGGCCAGCACACCCGTCGGGTCGAACCCCGGAACGACGGCCTGCACGTTGGCAAAGCTCTTCGCCAGCATGGTCATGACGACGAGCAGGGCGACCGCGAGCGCAACCTCGCAGCTGACGAGCGCGCCACGAAGACGTCGCCCGCCTGTCGTGGTGCCGCGACTGCTGCCCAGAAGCGCGTCCCGCACATCGACCCTCGCCGACACGAGCGCGGGAATCACGCCAAAGAGCACGCCCGTCAGCAACGACACCAGCAGTGAAAAGACGAGAACGGCGACATCCATCCGGACCTCCCCGACGCGAGGCAAATCCGCGGGCGCAATCGCGAGAAGGCCCACGACGCCGAATCTCGCCACCACGGCACCCGACATCCCTCCCACGATGCCGACCATCAGGGTCTCGATGAGACACTGGCGCGCGACACTCCAGCGCGACGCTCCCAACGCGAGCTGCACGGCGATCTCCTTCCGCCGGCCGCTTGCCCGAGTCAGCATGAGATTGGCCAGGTTGGCGCACGCGACCAGGAGCACCCCGCCAACGGCCGCGAAGATCGTCCACAGCGCCGACCGGAACGACCCGACGACGCCGTCAATCACCCGCACCATTTGCACGCCGCGCTTCCTGGCGTTCTCGACCGGAAACTCCCCCTGCAGCCTCCGGGCAATGCCGTTCAGCTCGCCGGCGGCCAGACTGAGCGACACACTGTCGCGGAGTCGACCAACTCCCTGAATGAAATTCAGGGAGTTGCGGGCGCCACGTCGTGGGTCGACGTCGGGATTGAAGGGCACGACGAATTCGGCGTCACGAATTGGCGTCACGAATCCAGGCGCCAATACGCCCACCACGACGTGCTCGTCGCCGTTGAGCCGGATTCGCTGGCCGACGATATCCGTGTCGCGGCTGAAGCGCCGTGTCCAGAACCGATCGGTGAGGACAACGACGTGGTCCGCGCCTGCCGGTTCGTCGGTCGGCTGAAGAAGACGCCCGAGCTGCGCTCGTGCGCCGAGCACTTCGAAGAAATCGCCCGTCGCCCTGAGCCCCTGGACGCGCTCGCCCGTATCGTCGCCGGTGAGGCTCGCGCCAAAGCCGAAGAATCCGGCCAATCCGTGCAGCGTTCGGGCGCGATCGCGGTAGTCGAGAAAGTCGGGGACGTTGAATGGCGACCGGTCCCGGCCCGGCTGGTCGGACCACATCCAGAACACGCGGTCGACGTTCTCGTAGGGCAACTGACGCAGCAGGACGCCGTACACCACGCTGAAAATGGCGGTCGTCGCCCCGACGGTGAGGGCAATCGTGACGATCGCGCCCAAGGTGAACGCCGGGGTCTTGCGAAGCGCTCGGAGGCTGTAACGGACGTCTCGCGACACGGTATATGCTGGACGCTGTATGGTCTAAGTAGAAGAACCATATAGACAATTTCACTTAGACCAGTTCGCGTTTTGGCGGTGCGCAGGCGCGCCACGGGCGCGCCCCGCCGGAGCGGCGCGGGGCAATGGGGCCCCCGCGAGCGACGGCGAGAGGGGGTCCGGGGGACGAAGTCCCCCGGTTTCGAATGAAGAAGGGCGACTGGCGGTTGGTCATCGACGTCGACCGGAGCGCGTCCCTGCCGCCCTTTCTTCAGATTGCGCGGGCGCTCACCGACGACATCCGGCGCGGCCGTCTTCGGCCTGGCGATCGGCTGCCGGGCAGCCGCGATCTGGCGGACGCCGCCGGGGTGCACCGGAACACCATCCTCAGCGCGTACGGGGAGCTTGTCGCCGAAGGATGGCTGGAGGCCGCGCACGGGCGAGGCACGTTCGTCGCACACACGATTCCGGAGTCGAGGGCGCGCGACACCACAGGCGCACGCACGCGCAGCGAAGCGCCGAAGCGGGCCGGATTCGCGGTGCCGAGTGGTCCCGAAGTGTACCGGCCGGCCGCGCTTCCCCGCGGGACCCTGAACCTCAGCAGCGGCGCCCCGGATCCGCGACTCGTGCCGGCCAGAGCGATCGGCCGCGCGTACCGGCGAGTCCTCGCGCGCCGAGCCGGACTTGTGCTGAGTTACGGCGATCCCGAAGGCCATCCGGCCCTCCGCTCTGCGCTCGCGTCGATGCTCGCGGTGACGAGGGCGTTGCCGATCGGCCCGGAAGATGTCCTCGTGACCCGCGGAAGTCAGATGGCGCTTTCGCTGGTCGCGCGCACGCTCCTCCGCCCCGGCGACGTCGTGGCCGTCGAGCGTCTGGGCTACCGGCCGGCCTGGGAAGCGTTCCGCGCCGCCGGAGCGCGCGTCGTGTCGGTGGCGATCGATGACGAAGGTATCGACGTCGCTGCCCTGGCAGCGCTGCACGACCGGACGCCCATCCGCGCCGTGTACCTGACGCCGCATCATCAGTACCCGACGACCGTGACGCTGACGGCGTCTCGCCGGCTCGAGATCCTGGCACTCGCACGACGCGAGAGACTTGCCATCGTCGAGGACGACTACGATCACGAGTTCCACTACGAAGGCCGGCCCGTGCTGCCTCTCGCCAGCGCCGACCCGGCGCGCGTCGTCATCTACGTCGGGACGCTCTCGAAGGTGCTCGCGCCGGGTCTCAGACTCGGCTACGTTGTCGCGCCTCCCGACGTCATGCAGAGAATCACCGCCATCCGCTCGCTCCTGGACATTCAGGGAGATCTCGCGATGGAGGCGGCGATTGCGGCGTTGATTGACGATAACGAGCTTCAGCGGCATGTGGCGCGCGCGCGCCGCATCTATGCGGAACGACGGAAGATCCTCGCAGACGCGATCCGTCGCGAGCTGGGCGACGCTGCGGAATTCAGGATTCCGAGCGGCGGGATGGCGCTGTGGGTGCGGTTCACGTCGCCCGAAAACGTCGAACTCTGGGCGAGGCGAAGCGCCGACCGAGGCGTCTGGTGGTACACCGGCCGGCGGTACGCGTTTGATCAGAAGCCGATTCCGTTCGCGCGATTCAGTTTCGCCTGGCTGAATGAGCGCGAGCTGCCGGAGGCGGTGCGACGCCTGGTCGCCGCGCGGCCGGCGGTTCGGCGTTAGGACGTCAAGACGACCTTCAGACCGTCCCTCGCGCGATCGAACGCCTGGGCGTACTGCGCGAGCGGATACGTCCCGGCGAGCAGCGGTTTCACGTCGATCACTCCGGCCTCGAGGAGCGCCAGAGCACGGTTGAAAGGACCGCATCGCGATCCGATGACCGTGATCTCGTCGACGACAAGTGGCGAGAATGGCACCGGCGTCTCGCCGTGGAACGTCGACTTGACGACGACGGTTCCGCGCGGGCGGACGAGCCCGGCGGCCACCGCAAAGCCCGCCGGATCGCCAGTCGTATCGACAGCGACGTCAAGGTGCCGGGCGAGCGAGGTCGCGGCCGCATCGAGCGTGGCGGTCTCGAGTCCCAACGCGCTCGCCGCCGGCCGGCCGCGCGCACCTCGAACGATCACCGTCACCTGCGCTCCAGCGTGACGCAGCACCTGCGCGACCAGAAGGCCCAGCCGCCCGCTGCCGACGACCGCGGCCCGCGTGTCGCGATCGACGTGGACCTGCTCCACGACGCGGCACGCCGCGGCCACCGGCTCGACGAAGACCGCCGTCAGATCATCGAGCGATTCGGGGACCACATGCAGATTCGTGGCGGGAAGGGACAGATACTCGGCGAACACGCCGTCGCGGCCGCGTATGCCGAGGACCGTCCGGACGTCGCAATGGCCGCGTCCTGCGACCCGGCATCCCGCACACCGTTCGCAGCCGACGGTGATTTCACCGACGACCCGTCGTCCTATCCACGCGTTGTCGGCCGGGCCTGCCTCGTCGACGACGCCGACGAACTCGTGACCGGGGACGCCTGAGAATCCAGCATAGCCACGCAGCAGCTCGAGATCAGTGCCGCAGATTCCCGCGGCGGTCACACGGACGAGGCATTCGCCCGCGGCCGTGGGCCTTGGCCGATCGCGGAGGGTCAGCGTGCCGGCGTCCAGCACGAGCGCGCGCATGCTCACTCGCCGCGATTCCGTCGAAGGTGGAAATCAGCCCTGACTCTCGAACAAGCCGATGATGTTCCCTTCAGTGTCCGAGACTCGCGCGTAGGCGCCCATCCCCGGGATCGGCGTGTGCGGCGTCACGATCTTCCCGCCGGCCGTCTGCACCTTCTGGATGGACGCTTCCACCGACGCGACGCCCACATAGATCGTCGGCGACGGCGCATCCTTGGGCCGCGCGAACAGCCCTCCGTTGATGGCGCCGGGTTCCTTCGGCATGTGCTTGTCGTCGGTCGCGACCGTCTGCGCGACGACGTAGTCCATCTGAGGCATGTCCATCAGCTGCCAGCCGAACGCCTGACTGTAGAACGTCATGGCACGCTGCTTGTTCTCGAACGGAATCTCGAAATGCACCACTTTGTCCATACTTGCCTTCCTTCTGCGATCTGCAATGGGTCCGTGTGAGATCCTACCGCTGAATCGGCGAATAGGTCACGCCATCAGGACTGTTCTGGACCTCGACGCGGCTCAGTGTCTCGCCAGTCGTCAGGTCGAGCACCAGCATCGAGTTGTCGTTGCGCACGGTCGCGAACGCATGGCGGTTGTCAGGCCCGTGAGGTTGGCGCGCTGAGCGGGCGGCTGCGCTGAGAACAGCACGGGGCTTGCGGCGAAGCCCACGAGCGCGACGACGAAAAGATGTCTGGCCATGTCGCCAACGTAGCCTCTGGTTCGCGGCTCTGGCAAGTCGATTGTGACGGAAACCCTGCTGCGCTCGGTCGAGGCGGCTCTGGAACGCGCCCGGGCGCTGCTCGCAGAGCCGAAACCCGTGAAAGAAGCGTGCCACTCGGATCACATATAATAAGAGGGTCAGTTTCGACTGACGCCCGCCAGCGTTCCGAGTCGCATCCCTGATTCCCTGGGTGCACGCCGACCGGCAGCCACTCTCGCCGGACCCTTGCGCCCCACCAATTCCGATGGCGCGTGATCGATCCGATCTTCGGAGGTCACCGTGTCAGAAAAACGCCTGCTCGTAGCCTTTCTTGCGGGTTGGCCGCTCGTCGTGGTGACCGCACTGATGAGCCGGGCCGCGTTCGTCGGCGCCAGCCTCTCCGGGCCCGAGTACGCAGGATGGTTCTTTCTCGCGGCCGCGCCGGTTGCCACCTGTCTCACCATCCTGCGCAGCCGCCGGACAGCACCGATCGCGCAGGTGCTCTATGACGTTGAACGAACTGTTGACGCGGGCCCGGCCCGTACCGATGGTTGGTCGGTGACTCGTCCACCTCGTTGAATCCACTGGCCGGACCATCACCCGGTCAAGGAGTTCTGATGGCGTTTGACCCCTCTCAGCTCGGAAAGTTCGAGTTCGTCACGCTCGCGGCGCTCCGGACGGCGCAACTGATGCGCGGCTGCGTTCCTCTCGTACCGGCGGCCGGCAAGCTGACGACGACCGCTCGACGCGAGGTCGGCGAGGGCAAGGTGTCCAGCCTGCCGCGCAAGTCGGCGTGAGACTGGGTCGGCGGGCCGTTGGAAGGTCCGAGAGAGACCGCGAGAGAAGCCATGCTGATCACGAAACAGGACAAGGTCGCGCACGCCCGGGAGATGCTGGGCGATTTGTATCGGTTGATCGAAGCCCTCGACCGCCGGGTCCCGCGGCTCGAACACATCGGCGAGGCGCAGATCGCTCATGATGCGGCCGATCTCCGTGAACGCGCGCTGAGTCTGATTCGGCGCATCGAGGGTGAGACGCCGATGGAATAGGCGGCGGAAGTGAGAACGGCTCTAGCTGCCCGACTCACCGACCGGGACGACCTGAACCGCCGCATCCGGCACTTCCCGCAGAAACCGCTCGATCACCGAGCCCCGCAGGAGCACCTCCCATCGCGAGCGTTGGCTCTGGCCAAAGATGACGTGCGTGATCCCTTCACGCCGTGCGAACGCGATCAAGCCATCCGCCGGTTTGGCCGCCTTGACGCGGACCACTGTTGCACCGAGGCTTTCGGCCAGCGCGATGCTGCGATCGAGCGTGGTCCGCGAATCGACCGGCATGGAGTTCGACTGCTCGCGGGGCGTCTCGACATAGACGGCGTACCACCGCGCGCCCAGACGTCCGGCAATTCGCGCGCCGGTCCGGATGACCCGGCCCGCCTCCGCGTATGAGCTCATCGCCACCATCACACGCTCGGGAATGAGCGCCGGCTCCAGCCCTTCGCGTGTCCGGTAGCTCGATGCCTTTTCGCCAACCTCGTCGGCGACCGCCCGCAGCGCCAGCTCGCGCAGCGTCGAGAGGTTGCCCTTCCTGAAGAAATTGGTGAGGGCCTGCTCGATCTTCTCGGGCTTGTAGATCTTCCCTTCCCTGAGGCGGCTGCGCAGTTCCTCGACGGTCACATCGACGTTGATCACTTCGTCGGCGCGATCCAGGAACGTATCTGGAACAGTCTCGCGCACGCGCACGCCGGTGGCGCGCGCGACCGCGTCGTTCAGCGTTTCCAGGTGCTGGATGTTGACGGCGGTCATCACGTGGATGCCGGCGTCCAGGATCTCGAGCACGTCCTCGTGGCGCTTGGTATTGCGGCTGCCCGGCACGTTCGTGTGGGCCAGCTCGTCCACGACGCAGACCTGCGGTTTGCGCCGGACGATCGCGTCCACGTCCATCTCCTCCATCGTCGTACCGCGGTACTCGACGGGCCGGCGGGGGATGACCTCGAGATCCCCCAGCTGCGCCTGGGTGTCGCTGCGACCGTAGGTTTCGACAAAGCCCACGACGACATCGAGCCCTCGCGCGCGGAGGGCATGCGCCTCGCGGAGCATCGCGTACGTCTTGCCGACGCCCGGTGCGGCGCCGATGTAAATGCGCAGGCGCGCCCGGTCATGTTCCTTGATCCGCGCCAGCAGCGCGTCAGCGGTCGGGCGCGGCTCGGTCGCAGGCATGCGCCGGCCTCCTCACGCGAGACCCACCGCGACGAGCAGGAGGTCGATGGCCTTGATGCCGACAAACGGCAGGGCCACCCCGCCCGCACCGTAGATCAGCAGATTGCGGCGGAGGATCGCCGCCGCCCCGGTCGGCCTGTAGGAGATCCCCTTCAGCGCCAGCGGGATGAGCGCAATGATGATCACGGCATTGAATATCACCGCTGACAGAATCGCCGATTCCGGCGTCGCCAGGCCCATGACGTTCAGCACGCCGAGTTGCGGGAAGGCGAGGATGAACATCGCCGGAATGATCGCGAAGTATTTCGCGACGTCGTTCGCGATCGAAAACGTCGTCAACGCTCCGCGCGTCATCAGGAGCTGTTTGCCGATCTCGACGATCTCGATGAGTTTCGTCGGGTTCGAATCGAGATCGACCATGTTGCCCGCTTCCTTGGCGGCCGTCGTCCCCGTGTTCATCGCGACACCGACGTCGGCTTGCGCGAGCGCGGGCGCGTCGTTCGTGCCGTCCCCGGTCATGGCCACCAGCTTGCCCGCGGCCTGCTCGCGCTTGATGAGCGCCATCTTGTCTTCGGGCGTGGCCTGCGCGAGGAAGTCGTCGACCCCGGCCTCGCGCGCTATCGACGCGGCCGTGAGCGGGTTGTCGCCCGTGATCATGACCGTCCGGATGCCCATGGCCCGCAGCGCGTCGAACCGCTGGCGCATGCCGCCCTTGACAATGTCCTTGAGGTGCACGACACCGAGCGGCCGCGTGCGTTCGGCAACCACGAGCGGCGTGCCGCCGCCTCGGGCGATGCGATCCACGATCTCACGGACCTCAGGGGGCCATTCGCCGCCGTTTGTCGTCACGTACTTCTCGATCGCATCCGCGGCCCCTTTTCGGATTTCTCGGCCCTCGACGTTGACGCCGGACATTCGTGTCTGGGCCGAGAACGGCACGAAGGCCGCCGCCTTGTCGGCGAGATCCCGTCCCCGGATCTTGTACTTGTCCTTCGCCAGGACGACGATCGAGCGCCCTTCGGGGGTTTCATCCGCCAGCGACGCCAGCTGCGCCGCATCGGCCAGGTCAGCCCCGCTCACGCCCGCCACGGGCACGAATTCGGTGGCCTGACGATTGCCCAGTGTGATCGTGCCGGTCTTGTCGAGCAGCAGGGTGTCCACGTCGCCCGCCGCCTCGACCGCGCGGCCCGACATCGCGAGCACGTTGTGCTGAACGAGCCGGTCCATCCCGGCAATCCCGATGGCCGATATCAGCGCGCCGATCGTCGTCGGAATCAGGCACACGAGGAGCGATACGAGCACCGGAATGGAAATCGTGGTCTGCGCATACACGGCAAACGGCTGGAGCGTCACGACAACGAGCAGGAAGACGAGCGTCAACACGGCGAGCAGGATGTTCAACGCGATCTCGTTCGGCGTCTTCTGCCGCTCGGCGCCCTCGACGAGCGCGATCATGCGATCCAGGAAGGTGTGCCCGGGGTCCGAGGTCACGCGCACCTTGATCCAGTCCGAGATCACCCGCGTGCCGCCGGTGACGGCCGACCGATCGCCGCCTGACTCGCGAATGACCGGCGCCGACTCGCCCGTGATCGCCGATTCGTCCACCGAGGCGACGCCCTCGATGATCTCGCCGTCGGCCGGAATGAACTCGCCGGCCCGCACCATGACGACGTCCCCCTTCCGCAGGCTGGCGGCGGGGACTTTTTCAATCTGGCCGCCGGCGGTCAGCCGGTTGGCGACGGTTTCGGTGCGCGTTCGGCGCAGTGTGTCGGCCTGCGCCTTGCCGCGGCCTTCGGCCATCGCTTCGGCGAAGTTGGCAAACAGCACCGTGAACCAGAGCCAGAAGGCGACCTGTCCCGTGAATAGAGGACGTCCGCCGCCGCCGGCCAGGTCCTGGACGAAGATCAGCGTCGTGAGGACGCTGCCGACCTCGACGATGAACATCACCGGGTTCTTGATCTGCACCCGCGGATCCAGCTTGCGGAAAGATGCGTCGATAGCTCCCCGGACAATGCGGGGATCCCAGAGTGAGATCCTGCGTGCGGGTTCAGACATGGTCTCCTACTGCTCGATGCCGTCGAGCGCGAGGTTGAGCTCGAGCACGTTCACGCGGGCGCGGCCGAGAAACCCGAACGTCGGCCCGGCCGTGTGCGTCCGAATCAGTTCGCGCACCTTTTCGATCGGCAGGTTCCGCGCGCGCGCCACACGCGCCGCCTGCAGCTCGGCGGCGGCCGGCGGAATGTGCGGGTCGAGCCCGGCGCCGCTCGCGGTGACCATTTCCGACGGCACCTGACCAGGAGCGACCCCTTCGAGCGCCACTACGGCGTCGGTCCGTTCCTGCACCGCTTTCAGTTGGTCCGGATTGGACGGTCCGTAGTTCGTGCCTCCCGTCGCGGCGGCGTTGTAGTCGACACCAGAGGGTCGCGGGTGGAAGTACTCGGGCCGGCTGAACTTCTGCGCGATCAATCGCGACCCGACGATGGCGCCGTCGTCGCGACGAATGAGGCTGCCGTCGGTCTGGTCCCGAAACGCCACCCGGCCAATGCCCCACAGGAGCGCGTTGTACGCGCCGCCGAGGAGGACCATCGTGACGAGCGTGAACAGCAAACCTCGTTTTATTTCGGTCAGCATTGTCTTCTTCCTTTACTCGCTCGCGGGGCCCCACCCCCGCTCGCTTTACGCGCTTCGCGCGACGCCCTTTTGGGCTGGCCGCGGCACAACCCGCCGCGGGGCTACCGAAGCGCCAGATGCTCCGCAATCGGCCCGAGCACGGCCACCGGCATGAACATCAGCAGGCCGAGAATCACGATGACGGCCCAGAGCGTGAAACCAAACGTCGCGCTGTCGATCCGCAGCGAGCCCGCGGTTTCCGGAGCGGCGGGCTTGGCCGCCAGCACGCCGGCCAGGGCCAGCGGCGCGATGATCGGGATGTAGCGCGAGAGCAGCATCACGAGTCCCGTCGAGATGTTCCAGAACGGCGTGTTGTCGCCAAGGCCCTCGAAGCCGGAACCGTTGTTCGCCGCCGACGACGTGAACTCGTACAGCATCTCGGAGAAGCCGTGCGGTCCCGGATTCTTGAGCCACCCGAGCGCCGACCCGGGATCAGACGTCGTCGCCCACACGTAGCAGGCGACTGCGGTCCCCACGAGAATCGCGAGCGGGTGCCAGAGAAGCGCCAGGCTCGCGAGCTTCATCTCCTTTGCCTCGACCTTCTTGCCCAGAAACTCCGGCGTGCGTCCGATCATCATCCCCGCCACGAACACCGCGACGACGACGAAGATCAGCATGTTGATGAAGCCGACGCCGACGCCCCCGAAGATGTTGTTGAGCCACATGCCGACAAGCGGCATCAGGCCGCCAAGTGGCGTCAGCGAGTCGTGCATCGAATTCACGGATCCGTTGGACGTGACGGTGGTCGTCACCGCCCAGAACGCGGAGAGTCCGGCGCCAAACCGGACCTCCTTGCCTTCCATCGAGCCGGTGGACTGGTCCACGCCCATCCGCGCGATGGCGGGATTGCCGCCCGCCTCTTGCCCGACCGCAAAGACGACCATCGGGATGTAGAGCGCCAGCATGGTCGCGAAGATGACCACCGCAAGCCGGCGCCGGGAGAGCATGTAGCCGAGCGTCCACACCATCGCCATCGGGATGATGGTGATGGACCAGGTCTCGACGAAATTGGCGAGCGGGGTCGGGTTTTCGTAAGGATGGGTCGAGTTCGGACCGAAGTAGCCGCCGCCGTTCGTGCCGAGCTGCTTGATCGAGACGACGCTCGCGGTGACTCCGCGCGCGATCGGCTGCGGCGCGCCCTCCAGCGTCGTGGCCTGGGCGGCGCCGTCGAGGGTCATTGGCGTGCCCTGCCACATCAGGATCACGGCCACCAGAATCGCCAGGGGCAGGAACACGCGGACCGTGGCCCGGGTGAGATCGACATAGAAGTTGCCGAGGGCCGTTCTCACTGTCCTGTCTTGAGCTGGTTGCTGGAATTGGCCCGAATGTCTCGGGGTACTGGGCGGTTCTGCTCTGCGGGGCAGTGAGAACGGCCCGAGCGTCGTCAGCCGGTTGCCGGCCAGTCCGCGGATGATCGCAATGCAGGCGGCCACGCCCGTCGCGGCGGTCACGAACTGCAGGAAGCTGATGACGAAGATCTGGGAGAAGTACGACAGCCCTGTCTCGCCGCTGTAGTGCTGCAGGTTCGTATTCGTCGTGAAGCTCGAGATCGTGTTGAACGAGAGCGTCGGCTCCATGTTCGCGATGGCATCGGGATTCAACGGCAGCATCCGCTGCAGCGACACGATCGCGAACGTCGCGATCCACATGCAGACATTCGAGACGAGGAGCGACGTGGCGTACCGCTTCCAGTCCTGCTGGTCGGCCGGATTCACCCCCGTGACGCGGAGCACGAGCCGCTCGATCGGCACGAGAACGGGATCGAGCATCGTCCGGCCGCCCGTGAAGACCTTGAACATGTAGCGGCCGATGATCAGGCTCGTGCCGATCGTGAACAGCAGCGTGACGGCGACGGCAAGGACGTCAGTGCTCATCACGCCTCAGAACTTCTCCGGGCGCAGCATGGCGTATACGAGATACGCGAACGCGGCCACGCTCCGTGTCAACGCGAGTATCGTCATGACGGCACCTAGACGCGATCGCAGAGCCTGACGAAGCCGAACATCGCGGCGAACGTCACCAGGCCGAGCACGACCATTCCGAGCAGCATTAGTAAGGGCCTTTCTTGTTGCCCATCCACCAGACCAGGCCAACGAGCACGGTGTTCTGTCCCTTCCTCAGCTCGAGATCGTGGGCCGGAAAGAAGACCGTGTCCGACCAATCGCGCCGGAACTCGCCGCGGGCGAGGAAGCCGTCTGAGAACTTGTGCTCGGCCGTGACCGTGATTTCCTGGAGCACCTGCGGGACTCCGCCAAACAGCCCCCCGTCATCGTCGAGCCACTCGTACCGCAGCGCGAGCGCAGCCGGCGTCGTGACCAGATAGCGCGCGTAGGCGCCAAGGCCCGTGAGCCTGCCTTCAGGACCGCCGCGGGTCACCTCGCTTGTGACGCGATTGACGTCGAGACCGAACGACGCCCGATCGGTCGGTGCGAACGCGACGTACGTGTCGAACACGCGGAAGAATCCGTCCGGGCCATCCGGCTCGCCGCCATCCGGCTGTTCCTGGCCAAAGTAGTAGTTCACGGTCCACGTCACTTTCGACGCCGGCTTGATGACGGCCGCGACGTGATTCGACTTGAAGTTGTTGAAGTCTTCGGTCTGCTGGATGCCGTTCGTCAGCATGTACATCAGCGTCAGCTTGTCGTTCACTGGAATCGTCGTGCGCAAACCGCTGTGGTAGAACGGCAGGAAATTGAAGAGGTACGCCCGAGAGAAGTTGTTGTTGTCCTTCGCGTAGTTCGTCTCGTAGCCCAGGTTCGATGCGAACTTGCCGAAGTCGATCTGGACGTCGCGTCCCAGCGGAAGGATGTACGAGCCGTACGCCTGCCAGACGTGCCGGTAGACATTCGGACGCGGCTCGTTGGCCGCGCCGCCCTGCACGGTCTCGGTGGCCTGCCCGAATTGAAGGTCGAGCCGCATCCCGGCGCGCCGTCCGTTGGCGACGTCTGGGGCTTTTTCGACCAGCAGAACCGCCTGCTGGATGCTGAAGACATTGGCGCGCGTGTCGTACGCGCGGAGCAGGTTGATGCGATCGGAAGGCCGGTTGACGTTCCACTGGTAGTAGCCCTCCAACGTCGTCGCGAGCATCCAGCCCTCCAGCGGAGACTCACTTCCAGTCTGTGGCGGCGGGCTGGCAGGGGGCGGGGACGGAGGAGTTTGCGCGACGACCACGGTCGCGCTGCTGAGCAGGATCAGAAGCACGAGGGCCGCCCTTCTGATGTCTGTCGCGCCGCGCGGTTCGGGGACGATTCGCGATCCTCCGTCGGGCGCGGGTTCGGGAATTGTCCGGTGTGATTCCGGATGGCGCTCGAGCCAGACGCACCACACCACGGCCACACCAACGGCGCCCGCGAATCCGAAACCCGCAGGGGCCACCGCAACCAGCCAGGCGGCACCGGCGCCAGCGACGAGCACAGCGCTGACAACCGCGCGACGCGCGATCTTGTCCCGTCGTTCTTCCATGCTTCGAGCATAGGAAGGGCGGCCTGAAAATGGCCGAAGGAGTGTCTGAGAAGTTGCTGAAGATCTGAAATTGGACGATTTTCAGCGGATTCTGGTCAGCTGCCTGAAGCGAAGCGGTAGCCCACCCAGGGCTCGCTCAGGAGGTATTGCGGGTTGGTGGGGTCCTTCTCGACTTTCCGTCTGACTTGCGCCACGAGCGTCCAGAGGTGTTCGGGTTGCTCGACCGCATTGGGTCCCCAAATCGCGCGCAGGATTGCGCGATGCGTCAGCACTCTGTCGTGATTTCGCGCGAGAAGCGACAGGAGCTCGAACTCCTTCGGCGTGAGGCGGATCTCCTTCTCATCGCGTACGACCCGGCGGCGGTCATAGTCGATCGTGAGCTCACCGGCGCGGAACTGACCCGCGTCAGCGCCCTGGGTGGCGGACACACGCCGCAGCGCGACGCGAATCCGCGCCAGCAGCTCCTCGGGGCCGAACGGCTTCGTGATGAAGTCGTCGGCGCCCTGATCGAGCGCGGCGACCTTGTCCTGCTCTCGGCCGCGGGCGGACAGGACGATGATCGGGAGGTCCGCGCGCTCGCGCACCTGACGACACACGTCGATCCCGTCGCCGTCCGGCAGACCGAGATCGAGCACAATCAGATCCGGCAGCTGCCGGTCGAAGGCGGCCAGCGCATCCCGTGCGGTACCGGCCACATCCACGTCATACCCGCGCGACCGGAGCAGCGGTTCCACCGCGCGTTGAATCGATACCTCGTCGTCCACGAGCAGAATGCGGGCCGGCCGCGTCACGCGCGTTCCTCCAGCGAGATCGCCTCGCGCGTGTCGGTGGGAATGGCGAGCGTGAACACGGCCCCGCCGTCCGGGTGATTCTCCGCCCAGACGCGACCGTGCTCGGCGGCGAGCAGGCCGCGGGTGATCGCCAGGCCCATCCCCGTACCGAAGCGCTGCCCCCCAGCGGCGCCGCGATAGAACCGCTCGAACAGCCGCTCGCGGTCTTCGGGGGTGATGCCGGCGCCGCGATCGCGGATCGAGATCCTCAGCTCGCCGGTTGCCGCCGAAACATCGATGGCGATCGGCGACCCTGCCGGCGAGTAGTCCGCGGCATTCTCGACGATGCGCGCGAGCGCCGTCGAGGTCAGCCGGGGGTCAACGCGCACGAGGCTCCCTTCCTGCCCGAACGTCACGGCAACACGCCGCCGATCGATGGTGTCGCCGAGCTGTTGCAGCGCGCTTTCGACGATCTCGCCCGGGTGGACCCATTGGAGCTCGGCCGACACCGCCTTCGCCTCGATTCTCGCCATCTCCGCGATGTTCTCGAAGAGCCGGGTCAGGCGCGCAATCTCGGTGCGCATGAGATCGGCCTGTGCCTGCCGCTCGCGCTCCGGCATCGGACTCGTCGTGAGGTTGTCGGCGGCCACCCGAAGCGCGGTCAGCGGGGTCCGGAGGTCGTGGCTCAGGGCGGCGAGCAGCGCCGATTTCAGCTCCGCACTGCGCCGGATCAGCTCTGCGTCCTTGCGTTCGCCGAGGAGCTGGAAACGCTCGATGGCGATCGCCGTGACGCCTGCGATGGCGTCGCGGGTGCCAGGCTCGATGTCGTCGGTCGCGAGCGCCAGCAGCCCGATGCCCAACGTCCCGAGGCGCAGCGGTTCGACCCAGACGAGACCGTCGGCCGCTCGGACGCGGCCGGCGCCGGCATACGTACGGGACGTGGCATCGAATTCGAGCCGGGTGCGCGCGTGCGTCATCAGCGTGGTGAGGTCGGCTTCGGCGACGATGAGCGGCGCTCCGGCCGAGTGAGATTCCCACCCGGCCGGGCCGGGCTTGAAGATTGTGACGCGGGCGATCCTGAATCGGCGCGCGACGTGTCCGGCGATCGCCGCAATCGGGTCCTGCTCGTCCGGCGTGAGCAGGATGTCGCGAGTGAGATCGAAGAGGCGCGCGAGCTCATTGCGCCGGGCGACGGCCTCGCTCTCGCGCGCGCGGGCGCGTGTGGACAGCCGGCTCACGAACACGCTCACCAGCAGCAGGGTCAGCAGCGCCACCCAGTTCTGGGGATCGGCAATCGTGAGCGTCCCGACCGGCGGCAGAAAAAAGAAGTTGAAGCACAGCGCGGAGACGAACGATCCGACGACCGCCACCCGCAGCGTCGATACCGCCGCGGCGACGAACACGATCAGCAGGAACGACAGGGCTGCAATCGTCGGATTGGTGACGTTGAGCCAGACGACGTAAAAGTGCACGAGCCCGGCAATCGCGCCGATTGTGCCGGCCAGCCAGAGGGCCTCGGTGCGCCACCCTTGCGAAGCCACGGTCATCCCACATGAATCCGCGGGCGCCTGTCGGGATCGCGCTCGACCTTGCGGAGAACCTCGCGGCAGACCGGCGCGGTGTCACCTTCGCCGAACGCGAGAAACTTGAACAGGTAGACGATCGGATTCCCCTCCGTCCAGCCGAAGTACGCGTGGGGGATCGTGTGCGTGCGATCGCGCAAGTCGAGGAGCAACGCGGCGATCGCGTTCGGAATCGCCGGACTCGTGCAGCGCAGCACGCGGAAGCCGCCGACGTCGACACCGCTCACTTCCAGGATGTCCGAAAAGTCTGAGGCATCGCCGGGCCGTACCTCGAGAAACAACACCGGCGCCTCCGGCGAAATGTGATGAGAGTCGGTCGTTTCCTGGAGCTTGCTCGCGTACTCCTCGGGGTCGCCCGCATCCGGCCGGTTCGCGATGATCCGGAGCATGGCCGAGCCGGTCGCGTCCTTGATGAACGCCAGCGCCCGCTCGTCGTACTGCACCGCCTCGATGCGGAGCTCAGTGGAACGCAGCACGCGCGACACCAGCGACGACACCACGATCGTGACAATGAACCAGCCGGCAATATGGATGCCTTCCGGTCGCTCGACGATGTTGACAATCGTCGTGTAGACGAAGACCGCGGTGACGGGAATCAGCCATACCCGCTCACGTCGGTGCGAGAGTGTGACCGCGAACGCCGCCGACGTCATCAGCACGAGCACGCCAGTGGCATATGCGCCGCCCTGCGCGTTCACGTCGGCATTAAAGATGATCGTCACCACGAAACCGATGGCGGTGATGAGCAGCACGAGCGGCCGCGACGCGCGCGCCCAGTCGGGCGCCATGCCGTACCGCGGCAGATATCGCGGCACCAGATTCAGCAGTCCGGCCATCGCCGATGCGCCGGCGAACCAGAGAATCGTGATCGTCGACAGGTCGTAGATCGAGCCGAAGACCTCGCCAAAATCGCGGTGCGCCAGATATGCCAGCGCGCGCCCGTCCGCCGGTCCGCCGTTCTGGTACGCCTCGGCCGGAATCATCGTCGTCGAGACGAGGGAGCTGCCGACGAGCAGCACGCTCATGATGAGCGCAGCGGCGCGAAGCAGCTTGCGGGTGTTCGCGATGCGTGACGCCAGGACGGCCTCGGCGTTTTCGCCCTCGCCCTTGACGAGCGGCATCACGGCGACGCCCGTCTCGAATCCCGAGAGGCCCAGCGCCAGCTTGGGAAACACGAGCACGGCGGCAAGCAGCATCATGGCCGGACTGCCCTGCTGGGCGAACAGGTTGCGCGTCCAGTTGCTGAACGCCGTGGGATGCGTGAGCAACTGCACCAGCTCATAGCCGATGAGAAAGACGTTCAACGCGAGATAAACCGCGACCGTCAGCACCGCGATCCAGATCGCCTCCCGGAACCCGCGCAGGAATACGGCGCCGAGAATGGCCACCAGGAGGAGCGTCATGCCCATCTGGTGCTCCATCCAGGACGGCACGAACGGGTTATCGACGATGTGCTCCGCGGCGTCGGCGGCCGAGAGCGTGATGGTGATGACGAAGTCCGTCGCGGCAAAACCGAGCAGACACAGCACGGCCGCCTTGCCCCGCCAGCGAGGCAGGCGCTCCTCGAGGACCGAGAGACTGCCCTGTCCGTGCGGGCTGAGCGCCGCAATCCGGTTGTACACGGGCAGCGCGCCGAGCAGCGTCAGCAGCACGAGCACGAACGTGGCGATCGGCGAGAGATATCCCGCTGCCAGAAACGCGATGCTCGGCTGGTAACCGAGCGTGGAGAAATAGTCGACGCCCGTGAGGCACATCACCTGCCACCACGGCGCCGTGTGATGCGGAGTGACCGCGCTCGGTCGATCCGGCCGGCCGCGGAGAAACCACTCACGAATCGGGCCGCGTCTGCGGCGGGCACGTTCCACGCCCTGCGCTCCTTCCATGTGCCTCATCCCGCAGCGGCGGAACGGCCGAGTGCGCCAGCCGTCCCGCCAATACGGTTCACCGCGGGTTGCGCACCGGTGCCGACGGCCCCTGGGGCGCTGTCGCTGGGAACGTCCCGGTGAGCGGCACGCCCATGGGACCCGACGGGATGTACACGACGGTGTGATTCGGCGAGTTGACCATCAGTTTTTGCGCTTCGATGGCCTCGTGCTGGATGTACATCGCCGTCAACTGGCCGCGGATGATCTGCATCGAGTTGGCGATGCCCTGAGCCTGCACCTCGCGCTTGACGCGTTCCTTGCGTTCGATCTCGATCTCGGTGTCCTTACGCTGGAGCTCCTGCGTCGCCGCGAGCTTGCGGGACACGGCATCGGCCACTTCAGCCGGGTATTGGATATTCCCGACGACGACGCTGGAGATGAGGAACGGGCTGTTCGTTGCATATTGCCGGATGCGCGCCAGGACCGCATCACCGATGGGAATGAGCGCCTCCTTCACGTCCAGCCCGTTGCGGCGCTGGACTTCGTCACGCGCGAACGTCCGTAGCGGCTCGCGGACGTAGTGCGCGTAGGCCACCTTGACGATGGCGTCGGGATCTTTCTCGACGGTTTCGCGCGTCACGGTCGTGCTGAACCGCTCCATGAACATCGGCACGCGCGTCTCGTCGATGCGCCAGCCGGTGTGCACGCGAAACGCGATCTTCAGATTGTCGCGGCTGAGGACCGCGTCATCTCCGGTGAACTCTTCGCTGTACGTGTACGGGGTGATGCTGACGTTGGTCACGTCGAGCAGCCACCTGCGCCCGGCGGAGACCGGGCCGCGCTGCACGCCGTAAAAGTGCGCCTTGCCAATCAAGGCGCTCCTGGTGAGGTAGCCGACGTACCCGGCCGGCGTGAACGGGTTGCTGGAGCCGGAAAGCCAAACGAACGCGACGGCAGCCAGCAGCACGGCCAACGCCGTCAACCATCTGGTCCACGAAGGAAACGCGAAGTAGCTGGAAACGTCCGGAACGTCGCCGGACGTGTGTCTGCGGGGAAACAACACGGCGAGCCTCCAATAACGCCGACGGGGTTAGCTGACGGGCTCGAGGTTGGAGTCCTCGTCCGCCGTGGCTCGGGATACAGCGCCGAGCCTCGGCAAATTCGCCCCATGGCGCGTCGATCGCGCCGGTGGGTCCCCCGCGTCACCTTGCGGTGTCTTAGGCGTTCAATTCGAGGCTAGACCTAACCTCGGCGCAAGTCAAACCTGGACATCCGCGTGGTGAGACTGGGACCGAAGTCGGCGTTGATGCCGCCAACTACGGTCCCAGACCCGTGTCTCATCCCTCTCACGCCTTCACATAGAGCTGCGAGCCTGGCGTTGTGAGCGTCTTCCCGGTCTCCAGCAGCGTCTTCAGGCCAGACAGAATCATCGGCCAGCCTCCGTACAGCTCCGAGTTGGCTCCGTCGCGGAGCTGATCGTGGGTCACGGTCAGTCTGCATGAATCGCCGACCGGCTCGATCTCCCACGTGACCCTCGACGTTCCCTCGCGCTTCACGTCGTCGCTCCAGAGCGCCCTGAAGCTCTGGACAAGCCGGCGCGGCGGATCGACCTCCAGGTTTTCGCCTTCGGCGATCGCCATCCCCGGCTGGATGGTCTCCGACCCGGTCTCGGCCTTGTAGGGAGATCCCGGCTTCCAATCCGAGTGAACGCCCATTCCGAAGCTGTACTTCCGCCTCATCTCCGGATTGGTGATCGCGTCCCACAGGCGTTCCGGCGTCGTCTTGATGTAGATCTCGAACACTTTCTCCATGGTCTTGTCCTCCAGCCTGTGCTTGAGGTCGCTCAGGGTCGCGGCCCAAGACTCGGCATATTTGCTCACCCACCGGTCGTGGACGAGTCGTATCGGGACGGCATTCAGGAAGTGCAGCTTCTCGCGCCCGCGCCGCCTGGTCACGACTAGGCCGGCGTCCTCGAGGATCCGCAGGTGTTTCATCACCCCGAAGCGCGTCATCGGCAGTCGCTGCTCGAGCGCGCTCAGCGTCTGGCCGTCCTGCTTGAACAGCTTGTCGAGGAGCTTCCGACGGGTCGGATCGGCAAGCGCCCTGAACACATCGTCCATGTCCCACAATAGGTGACCATTTGGTCACTTGTCAAGATGGCGGTTTTCGAGGCCCCTGGTCCGGTCTTGACGGCTGTTCAGGCGGCCGCGTCGCCCCAACTCGAGATCGTCGGCGTCGTGAGTGATGTCAAACAATTCACGCTGGACGCGCCGCCGACCGCGGATTTGTACGTTCCGCTGCACCAGATGCCGGCATTTCAGGCGCCCTTGATGGCCGCGCGGATGTACTGGGTGGTGCGGGGACGGGGCGATGTGGCGAGTTTGACGCCGCAGATCCGATCCGCCGTCACGCAGGGGGATCCGGGTGTGGCCGCGTCCAGCGCGCGCACGCTCGAATCGTTGTGGCTGGCGTCGCTCGGCTCTCGACGCGCCAGCGTCCGCCTGCTTCAAGTCTTTGGCGACGTCGCGCTGGTGCTGTGCGCCATGGGCGTGTACGCCGTGGCGGCCTTCGCCGCACGCACGCGCCGGCGTGAGCTGGCGATCCGCGCGGCCCTTGGCGCCAGCCGGCGCGAGTTGACGGTCGCGATGCTCCGCCGGGAGCTCCGGCCCGTGCTGCTCGGACTGGCGCTCGGCGTCGTCGCGGCGTTCGTCGCCGCTCCTTTTCTCTTTGCGGGCGCGTTCTCGATCAGCCCACGCGATGGGAGGACGTACCTCGAAGCTGCTGGATTGCTCTTCGTGGTGGCCGTCGCGGCGTCGTACATCCCCGTTCGGCGTGCAGGCGCGACCAGCGCGCCAGCTGACCTCCTGAATCACTAACGAAACGCATTCAGCCTTGGGGTCGGCCGAGTACATCGACCGCGGCGCCGACGGTCATGGGCGGCGCGCCTCCCGCCGCAGCTCGCGGAGCAGGCCGCGCGTGCCGACCAGCTGGTTGTTGAAGATCCGACGGGCGACGTCGAGCAACTCCCCGACGAGCGGGTCGCGCAACGTGTATCGGACCGACAAGCCTTCCTTCTGCGTGGAAACGACGTTCTGGTTCCGGAGCACGGCCAGCTGCTGGGAGACGAGGGGCTGGTCCAGCGTCAGGGCCTGCTGCAGTTCCTGGACCGTGCGGCCGCCGTGCACGAGGATCTCCAGCAGGCGAATTCGGGTGGGGTGCGCCAGCGCGCGGAAGAACCGGGCTTTGAAGGTCTGGAGCTCGCCGGCGACGATGGCGTCCCCCGCCGTCCGGCGGCGTCTCGGCGGCGTCACCGGACCATGTATATTATAATATTGCTATACTATCAAGCGCGAAGATGGCCGCCGGTTCCCGCCCCCTTGATGCCAGCCCGCCCGACCCTCCCCTGACGCGCGTGATCGATCGGCTGGCGCACCTGCTGCCGGCGCAGGGACCGATCAGCATCTTCATCCATCACAACACCCTGCACGCCTTCGAACACGTGCCGTTCGAAGTGGCGGTCGAACGCGCCGCCGAGCGGCTCGGGTGCGAACCGTACCTGATCGAAGCGCGCTATCGCGACAAACTGGCGTCGGGCCGCATTGTCGCCAAAGACGTCGAGGCGCTTCTCGACGAACACCTGGGCGACCGAGGCGCCGGCGACGTGGCCGACCTCGGCCCGCGACGCCAGTTCTGGCGGACCGTGGTGCTGCACGGCATCCCGGCCGCCACCGGACGCGAACTCTCGTGGATCCTGGAGGAAACGGCGGCGCTGTCCCGGTTTCGCACGGACGTGCCGGCCACCGCCCGCGCCGCCTCGGCCGGGTTCAACGAGCTCGACGCTCGGGCGCAAGAGCAGCGGCCGGCCGTGTCTCGCCTTTGGACCGCCTGTCTCGGAGCCGTCGCCCGCGCCCGCCAGTCGCCGATGCCCGCAATGGCCACGCCGGTTCGGCATCGCGACTGCCTCCGGGCCGTCTCCAGCCTTGACACCGATACCTGGATTCATCCGCCGCTCATTCGATTTCTGGCGGGATATCTCGATCAGGGTCTGGCCCACTGGCCCATGCCGGAACGGATCCGCGGCATCCATGGCTGCTTCCTCGAGATCTACCGGACCTCGCTTGCAGCGCAGTGCGGTTCCTGGGCACGAACGCTTCCGCGGCTGGTCGCCGAGGATCGTGACGCGGATCGGAGCGCGCTCGACTCGATCGCTTACTCGCTCGCCGAGCTCGGTGTCGCCGAAGACGAGGGCGAGGACTACCTGAGCGCCGAATTGCTGGCCCTGCGCGGATGGGCCGGCATCGTGCGTCAGATCGAGGAGCGGCCGGACCGCGTGCCGGCGCGCGACCTCACCGTCACGCTCCGCGGATACCTCGCGGTCCGTCTGCTCTTCGAGCGGGCGGCACTCGACCAGGCAGCGCGACAACTCTCCTGTGCCGGTTCGCTGGCCGACTTCCGGCCCTGGCTGCGGGACCGGCTGGTGCGTCCGCCGGCTCCAACGGCGCTCGAGCGGGCGTGGCCGCTGTTTCATGTCGCGCAGCTCTGCGGTCTCGATGCGTCGACGGTGGAACAGTGGACCGCGCGGCACGTGGCGGAGATCGAGTCCGAACTGGACGAGCTCGACGGCGTGCGGCGGCGCCGGATCCTGCACCAGGCATTCGAGCGAGCGGTCCGCCATCGCCTGTACGACGCGCTCGTGCGTCACCCTTCGTGGGCGCCTCCTGCTGCGTCGGCCTTCCAGGCAATTTTCTGCATCGACGAGCGGGAGGAATCGTTTCGCCGCCATCTCGAGGAGGTCGAACCGGCCTGCGAGACCTTGAGCACGGCCGGGTTCTTCAACGTCGCGATGTATCACCAGGGCGTGTCCGACGCGCATCCGCGGCCGCTCTGTCCCGTGGCCATCCGGCCCGAGCACTATGTCGCCGAAATCGACCCGGACGGCGAAGGTCTCGCGGGACGCTCACGACGTCTGCAGCGGCGCGCCGCCGGGTTCCTCGGCTACAACGTTCACCTCGGGAGCCGGCTGCCCGTCCGCGGCGCCGTGCTGATGACGGCGTTTGGCTGGCTCGCGCTGCTTCCGCTCGTCTTGCGGGTCGTGTTTCCGTGGCTGTCGTCCAGATGGCACCGCGTGCACGAGACGTCGATCACCGCCGGACGGACCCGCCTGCAGCTCAACCGGGAGGACGCCGCGCCTCCGATCGGCACGCATTCAGGGTTCACGGTGCGCGAGATGGCCGATATCGTGCGGCGGACTCTCGACGAGACCGGAATCAGCGATCGCCTGTCGTCTCTCGTGCTCGTCGTCGGACACGGGTCCATCAGTCTCAACAATCCTCATGAGTCGGCGCATGACTGCGGGGCGTGCGGCGGCGGCCGGGGCGGGCCGAATGCACGGGCCTTCGCGCAGATGGCCAACGACGCGCGCGTGCGGGCGCTCATGGCCGCCGAGGGGCTGCGCATCGACGGCGCCACATGGTTCGTCGGCGCCCAACGCAACACCTGCAACAACAGTGTCACGTTCTTCGATGAGGATCTCGTCCCGGCGAGCTGCCAGGTCCTGTTCGCGCGGGCCCAGGAGGCCATCGAGACGGCGAGGCTGCGCGAGGCGCATGAACGATGCCGCCGGTTCGACGCGGTTCCGGTCTGGTATCCGGCGCTGGCGGCGCTGGCACACGTCCAGGGGCGCGCTGCCGATCTGGCGCAGCCGCGGCCGGAATACGGCCATGCCACCAACGCGTTCTGCGTCATCGGCCGGCGGACGAGGACACGCGGGCTGTTCCTCGATCGGCGCGCGTTTCTGGTCTCGTACGATCCGACGCGGGATCATGACGGTGCGATTCTCGCCCGCATCCTGGCGGCGGTCGTCCCCGTCGTCGCCGGGATCAGCCTCGAGTACTACTTCAGCTACGTCGATCCGTCAGGCTACGGCTGCGGCACCAAATTGCCGCACAACGTCACGTCGCTGCTTGGCGTGATGGACGGCGCGCAGAGCGATCTGCGTACGGGCTTGCCGTGGCAGATGGTCGAGATCCATGAGCCCACGCGGCTGGCCATCATCGTGGAGGGCACGCCAGATCGCGTCTGGCGCGTCGTGCAGGACAACCCGGACGTCGATCGGCTCGTGCGAAACCGGTGGATCTGGCTCGCCTGCCTCGACGCGGCATCCGACACGTTGTGGGAGCTCCGGTCGTCCGGCTTCGTCCAACGCACACCGGACCAGGCCCTGCCGGTGGTGCGTGGCGATTCGACCGCCTGGTATCAGGGCAAACGCGGGTTTCTTCCCCCGGCGACGATCGTGCCAGACCCATCGCGGCGTCCGATCGCCGGATGACGCGGCCAGGCCCATCGGCATGATGTCGAACGTTCCTCTCGCGTCGATGGTGCTCGTGGGTGTCGGCGCGCCGGCCGTCCTGTTCGCGCTGCTCGGCGGCGCGTCGCTCGTGAACCGGCCGCTCTCGGAGCGATGGACGGGAACGTGTGCCGCCGGCGCGATGATGATTGCCTTCTCCGCCCTGCTGTCCGCGCTCCTGGTGCACGGCGCGAGCGGCAGCAGCACACGCCTTCTCTCGTACGGCGCGTGGTCGGACTCGCACGAAGGCGGCATCGCGATCGAGTTCCTCGTCGATCGACTCTCACTCGCGTTTGCCGCGCTGTCGGCGGCGATTGCCGGTGTCGTGTCGGCGTTTTCGAATCGGTACCTGCACCGGGAGCCCGGCTACAACCGGTACTTCGTCTTGCTCGCGATGTTCGTGACGGGGATGTTGCTCGTGGCGCTGGCCGGCAACGTCGCCGTCCTCTTCGTCGGGTGGGAATTCGTCGGCCTGAGCTCGGCGCTGCTGGTCGGGTTCTTTCATGAACGCCCCGCGCCGGTGGCCAACGCCCTGCGCGTGTTCTCGATCTATCGCATCAGCGACGCCGCCATGCTTTCGGCGGCCGTGCTGCTGCGTCACGTCGCGGGCACCGACAGTCTGTCCCTGCTCTTTGGCGGTGCCGGCGCGGCGTCGGCAACCGGGCTGACGGGGACCAATGCGACCATAATCGCCGTGCTGCTCATCGTGGCGGTCGCCGGCAAGAGCGCGCTGCTGCCCTTCTCGAGCTGGCTGCCGCGCGCGATGGAGGGACCCACGCCATCGAGCGCCGTGTATTACGGATCGCTCTCGATTCACGCCGGATGCTTTCTGCTGCTGCGGGCGGCGCCGTTGCTCGAGCACGCGCCCGCGGCGCGTCTGCTCGCCGGGGTCCTCGGAGCGGCGACGGCGATCTTCGCGGGAATCACGACGCGCGTGCAGAGCGACGTGAAATCGTCGTTGGCGTATGCCGCGCTCAGCCAGGTGGGCATCATCGTTGTCGAGATCGCGCTCGGGTGGTACACGATCGCGTTCCTCCATCTGGCCGGACACGCGTGTTTTCGCCTGCTGCAGTTCCTCAGCGCGCCGAACGTCCTCCACGATCTGCACGGGATGGAAAACGCCATCGGGAACCGGCCGTCTCCAGCCGGCGGCTACCTCGAAGCGGTGACCTCGGATCGAATGCGCCGCCGCTTGTTTCTCGTCGCCCTCGAACGCGGTTTCCTCGACAGCCTCCTGGACCGCGTGGTGGTCGACCCCTTCATGCGGCTGGCACGCCGGCTGTCGCGGCTCGATCAATGGCTGTGCGATGTCGTCCTGCCGGCGCGACCCACGCTCGCGGTCGAGCGAGGTGAGGATCAGGATGAGTGACGGCTGGCTGTGGCTCGGCGTGCTTGTGGCCCTGCCCGCGCTCGTGACGGGCTCGTCGCTGTTTCGTCTCGACGTGGAACGCCTCCGGCGCCTGGCGGTCGCCTCGGCGGCTACGATGCTGCTGGCCGCGCTCGTCATCGCCGTTTCGCCGGGCCTGCACGCCGTCTCGATCCGTACGTCCGCGATGAGCTGGACGTCTGGCGGCGAGGCCATCGTTCGCGTCAATACCTTCTCGGCCGTGCTCTTACCGCTCGCCGCCGCCCTCTGGCTGCTCACCGTCGCGGTCACGCCGCGCGCGGCCCTCGATCGTGGCGGCTTGCGCCGGACGGCGCTCGCCACGTTGATCACGCTCGCATCGTTCCTCACCGAGAGCGCCGTCGTGCTCCTGCTCTTGTCGGTGGCGTCCGTCTGGACCTTCCTGGCCGCCCTGGGGGGCCATCAATATCAACGCCGCATCGTCGCGGTGTATCTCGGCTACTCGACGTTGCTGCTGGGAGTCGGCGTCGCGCTGCTCGTCGGTCCGGGCTCACGGAACGCAACGCTCGAAACGGCGGGAATGTGGTTGATTGTCATCGCGGCGCTGGTGCGGAAAGGGATCGTGCCGTTTCACGCGTGGGTGCCGGAGGTCTTCGATCACGGACGGCTTGGGCCCGCCATTCTGTTCAGCGCGCCGCAGATCGGCGCGTACATGACGGTGGTGCTGATCGTGCCGCGTGCCTCGCCCGACATGCTGCGCGTCATCGCCATCCTGGCACTCGGCACCGCCGTGTACGGCGCGGCGCTCGCGCTCGTCCAGACCAGCGCGCGCCGGGCGTGCGGGTACTTGTTCATGAGTCAGTCAGCCCTGGTGATGGCGGGCCTCGACTGCACGAGCGTCACTGCGCTGGCGGGCGGGTTGCTGGTGTGGCTGTCGGCCGGGTTGGCGTTTGCAGGCCTCGCCCGCTGCGTCCTTGTCCTCGAAGCGCGCCGCGGGCGGCTCGATCTGACGACGTACCACGGAGGCTACGAGCGGATGCCGCTGCTCGCGATCAGTTTTCTCTGCATGGGGCTGGCGTGCACCGGATTTCCCGGCACGCTCGGCTTCGTGGGCCAGGAGCTTCTGGTGGATGGCGCCGTTGACGCGTTCCCGGTGATGGGATTCGCCGTCGTGGTGGCATCGGCGCTGACCGGCCTGGCCGTGCTGCGAATGTACTCTTCGCTTTTTTGCGGCCGCCCGGATGCGCTGTCCCATTCTGACCTGCGGCTGGGATTGAAGCCGCGCGAAGCGTGGACGTTCGTGGCGCTCGTGATCGCCCTGATCGGCCTGGGCATGGCGCCTCGCCCGCTTGTCGACTCGCAGCTCACGGCCGCCAGCGAGATCCTGAATGTCCGTCAGCGCTCCAGATGACGGCCTGAATCACTAGCGAAACGCATTCAGCCTTTGGCTCGGCCGAGCACGTCGACCGCGGCGCGGACGCCCTGCGCCAGTTTGGCCGCAGGGCCGGTGCCGTAGTAGTGCAGGAAAACGACGGTGGGCTTGACGTCGATCATGTGGTGGTGAATGGCGACGATGTTCAGGCCGTTGGCACGCAGCGCTCGCAGCACTGGAGTCACCTCGGACTCGAGCATGGCGACATCCCCAGCCACCATGGCGTCGGCGTCCGAACCGGCAAACGCGGCCCAGGTGTTGAGCCCCATGCGCGCGTTGATGCGGGCGCCATGCTCGCGCAGGTCGATGTCAGGCCGCCCGATGGTGATTTTGAACACCGGCCCGCTCTGTTCGCCCGGATGACCGATGATCTTCGCGAGCGCTGCCGTGTCGAGCGGACTTCCTGACGCGGGCGGACCGGCGGGCGCGGGACTGGCCGCGCGTTTGACCGCCCCGTCAATCAGGTCGATCGCCGGCTTGACGCGCCGGGCGAGCTCCGCCGGACTGCCCACGCCATGGACGTGCATGTAGAAGATCCGGGGCTGTTCCCAAAAGAAATGGTTGTGCAGCGCCGTGACGTCCAGGCCGCTGTCGAGGATGGCCGACATTACCGGATTGACCTCGTCTTCGGTGAGCACGAGGTCGCCCATCAAGACGTCGTGACCGCCCTCGCCTTTCGTCAACGCAATCCATCCGCCAAATCCGAACGGCGTCGGGGCCGGCCGCCCTCCGATGGTCACTTTCAGATCGGTTCTGGGAATGTTGACCTTCAGCACAGCTTCCTTGAAATCGCCGGTCTTGCCGAGCTCGGCCAGCACCGCCTTGTACTCGCCGGGCATCTCCTGAGCCGCGGTGATGCCAACGACGAGTCCCGCGCTCAGAATCGACGCGCCCATCGTGAGCCGCCACTTCGTCATGACTGTCTCCCAGACCACAGCACCAGTATGGTACATGGCGAGGACGTTCACGATGACCGAATCACCTTCGGTTCTCAAGAGCAAGCTCTCCGGGTCCGACGAGCCGATTCTCCTCAAGCCCGTGGAGCCGATCACCTACAACAGCGATCAAGCACCTGGACAGCGAATCGTCGTATCCGGGCAGGCTGACCCTCGCCTTCCCCCATTGCCAGGCAGCGACATGTCCGCCTCGTTCGATTTCGCGGCATTCAAAGCCATTCCGCATCGCGACGTCGAGGTCGTGGTCTTCATGACCGACACGGGCGAGCACCGGTGCAAGATCAGCGAGAACGAGCGGAAGGCCCTTCGATAGGGGTCGCGCTTTCTGGCGCCCAGCGGCCCACCACGATCTTCAGTCGGGCCGCGCGGTCCGCAGCTTCTTGATGAGATATCGCGTGTGAGGCCGGATTGTCACTCCGGTGCCACACGGCTGCCACAGTTCGAGTCGTATACATGAAGAGAGGTGATCTCATGACACGCAGACTGAGGCTGGTCGCGCTCGTCGGCGCCGGTGCGATTGGCGCAGGCGTCTGGGCGATGCGTTCCGGCGCCGGGTCCGATGCGCCGGCGGTCAGGACGGCTGCCGTCAGTCAAGGCGACGTCCGTCTCACCGTGCGGGCGACCGGCACTCTCGAGGCGGTCACGACGGTCGCCGTCGGGACCCAGGTCTCCGGCGTCGTGTCCTGGCTGGGCGCGGACTTCAACTCGACCGTTCGCAAGGGTCAGGTCATCGCGCGGCTCGACCCGTCGCTGCTTCAGGCGCAGGTGGAACAGGCGCAGGCGAATCTCGCGCGCGTCGACACCGACGTCCGGCAGCGCGAGATGACGGTGACCGACCGCGAAGCGAAGTATGCGCGCGCGCGACAGCTGAGCGAGAAAGAACTCCTTTCGGCGAGCGACCTCGAGGAAGCGAAACTGGCGGCCGCCGTCGCCCGGATGGATCTCGAGTCCACTCGCGCGCAGGTCGTGCAGGCGCGGGCCTCGCTCAACCAGGCGCTCGTCAACCTGAGCCACGCCACGATCACCGCGCCGATTGACGGCATCGTCATCCAGCGCAGCATCGACGTCGGTCAGACGGTCGCGGCGAGCCTGTCGTCGCCGACGCTGTTCCTGATCGTCGGCGATCTCGCGAAGATGCGAGTGAGCGCGGCAGTCGACGAAAGCGACGTCGCGAGGATCGAGACCGGACAGCGGGTCGACGTGACGGTGGACGCGTATCCGGGCAGACGGTTCGCGGGCACGGTCGCGCAGGTTCGGCTGCAGCCGACTGTCACGTCGAACGTGACGACGTACACGACGATCGTGGACGTCTCGAACGAGCGCATGGAGCTCAAGCCGGGCATGACCGCGTCGGCGGAGATCGAGATCGATCGCCGATCGAGCGTCCGGCGCATCCCGAATACGGCGCTCCGCTTCCGGCCGACCGCGCAGATCTTTGCCGCGCTCAATCAGCCCGAGCCCGCCGCGCGCGTCGCCGCCCAGCCGACGGACACCACCGACGCACGCGTCGTGCGCGTGAGCAGGCGGTCACCAGAGACTGGCGAGGGAACGGCCGGACAGGTCTGGGTGCACGAGCACGGTACGCTGCGCCGCGTTGACGTTCGCGTGGGCCTTGCGGACGGCACGTTTACCGAACTCCTCGAGGGTGAACTCGCGCCCGGGGCCGAGCTCGTGACGGGCGTCCAGGTTGCCGGCACTGCCACGCCGGCGGCCGCACCGAGCAGCAACATCTTTGGAGGAAGCGGGCGCGGCCGTTCCTGAGCCCGCGTCAGACAGGAGTGAGGGCGAAGTCTTTCAATCCCACTCGAAAACCGGTCAGAACACGGCCGAGAGTTTCACGAACAGCGTATGTCCCTGGCCGGATCGCTCGCCGAAAGCGGCGGTGCCGCGTTGATACGCGACTTGGACCTGCCCGAAGGGCGGCTTGTAGCGCCAGACGAAGACGCTCTGCAGGTTTCGCCGGTCGATCGCCGAGTTGGTCTGAAAGAAAACACGCACGAACAGATCTTTCGTGAAGAAATGATTCGCGCGCAGGACGTGGATCCAAGTCGTGTCATCGGCTGGGTCCGGATCGAGGACCAGCCGCTGGAGCTCATATTCGGTCGAGAGCGGTTCGACGGGCTTCCAACGGGCTGAGGCCGTCCACAACTGGAAGTCCGAATCGAAGTTCCGGCCGGCACGGAAGCCGGCACGCACTGATTGATACTGCCGCGTGTTGTAGCCGACGTCGACGCCGATCTGGCGATTGCGGAAGTCCGCCTCGAAGCGCTTGAACTCCTCGGTATACGTCGTCCCGAGACTCCATCGATTCCGTAGGTCCACGCTGAAGCCTTCATCGACCTGCCAGCTTCGCAGCACGCCGTTTTGTCCCCAGTAGATGTTGTAGTTCGAGTCGTACTGCAGCCGCTCGAACCGGCCGGCCTTCGGCCACCAGGTGCGATTGACGGCCGAATCCGCTTCCCGCCGGTCGTCGTCGCGAATCTGGCCGATCGCGTTCAGGTTGTCGCCCACGCGATCGCCCAGATGGGTGTAGCGCACGTGGACGTGTCCGGTCGGCGAGTCGTAACTCGGCCGGACGAACCAGGCCATCGTGCCGGCGGCGAACGGTCCATGAGACTTGATGAGCTGGCCGGTGAAGCCGAACGTCTTGGTGAAGAAAAGATTGCTGTCGAGCTCGATCGCGCCATGGTGCTCACCACCAAGCGCCCGGTTGGTCAGCATCATGGCGACATTCGACCGCGGTCCCACATCGCGCTGCGCACGGGCAACCGTGTAATTCGCGCGCGCTCCGTCGTCAAACCGCTCGGATTCCGCAGAGATGACCGCCATCGTCCACGGCCCCTCCTTGCCAAGCAGCTTGCCGCCCGCGGCGATGTCCGCGATCCGGCGCGAGTAGAACGTGCGGATTCGCTGCTGGAACAGTTCCTGGCCTTCGAGAAAGAACTGCCGTTTTTCCCGAAGCGACACCTCGAACCGCGTCAGATTGATTTGCTCCTGATCCGCCTCGACGGTGGCGAAGTCTGGATTGATGGTCAGGTAAGCGGCCGTTTGCGGCGTCACTGAGTACCTGACGTCCAGGCCGGCCTCGGCGTCGGTCGGTTGCCGCTGTTCTGCCCGGGCCAGCGCATAGGGAATGAGCTGGAGTCGATCCGGTGGTGGCGGCACTGAAAGGCCGCGCAACTGGCCTGCCTGCGAGATGCGGTACTGGCTGTCGAGCGGTCCCGCCCAGAAACTGACCTCCAGCCGCCGTCGATGACTGCGGCCAAGATTGAGGCCCCAGGTGCGGTTCTCCCCCGCCACGTACTTGATCGAGCTCAGCGGGATCGCCAGCTCCACGGTCCAACCGTCGGAGGTCCGGACAACAGCCGACTGCCAGGCCGCGTCCCAGCTCGAATCGATCGTCCGACCGTCGTCGGCAATCCGGCCGTCGCTCTGGGTCCCGAGCGGATTGATCGCGAAGTAGTAGCCGGTCCGGCGATCGTTATAGCTGTCGAGCACGACGACGACGGCGTCGTCGCTGAGCAAGTCGGCATCGCGGCTGGTCAGTTGTGCGGTCGGCGCGGCATCGTCGGCCGCCAGGAAGGCGATGTAGACATTGCGGTCGTCGTACAGAATGCGCGCCTCGGTGCGAAGCGGCGAGGGTTGACCGCGCTGCGGTTCGAACTGCAGGAACTCGGTGATGGTCGCGGCACCATCCCATTCGGCGGCATCGATCCGGCCATCGATCGCCGGCGCGGTCCTCGCCTTGACTGCGGTAACGACGGATTGGGCGCCGGCCTCGCCGGGCAAGCCGGCAAGCGCGACGGCGGTAACGAATCCGACGGCGCACGCGCCCGCCATCGCAGCACTATACCGTCGCAACAATGAGGTAGGCTGCCAGATCTCACGAAATCGCGGGCTCAGACGTTAGTCGGCTGGTTGGGCCACGCCTCTCACGGCCGCTCGTCGCCGGAGCCGGCTCCTCCAGCGGGGCCACGTCTCTTCGAGCCACTCGTAGAGCACGGGCAGCACGAACAGCGTGAGAATCGTCGAGGTGATCAACCCGCCGATCACGACGGTCGCCAACGGCCGCTGCACCTCGGCACCTTGACTCGTGGAGATCGCCATCGGCAGGAATCCGAAACTGGCGACCAGTGCCGTCATCAGGACCGGACGCAGCCGCACTTGGGCGCCTGTGCGCACGGCTTCGTCGAGCGACCTGCCGGATTCGCGAAGCTGGTTGATATAGGCGACGAGGACCACGCCGTTGAGGACCGCGACGCCAAACAATGCGATGAAGCCAATGGCGGCGCTCAGACTGAGATTCAAGCCTCGCAGCCACAGGGCGGCAACGCCCCCCACGAGTGCAAACGGGACATTGAGCATTACGAGGGCTGCCTGCCTGCCTGTCCCGAAGCTCGCGTAGAGCAACCCAAGGATGAGCAGCAGCACGGCTGGCACGATCAGCGACAGCCGCCGCATGGCGCGCTGCTGGTTCTCGAATTGGCCGCTGTAACTGACGAAATAGCCCTCGGGGAGCGACACCCGCCGGGCGACTTCTCGCTGCACGTCCGCAGCGAAACTGCCGAGGTCGCGCCCACGGACGTTGCTTTGCACGATGATCGTGCGCTGCCCGTTCTCGTGGCTGATGCGCTCGGGGCCTTCGACGATCCGAAGGCGCGCGACCTGCGACAGCGGAATTCGCGGGCCGGACGCCGTATTGAGCAGCATCTGTCCAATCACATCCGGCGTGTTCCGGTAGGATTCCGCCAGTCGCACGACGACAGGGAACCGCTTGCGGCCGTCGATGACCTCCGTCGCCGTCCGTCCCCCGACACCGGTCTCGACCGCGCGTCTCACGTCCGCGACATTGAGTCCATATCGCGCCAGGGCCGGCCGGTCGAGGCTGACTTCGACCTGCATTGCTCCGGCGCTCACTCCTGCCGAGACATCGGCCGCACCAGGGACGGTCGCGATGACGTCCACGATCTCGGCCGCCTTCTGCTCGAGCACCGGCAGGCTTTCGCCGAACAGCTTGACCCCAAGCTCCGTGCGGACGCCTGAAATCGTCTCCTCGAGGCGCATCGCCATCGGCGCGGAAAAACTGTAGACAACTCCGGGGATGTCCTTCAGGGCGTCATCCATCCGTTCGACAAGCGCCTCAATCTCGTCTCCTTTCGGCTGTCGGCCGGCACGGAAATTGACGAACACGTCGCCGTCATAGAGACCCATGACTTCAGTCGCCAATTCAGGACGACCCAGATTCGTGACAATGCTTCGCACTTCCGGAAAGGTGATGAGCGTGCGTTCCACATCTCTGGCGATGGCCATTCCCTGCGGTAGAGACGTGCTTGGGATCCGACGCGTCTCGATGAGCAGCGATCCTTCGTCGAGTTCGGGCATGAATTCGGTGCCGAGAAGCGGCACGGAAAGGACGGCGGCGCCGAGGCAGGCGGTCGCGCCGCCGACGAGAACCACTCGGTGGCGCAGGGACCAGTCGAGCGCGCTGCGATAGCGGTCTGCCAACACCTGTTGCCACCAGGCGGGTGTTTGCCGAACCCGCCGAAGCAACAGCGAGGACATCATCGGGACGTACGTCAAGGCGAGCACCAACGACCCGAGCACCGCCACGCACACGGTAAAAGCCATCGGCGTGAACATCCGGCCTTCGAGTCCCTGGAGCGAAAAGATCGGGAGATACACGGCGATGATGATCGCGACGCCAAAGACGATCGGCCGGCCCACTTCAACAGCGGCCGCCCGAAACAGGGCGCGCCGCTCATTCTCAGGCAGGGCGCCAGCCTGCTCGAGACGCCGAACGAAGTTCTCCACCATGACCACCGACGCGTCCACGAGCAGGCCGAAGTCGAGCGCGCCCAGGCTCATCAGATTCGCCGAGACGCCAGCCTCCCTCATCGCCAGCGCCGCAAACAACAACGACAGCGGGATGACGGAAGCGGTGATGAGAGACGCGCGAACGTTCCGCAAGAAGATCAGCAGGATGAGCGTCACCAGCAGCCCGCCCTCGGCGAGATTCGTGAACACCGTTCGCGTGGTCTGGTCGACGACGTCGCCCTGGTTGTAGTACTGACGAACGGTGACGCCTGCCGGAAGCGAGGTCCGGATGACCGCCAACCGCTCCTGAACCTGGCGGACGACCTCCCGGCCATTGGAGCCCTTGAGCATGATGATCTTTCCAGCCAGGGCTTCCCCGCGGCCATCGCGTGAGACGGCCCCTTCACGTGGCATCGGTCCGACGGACACGGAGGCGACATCACGCACGAAGATCGGCGTGCCGCCGGCACGGGTCTGCAGGACAACACTCGCGATGTCGGCTTCGTTGGCGACTCGACCGAGGCCGCGAATCGTGAGACGTTCGCCCCGGTGCTCGATGTAGCCCGCACCAAAGTTGCTGTTGTTGTCCGACAACGCTCGTGCGATGTCGTCGAAGGTCAGTCCATAGCCCGTCAGCCGGTTGGGATCGATATCGACATGGAATTGCGGCACCATGCCGCCCCAGGTATTGACGTCGGCAACGCCAGGAATCGTGCGGAGCTGCGGCTTGATCGTGTATTCCTGGAGGTTGCTCAACTCGATGAGCGACGCCGACTCGGACTCCACCAGATACTGAAAGATCTCGCCCATGGGCGTCGCCGCGGGCCCGAGCGTGGGATGCAGACCCTCTGGCAACGCCTCTGCCGCTTCCTGCATGCGCTGTTGCACCTGGGCGCGCGCAAAGAAGATCTCGACGTCGTCCTCGAACGCCACGGTGACGATGGAGATTCCGGCCTTCGAGAGCGACCGCACACCCTGGGTTCGAGGGAGACCCATCATCGCCGTTTCAATCGGATAACTCACGAGGTTCTCCACCTCGTTCGGCGACAGACCGGGTGCGGCCGTCAGGACGTCGACCTGATTCGGCGTCAGGTCGGGAAACGCGTCGAGGTGGATTGTCGAGAGGGCCCACGTGCCGGCGCCAATCAGGAGGAGCGTGCCACCGACCACGGCGGCTCGGTAGTGCAGCGCAACGCCAATCAAGCGTTCAATCATCGCGGCCCCCTACCCGATCTGAATTCTGGACCGGCCAAACTGCGCCTTGACGGCGAACGCGCCTTCCGTCACGACGAGCTCACCCTCCTTGACGCCCCTGACGACTTGTCGTTGATCCTGTCCTCTGGCGACGAGCTCGATCTCGCGCCGTTTGAAGACGGCGCCGCCCCGCCCGTCCGGTTCAGCAATAAAAAGGACAGACCGCCCGTCAAGGAGTTGCACGGCGTCGTCTGGCACGACGACACCTTTCTGTGGCTGGCCGCTTTCCAGACGAACGGTCGCCAGCATTTCTGGCCGCAGGCGACGCTGACGATTCGGGACGTTGGCGCGCACCAGGACCGTTCTGGTCGCAGGATCCACGGTACCGGCAAGGCGGTGGACCCGAGCCTCGAACGTTTCAGCCGGAAAGGCCGAAACCGTGAACCGAAGTCCGCTTCCGGGGTTGATGCCGGCGACCAGCCGATCGGGAACGGCGACTTGAAGCCACAGGGAGTCCGGGTTCGTGACGATGAGAATCGTCGCCCCTGCGTCAACGACGGCTCCGGCGACGGCGTCGCGATTGAGGACAATGCCTCCGAGCGTTGACTTGAGGAGGATGTGCCCCGTCGCGGGATCGACATCGAGCCGGGCAAGCGCGGCGGTGGCCCGCTCGACCTCGGCCTCGGCCTGGGCCAGCATTGCGCTCGCCGCCTTTTCATCCGTCCGAGCCCGCTCGACATCCTGCTGGGAGATCGCTTTGAGCGCCAGCAGCCGCTCCGCTCGCTCGCGCGCGGTCCGGGCGTAGTCGAGCGCGGCCCGGTGACTCCCGAGCTCGGCGGTGGCTTTCGCGAGGTTGGCTCGGGCAGCGCTCCCCTCTTCACTTTGGAGCGACGCCACGACTTGACCGCTTGTGACGCGATCGCCGACGTTTGCGCGGATCGCCAGCAGTCGCCCTGGCGCCGGGGCGCTCACACGAACCGTGCGATCTTCGTCGACCTTCAGCTCGCCGGGCAGCTCCACTGTCTCCGTGACGGTCGAGACCGTGGCCGGCGCCCACTTCACGCCCCCGTGAGCGATCTGCTCAGCCGAGAGTGACACTTCGGAGGTCGGTGCTGCTGCTGGCGCTTCGGTGCTCTCCGGAACCTCCGACCGTCCGCAACCTGCAAGTGCAGCGGCAATCAGAACGATCAGCGGACGCTTCGACGTCAACGTCGTCAGGCGGGAGAGGAGTGTCACTGTTGACCTCCGATCGGGCCTCTGGGATCGAGGCCGGCTGCGAGCATGAGCTCGAAGAGACTCTCGCGTTGCGCGAAGACCACCCGCCAGTAACTCAAGCGGGCCCCTGCGAGCGCGCGCGTCGCGTCGATGACTTGCAGTAACGACGCAGCGCCCTCCTGATAGGACGCCAACGTGATCCATGATGATTCCTCGGCGCGGCTCAAGAAGGTTCGTTGAAGATCCGCGGCCTGGACGGACAGTCGTCGAGCAACCTCGTAGGATCCGCGGACCTCGGCAGCCACAGTGCGCTCCATCCACTCGAGCTCACGCTCGGCGGCGGTACCCTCAGCCGCGGCACGTGCGATCTCGCCGCGGTTCCGATCGAACAGCGGAACGGAAAAGTTCAGGCCGGCAATCATCGAATTGATGCCGCTCGTGCGCTTCAGCCCGAAGCTCCCGCCCATCTCCCGAATCACCAGCCGCCGCTCATACGCGGCGGCGGCCTGGGCGGCGGCTACTTTCGCCCGCCCACCGACCAATTCCGCGCGCTGCGATGCTCGCTCGGCGAAGCGTTCGAGAGGCGGCAGCTGACCAGCGGCCGACGCGGCGGAAACATTGACTTGGAGCGCGTCCAGCGGCGGCGACACGCTACCGAGAAATGGTTGAAGGTCGGCCCGGGCGCGCACGAGATCGACCTCGGCCATCGTCACGTCGTTGGCTGCCTGATCCCGCTCGACCTCGGCTCGGATTAGCTCGGCCTCCGGACTGGCCCCTTGGGCGACGCGGGCACGCAGATATTCGACGAGGCGATCGAGAGCAGATCGGTTCTCCTGGACGGCAACGGCGGCCATTTGAGCGAGGGCGACGCGATAGAACGTCCGCGCAACATCACGCGCGATGCGACGCTCGGTCGCCGTGAGGTCCGCTTCGGCCGCGCGGATGTCTTCATCAGCGCGCTGGACACGCGGCTGGCGCTGGAAAATCGACTCGAACGGGAAGGTGACGTACGCGAACCGCTCCGACTCGAGACGCGTCACTACGTCCTGTCCCGGAAACGTCGCGCCCTCGACGGAATATGTGGCGAGTGGGTTCGGCAGTGCTGCGGCCGAGCGCCGACTGCCTCGCGCGGCTTCGAGGCGCGCACCTGCGGCTTCGATGAGTGGGTGTTGCCTTAACGCGACGGCGAGGATGTCTTCGAGTGTCCATTCAGCGCGCAGCGTGATCGTGCCGGGCGGTGTTTGAGCGAGGAGCGCGGATCCCGTCACGACGAAGAGCGCTGCGACAAACATCCTGGCAGAGAACAGAGACCTCGCCATCGAACCCATCCCTCCTGAAGAAAAAGACATCGCGACGGAATACAGTCCACCTTACCTACGGTAAGGAAAGTGGACCTTCGGGCGAACAGCTGGTTTCAGACGACTCGAGGAGGACGGTAGACAGACGCGAACGCGGAGGCGAGCACGCCGACCGGTGGAAGATCGCGGCTCATGCCTAGACCGACGGGAATCACAGAGACGACCAACGGAGGCCCACCACAGGCGCCGACGCAGAGAAGACAAGCGCCGCTGTCATTGCACTGATCCGCGGCAGCCGCCGACGATGCCTGGCGACAACCATCCGGGCAGAAGAAGGCGTCTGTCGTGGCAAGCACCGCGAAACAGACGAGCACAAGCGCGGCCAAGAAGCGCATGCCTGGTACGTCTCCGGCCCTGAGCATACCTGAGTGTTGCGCCGTCCGAAAGGCGGCAGGTCACGTGCCGGACGTGATTGGCCGAGGGTGCGGCGAGCGCACCTCGGTGATCGACTCTGAGTGGTCGCGACGGATTGGGCGCTTGCCTCGCCGGTCAGGTCGGCAAGCGTGACGGCGGTAACGAGTCCGACGGAGCAGACCTCCGTCATCATCACGGCTGCCGATCGCCGCCCGGATTCTTTCCGAGCCCATCGAGCGCGGCCGGGACGCCCTTGGCGGCTTGATAGTCCGCAGGAATCTCCTGACCGGCGACGCTCGACGGCGCGCCCACGAGCACAGCCGCCAACAGAACGCCGAGGTGTTGCGTCATGCCCGTCCTTTCCTCCGATTAGAACGGCGCGATCGGAATGACGAACACAAGGGAGAACGACCATCTGCTTGCGCCGGTGACAAAACGCTCGCCGCCGATTTCTTCCCCAGCCTTCGGGAGTCCGGTTGCGACGTAGTCGAGCGATCCTTCGATCTCCAGGTCGCGCAGCCACCTGCCCGGGCGCAGACGGTTGAACACCTTGACGGCGGTGTCGAGCTCGAAGTTCAGCTTATGCGTATAGACGCCCCGGTCCCCCGGTCGCTCGGCCGGGCTGAACTTGTCCACGATGTCGAAATGCGCCCCGAGCCATCCGCCGGTCTGATGTTCCTCGATCACGCCGAGGTTGATCTCGAACTCGAGCTCGACGGGATTGTCCCGGATCTGGGTCACGCCCAGATTCGCGGCTTGGCGTCCGGTGAAGGGGTTGCTGGCAGTTCCACCGAACGGAGTCC
Organism: Vicinamibacterales bacterium; assembly: GCA_035633215.1. Classification (GTDB taxonomy): domain Bacteria; phylum Acidobacteriota; class Vicinamibacteria; order Vicinamibacterales; family SCN-69-37; genus DASQFI01. The sequence goes on along the minus strand of DASQFI010000058.1, from coordinate 150,333 downwards.
AGATCGCCTCGACCGTGAACCCCAGGCGGGGCAGCTTCGTCGGAACGTCCACTGAGAGAATGATCTCGAACTCGGTTTCACGCCGGACGCGTCGCGGGATTCCGTCTGGCAGCTCCTGCACAAGCGGGCGGTTGAACAGGTTCGAGAACGTAATGGTCGGTTCGAGTTTGAGGCTCGGTGCGCACAGAAATCTACACGCGTCCTGAGCTGACGCCGAAACGGCGAAGAGCAGTGCTGCGGCAGCACAGGCAGCGATCCGCAACGAGCGATACCCATGCGGCATCCGACCTCCTGAGGTCATCGATCAGACGAGGTTGCGGCGGGCCGTTGCGCACGATCTCCGGCAATGCGGCCGTCGCGGAGCGAGACCACGCGATCGGCCAGTGCCGCCGCGTCGTCACGATCGTGCGTGACATGAATCATCGTGACACCGAGCGCTCGTGTCAGACCGGTGAGCTCAGCCCGCAGCGCGACGCGCAGATCCGGGTCCAGGCTCGACAGCGGTTCGTCGAGGAGCAGCAACGGGGGCTGCGACACCAGCGCGCGGGCCAGGGCGGCGCGCTGCTGCTCGCCGCCGGACAACTCGTGTGGGCGTCTGTCCGCGAGCCTGTCGATTCTGACGAGCGAGATCACGCGTCCGACCCGGTCGCGCCAATCTGCTTTCGGGACGCGCTGAGACTGCAGGACGAACTCGAGGCTCTCGCGGATCGTGAGATGCGGCCACAGCGCGAGGTCCTGAAACACGAAGCCAATCCCGCGCTGGTACGGCGGCACCACGCTGCGCCGTGCCGTCGATACCAGCCGGCCGGCCAATCGGATCTCCCCGCGGTCCGGCACATCCAGACCGGCAATCAGACGAAGCAGGGTCGTTTTCCCGCATCCGCTGGGGCCGACAACCGCGACTGCCTCGCCCGTCTGGATCTCGAGCGACAAGCCGTGGATGACCGCCCGCGCGTTGAACCGCTTTGTGAGGTCCACGAGCTGCACGAGTGGCGCGTTCAACGCGGCGTCCACCGCACCCTCAACAGGCCCAGGAGCACAAGCGGCGCCAGGACGACGCCAGACTGCAAGAGCGCCAGCGCCGCCAGGTGCGATGCCGGCGCGTTGGCGACCAGCGTGTAGATGCGAACGGGCAGCGTCGATTCCCCGGGCGGTGCGACCAGAAGCGTGGCTCCCAGCTCGCCAAAGCACAAGACGAAGGCGACGACCCACGCGGCGATGAGTCCGAGGGTCACCTGTGGCGCGACAATGCGTGTGACCGTTCGCAGCCAGCGCGCCCCCGCAACCGCAGCGGCCTCCTCGTGCGAAGCCGGAACCTGCCGGACGCTGGCGGCCAGGATCAGCGCGGCCACGGGCACGAAGCGGGCCAGATATGCCACGAGAATCATTCCGTCGGTCCCGTACAGCGTGCCGAGCAGTCCGGGGCGGTTCCACAGTCCGATCAGCCCGATACCAACGACCGTACTGGGCACGGCAAACGTCACGACGAAGAGAATGTCCGCCAGACGTCCTGCTCTGCGTCCCGTGCGAGCGCGAGCGTATCCCAGCCAGGCGCCGACAGCCACGATGCACGTCGCGCCGAGCGACGCGAGAATCAGACTCGTCACAATCGGCGCACCCGAGTCGGCGAGCGCCGCAGGCGGCCCCGTTCTCGTGGCTTCGTATCCGAGCACGAGAAGAGGAACCACGAGCGCCACCATCAATACCGCGATGTCCAGCATGCCTCCAAGGGTCGTGCGCCGACCCCACGCGATCGACGGCACGACGCTCGACAAACGCCGGCCGACGAGCAGTCGATCGCCGACGAGCGCGATCGCCGCGGTTGCGACGAGCGCCGCGAGCGCCAGCAACGGCAGGGTAAGGACAGTCGCTCGGCCAAAGTCGTACAGCGCCGCAAAAGCCGTAAAGACCTCGGTCGTGAACACGCGCACGCCGAGCAGGGCTGGCACGCCGAAATCGGACACCGCCAGAACGAACACCAGAAGCGCCGCCGCTCCAATCGACGGGCCAACGAGCGGCAGCGTGATACGGGCAAGCACCTGGCGCGGCGGCGCGACGAGGAGTGCCGCCTCCTCCAGCCGCGCATCAACCCGGCGCACGGCCGCTTCGGTGGCCAGCATCGAAAGCGGGTAGCTGACGAGAATCAGCACGCCCGCCGCCCCGGCCAGGCTGTAGGTCCAGCCCGACAGGACATCGTGCCCGATCGTCTGCGCGACGAGACCGGCGGCGCCGCCGACATAGACCCATGCGAGCGCGACCACGTAGGGCGGAAGAGCCAGTGGGGCCGCGAGCGCCAGGCGGCGCAGCTGCGTGCGGCGTCCTGACGCGCGCGCAAGACCAAACCCCAGCGGCACACCGACAACGGTCGCGCCGATGGCCGTGCACAGACCGAGCGCCGTTGTGTTCAGAAGCAGGTCACGCTGCCGGCCGTCGAGCAGCAGCGTCTGGTATGTCCTCGCGATGTCGGACGGATTTCCGGAGAGCGACGCCGCGATCATGTAGGCAGCCGGGAGAACGCACACGGCAAGAAACACGAGAGCCGCGACTCCGACCACGGCCGCGCCAGTCCTTCCCCACGGCCGCAGGTGACCGTTGTCGAGGGCCGTTCTCACGTCCGCCAAGTGCAAACCAACGAGGATCGCGGGAGGGTTGGCCGAAGATTGGCCGGGCGCCCGCCAGAGGAACGTGAGAACGGCTCGAGGCGCATGCAACCGGTTCAGGCAGTCACAGTCCCAGGATCGAGGCGAGGCGCGACGTCACGTCTTCCACGCGCCGAGCCGCGACGCCGTAGTCGACCATCATGGGCCGGAAGCTCTCAATGGCGGGAAGATTCTTCGGGCCCGGTACACCCGCGTGGAGTGGAATCTGCACGGCCTCCGACTGCGCGAGCATACGTTCGACGTCCACGGACAACACGTAGTCCACGAATCGCTTTCCCTCTTCGGGATGCGGTCCGTTCATGATGAGCGACACCATGTTCGGCATGACAGGAACGCCCAGTCCGTCCCGATCGGGCAGCACCATCGCAATCGACTGTCCGAGCTCCAGCGCGACATTCACATCGTCGGTGTCCGTCAGGCCGACCTTCACCTCGCCGCGGACGACCATGTCCCGCACGACAGAATTGCCGCCGACAATGCGAACGCCGTTGGCTTTGAGGCGGCGGAAGAAATCGTCGGCCTTCTCATCGCCGAGCACGGCGTACAACGCGGCGACGTGAAACGATGTCGAGCCGAACCTCGGGTCGGCAATGGCGACCTGCCCCTTCCACTTCGGTTCGGCCAGATCGAGCACCGACCGCGGCGCGTCCTCCGCTTTGACGAGCTTCGTGTTGTACGCAATCACGCGAATCCGAGCAGAAAACCCGGTCCAGTACCCGTCGGCATCGCGCAGCGTGGCGGGAATCCCCTCGGCGCTCGGTGATCGGTAGGGAGCGAGCACGCCGCGTGACTTGAGCACGAGCGTTCGGACCGGCTCATTCGACCAGAACACGTCGGCTTGCGGGCGATTCTGCTCGGCGAGCAGGCGGTTCGCCAGACCAGTCGACTTCGTCTCCTCGGTGTCGTAGACCGCGTTCACCTTGACGCCGGTACGGCGCTCGTATTCACGCAGCACCGGCTCGGAGAAAACGCGATCGGTCGAGACGTAGACCGTGACTTCTGGGGTCGCAGGTCGATCAGATCCGCTACAGCCGACGCTCGCCAGGAGCCCGACGACGAGCGGCAGTCTCAGTCCGCTCCCCATGTTCCTGACGCTCACTTCGTAATGACGGTCAGATCGTCGAAATGCGTGACCGAGTCTGCCTTCGTCCAGATACCGACTTTACCCGGCCGGGTGAAGGTGGTGTCCTCCACCTCGTAGAGCTTGCTGCCGTTGTGGTACACCTCGAAGCGCGGGCCTGCGGCGACGACGCGAAGCGCGCTCCACTGGTTGGCCGGCACGGTCGCAGGCTTGCCATACGTCCGCCCTTCGCCTTTGAGCGCCAGGTCGATCCGTTTGCCACCCTCGACCTTGTAGAGGACGACATTGTTCTCGCGCGCATTCGCACGCACGATGTAGTAGTTGTCTTCGTCCTGGTAGCGCCAGACCAAGCCGGCGGCCTGATCGACTTGGCCAGAAATGGGCCGATACCGCACGCTCAGGTCCACATCCGCGGCCGACACGTCCGAAAGTACGGCAACTGGAAACCGAAGCCGGGTGCCGTCGGGATCGAGCTGCGCCAGGTACTTGAGGTTGCCTTCCTGTTGCACGATCCATTTGCCGGGGGCGCCGGCCTTGGCGGTATGGCCAAACTGAAACCCCTTCGGCGGCTGGCCGGCAATGTCCGACTCAAAATCGATCTTTCGCGTGTCGGCAGCAATGCGCACGCCAGCGAAAGCGATCGCCAGCACCAGCGCGGCGGCCAATGTCGCAAGGCGCATGGACGCGCTCCTTTCTCCAGGGAACGGAATGTTCATCATGGTTGTAACCGCTGGTTACGGAACCAGTCAAGCCATGGAGGAGACCTCCGGCGGTTGACGACGCCGGAACCGGTTGCGAATAATCGTCGCGCCGTGAAGTAACTATGGCGATCCTGGCTGCCATTCGAGTGGCGCTGGCGGCGCTCTGGCGCAATCGGCTCCGCACTGTTCTGACAATGCTCGGCATTACGATTGGCATCGCGGCCGTGATCTGTACGGTGTCACTTGGTCAGGGCAGCGCGGCCGAGGTTCGCGCCCAGCTCGAGCAGCTTGGGGACAATTTCGTCTGGATCGAGGCTGGCAGCCGAAATGTCGGCGGAGTGCGCACCGGCGCGGGCGGCGGCAAACCGCTCGGACCGCGCGACATGGATCTGATTCTGCAGCATATTCCGCTCGTCACGGCCTGCTCGCCGATGGTCGATGCCCGCGTGCAGGTCGTGCGCGGCAATCAGAACTGGAATACGACGTACCGCGGGGTCTCGCCGGACTTCCTGTCGATTCGTCGCTGGGTCGTCGAGTCGGGGACGTCTTTTTCGGATGCCGACGTCGAAAGTCGCGCACACGTCTGCCTGCTCGGCCGGCCGGTCGTTGACCAGCTCTTCCCGGATGGCGAGGATCCGGTGGGCGAGACGATCCGCGTCAACAATCTGCTCTTCCGCGTGGTCGGTGTGCTCAAGGCGAAAGGCGCGTCGGCCGGGCAGAATCAGGACGACATGATTCTCATGCCGTGGACGACCGCGCAGCGCAGGATTCGCGGGATCACGTGGTTCGATGACATCATGTGCTCGACGCCGTCACCTGAGCTGTTGCCGCCCGTCCGCGACGCCATCATCACGCTGCTCCGCGACGAGCACGGTCTGGCCTTCGATCAGGCCAACGACTTCAACGTTCGCATGCCCGAGGAGACGCTCATCCTGCGCCAGCAGACGGCCGAGACGATGGGCATCTTCCTGGCCTCGGTCGCGGGGATCTCGCTGGTCGTGGGCGGCATCGGCATCATGAACATCATGCTGGTGTCGGTGACCGAGCGCACCCGGGAGATCGGATTGCGCATGGCGATTGGCGCGCGCGAGCGCGATGTCATGCGTCAGTTTCTGGTCGAGGCGCTGGTGCTGGGCGTCCTTGGGGGCGCGCTCGGCGTCAGTTTGGGTGTCGGCGGCTCCAGGCTGCTGACCACCTGGCAGGGATGGCCGACCGTGGTGACGACCGATACGGTGATGATCGCGGTGGCCGTCGCCTGCTTGACCGGTCTAGTGTTCGGATACTATCCGGCCCGGCGCGCAGCGAAGCTCGATCCCATCGAGGCGCTGCGGTTCGAGTAAGCTCGCGGGCTGCAGTCCCCCTGCGTCTACGCGATCTCACCAACTGGCGGCCGACCGATCGCCTCGTGCCGCGCGAACAGCCAGTACGCCGCTGGCACCACGACCATGTTCAATACCGTCGCTGAAAAAAGCCCGGCCAGAATCACGACGGCCATTGGCGCTTGAATCTCGCTCCCGGGCTCGCCGGCGCCAAGCGCGATGGGCACGAGCGCCAGCGCCGTGGCCATGGCCGTCATCAGGATGGGCGCGAGGCGCTCCATCGCGCCGCGCGAGACGGCCTCGTGAAAGTCCGTCACGCCTTCCTGCTCCTGAAGATGCTTGATATGTGAGACCAGCATGATCCCGTTCCGCGTCGCGATGCCGAAAAGGGCGATGAAGCCAATGAGTGACGCCACCGACAGGATCCCATCCGTGAGCCACACGCCAATGACGCCGCCGATGAGCGCGAGCGGCAGGTTCACCATGATGATGGCCGCGGCGGTGATCGACCGGAAGACGGTCGAGAGAATGATCGCGATGCCGGCGAGCACCGCCAGCCCGAGCCAGTACAGCAGGCGCGTCGCGGCGGCCGCGCTCTCGAACTGCCCGCTGTACTCGATCCGGTAGCCCTGGGGCATCGGCACCGCGGTGGCGATCTGCCGCTGGAGGTCGCTGACGACGCTCCCAAGATCGCGGCCGCTGACATTGCACTGGACCACGATCTTGCGTTGAACGTTCTCCCGGCTGATGAAGTTGGGGCCGCGGTCTTCCGTCACCTGGGCCAGCCCGCCCACCGAAGCGCGGACACCGCCCGCCGCGTCGATCGGCGTTCGGCGGAGAACGTCGAGATCGGACACATCCGCCGCCGCGTATTTCACGACGACCGGCACCGCGATGCCCGACTCGACGAGCCGGCCGACCTCGCGTCCGACCATCCCCGTTTTGAGGGCTTCGGCGGCCTCCCCCGCGGGGAGGCCGTGCGCGGCCAGCGCCGACCGATCGAACGTCACCGCGACCGTCGGAATATCCGTCTGTTGCTCGGTTGACAGATCGACCACGCCGGGCACCTCGCGTGCGGCGCCCTCGACCTGCCTGGCCAGCACACGAAGCACCGTCAGATCGTCGCCAAAGACCTTCATCGCGATGTTGGCGCGGGTGCCCGAGAGCATGTGATCGATGCGGTGCGAGATCGGCTGGCCGACAGTGACATTCATGCCGGGAATGAGCGTCGCTTTGTCGCGAATCTCCGCCACCACTTCTTCCTTCGGCCGGTCGCGCATGTCGAGCCGCACGTCGAGCTCGGCCGACTCGACCCCCTGAACGTGTTCGTCGAGCTCGGCCCGGCCGGTGCGCCGCGACGTGCTCGCGACTTCCGGCACCGTCAAGAGCAGCCGCTCGAGTGCGGCGCCGAGCTGATTGCTCTCGGCGAGGCTGGTGCCCGGCAACGTGACGGCGCTGACCGTTAACGCGCCTTCGTTGAACTCGGGCAGGAACGACCGCCCAAGAGACAGGAATCCGACGATGGTCGCCAGCACCAGGAGGACGGCGGCGGCGACGACCAGCGATGCCCGACGGAGCGCGAGATCGAGAATCGGCCGGTAGCCACTTTTCAGCGCGCGAATGACCCGCGGCTCATGTCCCGTCCGGACCGCCTTCGTCCGCGGCAGGAGGACGGCACACAGAACCGGCGTCACGGTGAGCGCCACGACAAGCGACGCGACGAGCGCGATGACGTACGCGTACCCGAGCGGCTGAAGCAACCGCCCCTCGACGCCGCTCAGGAAAAAGATGGGGAGAAACACCAGCAGGATGATCACGGTCGCGAAGACGATCGACCCACGAATCTCGGCCGTCGCGGTATAGACGACGTCGAGCGTCCGACGCCGCTCGGACTCCCCCACTGTGGACTGTTCCCGCAGCCGGCGAAACACGTTTTCCACCGCGATGATGGCGTCGTCCACGAGCGCGCCCACGGCGATGGCCATCCCGCCCAGCGTCATGCTGTTGATCGTGAAGCCGCCGAGTTCGAGTCCGAAGATGGCGGCGACGAGGGACAGCGGGATGGCGACGAGCGAGATCGCGGCGGCTCGCAAGTTCGCCAGAAACAGCAGGACGGTGAGCACGACGAGCAGGCCGCCGTCACGGAGGGCGATCAAGAGATTGTGGATGGCGATCTCGATGAAGTCCGCCTGGCGGAACAGACGCTTGTCGATCTTCATCCCCGCCGGAAGGCCGGTCTGGATGTCATCGAGCGCGGCGTCGAGCGCGCGCGTCAGGTCGATCGTGTTCTGGGCGGGCTGCTTCTGGATGCCAAGGATGACGGCCGGCTTGCCGTTGTGCGAGCCCTCGCCGCGCTTCAACGCCTCGCCCACCTGAACGGTCGCGACATCGCGAATGAGCACCGGTCGGCCGCCGCGCAACCCGATCACCGATTGCCCCAGGTCGTCGATGCTTCGTACGCGTCCCAGCGCCTGAACGAGATATTCCTGCCCGCCAGCCACGCGGAACCCGGCGCTCGTGTTCTGACTGCTGGCGGCCAGCGCGGTCTCGATTTCTGTCAACGTCACGGCGTGGTGCGCCGATGCGGCTGGATCGACAATCACTTGGTACTGTTTCTCTCCGCCGCCGGTCACGATGACTTGCGAGACGCCTGGGACGGCCAGCAGCCGCCGGCGGATGACCGTGTCAGCCACCGTGCGAAGCGTGATGGCGTCGTGAGCCTCCGACTCCAGCGAGACGAACAGGATCTCGCCCATGATCGACGACACGGGCGCGAGGACGGGGCGCTCGATGCCGGCCGGCAGGGAATCGGCCACCGTCCCCAGCTTTTCGGTGACCGTCTGGCGCGCGCGATAGATGTCTTCGCCCCATTCAAATTCCGTCCAGATCACGCTGACGCCGACGGCTGTTGCCGAACGCACTCGCCGGACGCCGGCCGCGCCGTTGAGCGCCGCCTCGATTGGAAATGTCACGAGCGTTTCCATGTCGGTGGGCGCCATGCCAGGCGCCTCGGCCAGCGTCGTGACCGTTGGCGCCGTGAGGTCGGGCAGCACATCGATCGGCATCCGCGTCGTGACGTAGCCTCCCCACAGGAGGAACCCGCCTGCGAGCGCCAGCACTAGGGCACGGTTGCGGAGTGACCAGTGGATCAGCGCGTCAAACATCTAACCTCCAGGGCTCAGGGCCCCGGGCAGGCCCAAGCTCAGGCCACACGCCGAGCGGGCCGCAGGCGCTTCCCCGAGCCCCAAGCCTCACGCCCAAGCCGCTTTCAGTGCACATGCCCGTGCGACGGCACCTGTGTCGACAGCGCCGCGAGCCGCACGAGCGGCGCCCCGCGCACCACCACACGATCGCCGGCCGTGATTCCCTCAATCGCGATGTACGCGCCATCCCGTGCGCCCACCGTCACCGGCCGTCGCGCGAACGATTCGCCTTCGCGCTGCACGAACACGACCGGCCGTCCGGCATCGTCGACGAGCGCCGTCACCGGGACGGCCACGGCCTCGGAGCCTGTCGCGGTAAACAAGCGGACCGAGACGCGTTGTCCGACGACCAGCCGCGCGGCTGGTTTGGCGAGTGAAAAAACCACAGGCAGCGTGCGCGAGGCGGGCTCGAGGACGCGCCCGCGGGAGATCGGCCGGCCTAATGCCATCGGCATCTCCTGACCGGGCACCATCAGTTCGCCATCCGTGATGGTTGCCGCGCGTGACAGGTCTGCCTCGGGCAGCTGCGCGACGACATGGACGACGTCAACCGCGACAATGCGGAACAACGCCTGGCCCTGCTCAACGGCCATTCCGGGCGTGACATTCGTTTCGGCAATCACTCCGCTTGTCGGCGCGCGCACGACGAAGCGGCTTTCGGCGCCGGTCTGGCCCTGTCCGGTGCGCGTGACATCGAGCTGCGCCAGCAGCTTCGTGGCCGTATCAACGGCGGCTTGCGCCGTCTTCTCAGCCACGAGAGCTTCGGAAAGACGGCGCGCGGGTACTGCGCCCGCGGCAGTCAGCCGCTCGGCACGAGACCGCTCGGCACGAGCCAACTCGAGTTGTGCTTGCGTTTCACTGAGTGTCAGCTCCAGCGACGGCCGATCGGCGGACTGACCGCTTCGCGGCAGAAGCTGGGCGAGCACGTCGCCTGCTCGCACGGCGGTGCCGATCGAGCCCGTCGAGGCGCTGACGAGCCTGCCCGACACGGGGGCGGACACCACGGTTTCGCCTCCAGTGCGCGGTCGAATCTCTCCGGGAACGAGTACGCTCGGCCGGAGCTTGCGTCGATCCGCCACAGCCGTGCCGAACTCCAGCGACCACTGCTGTTCTTTGAGAAAAGCGATGCGTTCCTCCGTCGGCTCTTCGACCTTGAACGCCCGAGCCGCGTCGAGGCTCCCGAACACGTCCACGGCGCCGAGATCGAATGCATCCTGCAGTGGGCCGGCCACGTCGATCCGCAAGGTATAGGCGCCCGCGGCCTTCGGCGTGACCGTCACGCCGAAAATCCCCGGCCGCGACGGCGCATCGGTGGAGAACGTCTCGGATTGCGTGCCGCTGAGATGCACCCGCACGACGCCTCGAGTGAGCGGTTTGAATGTCGCCAGGTCGGTCAGATGAATCGCAAAGCGCGCGGGCTGACCGACGACGAGCACAGGATGCTCCGCGAAGAGCTCGCTGCCGGCGGTCCATCGAGTCACGGCGACCGTGGGTAGCTCGTTCTCCGGCGGCGGGGGCGCCGATCGGCCGCAGCCGGCGAGCGTCACAGCAAGCAGCGGCACGAGCCAGGCTCTCCTTGTCATCGTCCCACCTCCTCGCCGATGGCGCGATCCAGACGAATCGTCGCCAGGCGTGCTTCAGCCCTGAAGTTCATCGCGCGGAGCTCGGCGTTCACGAGCGATCGGTGCGCGTCGAGCAGTTCCAGAATGCCCAGCTCGCCGTCGTCGTACGCGACCGTCGCGATACGGACGAGCTCGCGGCTGCGGTCGAGCGCGTCGCGCTGATACTCATCCGTGAGCGCGGCCAGGAGCGCCGCGCCTGCGTGTGCGCCGCGGACCTCCTGTTCGATTTCCACCATGAGCGCGTCCCGTTCGGCTCGCGCGGCCGTCAGCGCGGCGCCCGCGACGGCGACGTCGGCCTGGCCGCGGTTGAAGAGTGGAAGGGCGACGCCCAGTGACACGGCATACCCGGTATCCGAGCGGATGCCGTCATCGGTCTGCTTCAACCCGACGGACGCGACGGGCTGCGGCCGGCCGAGACGCGATGCCGCACGTTGATCGAACTCGAGTCGGCTGATCTCGGCATTGACGGTCTGGAGCTCGATCCGCCTGGTGCGAGCGGTCGCCAGGACGATGTCGAGAGTGGGAGCCGACGAGACGGCGCCCATTGGACCGCTCGCGACAAGTGGTGATTCGCCAGTGATCCCGAGCAACCCCGCGAGCGCCGCTCGCGCTTCGGCGAGGTGTGCTTCAGCCGCGCGGCGCTCCGCCTTCAAATCCGCAAGTTCACGCTCGGCCCGGAGCCGGTCGAATCTCGAGCCGTCGCCGGCGCGCTCGCGCTCGGTCAGCCGGCTGGTCAGCCCTTCGAGCGTTTGAACTGTACTCGTCAGTTGCTGGATGCGGGCTTGTCCCGCGACCAGCCGGGTGAACGCCGCGCGCGTGTCCTGGCGGATCTCGTACTCGGCGTGCTTCACGCGCAGGTCGGCTGCGAGCACGGCAGCGGTGCCTGCCTGTCGCAGGAGACGCAACCGGCCGCTCGTCGGCAGCTCCTGCTGGACCAGCACGAAGCGATCGCGCGTGCCGGCGGCACTCTCCTGCAGAAAGCTCACAACGGGATTGGGCTGGAGGCGCCGGATGTTCTGTTCGGCGGCGATCTGCGCCGGCCGCGCGCGCAGCGCGCGCAGACGCGCACTCTCGGTGAGGGCGCGTGCGATTGCCTCGGATTCGGTGAGCTCCTGAGCATTGGCGTGGAGGGAAAGACACAAAGCGAACAGAAGCATGCCGCACACCGTTGCGATGCGTAACCGATCGCGCATAGCGAAACCTCGATACCAGACTGACTTTGAACGGAATGGGGGCGAGCCCCCTGGATCGAACCGGAGGAGGACTAGGGCCGTTCTCACTTCCACGTAGTGCCAAACCGCACGCATCGCGGACAGATGGGCAAAATTCTGCCCGGCGGGCCGCTACAGGAAAGTGAGAACGGCCCTAGGCGGGCGGGGCGCGTGCGGGCAGATTGCTGAGGAAAGGTGGGCCGTGGGCCCGGGGTGCCAGATCCGCCATCCAGCCGACGACCGTGGGCTCAGCCGCGAGACGAGCCCCTGTTCGATCGAAAACCAGATCGGGCGTGTGCGCGGTCGATCGAACCGCCGTCACCGGCCCGAGCGCCTGAGCGTCTTCGTCTGCGCTAGGCGCGCGCCACCGCGCGCCTGGCTGCGGCCGGTCGAGTTGATGTCCATGGCCATGCAGCGCCTCCAGCCCCGAATGCTGTTGGCCATGATCGGGATCGTAGCCATGAACGTGGACATGCGCCCATGGCGCCTGGACGACCGCCGCGGCAAACGCGAGCGCTGCGAATCCGACAACGACCCGGCGCATGTGTCGCGAGTGTAGGATCAGGCCGCCACGCCGGTCAATGTCGCTGGCTGGGTCTCCGGCCGGAACAAAGAAGTGATGGAGCTATTCATGAAACACGCTCACCCTTGGCCGGCTGGCCAGGGAGAAGGAAGGTCTTGATCAACTCACCGTCCCCACAGACTGTCAATCCCGAGAATCGCTTGTACCATTCACCCTCTGGTACGTCGGGCTCGCCGTCGAGCCACTTCGCGAGCAACTCAAGCTGCGGTGCCGAAATCTTGCGGCTCTGGATCCGGTCGAGGAGATGCTGGAAGAGAGCGGGCGGAAGGTTCTGGCGGCGGACCTTCGGCACGGCTGTCCTTAAGGTTAGATGCCGTAAAAGCCGCGCGTGAGGCGTTCCTTGATTCGAGCCGCCTCGATCGGGTTGGAAGCCGAGGCCAACTGCTTGGCGAGGAGCCCCAGTTCTTCCGGGCTGAGCAGGTTGCCCTTCCCTTCAAGGGCGGCGAGTTCGGCTGTTTCCAGCGCGACCTCCTCGCCTGTTGGCTTGCGGACAACAACCGTGCCGCCGGTCAACGCCTGACGCACGAACCAGTGATACACGGTAAGCGCGCTCTTGATCACATCGGTTCGTTTCGATTGCGTCAACTCGGCCATCTGGTCAACAAGGGCGAGTTCGGTCGCGGTCAGCACCGGTTGGACTCTTGCCATACTCGTATCAGCTCACTTTCTACTCTGATTATACTCCTTTATCCTCAGCTGTGTCTAGACGTCGATGTTCAGACCAGAATTACTTTGAAGGGAATGGAAGAGTGGGGACAGGACATTTCTGCCGCTGGCAGCCGCCCGCGTTCTGCGCTACCCTGAACTGAGATGATGCGTCGTGCCGCCGCGGGGTTAGTCGTCATTGCGATGCTGTTGGCCGGCGCCACCCCTTGTACTGGCTGGCAGGCCTCGGCCGAAGCGCGGCACGACTGCTGCGTCAATGGCACCTGCCCGGATTCGCTCGGTGAAACCGGCGGTCAGACGGACATCTCTCAAGAGGCCGCCGATCAGTGCTGCGCCTCCTCCGAAGGGAAGGATCAGCGCGACGGGTCGCAATCGGCCGCTGCCTTTTTCGCCGTTCCACCGCCGGGAACGTTGGGCGATGTGGCTCACACGGCGTCGGTCTCTCTTCGCCCGTCGCTTCCACGCCATCTTCCGCTCGCACAGCCTGCCGCTCCTCTGTACGTCCTTTACTCCGTCTTTCTCGTTTAGCTCAGGCCACACGTTCTGAACGACGCCCCGGACTGGTGTCCGGGCGTTTGCGTCAATTCGCGCGAGAGATGTCGCGCAACGCAGGTGGCCATGATCAACAGACTGATTGACCTCTCGCTCCGTCACCGGGGCATTGTCGTCGCGCTCTACCTGGGCCTCGCTCTGGCCGGGTATGCGGCGCTCCGGACCAGCGCCATCGACGCGCTGCCGGACCTGTCTGACAACCAGGTGATCGTCTTCACCGACTGGGCCGGGCATAGCGCGCAGGAGGTCGAAGACCAGGTCACGTATCCGTTGACCGTCAACCTCCAGGGCCTCGCCGGCGTGCGCGTGGTGCGATCGCAGTCGGCATTCGGTTTTTCGATGATCTACGTCGTCTTTGAGGACGGCGTTGATCTGTACTTCGCGCGGGCGCGCGTGCTCGAGCGCCTCGGTCTGGTGAGCAGGGCCCTGCCGACGGGCGTCGTGCCGACGCTGGGCCCGGATGCGACCGGCGTCGGCCACATTTTCTGGTACACGGTCGAGAGCGATCGGCATTCGCTCAGGGATCTGCGGAGCCTGCAGGACTGGTTCATCCGCTACCAGCTCAACTCCGTGCCTGGTGTGGCGGAGGTCGCCTCCGTCGGCGGCACGGTCAAGCAGTACCAGATCGACGTCGACCCCAACCGATTGCGGAGCCTCAGAATCTCGCTTCGCGACGTGCTCGACGCGGTTCGGCAGAGCAACGCCAACGTCGGCGGCAACGTCGTCGAGGCGAACGGCGCGTGGTCAATCGTTCGCGGCGTCGGCCTCATCCAGTCCGTGGCCGACCTCGAGAACATCGTCGTCCGCGCGCGCGAAGGCGTCCCCGTATACGTCCGGCAAGTTGCCGACGTCAGGATCGGCGACGCCTTTCGCGTCGCCTCCCTCGTCAAGGGCACACGCGAAGCCGTCGGCGGCGTCGTCGTGGCACGCGCCGGCGTCAACACGCAGGAAGTGATCGACGCCGTGAAGGCACGCATTGTTCAGATCCAGCCCGGACTGCCGGCCGGCGTGCGCATCGTGCCGTTCTACGACCGGTCCGACTTGATTGCGAAGGCGATCGGCACGCTGCGCGTAGCGCTTCTGGAAGAAATCGCGCTTGTGACGCTTGCGCACATCGTGTTCCTCCTCCACTTCCGCTCCATCCTGATCGTCACGCTGCCGCTGCCACTCGCGGTGCTGATGTCCTTTCTCGCGATGCGCGTGGCCGACGTGTCCTCGAATCTGATGAGCCTGGCCGGTATTGCGATCGCCATCGGCGTGCTCGTCGACGCCGGCATCGTGGTGACCGAGAACGCATTCCGCCAGGTCGAGCAACGCGGGATCGATCCCCGCGACCGCCGCGCGGTGTGGGACGCCGTGCGCGACTCGACCCACCTGGTCGGACGCCCGGTGTTCTTCTCCATGGCGATCATCGTGCTCGCGTTCGTCCCGGTATTCGCTCTGACCGGACAGGAAGGGAAGCTCTTTCACCCGCTGGCATTCACCAAGACGTTCGCCGTGCTGGCGGCGACGGTAATCGCTGTGACGCTGGTGCCCGTGCTCTGCACACTGTTGCTCGGCGGACGGATGCATGCCGAAGACGCCAATCCCGTGATGCGCGCGCTGAGACGTGCGTATCAGCCGGTGCTCGAAGCTGCGTTGAGATTCAGGCGAGTGACGATCGGACTGGCCGTCGCGCTCGTCATTGGCGCGCTGGCCCTCTCGACACGGATCGGCAGCGAGTTCATGCCGCCGCTGAACGAAGGCGACTTGATGTTCATGCCGATTGCCGATCCGAGCATCTCGCTCGAGGAGAACACCCGGATCGCGGCGCAGCAGAATGCGGCGCTGCTGGCCTTTCCCGAGGTCGAATACGTGGTCGCGAAGGTCGCCAGGGCGGACACGTCGACGGATCCCGCGCCGCTCAACATGACGGAGACCATCGTCCGGCTGAAACCCGCGAACGCGTGGCGGCCGGGGATGACGATCGAGCGGCTGCGCGCCGAGATGGGCAAGGCGGTGGAGCTGCCCGGCGTCAGCACGATCTGGACGATGCCGATCATCAACCGGATCGACATGTTGACCACGGGCATTCGGTCCGAAGTCGGCGTCAAGATCTTCGGATCGGACCTCGCGGTCCTCCAGGCGCTGGCCCGTCGGGTGGCCGACGTCGTTCGGGCGATTCCTGGCGCCACGAACGTCTATCCCGAGCCGCTCACGAGCGGCCAGTACCTCAACATCCGGGTCAATCGTGAGGCGGCCGCCCGCTACGGCCTGGGCGTCGCCGCCGTGCAGGAGGTCATCGAGTACGCCATCGGCGAAACCGTCGTCGGCACGACCATCGAAGGGCGGCAGCGTTTCCCGATTCGGGTGCGCTTCGCCCCGCGGTATCGGGCCGATCCCCAGGCGATCGCCGAGACGCTCGTCTTCACGCCCTCCGGTCAGCAGGTGCCGCTTCGAGCCGTCGCCACGATCGAGCCCTCGCGAGGCCCGGCAATGATCTCGTCGGAAAACGGGCTGATCGTGGCGACAGTGCTGCTGAACGTCCAGGGGCGCGACATCGGCACCTTTATTCGGGACGCACGCGCGGCAGTCGTCGATCAGGTGCCGCTGCCGTCCGGCTACTACGTCGGCTGGAGCGGGCGCTACGAGAACCAGGAGCACGCACGACGACGTCTGCTGATCGTGGCGCCAATCGTGCTCGTGATCATCTTCATCCTCCTGTATTTCACGTATCACTCCGCGCTCGAGGCTCTGCACGTGCTCCTCGCAGTGCCATTCGCGCTGACGGGCGGCGTGTTTCTCGTCTGGCTGCTCGGCTACAACTTCTCGGTGGCCGTCTGGGTGGGATTCATCGCGCTGTTTGGCACGGCGGTGCAGACGGCGGTCGTGATGGTGATCTACCTGGAGGAGGCGGTCGCGCGACGCCGTGCTTCGAGCGGTGGACACCTCTCCCGCAGGGCCCTTCGGGAGGCGGTCATCGAGGGCGCGCTCCTTCGTCTGCGACCCAAGGTCATGACCGTCTCGACCGTGGTCGCCGGCTTGCTGCCGATCATGTGGAGCACGCGGGTCGGTGCGGAAGTCATGAAGCCGCTCGCTGCACCCGTACTTGGAGGCATGGTGTCTTCGCTGTTACTCGTGCTCGTCGTCACGCCGGTCCTCTTTTCCTGGCTGCGCGAACGTGAAGTCGATCGCGACGATACCGAAGCCCCCAAGCCCGTCGATACGGCCTCGAGTGACGCAGTCCTGCCGCGACGGCGACGAATGGGAATCTGGGTCGCGGCCGCCGCGACGATCGGGGTATCGGCCGCCAGCGGTTGGTGGCTATGGCAGTGCCCAGCCACCCCCAGCTCCGGCGCGAGCGGACAGGTCATCCAGACGATCCGTTCAGGAGACGTCGTCATCACGCTGGTCTCGGATACGGCGTCGCTCCGGCAGGGCCGGAACACCTTTGCGATCGAATTTCGCTCCACGACAACCAGTGCATTGATTGACGTCGGCGACGTTCGTTTCGCGGCGGCCATGACGATGCCTGGGATGGCGATGTCGGGGGGAGCCGAGATCAGTCGGACCAGCGTGCCGGGCCGCTATGCCGCCACGGGCGAGTTCGGCATGGCCGGCGTCTGGCGGATGACGATCGAGTGGAATGGCCCGGCCGGCCGAGGGTCGGCCGCATTCGATGGAGACGTGCGATGAGAGCCACGATCACCCGGTTCGTCGCGACAGCAGCAATCGCCCTCGGAGCCTCGACGACATGGGTCGGCGCTCAGGCGCCAGGGCCGTTCTCACGTTCCTCTGGCGGGCTACCTGCTGGATTTCGGCCAAATGTCCCGCGATCCGTGTCGGTTTTGCGCTTGGAGGACGTGAGAACGGCCCCAGCTCAGCCTGCCGCCCTCCAACGCTACATCGATGAAGCGCGCGGACTCACCATCGAGGACCTCGTCGCGCTGGCCCTGAAGGCGCCGTCGATCCTGGCCTCGCGCGCGCGAGTTGACATGGCACGTGGCGACCTCGCGCAGGCGGGCCTGCGTCCGAATCCGACGGCGTCGTTCGAACGCCGGGACGAGATTGGCGGGGCCGACAATCAGTTGATGGCCGGCATCACGTGGCCGCTCGATCTGTCTCGAAAGAGCGGGCGAACCGATGTCGCGCGCCAGCAACTCGTCGGCGCGGAGCAGGTCGCGGCCGATCTCGAACGGCAACTGGCCGCAACCGTCCGGCGGCAGGCCAGCCGCCTGCTCGCGGCCGTCCGGCAGCTCGAGATCCAGGAGACGATCTCGAACGCGGCGCGCCAGACGCGAGAGCTGCTCGCCGCGCGTGCCGAATCTGGTGCGGGCCTGCCGCTCGAGCGAGACATCGCCGATGTCGAGTGGCGTCGGGCCGAGGCTGACCTCGCGCGGCAGCGGGCGGGGGCGGATACGGCGCTGGCAGAGCTCAGGGCTCTGGTGGGCCTTCCGGCAGAGACGCCGCTCTTCCTGAGTGAAACGCTGGAAGCTGCGGCTCGTCGCCGGGCGACCGAGCCGCCATCCGCGCTCGACGCCGCGGCGATCGCCCGCACCGTCGATGCGCGTCCGGACGTGCGCGCGGCGGAGAGCCAGATCGCGCTGGCGGCGGCCCGCACGGATCTCTTGCGCCGTGACGCGCGTCCGGATGTGAGCCTGATCGGATCCTATATGCGGATGGACGCAGGGTTTTCCCAGCTCGGGCTCGATGCTGGCGGACAGGCGGTCCCGATTCGTGGCGTATTCCACAACGCGACCTTCGGCGCGATGGTCAGCTTGCCATGGCGCAACCGCCAGCAGGGAGCCATTGCCGCGTCGACTGCGGCCGAATCAGCGGCACGGCATGACCTCGAGGCACTCCGGCTGTCGGTCTCCGCGCAGATCGACGCCGCGCGCGTCCGCGAAGAGCAAGCAGGTCGCGTGTGGGAGATCTACTCGGGCGGACTGCGCGACCTGGCCGCCAAGAACCTCGAGGTGACGCGCGAGAGCCATCGGCTCGGCCGCGCGACGCTCGTCCAGGTGCTGGCCGAAACCAGGCGCTACCTCGAGGTCGAGACCGCGTATACCGGGGCGCTGCTCGACACGCTTGACGCACGGTTCGCGCTCGCGAGCGCGCTTGGGGTGATTCGATGACCGCTCACAAGACCCACAGCGATCGACGATGGATCTGGATCGCCGCCGGCGCGCCGCTCATGGCGGCGGCCGGTGCGGTCGGCATGTATCTCTACCTGCGGGCGCCCTCGACGCCGGCGCCCGGACCCACAGTGCCGGGTGCGGCTGCGGCGGCAAGCCCAGCCGCCAATACCGAGGTCGTGCTCACGCTGACGTCAGAGGCGCTCTCACGCGCGGGCATCCAGACGTCCGTCGTCCACGTCGGTCCGATGACCCGCGACATCGCGGTCCCAGGAGTGGTCGAACCCAACGCCTACCGGCAAGTCACCGTCAGCGCGGTCGCGGCCGGACAGGTGCGATCGGTGCCGGCTGAGCTGGGCGCGCACGTGCGATCGGGACAGACACTGGCGACGATTCACAGTCCCGAGCTCGCCGAAGCGGAGCGAGTCTATGTCTCGATGAAGGCGGATCTCGCGGCCGCACACCAGCGACTCGTCCGCCTCGAGAGTCTCGTGAAGATCGGCGCCGCGAGCCGCGAGGAGCTCGAGGCCACTCAGGCCGAGCACACCAAGCATGCAACGGATGTCGAGGGTGCGCGAGCACGGCTGCTTCTGCTCGGCGTCAGTCCCGATCAGGTGAATGCGCTCGTCGACGCCAGTCGCATCGATCCCCTCTTGACTGTCCCGGCCCCGGCGAGCGGCGTCATCACCCAACGTGCGATCAATCGTGGCCAGAACATCGAGGCGTCCACCGAGCTCTTCACCATCGTCGATCTGTCGACCGTCTGGATCGTCGGCGATGTCTACGAGCGCGACCTCGGACGCGTGCGGCTGGGGAATCGGGCCACGATGACGACGCCGGCCCTCCCCGGTCAGACGTGGAAGGGCGCCGTGACGTACATCGACGCGCAGGTGACGGCTGAGACGCGGACGGCCCGGCTGCGAATCGAGACGTCCAACCCTGGCGAGCGCCTGCGTCTGGGGATGTTCGTGGACGTGCTCCTCAGCGACGCGGCGGCGACGAACGTCCTCATGGTTCCGCGATCAGCCGTTCAGACAATCGGCAACCAGAGCGTGGTCTACGTCGCCGATCAGGCCCAACAGGGCCGTTTCGTCGAGCGGGTCGTGGGTCTCGGGAGGGTGAGCGGAGACGATGTCGAAGTGATTGCGGGACTGACGGACGGAGAACGCGTCGTCACCCTCGGCAGCTTTTTCCTTCGCGCCGAGCGCGACCGGCTCGGTCTCCCGCCGCCTGTCGCCACCGCCGCTCCGCCGACTGATCGCTCGAGTGAGACGCCGGCACGGGTAGAGATCGCCGCGACGAAAGAGGGCTTCGTTCCCGCCAGAGTGACCGTCGCCGTTGGGGTGCCAATCGACCTCGTCTTTACACGCCGCGCGGAGGCCACGTGCGCGACCGAGGTTGTCGTGCCGTCGATGCAGGTGAAGAAGGCGCTGCCGCTGAACACACCTGTCGTGGTGCGGCTGACGCCGACGAAATCGGGCGAGATCGCGTTCGCGTGCGGGATGGACATGTTCCGAGGGACCGTGGTCGTGCGATGACGAGGGCTACGCGCCGACGGCCGACTTGAGCTTTTCCGTGATCACAGCAGGGGACGGAACTCCGCCCTTATAGACGCGTCAAGTCGGCGAGTTGTATGGCGGCTTCGGGACGGGCATCCCGAAGATATCTCGGCTCTTATACAGCAACGTCGGTGTGGGATAGCCAGTGCGGGCGTCCGCGGCCGCGAGCGTGCCGAGATCGATCACCTGGTAATCGGCCGACCAGTTCAACTCCTTCAGCGCCTTATCGAGATTGGTCCGGATCTTGGCCGTATTGACGCAGTCGTCGCGGGTGAGCAACGTGAGTTCCTTCATGGAACGCTTTTGCGACCACGACTCGGCACTCGCCGAGACAGCCAGCGCCAGCCCTAAGATGAGAGCCGCTCGGTGCATCGGGTGGGAGCTCCCTTCAGCGCGACCTATCATAAACGTCCCGTGGCGACGCCGGTACTCTCGCACCGCAGCCGCTATTGGCCTTTCGGCATCGCGATCTTCGACACAGTGATGGTGCTGTCCTTGAGTTGACCCGTCAGGAGCACCGTATGGCCGGCATGAGTTTCGAGGCCCTCGAACTTCTGGTTGGCGACCGCAAGGACCTTCTTGTCCACGACGAAGACGTACGGGCTGCCGCCCTTGACACACTTGAGCGTGCACTCCCGATCGGTCACGTTCTCGCCCATTCCCACATGCGAGACCCCGCACATCTTGTCCGAGATCTTGCCGGTCCATGTCTGTTCGGACGTCTGGGCGAGCGGGGTGGCAATGATCGCAAACACGACCGCTGTCAGAGCGACTTTGAGCGTTCTCATGGGATCTCCTCTTCGCGTCGGCGATGAAGCTCCCACTGTAGCCCACCAACCCGGCTTTCTGGAATGCCCACACCGTCAAGGTGGGCCACAATATGCTCATCCTTCACCACTTGCTGACATGCCCCCAAAACCCGGCGGCTATGCAATGAGACTCTTCCCGCAGCCGATGTTTGCGATGGTGTTTGGGGCGTTCATCCTCTGCGCCGAAACGTGTCTCCACTTTGAGAGCAGTTGGATTCTCCGTCGCACCTGACCGGCCACTACCGCGCTCGGTGCTCAATGGCCACCCAGACCACCACCGGCGAGGTGCAGGACGACGAACAGCAAGACCAGGCCGATGATTCCAAACAACACGTATGGCCCCCAGGGTGTGCTCACGGTCATCAGGCGTTCGGGCGGGATCGTCTGGAATACCTGACGCCGCTCGGCCTGATTGCGCGTCCCGTACCGAGTCAGGCCCCACGGCTTGTACACAGACAGCGTTGTGGCCGCGAGCAGCACCAGCAGGGCGGCACCGGCGTCGGCCACGAGTTGGATCCGCAGCCCAGGGAGATCGGCACTGGAGAGTGTCGTCTCTGCCGCGACGTCAGCGATGCGGCCAGTCGGCTGCATGTGTACCACCAAAAGGATGGTGGCGCCAATATTCAATAGAAATTTCACCACGATCCAGTAGTGCCGGAACAAGCCCCACTCGGTACCGAGTGACTGGATCAGTCCGGTGCACAGCGAAGCGAGGCTGAGCGGGACGATGACGAACCAGCCGATCAACTCCATCGCGAGATAATCGGCGCGCACCATCTGAGCATCCCGGCTGGTAAGACCGGCAACAGCGAGCGCGAGAAAGGCACTGACCGCGCCAAGCCAGCCGACCGAGGACGTGACATGTGCGGTGAGCGCGAACTTGCGGAGGCGCGGTGTCATGGTCATGGAGTCGTGATCTTGGTGAGGGCGCTCACTTGCAGTCCATTGTCGCCGGACCCGCTTAACGGCGTCTGAATGGCCAGTCGGGGCGGGTGGAGTTGTAGCGATCGCTTCTAATAAATGATCGTGAACCCGTTATCCGGCCTGGCGATCGCCGCGGTGAGACTCCACACCGCCACGCCAGCTGTACGGCCGGCATGAGGCAATGCCGCGCCAGTCCTGTCGAACACTTGCCAGGCCACTGAGCCTCCACGCTGCCACCCGGTGCCTTCACTCCATGACATCAGCACTTCACCACGCGCGTTGACCGCGAGCGACGGGTGCCGTCGAGGCTGCGCCCCCGGCGGAACGATCACCGTCGGAGTCTGGATGTCGACGTCCACGCGGGCGTACTGGACCTGGCCGCCGGTTTCCCACGCTGCCAGGACCACGCCATTCGCCTCGACCAGGTCGTAGGTGCTCATCGGGCACGCGCCGACGCCCCACCGCTGCATGAGCACGGAACGGAAGGTCTTGCCGCCGTCCCTGGACGCGAGCAGATAGTTGTCGCGGTTCATGACCTCGCGCGCTGATCGATACAAGAAGAAGATCTCGCCTCGTGCGTTGATCAGACCGTCCATGCCGCAGCAGCCGCACGCGCCGGTCTCGATATTGGACACGGCGCGTTCCCGCGCAAATGTCTGCCCGTCATCGGCCGACTCCGCAAGCCAGACACGGCGATCGCCCTCCTCTTTCGAGTCTGGCCCGCCGGCGTGCCACGCGACGATCACCCGACCGCGAGCGTCCGCGGCCACCGCACCGCCTCCGTCAATACCGACGGCGAACCGAAGCACATTGCGCTGCGGCTCGAAGCTCGTGCGCGCCTCGTTCATGCGCGCGTACAGCATCGGCGAGCTCCCATTCGAGGCGTTTGGCGTCGCCCGCCCCGATCCGTTCCAGGCGACATGCACTCGTCCGCCTCTGCCGACGGCGAGACGCGCGCCACGCACGGTACCAGTCGCGATGGCGCTTCCAGGTTCGCTATTCACCCTGATGGCTTTGGTAAACGTGCCGTCGTTTGCCAACTGCGCGTAAAAGAGATCGCCGGCTGCGGGCTCGCCGGTGAAGTACACGACATGCACGATACCCTTGTCGTCAACCGCCGCTTGAGGTTGGATGCCGCCCGGTGGCAGCCGGACGAGGCGCACGACGTCGTCTCGGGCGCTCGTCGCGCTGCTCACGGGGAGCACAAGGGTCATGGCCACAAGACTGCAGACGTACGTTCTCATCGTCGATACCAGCAGAGTCCCGTCAACACCCTCAACGGCCGACGCGCGGAAGCTGCGCGACGGCCGTTTTGACACGAGGCGCCCCGTCGCGCCCCGTCGCTGGTAACGACGCGCCCTCAACCCACGCCATCACCAGTTCATTCCCGTGACGAGCCAGCCGCGGATAGCCCGACGATCGACCGCTCGTCAGCGGCGCCACGGTGACGGCTGCCGACCTGGCACCCGATGCCTCCACGCGTCGGATACGGAACTGCGTCGAAGGGGCCGAGTACTCAATCCACGAGGCGACGGCACTGCCATCATCGAGCAGCTCGACGTCCACGCGGCCGAGTGTCCCGTTGTCGTCCAGACGAATCGGCGCGCCGAACGTCCGGCCCGCATCTTGAGAAAACGCGCCGAACGCCCGGTTCTGGTTGTCCTTACCGGTGAACCACGCGACGACGACCGTGCGACCGCGTGCGGCGAGCATGGGCCCGTTGACCGGACATCCCGTGATGTGCCAGCCGTCGTTGGCGACCGGCTGCGGCTCGGACCATTTCCCCTGCTCGAGCCGCGACACATAGATGTCGCGAATGTCCTGGTCCGTGCGGTTGCGGAAGGCGACGATCGGGCCATCGGCCGTCATGGCCGCAGTGGTCGGACAGCATTCACAGACGCGCATATCCACAGGCGAGTCAGTCGTTTGCTTCCAGTTCCGATCGAAGGCGCCGAAGCGCAGCATCATCGCCCCGTTGGCGCTCGACGCGGCGGTGTCGTGGCTGCTGGAATGCATGGCGCGGCCGTCGAGCCAGACCAGACCCAAACCGCCGCCGGCCATCCCGAAGAGCGAGGCGAAGCCGTGCTCGCTCTGTGTGCCGTCGGAATGCGGGAGAAACGACGGCGACCACGTCAGCCCGCCATCCTTGGAGACGGACAAACGGACGTCGTACGCGTAAGTGCTTGGACCGCTCTTCTGCAGCCAGTGGGCGGCGAGCGTGTCATCAGCGAGACGCAAAACCGACGGGACATCTGCCCAATTGACGAACCAGTTGTCCCCGGATGCCACGATCCGCGCATCCGACCAGCCGGCTGGTGTCCGCTCGGAGAATTTGAGGGTCGCGCGGGCACCGTCTCGTTCGATCCAGCTCAGAAGAACGCCGCGCGCGGAGACGGTGAGTTGTGGCTGCCCGCTATTCGACGCGGCGGGAGAATCCAGAGGCTGCACGCGAGGCGCGAAGTCGTTCTGCCCCGGCGCGTGGGTCGCCGCGATTGGGGGACGCCAGGAAAGTGCTGCGATGAGCGAGAGGATCAGGCCGACGATTGGAGTCGCACGCATGACAGGAAGGTTACCCCATCCTCGCCTTCCGCCCGAGCGGCCCATGCTCAATGACCACCCAGGCCGGACCCGGTTAACGTCTTCTGAACGGGCCTACAGTTGGGTGCGTCGTAATAGTTGCGCGTTGATGGCGACGATGACCGTGCTTGCCGACATCAGGACGGCGGCAAACGCGGGCGGGAGGAGAATCCCTTGCGCCGCCAGGACGCCGGCTGCCAACGGGATGGCCACGATGTTGTAGCCGGCCGCCCACCAGAGGTTCTGCAGCATCTTCCGGTAGCTTGCCCGGCTGAGCGCGATGATTCGAGGAACATCTCTTGGGTCGCTCCGGACCAGGACGACGTCGCCGGCCTCGACGGCGACGTCCGTGCCCGCGCCGATCGCGACGGCGACGTCCGCAGTGAGCAGCGCCGGCGCATCGTTGACACCATCACCCACCATGGCGACCCGTTTGCCTTGGCCCTTCAGCTCCTTGATTTTGTCCACCTTGTCACCCGGCAGCACCTCGGCAAAGACGGTATCGATTCCAAGATCCGTGGCGACTGCTTTGGCCACCGCCTGTGCGTCGCCGGTGAGCATCACGACTTCGATCCGTTGCTCGTGCAGGCGTTGAATCGCGTCTCGTGATTCTGGCCGCACCGCATCCGCGACCGTGAAGGCTGCGACGGCATTCGTCGGCGTCAGGAGATACACGGAGGCCTGACCACGTGCCGCCGCCCGGTCCGCCGCTTCTCGAACGGCGGCGGCTGGCGCGAGCGCAAGACGTGTCAGCATCGCGGGGCCACCCATGGAAAGCTCTTTGCCTTCGACGATGGCCCGGACGCCGTGCCCGGGAATCGCCTCGAACCGTTCGGCGGTGGGGACGCGGAGCTTCCGCTCAGCAGCGCTCTTGACGATTCCCTGCGCGATCGTGTGTTCGGAATCGCGCTCGACCGCCGCCGCAAGCCGCAACGCCTCGTCCGCGCTCAGGCTCCCGTCGGTCGCGATGTCGACGACGCGGAACTCACCGCGCGTGAGGGTCCCGGTCTTGTCAAAGACCACCGTCGTGAGTCTTCGCGCCTCCTCGAGCCCGCGTCGATCGCGAACGAGCAGGCCGGATTGCGCGCCCAGCATCGTGGAGATCGCGGCCACGAGCGGCACCGCGAGGCCGAGGGCGTGCGGACAGGCGATGACGAGCACGGCGACCAGTCGTTCGACCGCAAACGCACCGGACGCTCCGAGGGCAAGCCACACGATCAGGGTGAGGGAACCAGCGACGATCGCAATGATGGTCAAGAGAAACGCCGCACGGTCGGCCAGCGCTTGGGTGCGGGAGCGGGATGTCTGCGCCTGCTCGACCAGGCGCATGATGTTGGCGAGCGCCGTCCGCTCGCCGGTGCCGGTGACCGTCAGGCGGAGCGAGCCGGCGCCGTTGACCGTTCCCGCGATGACCTTCGCGCCCTCGGTCTTCTCGACTGGTACCGACTCGCCCGTGATCATCGACTCGTTGACGTCGCTCTTCCCGCTCCGCACGATGCCGTCGGCCGGGACGCTGGCACCCGGTCGCACCAGCACGAGGTCGCCCTCACGGAGCGCCGAGATCGCGACATCTTCGATGGTCTCGCCGACGATGCGTTGCGCCGTGCTGGGAAGGAGGCGGGCCAGCTCGCGCAGCGCGCCGGACGCCTGCGAGATCGACCGCATCTCGATCCAGTGGCCGAGCAGCATGATGGTCACGAGCGAGGCCAGCTCCCACCACAACGCCTCTCCGGGATAGCCGAGCGTCACCGCCAGGCTGAACACGAAGGCGACCGTGATCGCCAGCGAGATCAGCGTCATCATCCCGGGCAGTCGATCGCGTAGCTCTCGCAGGCCGCCCTTCACGAAAACCGACCCGCCGCAGACGTAGACGGCGGTGCCGAAGAGCGCGGGAATGTACGGAGACCCTGGAAAGGCCGGCGCCGTGAAGCCAGCCCTGTGCTGCACCATCCCGCTCCACACCAGGGTCGGGATGCTGAGCAGCAGCGTGATCCAGAACCGATCCCGGAACATCGCCACGCTGTGGCCTTCATGCCGGTCGTGCGCACCCGCGTCAGCGCGACCAGGAGCCAGGGGCGCGCCGTGATGTTCGTGGCTTCCGGGGTAATCGTGCGAGGCTTGGTGCCCAGGCGGGGATGAGCTCATTGGCGTGCTCCGTTCACACCAGTGCCGAGTCGATGCCAAGCGCGGACATCCTGCCGCCGAGCATCGCACACGCCGAACAAACGCAGCCTCACCCTCTGCCCGGCCAGGCAATCGTGAGGAGAAACGCGCTCTCTTCGAGTGCCTCGACGTCGTGAGGGACGCCTTGATCGAGCGCAAGCAACCCGCCAGGGCGAAGACTGAACGTCCGCCCTGAAGCCCTCAGCTGAATGTGGCCAGACAGTACGTGGGCAGTGATCCGCCCCTCGGCTTTGTGCTCCTGCATCCGCGCCTTGGCCCTGAGTGCGATCAGGACGACACGGAAGTCGTCGTACTTGATGAGGGTTCTAGCGTTCTGACCGGTGTTCCATGTGGTCTCGGCTTGCAAGCGATGGATTTCGGCCGGTAGATCGAACTCCATGAACGGATCCGCCATCGGCGGTGTATGCGGTCGTCGATGGGCCTCGTGTTGAGGAGTATCGGACATCAGAATCTCCTTGGGCTACGTGTGAGCGTTTCGCTCACGGATCTTGGACAAGTTTTTCCGACTGCAGCATCAGCAAGCAGAGCGGCCTCATGCTCGAGGTGCCGGCATCGGGCCCGGCGTCCGGACCGATGGGTCACCCCTCCTTCGCTCGTCAGTTTATCGTCGCGACTGGCTACCTCGCTCTCGGGCTTCTCGCGCTCACGCTCCTCATCGGGCCGGCGAACCTCCTGCTCCGCAGGCGGAATCCCGTCTCGAACTATCTGAGCCGTGACGTGGGAACATGGGCGGCGATCGGCAGCGTCATCCACGTGATCTTCGGATTGCAGGTGCATGGCGGCGGCCAAATCCGCGACTTCCTGAACTACTTCGTCGCGCCCGATGGCAGTCCGTGGACCAATAGCTTTGGCTGGGGGAACTGGACCGGGCTTGCCGCGCTCATGATTGTGGTGGGGCTGCTCGCCTTTTCCAGCGACGCCGCTCTGCGGAAACTCAAAGCCAGGCCCTGGAAGCGGCTCCAGCGCCTGAACTACGCTTTGTTCGCGCTGGTCATCCTGCATGCGTTCTTCTACGGTGCGCTGTTGCGGGTGACATCTCCCTTTACGCTCCTGCTCGGCTTCTGTGTCATCACGGTTTTCGTCGGACAGGCGATGGGGGTCTGGCTCTGGCGGCGGAAGTACTCTCACTGGTCCGCGGAGTCCGCATAGTCGCGTAATGGACGCTTGACGATTCGGAAGCCCAGGAAGCTATACTGGGAAGCACCTTGAGTTGTTCGTGCAGCGAATTCTGACGGTCATCGCTCTCGCCGCCTTTACCGCCGGTCCGGCGCTCAACTGGCCGTGCCTGTTCTCGTGTGCGTCTGTCAAGTCTGCCTCGGCACCCGCTCAAAGCTGCCATCCTTCGACTGGTCCGGAACAAACCGTGTCCGGCGTTGGCGATTGCGGTGTGCGACTGGCACAGCCGCTGGCGGCGACCGCCAAGCGCATTGACGCGACGGCGCCCTTATTCACCTCGACCGTGGCCGAGCATCTCTTCCGGCAATTGCCGGGTGCCGGATCCTCGGAATTCGACACCTTCAGCGTGTCGGCCGCAGCCCCGCCTCTCGCGCACCTCCTGATCCCGCTTCGCATCTGAGCTTCTCGATCTCCTGTTGTCTCCGCGACCGCAGGGTCGTGGTGTTTCCAAAAGGAGTTGAGAGAAGTGATGTCTTGGATACGCACCTGTTGCCGCATGCCGGTCCAGATCGTGCTCGCGTTGGCGATGGCGGCCTCCATTGCCTCCGCGCAGGAAGTCACGACGCTGGGGACGGTGCAGGCCGTTGAGGGCGCGAGGATACAAGTGAAGACCGTCGATGAAAAAACGAAGCACGAACACAGCCTGTGGTTCGCAATCGACAAAGACACGCGAGTCAAGCGTGGGGACGAAATAGTCGCTTACGCCAATGCGAAGATCGCGCCGGGCGAACGGATTGCGGTCCTCATCGATCCGGCGGACAGGACAAAGATGCTGGCGATTGAAATTCGCCTGGCGCCGACCCCAGGCGTAAAAGGCGCGAGCTCTCAGCCAGGCAAGCCGCCTTCACCGCCCGCCGCCGGCGGGCACGCGGAGCATGAGCCGGCCGCTCAGGCGCAGAAGCCGGGCGCCGCGTTGCCGATGGCGTCGGGCTGGCGCCTCATGCAGGACGGTGCGGTCTACGGGCTCTTCAATCACCAGGGCGGCCCCCGCGGCGGGGATGAGTTCGTCGTGCCCAACTGGTGGATGGGCATGTTCATGCGCGAGAAGGGCGGTCATCAGTTCGGCGTGAACGCGATGCTGAGCCTCGACCCGGCGACCGTCGCCAAAAGCGGCTACCGGGAGATCTTCCAGGTCGGCGAGGCGCTTGACGGCAAGCCTCTGATCGATCGCCAGCATCCGCACGACCTGTTCATGCAGCTCGCGGCGTCCTGGCGAACCGCGCTTGGAGACAAAACCTCGCTCATCGTCGCCGGTGGCCCCGCCGGCGAGCCGACGCTCGGGCCTGTCGCGTTCATGCATCGCGCGTCAGCGGCGGGCCTGGTGCTCGCGCCGCTCGGTCATCACACGTTCGACTCCACGCACATCAGCTTCGGCGTCGTCTCGGCAGCGGTCGAACGTGGGCGCTGGATCTTCGAAGGCTCGGTCTTCAACGGCCGGGAACCGGACGAGGATCGCTGGGACTTCGATCTTGCGGCGCTGGATTCGGTCGCCGGCCGCGTGTGGTTCCGGCCCGCTGACGAGTGGGAGGCGCAGGTCTCGACGGGCTTCTTGCGCGAACCCGAAGAGCTCGTCCCGGGAGACGCCCGCCGCACGACCGCGTCGCTTGCCTGGTTTCGACAGCAAGACAGCGGCGGCAAAGCCGTCACGGTCGGCTACGGCGTCAGTGCCGGCCATGACGAGCGCCGGCACGGTCTTTTCGGCGAGTTCACCGTGGAACGGGATGCGCACTCGGTGTTTGGCCGAATTGAGCACCAGCAGGTCGAGACGAGCGTCCTCCTTACAGGCGACATCCCCGACGACGCGCACGAGGGTGAGAAGCCCGAGGCGGTGTCAACGTTCACGGTCGGAGGAGCGAGGCGCCTCTTGACCTGGCGCGGATTCGAAGGCGCGCTCGCCGCTCAGCTGACGTTCTACCGCGTGCCGGAGCCGCTCCGAATCACGCACGGAGATCGGCCGGTGTCGTTTCTGGTGTACTTCCGGCTGCGGTTGCCTTCGGGAGACATGGGCCGGATGTGGAACATGCGAATGTCCCAGGGGCACAAAATGGCGATGGATCACTCTGGCCACGTCATGCGCTGAACGCGGATGATGTGACCTTGGAGAGCACACATGGTGACAATGGTCAGGAAGTTCGCGGTGGTGGGCCTGCTCGTGATGGCTTCGACGGGACTGTTTGCGCAATCGGTTGAATCTGACGTTGCGGCGTTCTTTAAGGCGTACGACGCGGCGTTTAACGCAAGAGACCTCGACAAGCTGGCGACGATGTACCATCCCGACGTCACGATCTTCGAGGGCAGCGGCATCAATCGCGGGTGGGTGGACTATCGAGACAACCACCTCGGCCCCGAGCTGAAATCCTTCCAGAACCTGCAATGGGCCCACAGCAACATCGTCGTGCACATGCTCGGCGACTCGTCCGCGTATGTCACGGCTGACTATTCAATCAAGTACCAGGTAGGTGAGCGGCCGCCCGTGGACTCCGGCGGCATCGCGACGCACGTCCTGGTGAAGGAACAGGGCAAATGGCGCATCCGGCACAGCCACACCGCCGCCCGGCGGCGTGCCCCGGGCGGACCGATGTAGGCGCAGATCGGATGTAGGCCGGACCTGCAGGTCCGGCGCGTTTGAGACAACGGAGATGGTTCATGAAGACGTTCAGGAGTCTGTCGATACTCATCGCCGCATTTGTCGCGGCCTTTGCCGTTCAAATCATCGCGCACGAGATGACGCTGAAGGGCACAGTGGTAGCGGTCGAGCAGGCCCGCGTCCAGATCAAGACGGGCAAAGAGAAGCAGGGCGATCAGCCCGCGTGGTACCCGATTGACGCGTCGACCAAGATCAAGCGCGGCAAGAAGGAGGTCACATTCGCCGAGGCCAGGATCGCGCCCGAGGAACGGATCGTCATCATCGTCGATCATCCGGACAAGGGCCCGATGAGGACCAAGGAAGTCCGGTTAGCTGATCAGTAAGAGCACGTCGCAGAATCAATCGCCGGAGCCGGCTGTAGCCGGCCCGGGGCCGAATCGCCATCGAGGGAGGCAACATGCGAGCAAGAACTTTGATCCTGACAGCGATCTTCGCGATCTGCGTGGTCGTGATCGTACGCGCCCATGTCACGATCGCCCCGGCGGAATCCAAACCGGGCGTCAGCGAGCGATACACGGTGCGCGTGCCGACCGAGGGTCAGGTCGCGACCGTCGGCGTCGATCTGGAGGTGCCCGCGGGCGTCACGGTGAGCAGCATTCTTGCTTCGGGAGGATGGAAGAGCGAAGTGCGGCGTGAGGGCACTCGCATCGTCGCCATCCACTGGACGGTCGATATTCCCGCTGGTCACTTTGGCGAGCTTGTCCTCAACGCACGCAATCCGAAGGAGGGGACCGACATCGCCTGGAAGGTCACACAGAAGTTCGCAGACGGCACGTCCAGAGAGTGGAAGGCGACGACGAAGCTGGTGGCCGCGCAGTAGGACGGTGGGTCCATGCGACGACTCCTGCTGTTGACCGTCGGGATGGTCGCGCTCATGGCGGCGGTCCTCTTGGTCGTTCGCGGGAGGGGGATCTCCGTGCACAGAACTCCGTCGGCAATCGAGGAGCGCGTCGCACGATCCGCATGGCGCTTCCTGATTCCGCGCGAGGTGCGCGATGCGGCCAACCCCGTCCCGAACACGCATGAGGTGTTACGTGACGGACTCGAGCACTTCGCGGATCACTGTGCCATCTGCCACGCGAACAACGGCAGCGGCGACGCGACGATCGGCCGGCGCATCTTCCCGCCGGCGCCGGACATGCGCGCACCAGGCACGCAAAGCCTGACCGACGGCGAGCTTTTCTACGCCATCGAGCAGGGCATTCCCTGGACGGCGATGCCAGGCTGGCGGACGGGCACGCCCGAGGGCGAGCAGGAGTCGTGGAAGCTCGTCAGGTTCATTCGTCACCTGCCGGCTGTCACTCCCGCCGACCTCAACGACATGGAGCGGCTCAACCCGCGAACTCCCGCGGATGACGCGCGTGACCGTGAGATCGAGGAGTTTCTCCGAGGATCCAAAAGCGCGACACCAAACACAAAGAAGGGACATACCCACAAGTGAGGAGCATCACTCGGCTGACGCAGGTCGCCGTCGTCGTTGCGGCAAGCCTCGCGTTCGGCGCAGGGCTGGCGTCTCCACAGACCGACATCGCCGTCAGACTGGTGCGGTTGCCGGCCGACGGCATCCAGCCTGAGGTCGTCGTCGATTCCGGCGGCACGGCGCACGTCGTGTACTTCAGCGGCGACCCGCCCACGGCCTCTTCACGCGCTCTGTAGACCTCACCCCGCCTTCGCCGATCTGTCCGCCGACCTCATAGGGGCCGATTCGGGTGCCTCGTTCGAGCATGTGGCCGGAATATAGACGACGGGTACTTGAAGAGACCCTAGCCTATGAGTCGCCAGGCTCGGCTTCTTCTTTCCCGCTGCCGGACATTTCGATCCAGTCCAGTTCCTCTTCCATCTGATGAAACGCGTCATCGCCGATCTCTTCACTCGCCCGCATGGCGAGAACCGCCTGGCGCGCGGCCTGAAGAGCTCGGCGGTGAACGTCGCGGTGGGCGGATCGCCTGGCTTCTCCTTCTTCAGGACTGGCAGCGACGGATCCCAAGTGCGCGGTGAATTCCTGCCTGACCGCCTCGGCGATCGGCGATTGGTCATGCTGGAGATCCGCAAGAGCGGCACGCAGGGCGCGTTCACGCGCAGCGGCGACTTCGTGTCCGACCGGGTCATCGTCACGCAGGTCGAGCGCGCGCAAGAGAGGCCCAAGGGTGAGTCCCTGGATCACGAGCGTGCCGAGCACAACAGAGAACGCGGTCAGCACGATCAAGTCGCGAAACGGAAACGCCGCGGGCAACGCCAGTGCGGCCGCCAGCGTGACGATGCCGCGCATGCCGGACCACGAGATGACCAGACCGCTGCCCACTGTCGGCCGCAGCATCGGGCGTGGTGGACGAAAGCCGAACCGGCGCTCTCGCCATCTGATGACGGCGTTGAAGGACATGTGCCACGCGATCCGGACGACGATGACGGTCACGAGGACGGCACCGGCGACGGCAAAGTATCGCCCGCGTGCCGCCGGCTCGAGGCTCGTCAGGATCGGGCGGATTTGCAAGCCGATGAAGACGAAGGCCAGCACGTTCAAGACGAAGACGGCTGTCTCCCACACGGCGTACGACGGTATGCGGATCCGGGCGGGGGTCCGCTCGGGCGCCGTCCGCGCCACGGTAATGGCGTAACACACCATGGTGAGCACGCCTGACAGACCAATCCGGTCCGCAAATATCCAGACCCCGAACGTGGTGACGAACTGAAGAATGATGGCCGTCGGCACGTCCCGCACACGGTCAAATATGCGCAGGGCCACCCAGCCGAGCGCCGGACCGACCACCACACTGCCGACCACAGCAAACAGGAAGGCCGGCGCCACCGCGCCGATGGAAAAGCCGTGGGCCGCGACGGCTCCCACCGCGAGGCGATAGATGAGCAGAGCGCTGGCGTCATTCAGCAGGCTCTCGCCTTCAAGGATGGTCAGAATGCGATGCGGCGGTCTCAAGTGTCGCAACACGGCCGTTGCGGCCGCGGCGTCGGGCGGCGCGACGACGGCGCCGAGCGCAATCGCCGGAGCCCATGGCAGAGTGGGCATCAACGTACGCGCGACCACGGCGACGGCAATGGTTGTGAGGCCCACGGCAACCACGACCAGACCGGTGACCGGTGCCCAATTGTCCCTGAGGTCTCGCGGCGATGCGTCATACGCCGCGTCGAGCAGGATGGGCGCCACGAAGAGCGCCAACGCGAGCTCCGGCGGGACGGTAAACGACGGCACGCCTGGAACAAACGCGAGGAGCGCGCCGCCGAGCGCGAGAAACACCGGATACGGTGCACCAACGCGGCGCGCGACTGCGGCCAGCAGAGTGGCGGCGAGAAGCAGGCCAAGAAGGACTTCGAGTTCTCTCATGTCACGGCGGTGGCGGCGACGCTAGCAGATTTCACGAACGGTCAAGCATTAATCGCCTGTCCACCGCTACAGGAGCGAACACGCTTCGTTGAACGGCAATCGCGGGAGTCGCGGCTGAAGCGTGCTGGGATCCCCGTACCCGAGATTGCAGAGGAAATTCGTTTTGACCTGACCCTCGGGGAAGAATTCCTGATCGCAACCGAAACAGGGTTTACCGGCCGCAAAAAATTCCTCGTCGACCTTTGCATGATCGAAGCCGGACATGGGGCCGCAATCGAGTCCGAGCGCCCGCGCGGCCATGATCATGTACGCACCTTGCAGGCTCGAATTCCGCCTCGCGGTGGACTCCACCAGGTCTGGATTCCTCTGGAAGAGCGCGGCCATGCCGGGGTTCTGCGGAAACAGCTTCGGTAACCGCTCATGGAACTTCAGGTCGTACGCGACGATCACCGTCACGGGCGCGGCCATCGTTGGGTCAACATTCAGCGGAGCCAGCGCCGGGCGGAGCCGCTCCTTGGCTTCCACTGACCGGAGAAACGCAAACCGCGCCGGCGCGGAGTTCGCGCTCGTCGGCGCCCACTTGAGCAGGTCGTACAAATCCCGAAGCGTCTCATCCGTGACGGCCCGCTGCTGCCACGTCCTGTACGAGCGTGCTTCGCGGAAGAGTGTGTCCAACGCCCGATCGTCGAGTGGTTGACCCATGGTCCGGACCTCCATTGAACGCCTTCCGATCCGCCGTCATTGCTTCACAACAGTGCACTGGATTCCCGTGGCTGAGCAACATCATCTCGCCGTCGATGAAATCAGGCGGACATCCTGCTACCCTGCGCGTAAAGTGGTTCGGATGCCGTCCATGCCAAGACGTCTTGAATGCGCGGACACATGGGCCGGTAACGAGAGAGCCGCCAGTCTGGTCGAGCTGCCCGGTCTGGTTGCCTGGGTACATTCCGTGCCGGCCGGGCCCGGTGATGCTGGCGGAGATGTCCATTACCTCTCGGTCTGCCCGAGCTGCATCGTCTCCCGTATCGCGCTTGCCGATGTGAGCGGGCATGGACTGGCCGTGAAGGCGCTGGGCGAGACGCTTCGCGAACTCATGCAGCGATACCTTCGCGCCCTGGAACAGGTCGGACTCATGCGCGATCTCAATCAAGCGGTTCAACAGTCACTCGACGACGTGCACTACGCCACGATGGTCGCGGTCGGCTGGCACGGCCGCAGAGGCCTGCTTGTGGTCACAAATGCGGGTCACCCGCCGCCGTTCTGGTATCGAGCGGCACGTCACGAATGGAGCTGGCTTGAAACGCAACGCGCGAGCGAGCGAGGGCGGCCGGCCGGTGTCCCGCTTGGGCTGCTTGCCGACATCAACTACGCCCGGACCGTAGTCAAGCCGCAAGTCGGCGACCTGGTGGTGCTGTACACGGACGGCGTCTCCGAAGCGACCAATCCAGCTGGACGAGAACTCGGTCGCGACGGGCTGATGAACATCGCGCGGGAGCTTGAACCCAGCTCTGCCGAGGTATTCGGCACGTCGCTCACGTCAGCCCTGCGTGGCTTTCGCGGTGGTGTCGAGTCGACGGATGATGAGACCATCATCGTGCTGCAAGCCGCCGCGATCGATCCCGCTCCACGCTGACCGTGATGGGCGCCGCATGTGCGGTCGCGCCGTGATCCCTCAGCCGGCGTGGCCGGCGGCCGAGAGCCGCCGGTCCAGATCGTAGGCGGCGCTGATCAGGGCCAGGTGCGTGAAGGCCTGGGGGAAGTTGCCCAGGTGCTGCGCCCGCGGGCCCAGCTCCTCGCCGTACAGTCCCAGGTGATTCGCATAGCCAAGCATCTTCTCGAAGAAGAACCGCGCCTTGTGGAGATCGCCCATGCGAGACAGGCACTCGACGTACCAGAAGGAGCACATCGAGAACGTGCCCTCCTGACCGGTCAGGCCGTCGGAGAAACTCTCCCCGAGACGATAGCGATAGACCAGGGAGTCGCTCACCAGCTCCCGCTCGATGCCGCGCAGCGTGTCGAGCCAGCGCGGGTCGGTGGGCGAGACGAAGCGCACCAGAGGCATGAGCAGCGCTGCGGCATCGAACGTGGCCGCGCCCGGGTGCTGGACGAAGCCGCGGCGCGCCGGGTCCCAGAAGCGCTCGTAGATGTCACGATAGATCGTGTCCCGTGCCTCGAACCAGCGCGGGAACGGAGCCGGGAACGAGCGTCGATTCGCGAGGCGGATGGCCCGGTCGACCGCCACCCAGCACATCACGCGCGAGTAGAGGAACTCCCGGCGCCCGCCTCGCACCTCCCAGATGCTCTCGTCCGGCGCCCGCCAGTGCTCGCACACCCAGTCGATCAGCCGGACGACGGTCATCCACGCGTCGTACCCGATCGGAGATCCATATTTGTCATACAAGTACACCGAGTCCATCAACTCGCCGTAGATGTCGAGCTGGAGATGAGTGTGTGCGGCGTTGCCGATGCGCACCGGCCGCGAGCCCATGTAGCCTTCGAGGTGGGGCAGCTCTTCCTCGTGGACCGCGGGGCGTCCGTCGATGCCGTACATGATCTGGAGCGAGCCGTCCGGCCCCAGCTCCTGGCAGCGCGCCATCATCCAGCGCATGAATGCTGCGGCCTCGTCCGTGTATCCGAGCCGCATGAGTCCGTAGAGGGTGAAAGACGAGTCGCGAATCCACGAATAGCGGTAGTCCCAGTTGCGTACGCCGCCAATCGTCTCGGGCAACCCGAATGTGGGTGCGGCGACGATCGACCCATGCTCCCTGGACGTGAGCAGCTTCAGCACGAGCGCGGACCGGTTCACCACCTCGCGCCAGCGGTTCCTGTACGTACTGCGGCCGATCCAGCCGCGCCAGAAGTTCACGGTTTCCTTGAAGGCGTCGCGCGTGTAGTCCGGGTGCGCCGACGGCGACGTCCCGTCCGCCGTCACCACCTCGAGGACGAACCAGGCCGATTCGTCGGCGCCGAGCGTGAACTC
The DNA here is from genome assembly GCA_035633215.1 of Vicinamibacterales bacterium. Lineage (GTDB taxonomy): Bacteria > Acidobacteriota > Vicinamibacteria > Vicinamibacterales > SCN-69-37 > DASQFI01. The sequence goes on along the minus strand of DASQFI010000058.1, from coordinate 113,428 downwards.
GGCCACCGCGGCTCCCTCCGCGAGCTGCATCGGGACCGACGACCGCAGCCGCAGCACCAGCTCGCGCGCGCCCGACCGGCCGACGAACAGGATTTCCGTGTCACTGCGCCGCTCGACCGTGTGGGTGGCGCGGGCGTAATCGAAGCGCGGATCGCACCGCATCTCGAAACGTATCTCGCCTCGGACCGTCTTCGCGCGCCGCACGAGATTGTGCGCGACGCCCGCGTCCTCCACCGGCATGAAGTCAGAGACCTCGGCGACGCCGCTGTCGGACAGGAACCTGGTGAGCAGCACGTTTGTGTCGGGCAAGTACAGCTGCCGGTGCACCGCATCGTCGAGCCGCGGCGCGATCTGGAAGCGGCCGCCGCGATCGGCGTCGAGGAGCGCCGCAAACACCGAGGGTGAGTCAAACGACGGAAGGCAGAGGAAGTCGATCGACCCGTTCTTGCCTACGAGCGCGACGGTGTGCAGATCGCCGATGATGCCGTAGTCTTCAATGGGCAGGTAGCGGTTTGACATTCAGTCGAGCCCAGGTCGAAAAGTCGGTCGGTTGCCTGCCTGCTATCTTGCTTGCAAGCGCAATCCGGTCGTGCGAGTCCGAACCCAGATAAGTATGAGCCTGGAAGTAGCCAAACGTGTCTGCCACCTCCGCGGCACCAGGGAAGAGAGTCGCGAAGACTTCCTTTGGAACCTGCGTGAACGAGAATTCATGACCTTGCCGATTCAGCGTGTCGACGATGTCGTTGAAGCTCATGAAATCGCCGACGAGTGGCAGATACTCGCCATGGCCTGCCTGATCCGGGTGAGCGAAGGCGCCGGCAACGATGTGGCCGAGTTCGCGAATGTCGCCCATGTGAATGCAACGCACACCTGGATCAAGAGGAAGAGCCCAGCCCTGGGAGCCGTCTGCCTGTTTTTGCGGAGCAAGAGAGCCCACGAGGTTCTGGTAGAAGAACGGCGCGATGACGAACGTATGATTCACAAACCCGGCTTCCCTCACGATCTGATCAACCTTGGTCTTGCCGGTGAAGTGGGCAGCCTCGAACTTGCCGCCGCTGATCGCTTCGACATCCGGCAGCGTTGACCAGACAAAGTGTTTGACACCGGCATCCTTGGCGGCGCGTACCGTCGCGGTGGCCTGCTTGATCTCGTCGGTCCCTTTCTCCCAGAAATTGGTGACGAGAAATACGCCATGTGCCCCTTCAAATGCCGCCTTGAGAGTGTCCGGGCGATCCAAGTCTGCTTCGACGACTTCGTCGGCGAGGTCGCGATGTTTGCCGGGATGGCGCGTCAGCGCGCGCACCTTGAATTGGCCGCCGGCCTGCAGGGCCCGTACCACTGCGCCTCCCTGCTGCCCCGATGCGCCGACCACGGCGATCCGTTTTCCATTGCCTGCTAGTGTGCTCATGACACTGCCCTCCTCGTGATGGTTTAAATTCCTGTGCGGCGCCGGGATTCGGAATCAGAGCCGGCCTTCTTTCTGTAACCGGCGCTGGATCTCGTTCAGCCGCTGTTCACCGGCCCGCAGCATCGCGGGGCTGCTATGCACCGAGTAGTGTCCGAGCACGAGGTCGTCCCCGTGCGGAGCCGCCGATCCAAGAACGAACTCCGCATCGGCGTCCGCATGGAAGTCGATCGCGTCAGTCGACGGTTCGAAGATCACCAGCTCGCCGGCCTCCACACTTTCAGGGACACGAATCCGTCCCGTGCTCAGTGCGACCCAGCCAACCGTCTGATCGATGGCCGGCTGGTAGCGCCAGGACTCGCCCGCTCGCAGGCGCACCGCCAGGTAGTTCAGCGAGGCCGGGGCCTCGAGGGAGCTCGTCGCCCCACCGTGGGTCCCCACCAGCACACGCGCCGGACCGTCGCGCGCGACGTCGTCAGGTGCCAGGTAGACGTTTTCCACTGGTCCCAGTTCCTGCCCGGGCGGCAACGCAAGCCAGAGCTGGAACCCGCGGGACCGGCCCGTGTCGCCCGGTCCCCCGCCGTGCCATGCTCCGTGACCGGCCTTGAACCATTCCACACCGCCTGCTGGCAAGACACCAGTCGCGCCGGTCGTATCTTCGTAACGCACGCTTCCCTCGAACAGGTACGTCACCGTGGCGATGCCTGAGTGTGGATGGAGACCCATCCCCGGAAACGAGGCCTTCTCCATGTCGAACAGGTCCAGGAAGACGAACGGTTTCAGCACTTGACCAAGGTCGCCTGGGCTCATCAGCCGCGTGATCGGGCCGTGGCGGTTTCCCCGCGTCCGCAGGACGATTTTCCGCGGCCGCGCCTGAGCAAGGATGGGCGTTTGGAGTGCGCGAGCTTCAGTGGTCACTGTGAACTCCCTTCTGCGCTGCAAGGCTGCAATTTCATCGCGTGACCGCCGCTTACGAGCCGAGGAGACCCGCCAACTGCGTGCGTCGTCCCCACGCAATCAGGGCTGTCAAGGCGAAGAGTACGAGGGGTACGGTCGCGGTCGGCGCTGTGTTGAGGACGGTGAGGTGCGCCACGACGGCTCCCGCCATGACACACGCGAGCAACACGGCTCCGAACGCGGTCTTGCCTGGGACGATGAGCAGGAACGCGCCCAGCAGTTCAAGCGATCCGGTGACGTATCGGAACCACTGACCGACGCCGACGGCGTCGAAGAGGGCGATCATGTCTGCGGTCCCCAGGAGCTTTCCCGACCCAGCGGCAACGAACAGCAGTGCGACCAGCACTTGCAGCGCCCACAGCGCGATGTTCAAGGCCTTCCCAGGCGTGGCGGTGGCGAGAGCGTGATGAGTTGTCTGGATAGTTGTCATGATTCCCTGTCTCCTTCAGCGAGCTGACGCTCGGCTGTCGTTCCAAGTTTCCTGAGTAATTCGACGAGCGTGCGGCGTTCGGTCTTCGACAAGCCATGGGCGGCACGATCCATGGCGTCCTTGTGCCTGGCGAACTCTTTCGTGATGTGTGCTTTTCCGGCGGCTGTGAGATGCACGACCCGCGTCCGCCGGTCGCTCGCGTGCGCGGCTCGAGTCACGAGACCTCGCTGCTCGAGCCGATCGATCGCCGTGGTAATCGACCCGCTCGTGAGCTCGACGCGCCGCCCGATCTCACCGACCGACTGCGGTCCCTTGTGCAGCAGCACTTCTAGGACCCCGAAATCCGAGATGCACATGTCGAGGGCGACGATGCTCCGTTCCGCGTGGCGGACCATCGACCGGTGCGCTTTCATGAGCACGAGCCAGACGTGAACGCCCGAGCTGTCGGATGGCCGCTGTCCCATGACCCACATTATCTTCACATCAAGTAACTTGATGTCAAGCTAATTATTCCTGGCCACAATTCATCGAGTTCAATCGACCCCGACCTTCGAACCTCAGACCTTCGAACTTCGAAGTCGGAAGGGTGCTGAACCGGGCGGCCATCAGCAGCCGCGGCCCGATCAGAAGCCGAGAGTCTCTGGCACGAGGATGACCTTGATGCGGCCGGACGGTTCGTAATGGATGATCAGTGTCTTGGCCTGGAGGCTGCCGCGACCGCCGACAGACTGCATTCGAGCGTATTCTCGCGGAAGGCTGTATTCGCGCACACGGCGGAGCCCTTCGTCCAGATCGCGGACGAGTTTGTGATGACCGATCACGAGGATGACATTGCCGCCGGCGTACGCATAGGCGCCGAGCTGGCTGCCGCTGCCTGAGCCGACCACAATCTGGCCGTCGTCAGTGACGGCGTGTGCGCTGCCGACGATGTAGTCGGGCGCGGCAGCAAGTTTTCGCATCTGGCGGCCCTGTGTGGCGCGATCGAGCGCCTTCAGCCGGGATCGGATCGAGTCGTAGCGTCCGGATTCGTCGATCTCGGCTGTGATGCCGAGCGCTCTCATGGTCTCGGAGAGTGCGCTGTGGACCTCGGCGCCTTCGGGGATCGCGTCCAGTACCAACCGCCGCGCGTGCTCCGTACTGTCGGCGACCTCTGCGATGAACCCACGGCTGGCGAGCGCCTTGGCGGTTCGCTCCAGCCGCGCGCGGTCGGCCGGCCGCTCGAACTCGAGATTGACCGGGCCTGGGTCGGGAAGGACGAAGGTCATCGCAGTCACGTCCTTTACTGGTGAAGCACCTGATGAACAAACGCGATGGCAGTTGACCCCTCGCCGACGGCGGAGGCCACCCGCTTGATGTTGCCGCCGCGCACGTCGCCGACCGCAAAGACACCGGGGCGGCTTGTTTCGAGCAGATACGGGGGCCGGGTCAGCGGCCACGCCGCTGCAGCCAGATCGTCCTTCGAAAGATCGGGCCCGGTCTTGATAAATCCTTTGTCGTCGAGCGCGACGCACCGTTCGAGCCAACCAGTGTTCGGCACCGCCCCGGTCATGAGGAACACGTGCCGGATGTCGTTCGTCTCGACGCCACCCGTTCGATCGTCGCGCCACCGCACCCGTTCGAGATGCCCGCTCCCCTCGAGCGCGACGATCTGCGCCCGCGTGCGCAGAACAATGGCGGGGTTGTCTTCGATCCGGCGGATGAGATAACGCGACATCGTGTCGGCCAACCCGTCGCCGCGAACCAGCATGTGCACGCGTCTGGCGGTCCGCGCGAGAAACACCGCGGCCTGCCCGGCGGAGTTGCCGCCGCCGACAACGACGACGTCCTCGCCGACGCACAGCTGTGCCTCCATCGGCATCGCGGCGGTATACACGCCGGCGCCTTCGAATTGCGAGAGGTTCTCGAGCGGCAGCCTCCGGTACTCCGCACCCGTGGCGATGATCACTGCGCGCGCCGCGACGTGTGTCGCGCCATCAATCCGCACGGAATACGGCTGCCGGTCGCACGCCAGCCCGGTTGCGGCCTTCGCGATCATGACCTGCGCGCCGAACTTCTGCGCCTGCGCGTAGGCGCGCCCGGTCAGGTCCAAGCCTGAAATACCCGTCGGAAACCCGAGATAGTTCTCGATTCTGGAGCTCGATCCAGCCTGACCGCCGGGCGATCCCGATTCGAGGACGAGGACGTCGAGGCCTTCCGACGCGCCGTACACGGCAGCCGCCAACCCCGCGGGCCCGGCGCCGACGATCACCAGGTCGCTCACGCGCGCCTGATCGATCGCGTCGTTGAAACCGAGGCACTCGGCAATCTCCGAGTTGCTTGGATTCCGGAGGACCGCGGTGCCCCGGCAGATGACGACCGGCACATCGACCGCGCTCACATGAAAGTGATCGAGCAGTTCCTGCGCGTCAGCGTGGCGATCGAGATCGATGTAGTGGAATGGATGGCCGTTGCGCGTGAGGAACTCCTTCACCCGCAGCGTGCCGGCGCAGTGCGTCGAGCCAATCACGACGACATCCCCGAGGTCGCGCGCGATCAGTTCGGTGCGGCGGAGCATGAACGCTCGCATGAGGATCTCGCTCAGCTCGGCGTCGGTCTGCACGAGGGAGAGCAACTGCTCGCGAGTGAGCTCGATCAGCTCGCCCGACTCGTTGACGCGCGTCCGCGCGATCGCCCTGCGGCCCGTGATCATGGTGGCTTCGCCCGAGAACTGGCCGGGCCGGTGCGTGACGATGAGCGTGTCGGCGCCGCCCGAGGCTCGCAGCACCTGAACCTCGCCGCTGATCACGACGAAGAATGGGACGGCCCTGTCTCCGACCTCGACGAGCACCTCACCCCGGGCGACCGCGCGGTGACGCCCATGCGCCGCGATTCGCTTGATCTGTTCAGCGCTCAGCGTCGGAAACAGGCGATCGAGCTGTGACGCGCCGGTGGGACCGAGCGGGACGTGCGGTTCGGGGGCGTTCACGGATCACTCCTCTAAGAAACTCTCGGCGGGATCGGCATCACCTTCCAGCGCATATAGGCGACAAACGTGACCAGCACAAGCAGGACAGCCGTCGTAAGCGCGGAAGTAAGTTCACCGCGTGTGGTGTGGAGGATGGTCGCGCCTATCGTCACTATCATCAACCCAGCGGCGGCAGATGGAATTAACCAGGGCAGAATGCGCGTCATGCCTGGCACGGTAAGTCCGAGCGCCGCCAACACTTCGGCCACACCAATAAAATGGCGGAATGCTGGTGCGATCGATGAATTCATTTGCTCGACCATTTCTGCCGGTGGGAAGAGAAAGAGCCAGCCATGGGCCAAAAAAGCCACAGCCAGTAGGACCTGAAGTACCCACAACGTGATGTTCATGATGGTGTTCTCCGTGGACCCTGACCTCTACACCACTCGACGCGACGTCAACCGGAGACGGCGTCGTCGTCTGCCTCTTTCGTCACGCGGTCGCGGACATACGTGGTGCTCATGACGCGTCCTCTTTCGACATCTCTGCCGTGGTTCCGGCCGCGCGGCGGTTGCTGATCGTTTCCGATTCGAGTGACGCGACTTTCGCGAGCCGGCGCAGGTGGCGCTCGGCTTGACTGAACTCGGCTCCCAGAAACGTCTCGACGAGGTCCCAGGCCGCGAAGGGCCCAACGATCCGTCCCCCAATGCAGAGAATGTTCATGTGATCGTCTTCCACGCCTTGCCGAGCCGAGAAGTGATCGTGCACGAGCGCGGCACGGACGCCAGCGATCTTGTTGGCACAGACCGACGCGCCAACGCCGCTGCCGCACACCGCGACACCGCGCTCGACCTTTCGCCCGGCGACGGCCCGCGCGAGCGGGATGACGAAGTCAGGATAGTCGTCGGCGGGATTCAGATGATACGCGCCGAAATCCACGATGTCGTGTCCTGCCGCGCGGAGACGAGCGACGAGTTCTTCTTTCAAACCAAAGCCACCATGATCAGTGGCGATTCCCACATAAATGTCGGCTCCTATCTGTGTCCAGCGCTCTTCTTGAGCTCTCGGTAGCGGCGAATCAAACTGTTCGTCGAACCATCGTGGTCGAGAGTGGGTTCTGCCTCGCTCTCGATTTCCGGAATGATGCGCTGGGCCAGCGCTTTGCCAAGTTCCACTCCCCACTGGTCGAACGAGTTGATCTGCCAGATCGTGCCCTGGGTGAACACGGAGTGCTCGTATAGAGCGACCAGCTTGCCGAGAGTGTCCGGCGTGAGGCGATGGGCGAGGATGGTGCTCGACGGACGGTTGCCGTCGAAGACTCGATGCGGCACAAGCCAATCGGGGATGCCCTCTGCTGTGACTTGCTCGGATGTCTTCCCGAACGCCAGCGCCTCGGACTGCGCAAAGACGTTCGCGAGGAGCATGTCGTGATGCCGGCCGAGCGGATTCAGCGGTTCGGCAAACGCGATGAAGTCGCAGGGAATGCGACTGGTCCCCTGATGGATCAATTGATAGAAGGAGTGCTGGCCATTTGTTCCTGGCTCACCCCAGCAAATCGGCGCAGTCGAGTAGGTGACCTCGGTCCCGTCGAGTGTCACATGTTTTCCGTTGCTCTCCATCGTCAACTGCTGCAGATAGGCTGGAAATCGCTTCAGGTACTGCTCATACGGCAACACCGCAACGGTCTGGGCACCGAAGAAATTGCTGTACCAGATGGCCAGGAGGCCCATGAGCACCGGCAGATTGCGCTCGAACGGGGCGGTACGGAAATGCTGGTCCATCTGGTGGAAGCCGTCCAGGAGAGATCGGAACTGATCTGGTCCGATCGCCAGCATTGTCGAAAGGCCGATTGCCGAGTCCATGGAGTAGCGTCCACCTACCCAGTCCCAGAACCCGAACATGTTGGTGGTATCGATACCGAACCTGGCCACTTCCGAGGCGTTCGTCGATACCGCGACAAAATGCCTGGCTACCGATTTCTCGTCACCTCCCATTCCCTGCAGTGACCAGGCGCGCGCCGACTGTGCATTCGTCATCGTCTCCAGCGTCGTAAACGTTTTCGACGAGACGATGAAGAGTGTCACCGAGGGATCGAGATCACGGACCGCTTCGGCGAGATCGGTCGCATCGATGTTGGAGACGAACCGGAACGTCATGGATCGATCGCTGTAGTGCTTGAGCGCCTCGAAGGCCATGACCGGTCCAAGGTCTGAACCCCCAATGCCGATGTTGATGACGTTCCGAATGCGTTTGCCGGTGTGCCCTCTCCACTGCCCGCTCCGAACGCCGCTGGAGAAATCAGCCATTCTCTCGAGCACCGCGTGGACCTGCGACACGACGTTCTCGCCATCGACGACGATGGATGTGGCCTTGGGTGCGCGCAGAGCGACGTGCAGGACCGCCCGGTTCTCGGTGATGTTGATCTTCTCTCCTCGAAACATGGCATCGATCCGCGACCGCAGGCCTGATTCCTCCGCCAGGTCGATGAGGAGCCTGATGGTCTCATCGGTGATGCGATTCTTCGAATAATCCAGGTAGAGGCCCACACCTTCGGCTGTCATCCGCTCACCGCGCGCGGGGTCATTCGTGAAGAGATCTCGCAGATGTCGTTTCCGGATCGTGTCGTAATGGGTTGAAAGAGCCTTCCAGGCCTTGCGCTGAGTCAACGGCTCCGTCATCTGGCCATTGCCTCTTTCAGCGCAGTCCTCTTGGAGGTGATGACGGCCATCAGGTCGTTCCAGGAGTTGACGAACGATTTCGCTCCTTCATCCTGAAGCTGGGCAGCGAGGACGTCGACATCGATGCCGGCCTTGGCAAACTCCCCTAAGACTGCCTCGGAGTCGCCACCGTTTACGGGAAGGATGGTGCCCAATTCGCCGTGGTCAGCGAAGGCTTTCAAGGTGGCCTCGGGCATGGTGTTCACCGTAAGAGGCGCAGCGAGGGCCTTGATGTAAAGAATGTCGGACGCCTTGGGATCTTTGGTTCCCGTGCTTGCCCACAGAAGCCGTTGAGGGCGCGCCCCGGCGTTGACAATCCGCTGATAGCGTGGAGAGTCGAGCAGGGCACGGTATGCCGCGTACGCGCGCTTGGCTATGGCGATGCCGAGCTGGCCGCGCAGCGAATCAGGGACCTTGTCGGCCACCGCAGCGTCCCAGCGGCTGATGAACACCGAGGCAACAGAACCGACGGTGGGCGGAAGGCCGGCCTCAATGCGGCGCTCGACACCGCGCAGGAACGCCTCGGCAGCGGCCACGTAGTGCTCGTGGGAGAACAACAGCGTGACGTTGACCGGCACCCCGGCAAAGATGGCCTCCTCGATGGCGGGCAGACCTTCCTTCGTGCCAGGGATCTTGATGAACACGTTCGCTTGCCCTGCCCGCGCATGCAGATGCTTGGCTGCCATGACGGTGCTGGCCGTGTCGTACGCCAGCAACGGCGATACTTCCAACGACACCCAGCCGTCCGCACCGGTGGTCTGGTCATAGACTGGCCGGAACAAGGCGGCGGCCCGGGTGAGGTCCTCCAGCGCCAACTCGAAGAAGAGTGCCTCGCCTGATTTGCCGCTGGTCGCCTTCTCGCGAATCGCAGCGTCGTACGCGGTGCTGCCCTTAATCGCGTGGTCGAAGATCGTCGGGTTCGACGTCAGTCCCGTGACCGAGAGTTCGTTGATGTAGCGCTCGAGCGTGCCGCTATCCAACAGTTCGCGTGTGATGTTGTCGATCCAGATGCGCTGGCCCAAATTGTGGAGTAGTTGCGTTGCTTTCATCGGGTCACCTCGAGCGCCTTGGTCACAATCCCCTCGGCCTCTGTCACGATTGCATTCAGGTGTGACGGATCTTTGAAGCTTTCCGCGTACACTTTGTAGATGTTCTCCGTGCCCGACGGCCGGGCCGCAAACCAACCGCTGGCGGTCACGACTTTCAAACCTCCTATCGACGCGCCGTTGCCAGGGGCGCGCGTCAGCTTGCCGATGATCGGCTCGCCTGCCAGGCTCGATTCCGCGACGGCCTCCGGCGACAGCTCCTTCAGCCTCGCTTTCTGCTCCGGCGTTGCAGGCGCGTCGATGCGCGTGTAGTAGGGCACGCCGAACTGAGCCGTGAGTTCGCCATAGTGTTCGCCTGGGTCCTTCCCCGTACGGGCCGTGATTTCGGCCGCCAACAGGTCCATGATCGGTCCGTCTTTGTCGGTGGTCCACACGGTGCCGTCGTGCCGCAGGAAGCTCGCGCCGGCACTCTCCTCACCGCCGAAACAAGTCGATCCGTCGATCAACCCCGAGACGAACCACTTGAAGCCCACGGGAACTTCCGACAGCCTGCGGCCCAGGTGGTTCACGACCTTGTCAATCATGCTGCTGCTGACCAGCGTCTTGCCGATCGCGGCGCGCGCCGGCCACATGGGCCGATGCGTCAGCAGGTAGCGGATGGCCACCGCAAGATAGTGATTCGGATTCATCAACCCCGTCGACGGTGTGACGATCCCATGGCGGTCGGCGTCCGGGTCGTTCGCGAATGCCACGCGGTATTCATCTTTGAGCCGAACGAGCCGGGCCATGGCGTAGGGGCTCGAGCAATCCATGCGGATCACGCCGTCGTGATCGACCGTCATGAACGAAAACGTCGGATCGATCGCGGGGTTGACGACGGTGATCTCCAACCCATATTCGGTGTTGATCGGCTCCCAGTACGATCTCGCCGCACCACCAAGCGGATCGACGCCCAGCTTGAGGCCGGCCGCGCGAATGGCATCGACGTCGACAACGTTTCTGAGATCGCGGACGTACGGCAGGACAAAATCCTCCTGGTGGGTGCTTGACGCCTTGATGGCCGCGGCGAACGGCACGCGCTTGACGCCGATGTTGTTCCCTCGCAGGAGCTCGTTGGCCCGGTTCTCAACCCAACGCGTCACCTCTGTGTCGGCAGGGCCGCCGTTCGGCGGGTTGTACTTGAAGCCGCCGTCCTCTGGTGGGTTGTGCGACGGCGTGATCACGATCCCATCGGCGAGGTGCGTCTTGCGGCCTCGGTTGTACACGAGGATGGCCCGCGAAATCACCGGCGTTGGGGTCACGCCGTCGTCTCGTTGGATCACCGTCTCCACGTTGTTCGCGGCGAGAACTTCGAGCGCGGTGCGTTGGGCCGGGCCGGATAGGGCATGCGTGTCCTTGCCCATGTAGAGCGGGCCGTCGGTGCCGGCGCCGCGCCGGTAGTCGCAGATGGCTTGAGTGATCGCCAGAATATGCGCTTCCGTAAACGTGCCGCGTCGTGGTGAGCCCCGGTGGCCGCTGGTCCCGAAGCTGACGATCTGGCTGGGGTCGCTCAGATCCGGGCGGCGGTCGAAGTACTCGCGCTCGAGCCGGGCCACGTCGATCAACAGCTCTGTTGGGGCAGGGAGGCCAGCCAGGGGCGACTTGCGCGAGTGAGTGTCTACGGAACCGGGCACGCCTTCATCCCAGATCGGAAAGAATTAAGTCCAATGCCACAAGTCTTCTATATCAAGTATCTCTAGCCCATGCATCGCCGCATCCTTTATCTGGTCAGACACGCTGAGACGGCCTGGAGTCTGACGGGCCGGCACACAGGACGTACCGATTTGCCGTTGACCGACCGGGGCGAGCGTGATGCCCGAAAGCTTGGGGAGCGGCTGAGCCGACTGACGTTCACCCGGACCACTGGGTCCCGCGAAGGTCCTTCCAGGGACCACCCTCCACGTAGCGCTCAGGATGCAGGATCCTGGAACGTGGATCCTCCGCGGTGTCGAGCTGAAGGACCATCCACTTTGGATAGGGAATACCTGGATCCGACGCCGCGTCGAGTTGCCGGACGTCATCGTCCGAGAGCCGAAGGTCTACGGCAGCGATGTTGTCTTCGAGTTGCTCGGCTTTTCGGGCAGCGACGATCACGCTGCTCACAGCTGGCCGGCTGAGCAGCCATGCGATCGCTACACGCGCCGGGCTGGCGTCATGACGTGCGGCCACCTCTTTCAGCGCATCCACGACGCGGTAGCCCATCTCTCTGTCGAAGGGCACGAACTGACCTGCGTCGGCGAAGCGGCTCCCGGCAGGCGGCGGGTTGTTGCGGCTGTACTTGCCCGCCAGGAAACCACCGGCGAGCGGACTCCAGACCAGGATGCCGATGTCGTGGTACTCGGCGAACGATTGGAACTCATATTCGAGGCCTCGGCCAACCAGGCTGTAGTACATCTGTGCCGTCACATATCTCTCCAACCCCAGGCGGTTCTGCAGCATGACCGCGGTGGCCGCCTGCCACGACATGAGGTTGGAGAGCCCGATATAGCGGACCTTCCCGTGGCGCACGAGATCGTCGAGCGTCCGCAGGGTCTCCTCGAGCGGCGTGGTGCTATCCCATCCGTGGACCTGGTACAGATCGATGTAATCGGTCTGGAGCCGCCTGAGACTGCCTTCCACTTCGCGCATGATGTTCACGCGGGTCGCGCCGCTCCGATTGAAGTTCTCGCCCATGGGAAGCCGGACTTTTGTGGCCAGGACGATCTCTTGCCGGATGCCCTTCAAGGCGTTGCCCAGTAGTGTCTCGCTCTCACCCAGGCTGTAGACGTCGGCCGTGTCGATGAAATTGATGCCACGGTCCAGAGCCAGCTTCATCATCCGCGTGGTGTCCTCCTGGCCCAGGTTGCCCATGTTCATCTTGCCGCCGAACTGCATGCTGCCGAGCGCCACCTCGCTCACGATAAGTCCCGTATGTCCCAGTGTTCTGTGCTTCATCGGTCCTCTCCGCGGATCGTCGCCACGACCGCCGAAAAGTCGAGGTCGGCCGCGCCGCGCTCCGCGGCTTCGTCCAGCCAGGCGCGATTCGCCCGGGCCTGTTTGAGATCGCGGCCCCTGGCGGCTGCGGCTTCCATGACGAGCCTCAGGTCTTTCGCGGCATGCCGCAGTCTGAAGCTGGGCGCGAACCGACCAGACTCGACGTTGGCTCTCTTGGCGTTCACGATCGGTCCGATGGGCGAGCCCATGAGGGTATCGAGTAGGACGTCGCGTTTGAGCTCGAGAGACTCTCCGAGAGCGAGCGCTTCTCCGAGGGTCACGATCGCCGCGCCCAAGGCCAGGTTGGCCACAAGCTTCATGGCCGCTCCCGAGCCCGGGCCACCTGTATGCCGTACCGAACCAAAAGATTCCAGGATCGGCCGCACGCGCGCGTAGTCCTCGTCGGTCGCACCGACGAACACCTCGAGGCGGCCCGACTCGGCCTGGGGCACACTGCCTCGAACGGGGGCGTCGACGAGGGATGCGCCTTGTGGCAATCGAGCGGCGACGGAGCTGATCTCGTCTGGCCCCACGGTCGACATGTCGATCAGAACCTGGCCACGAGAAAGCGCTGGAGCCAGTCCCCCGGTCCCGAACAAGACCTGCTCGAGCGCCTCCGGTGTCGCGAGCATGGTGATAACGAAGTCCGATCCCGTGACGGCCTTCGCCGGTGAAGGCGCAACCGCGGCGCCTTCCTGCACCAAGGGCACGGTCCGCTCCGGACTGCGATTCCAGACCACCATGTCATGACCGGCGCGACGTAAACGCCTGGCCATCGGCGTGCCCATCTCCCCGAGTCCCAGGAATCCGATTTTCGCCATAGCTCATCACCGCCTCACACGTGCCACCGTAGACGGCTTGACCAATCCAGCCCCCACCATGCCGGTGCCAGCTCTCACGATGCAGGATCGTATCGCACGACTGTGCACCTTTTCGTCGTACAGGACAGCGCGAATCGCCGTGCGATCAGTGTCGCGGGAGCCAATTGTTCCAGGGACCCACAAATGGACGGAGTGCTCGGCTTCGGCTCGTTTGCGGGCGGCGCTCCGGAGCTGGCAGTGGTACGGCCTCTGGTCCATACTGTTCTCCCGTCTCACGATGCCGGGCACGACGCCCATTCCAACACGCCAGCCGCAACCTGCGCTGGGGAGGAAACTGTGATGTTCAAGCACCTGCTCGACGGCTGGCCTCTGGCGCAACAGATCCTTCACGGCCACGATGGCACCGGTCTCGAGGCCAGAAGTGCCAGGACGCGTGCGCTGCTGCCGAAGAATCACGGTGCTCAATTCTCGCGGTCGGTCTGTCCGTATTGCGCCGTGGGCTGCGGTCAGCTCGTGTATCACCGCGACGGCACGCTCGTGTCGATCGAAGGGGACCCGGCGTCGCCCGTCTCCCGCGGGCGGCTGTGCCCGAAGGGTTCGAACAGTTTCGAGTTGCTCACGCACGCGGGCCGGCAAACGCGCGTCAAGTATCGGAAACCGTACTCGACCCGCTGGGAAACGCTCGACCTCGAGACGGCGATGGACATGATTGCCAACCGCGTGTGGGACACGCGTGAGCGGACGTTCGTCGAGGAACGAGATGGCCAGTCGCTCATGCAGACGACCGCGATGGCGCATCTCGGCGGCGCCACGCTCGACAACGAAGAGAACTATCTGATCAAGAAGCTCTTCGCCGCGGGCCTCGGCATGGTCTGCATCAGCAACCAGGCGCGGATATGACATAGCTCCACCGTGCCCGGTCTGGGCACGTCATTCGGCCGGGGAGGCGCGACGACGGCGCCCAGCGATCTCGTGAACTCGGACGCCATCCTGATCATGGGGTCCAACATGGCGGAGAACCACCCCGTGGGCTTCCAATGGGTGATCGAGGCACGCGAGCGTGGCGCGCACGTCATCCACGTGGATCCGCGTTTCAGCCGCACGTCGGCGATGGCGACTGTCTGGGCGCCACTCCGAGCTGGATCGGATCTGTTGTTTCTCGGCGGTCTCATCCACTACGTGCTCGATCGCGGAAAAGAGTTTCGCGAATACATCGTCCCTTACACCAACGCCTCGGCGATCCTGCCAGACGACGTCCGCGACTCGGAGGAGCTCGGCGGTCTGTTTTCGGGCTGGGATCCGACCGGCAAATACGAACCGAGCACGTGGTTCTTTCAGCGACGTCCGGGGGCGGCCGGGCCGACGTCCGAGGACGCGCAGGTGCCGGGCGGTCACACGAAGGACAGCGGCAGATCCGCCACCGACGTGGCGGACTACGACCGGGATCCGACGCTCGAACATCCCCGGTGTGTGTACCAGGTCCTGAAGAGACACTTCGCCCGGTACACCCCCGAGATGGTCGAGCAGTACTGCGGCGTCCCGAAGGAGCGTTTCCTCGAGATTGCCGAGGCCTACTGTTCCGCATCGGGACCGGAGAAGACCGGCGCGATCTGTTATGCCGTCGGATGGACCCAGCATTCGACGGGCGTGCAGATCATTCGAGCGGCGGCGATCCTGCAGCTGCTGCTCGGCAACATCGGGCGGCCGGGAGGCGGCATTCTGGCGCTCCGGGGCCACGCCTCGATCCAGGGCTCGACCGACATTCCCACGCTCTTTGACATTCTTCCCGGCTATCTCGCGATGCCGAGGTTCGGGCCGGATTCGACCACGCTGGCCGCATACATCAATCAGTATCGGGACAGAACGGGCTGGTGGTCGAACCTCGACAAGTACATTGTCAGCCTGCTGAAGGCGTATTACGGCAACGCCGCGACCAGTGACAACGACTGGGGATTCGGGTGGCTGCCGCGAGTGACCGGCGACCACTCACACCAGGGTTACTGGCTGGACATGATGGACGGCAAGGTCGAAGGCCTCTTCGTCATGGGACAGAATCCCGCCGTCGCGGCCCCGAACGCACGGCTGGAGCGCAAGGCTCTGGCCAAGCTCAAATGGCTCGTCGTCCGCGACATGGTCGAAATCGAGACGGCATCCTTTTGGTACGACTCGCCCGAAGTCGAGCGCGGCGAGCTCGTGACCGAGGAAATTGGCACCGAGGTCTTCCTGCTACCGGCGGCCGGTCACGCCGAGAAGGACGGATGTTTCACGAACACGCAGCGGCTGCTCCAGTGGCACGAGAAGGCCGTCGATCCACCAGGGGATGCGCGCAGCGAGACCTGGTTCATGTACCACCTCGGCACCCGGCTGAAAGAGAAAGCGAGCCGAGATCGGCGCCCGCGGAACGCCGGGCTCAACGCGTTGACCTGGGATTATTCTGTGACCGGCATTCAGCGAGAGCCACGCGTCGAAGAGATCCTGCAGGAGATCAACGGCTACACCGGACCGGATCGCACACTGCTAGGCGGGTTTGGCGAGCTGAAAGCCGATGGGTCCACCGCGTGCGGCTGCTGGATCTATTCCGGCGTCTTCCCACATTCCGGCGAGAACCGGGCAGGCCAGCGGCAGCCCCGCGACTCATACGGTCACGGGTGGGGCTTCGCGTGGCCGGCAGACCGCCGCGTCCTTTATAACCGTGCGTCGGCTCGCCCGGACGGGCGTCCGTGGAGCGAGCGAAAGAAGCTGGTCTGGTGGGACGCGGTCAGCCACACGTGGACGGGTCTCGATACGCCCGACTTCACGAAGACGAAGCCGCCGGACTACCAGCCCCCACCTGCCGCCGAGGGAGACGCCGCGCTCGCCGGCGATAAGCCGTTCATCATGCATCCGGACGGATGCGGCTGGATCTGGGTCCCCAAGGGTCTCGTCGACGGCCCGTTGCCGACGCATTACGAGCCGCTCGAGTCTCCGATCTCGAATCCCCTCTACCCCGCACAACCGATCAACCCCGCAGCGATAAAGAAAGAGCGGCCGGACAACCAGTACGCAGGCTCCCCCGATCCACGTTTTCCGTATGTGATGACCACGTACCGGCTGACGGAGCATCATACGGCGGGCGGAATGTCACGCACGCTTCCCCATCTCGCGGAGCTGCAGCCGGAGTTCTTCTGCGAGATCTCACCAGAGCTGGCGGCCGAGCGCGGGATCGAGCCTGGAGGCTGGCTCACCATCCTGACCATGCGCGGCATCGTCGAGGCGCGCGCCCTGGTGACCGCTCGGATCCGCCCGCTCCGTATCGACGGCAAGACGGTCCATCAAGTCGGCGTCCCCTACCACTGGGGATCGCGCGGTCTCGTGACAGGAGATTCGGCCAACGATCTGCTCGCGATTTCCGAGGAACCGAACGTTCGGATCATGGAAGCCAAGGGACTCCTCTGCGATGTCCTGCCCGGGCGCCGGCCTCGAGGTCCGGAAGCGCTGGAGCTGTGGCGGGCCCACACCGCCCGTACTAGAGATGTCGTAGGCAATTCGTCATGACAACGCCCCTTCACTCCAACCAGGCGCATCACACACACGTGGCCGATGGCCGGACCGTCGGCTTTTTCACGGACCCGACCGTCTGCATCGGCTGTAAAGCCTGCGAAGTGGCGTGCAAGGAATGGAACGAGGTCCCCGAGGACGGCCTGGTCTGGACGGGACACTCCTACGACAACTCGGGCAGCCTTGGCGGCGCCACGTGGCGGCACGTGAAGTTTCGGGAGCTCGATCGACGAGTGGGGCCGCAGGTCGAGGGGCCGGCAACGGACGGGACTCACAACCCATTCGGATGGCTGTTTCTCTCCGACGTCTGCAAGCACTGCGAACACGCCGGCTGCCTCGAGGCCTGTCCGACGGGCGCGATCTTCCGAACGGAGGTCAGCTCGGTTTACGTCCAGGACGATATCTGCAACGGCTGCGGCTACTGCGTCGTCGGGTGTCCGTTCGGCGTGATCGATCGCCGTCCGCACCCGTTGCCCGGCGCGGGAGGAGCGTTCAAGTGTACGTTCTGCTACGACCGTCAGATCGACGGCCTCACGCCGGCGTGTGCGAAGGCGTGCCCGACCGAATCGATCCAGTTCGGACCGCTGGACGAGCTCCATGCGCGTGCGGAGAAGCGGGTCGCCGATCTGCACGCGCGCGGCGTGGCCGAAGCCCGAATCTACAACCCGGTGGACTCGTCTGTCGGCGGCATCCACGCGTTCTTCCTGCTGCTGGGACCTCCTGAGGAGTTCGGGCTGCCGCCGCGACCCGAGGTGCCCACGATTTATCTGCGGGGCGCGTGGCTGTCGGCGGCCATGACGTCTGCGCTGACGTTGGCGGGCGCGTGCCTGGCATTCGCCCTGTTGTGATGCGGTGAATGTGAGGTAGTCGTGCCGCTCAATAGCCGTCGCGCGACAGAAGATCGCCTGGACAGGCTGCGCGAGGAAGCGCTCCGGAACGGCCGCGTCTCGGAGACGGGCATGCCCATCGCGGGCGGGCCGATTCCCCGCCATGCCGCCTCGGTCTCCGGCTACTACGGGCAACCGATCGTCAAGCCGCCGGTCTGGACCTGGCAGATCGGTCTGTACTTGTTCGTGGGCGGCACGGCCGGGATGAGCGCCGTGATCGCGCTGGCAGGTTTCCTGACCGGTCAGCCGCTCGATTTCGTGCGCGCCGCTCTCGGTGTGGCGCTCGCAGGCGCGCTGGTCTCCCCTGTCCTGCTGATCTGGGATCTCGGCCGGCCGACTCGTTTCCTCAACATGTTCCGCGTCTTCAAATGGCACTCCGCGATGTCGATGGGCGTGTGGACGCTCACCTTGTTCGGCGGCTTTGCGGGAGCGGCGTTTGTCGTGGTCGAAGCCTGGGACTTCCTGATGCAGTTGGGTGTTCCACCAACGGGCCTGCGCGGCCTTGCGCTTGTCCTCGTGGCCGGCTCTGCGTTGTCAGGCGTCGTCCTTGCGACATATACAGGTGTGCTGCTCGGCGCCACGGCCGTCCCGGTCTGGTCGGCCCATCACAAGCTGCTGCCCTTCCATTTCGGCATCGTCGGACTTGGCTCGGCGGCGGCTGTCCTCGAGCTGCTCGGGTTTCGCCTGGCCGCGCTGAACGCGATCGGTCTTACGGTGGCCGCGGTGGAAACCGGGGTCGGCGTGTGGATCGAAATGGGGCGTCAGAGTGCCACGGCGCGTGCGATTCACCACGGCACGCCGGGCTTGCTGCTGCGGGCCGCCGCGCTCCTGACCGGCCCAGTGTCGCTTGTCTTGCGAATCCTCGGCTGGGCGCCGATCGCCGCGAGTGGCTTCCTGATTGGCGCCGTCCTCAGCCGTTACGGATGGGTCTTCGCGGGGCGCGTTTCCGCGAGGGATCCCGAGGAGACCATTGCCAGCCAGACGTTAAGTTCGTTCTGACCGAGACAGCACAGGCAAGAGAATCCTGACTCTTCAGCGCGTTTTGATTCCTGCTGCGTTCAGTGTGGCTGCAATGCCTACCTGGTAGCTCGTAGCTGTCAGCCCGAACGCCCGTTCGATCTTGGTGCTGGCTAAACGGTAATCCTGCTCGAACTGGTACATCATCTCCATGTTCTCGCGAAGCACGGGAACAAACAGGCCAAGAAGCGACAGCATCCAACGGGGAACGACCTGCAGTGCGTACGGTCTGGCAGAAATTTCGCACGCCATGCGCACATATCCTTCGCCCGTGATTGGTTCGTGGCTGGTGAGTGCATGCCACACTTGTCCGTACGCCGTCGGGGTATTCCCGAGTAGAGCAACCGTCCGACCGGCATCCGGCGTGTAGGTAAACGTGTGAATCGCCTCGGGGTTGCCTATCCATTGTGGCGCCTTCCCGGCCTTGAGACGCTCGGTGACCGTCCCGTGGGTCAGACTAAGAACGGCGCCAGGACCGTAGAAATCGGCGGCCCGCACGATCATGCCTTGCAGCGCGCCACTCCTCACTTCGTCCATCAACATCGTGGCGATTCGCGCCCGAACTTCTCCCTTGCGGCTCGAGGGGTTGTAGGGTGTTTCTTCGGTCATCACACCGTCGACGCGCCCGTACGCATATACGTTGTCGAAGAACACCAATGCGCTGCCGTGACGTTTGCATGCATCGATGGTGTTGCGCATGACGATCGGCCACTCTCGCTGCCAGACGCGGTAGTCGTACTTCAAGCCGGCGACGAGATAAACCACGGAGCTGCCCGCGACCGCATCGGAGGTCGCCCTGGCATCACGCAGGTCCGCGCTGACCAGCTCGTCCGTGGGATGCACCTGCTTCGGCGTGCGGCTGACCTGACGAATGCGGCTGGTGTACACCGGAAGGTGCCGCGACATCTCACGCCCTATGACGCCGTTCGCTCCGAGAATTGTTTGCATGGAGTCATCCTTCCCACCCGCTGTCATGGCGATCGCCGTGTTCTCTCACTGGGTGGACGGGCAGCTGTCAGGAGCCTCATGCGCTCCCGATCAGAATGCCGGACGCGAACACGAGGGAGCCGCCAGCCACGACTTGGAGGGCGGCCCGCCAGAAGGGCGTTTCCATGTAGCGGTTCTGCACCCACGCAATTGCCCAGAGTTCGATGAATACCACGGCCATGGCGGTGAGGGTCGCGGTCCAGAAATCGGGGATCAGGTACGGAAGTGCGTGTCCCAGCCCACCGACCGCTGTCATCACGCCAGAGGCGACTCCCCTTTTCGCGGGAGATCCGCGACCCGAGATCGTGCCGTCATCGGAGGCGGCCTCGGTAAAGCCCATGGAGATGCCGGCGCCGACAGAAGCGGCCAGGCCGACCAGGAACGTTTGCCACGTGTCGCCCGTCGCGAACGCCGCTGCGAAGATCGGCGCGAGGGTGGACACCGAACCATCCATGAGGCCGGCGAGACCCGGTTGAACCCAGGTGAGCAGAAGCTGGCGGTGCGCCCGGGTGTCTTCGGCCGCCCGCACGGTGGGTGGGAGGTGCTCGCGCAGAAGCTGCTGCCACGTCGACTCGTGGCCGGATTCGACGGCAGCGAGGCGATCGAGTAACTGGCGCGTGCCTGCGTCGCTCGTCCGCTGCGCAGCCCGCTCGTAGAACTCGCGCGACTCGATCTCCATCCTGGCGGCCTCCTCGCGGATCCGCTCGGGGCCGAGGTTCTGGATCAGCCACACGGGCCTGCGGTTGTGGAAGCCGGCCACGTGCTCACGCCGAATCAGCGGGATCACCTCGCCGAAACGCCGTCGGTGCTCTTCGATGAGCGACGCGCGATGAGCATCCTCCTCAGGCGCCATTTGTTCGAACAACTGCGCGGACTGCGGATATTCGGTACGCAGGCGATGTGCATACCACCTGTAGATCCGCGCGTCGTCTTCCTCGGAGGAGATGGCGAGGGCAAGAACCTCTTGTTCTGAGAGATTCTTGAACTGCCGTCGGTGCGCAATGCCGGGAATCATCGTTCACGCCTTTCAGTTTGGCCCGCTCCGATGTGGCCGTCGAGCGGCGGTCACGCTTCTGTAGCCAACAGCCGCGCGCGTTGCAGCAGCTGCTGGGAGCGTCCGCGGCCGAGGAACGCGACGATCCAGTTGAAGAGGACGGAGACGGCCGACGAGTTTGCTTCAGCGCTTCCGCTCGAGTCCGTTCAGCACCACTTCCACCCGCGTGTCGGGTTTCGTCGGCTGCACGGGCTGCACGTGCAGGAACCGGCCGTCACGGGCGACGTCGTAGTTCGAGTTGGAGTTGGCCTGCGTGCGATAACGGCCCTCGAACAGAAGCCGGGGCTGGCCGAACGTCTCGCCGCTGACGCTGACGGCCATCATGCCATTCGGCACCATATAGAACAGCTCACGCCCGTCGCGCGACCAGCGCGACACACCGCCACCATCGCGAGACAGTTGGCGCATCGCGCCCGATGACGCCGACCCGAACGGCTTGACCCAGACCTCGATGCGGCCCGTGACACCCGAATCGAACGAGATCCAGCGCCCATCAGGCGACACCTGGCCGTCGGTCTCGGGCGCAGGCGTGGCCACGACCGGCTCCGACGCGTGCGTGCCCTCGAGCGAGACCTTCGAGAGGTCTTGGCCGCCGCTGCCTGCGCCACCTTCGCCGACGATCACCCACTTGCCATCCGGAGTCACCGAGATCGGCGTCTGAATCACGCCAGCCTTCGTCGTAATCCGCTCCTCGGCGTCGCTGCCATCCGCGGCCTTCCTGAAGATGTTGCGGAATCCCTGGCGCGTGCCGCGATAGATCACGTACTGCGAGTCCGACGTCCACACCGGCGCCTGGCTGCTGCCGCCCGGCGTGACAAGCGGCGTGAAGCTCTTCGTCCGGAAGTCGTAGATCCAGATTTCTTCGGTGCCGCCACGCATGTGGAGGGCCGCGCGCGTGCCGTCTGGAGAGATGGTCGCCGACACGTAGTCACGCTCGGGTACCGGCAGCGGCTCGGTCTTGCCCGATCGATCGATCCACACGATCCGCGCCAAGCGGCGATTGGAGTCCCCGAACAGGTGGACGAATGTGCCGTTCGGCGACGCCGCGTAGGCCGACGCGCCTTCGTTGTCGTTCGGCGCCTGGAACGGCAGCGCCGTCGGCTCCACGCCTTCGAGCGTCGGGCGCGCCGGATTCCACGGCGCCGCGAGCAGCGTGTCCTGCCGGCCCGTGTAGACGATGTGTCCCTGAACGACGGAGATCGGACCGTCGGCGTTGCGGACAACGAGCTGCCGGCGGCCGTCGGCGACCGAGAGGTACTCGATCCGATGCTCATCGTTTCCTGGTCCCGTCCAGATGATGAACAGAAGCGCCTGGCCATCCGGCAACACGTATGGATATCGATGGCTGATCTCGGACGCGTTCGGGTCGGTCTTCGTGAGCTCCGTCGCCGTACCGCCGGATGCCTGCACCTTCCACAGACCTGACGTGTTCGTGGGCGCGTAGTAAATCGTGTCGTCCACGCTCCACGAGCCGCCGCGCGCGTCGGACGCGTCGGCGACATCCTGCAGCGCGGTGCCGCCGATGGTGATCTTCTTCAGCTTGCCTCTGGCGAAGAATCCAATCCAGCGACCGTCCGGCGAAAAGAACGGACTGCGCGCGCCATCGGTCCCGTCGAGCGGCGTCGTCTGGCCGGTCGAGAAGTCGTGCAGAAACAGCTGGACCTTTCCCGCGCGCTCGCCGGGAAAGGCCAACGCCGAGCCGTTGGGCGCGAGCGCGAGCGGCGCCATATTGGTCACCGCCACCCCATCCCCGTCGGGAAGGACGATGGTGTAGCGGGCCAGATTGCCGGGGCTGGCCGCAGGTGCGGGACGGCTGAGATACAGGATGCCGAGCGTCGCCGTGACGACGGCGAGCAGGGCCGTCGCCGCAATCCAGAACCTGGGCGCGCGCGCGGGTGCTGGCGCCGCGACCATCGTCACGCCCGAGCGGCTCGAATCGCCCGATAGGCTTGGCTCGTTGAGGATGTACCGGACGACCGACATGCCGGCCAGCCGCTCGGTCCGGTCCTTGACCAGGCAGCGCTCGATCAAGGTTCGAAGCGCAGGCGGCGTCGTCGCCGGAAGCGCTTTCCAGTTCGGCTCGCCGCGGACGATGGCGGCGATGGTGTCGGTGACGTCTTCGCCCTCGAACGCGCGCGAGCCCGCGAGCAACTCGAACAGCACGCATCCGAACGACCAGACGTCGCTGCGGCGATCGGCCGCGCGCCCCTTCGCCTGTTCAGGGCTCATGTAGCCGGCCGTGCCAAGAATGAGGCCGGCTTGCGTGGAGGCGATCGTGATCGTCGGCGAGTTGGCCGCGGCCGACTCGCCCGGCGCGGGCCGGCCGTCATCGAGCGCTTTGCCGAGACCGAAGTCGAGGACTTTGATGTGACCGTCGGCGGTCACCATCACGTTGCCGGGCTTCAGGTCACGATGGATGATGCCTTTCTCGTGCGCGGCCGCAATGGCGTCCGCAATTTGCCTGGCCGTTCTCAGGGCGTCCGACGGTGGCAACGCGCCGCTCTCGCGCAGGACCGCGTCGAGCGCACGGCCATCGACGAACTCGAGGACGAGATACGTCGATCCTCTGGCCTGCTCGAGTCCATAGATGCCCGCGATGTTCGGATGGTGCAGCGAGGCGAGGAGCTGCGCCTCGCGCTCGAATCGGGCGATCCGTTCGGGATCGGCCGAGACGACTGGCTGGAGGGCTTTGATAGCGACGGTGCGGTTGAGCTTCGTGTCTCGGGCCTTGTAAACCTCGCCCATGCCACCGGCGCCGAGCGCACCTGTTACTTCGTACGGACCAATCCGCGCGCCTGTTGGAAGGGGCATGGGCTCGGAAGTCTACTTCGTTCCATTTGCGCGGGGTCCCACCCCCGCGCCATGACGGCTCGTCTCACTTCGTTCGCTCGCCTGGCCGCAGGCGCTTCCGCCCGCGCCGAGCTGGCCAAGGACTTCGTACGGTCCGATACGGTCACCGGCGCCGAGAGCCATGCGATGGGGAGTTTACCTTGACGCTCGTGTCCTGGCGGTTCAGGTTGCACGGGAAAGTACGCCGCTAGCCAGAGACCTCCCCCGACAGTCTGCGAAGGATTCTCGACGTCATGTAAGGATTTCCGCGGCGCCGCGACCAATGATGCAGCATGGGTGACGTGCGGCCAGTTCCGGTCATCCATCCAGCCCGGGAGTCCAGGTCCGACGAGCAGTTTCTGGCGTTGCTCAACGGCCATCAGGGTG
Organism: Vicinamibacterales bacterium; assembly: GCA_035633215.1. GTDB lineage: Bacteria > Acidobacteriota > Vicinamibacteria > Vicinamibacterales > SCN-69-37 > DASQFI01. The sequence continues at coordinate 89,398 of DASQFI010000058.1, read as the reverse complement.
TGATTCACCGGATTTGTCGAGCGTACGCGACAGAACATACGGACCGGCAGGATCTTTTTCAGGAGATCGTCTATCAGTTGTGGCGCTCGTACCCCCAGTACCGCCACGAATCGAGCCCGATCACGTGGCTGTATCGCGTCGCTCTCAATACAGCCCTCACGGCCGCCCGTCGGCGCGCACGGCGGCCGAGACTCGTTCCACTGGACACAGCTGCCGAGCCTGCAGCTCCGCAGGCACACGCTGATGAATCGGAGGCCGCAGCGCTGCATCGTGTCGTCGAACAACTCGGCGGCATCGAGCGCGCGCTTCTCATGTGCTATCTGGAGGATCTCAGTTATGCGCGCATCGCGGAGATTCTCGGAGTCTCGGAATCGAACGTGGGGGCCAGATTGACGCGAATCAGGACCAGGAGTCAAGCGCTCGAATGGAGTCTCATCATCGTGACCGTCGTCGTGCCGATCTTGATCGTTGCCGCCGTGCGACGTCGTTCAAGTGCTCGCGTAACGCATCTGATTCGCGCCGTCTCGCAGATGCCGCGCACCCACTCGTTCGCGCACGCCGGAGCGCCCGGTGAGTCTATGACGCATACAGATGTATGCTACGCTTTATACAGACGGAGAACTCGATGGCTAAACAGATGGTCGGACGAACGAAGCGGACGAGGGCCCGCGGCATCTCCCGCGGCCGAGCGAATCGAGCAGGCTGGGTTCGCAAGAACGTGGTCATGGATCAGCGAAAGCTCGATGCGGCCCGGCGTGCACTCGGCGTGGACACGGAAACGGAAGCCATCGATCTTGCGCTCGACTTCGTCGCGTTCCGTCGTGAAGTGGCGCAGGGAATCGCCGCGATGAGACGCGTCGGTGGAGTCGAGGATCTGTTCGAGAGTCCACGTCGCGCGTGAAGTACGCCGTCGATACCAACGTCTTCATCGACGCGTTTCGGGACACGGCAGCTGAGGCTGCGCTCCTCACATTTCTCGAACGCGCCCTTCCATTCACATTCCTGAGCGCCGTCGTGATGCAAGAACTCGCGGCCGGCGCTCGTACGCGCAAGCAGGCACGTGAACTCGAGCGATCGGTGTTCAGGCCGTTCCTACGACGGCAACGCGTCTTCGCGCCAACGACCACGGCGTTCATCAGCAGCGGACGCCTTCTCGCGGTGGTCGCGGCAAGAGCAGGTTGGAAAGCCGTTCGCGACAATCCGTCGCTCCTCAACGATGCGCTGCTCGCCGCGTCCTGTCGTGAACGGGGGATCACGTTGATCACGCAAGATGGCGACTTCGAGCGATTCGCTCCGCTTTTAGGTAGCTGGCGTCACGTCGCACCTTGGCCGGACCTGGACCACTGACTCTCAGCAGGTTACTCAGACCGCCAGCGCGTCGGCAAAATCAGCGTTCCCTTCACACACCGGCGCCCACTCGGCTAGCGAGGAGCTGCATCTCCCAGGCGAAGGCGACGCCGCTCGCACCACCATGTTCCGCGACGACGCCGGCAACACCGGCCGCGGTTTTCTCGCGCGCCCAGTCACGCTGCCATTCACCCAGCACGGCCAGCCACGTCATAGGCACGACGCCAGCGGCAACCATCCGACGCACCGCCATGTCGTGGGCTTCGGCCGAGACGCCACCAGACGCGTCGGTGACGACGAACACCTCATATCCGTCGGCCAGCGCCTGCAGTGCCGGCATAGCGAGGCAGATCTCCGTCCATAGTGCCGCGAGCAGCAGCTGCTTGCGCCCGGTCGCCTTCACGGCATCGACAACGCGGCTGTCCTCCCACGTATTGATGAACGTGCGGTCGATGGGCTTCTGGTCCGGAAAGACGTCCTGCAGCCCCTTGATCAGATACCCCCCACGCTCCTCAATGACCGTGGTGAGAATCGTCGGCACATTGAACACCTTCGCTGTCTTCGCGAGACCGATCACATTGTTCACGATCATCGTCGGCTCGTGACTGTGCAGGTTGGCGAACTGGTACGGCTGATGGTCGATCAGCACAAGGACACTGTCTTCCGGGCGAAGCAGCGCATCGAGACCTGTCTTCGTGGGCATATCAACTCCTATGATTGTTGGCGCGCTCACGCGCCGGCCGGATCGAGCAGTACGTAGAGGCTCTGGATGCGGCCGGCCGCGACGTGCGCCACATCCGTCCCCGTCACCGCCGCCGGGCCAGTCGTCGGTCCGGCGGCCCAACGCAGACGCGCAATGCCGTGATGGCCGATGGCCGGTCCCTGAGCGGTGAACACGAACTCCGCCGGGAGGCTGGTGAGCAGCGTCCCTACCGCTTCATTGATCGCATCGTGGCCAGTCGCCAAGGCGTGAGGCTCGTAGAGCACGGCGTCCGGGGCGTAGATGTCGGCGATGGCCGCTCGCCGTCGCTCCCGGTCGCGTTCACCGAACACCCGCACCAGGTTTGCGTGCAACAGCTGCTCGTAACTTTCTGCGGTCGAGTCAAACATGAGCGGGCCTCCTGGTCAGTGAACGAATATTTAGAAATCTAACTATCTGGCCAAATTTTTTGACGGACGCTTCGTCAGTCATCATCCGTCACCCTCTCGCCGGTTGTACGCCGGGCATGCTGGCTGAGGCGACGGAGCAGTCGGGTCGCCGCATGTTTTTCCGACACGGACAACCCGGCCATGACCTCGCGAAGCCGGTCGACGTGGGCTGGGAATACCTCATCGATCAGCGCTCGCCCCTTGGACGTCAGTTCGCCAAAGACCACGCGTTGGTCTTCGGCGCAGGTTCGCCGGCGCATCAACCCACGTTCTTCAAGTTTCTTGACGACGTAGGTGGTGCTCGCACCCGTGACGAGAATTCGATCCCGAATCTCGCCGAGTGGGAGCGCCCGCTTGTGATACAGCACCTCGAGCACAGCGAACTCGGTCATCCCGAGGCCGCATTGAACAAGGTGTGGCCGCACGCCTTGTTCAGTCGCTTGGTGCGCGCGAGCCAGGGCGATCACCAACTGCAGTGTCGCAATCCGATCGGGATCCGCGCCCCCTTCAGGGTCTTTTGATCTCGGCGCCCTCACGGTATTTAGAATTCTAACTAATATCGCCGCCGAGTCAAGAGTCCGCGCTGAGCTTGTACGACGGGTGGGCTGTCCCCCTGGGTCACCGACCTTTACGGTCGTGATGAGGTATACTCAGTGTGCTACTAGCTTTCCTGAGTCTCGTTCGCCGGCCTCCCGCCCGCGTATCTCATCAAGGCAAGTTCCCATTCTCGCAGGGACCATGTGTGTCCTATGGAGACTGGAACCGCGTCACAGGCGATGCGCGGCATCCACTACATCGCGTCTTAGGAATCACTCAGATGACACCCATCAACGGCACGATCAAGCGTCTCGTCAGCGACAAGGGCTTCGGTTTCGTCGCGGCGGATGACGGCAGCGAATACTTCTTCCACCAGTCCGCGTGCGCGCAATTCGACACTTTGCGCGAAGGCCAGCAGGTGACCTTCAAGGCGGGTCAGGGCCCCAAGGGTCCGCGCGCCGAAAACGTCGTTCTCGCCTAACTGAGATGTCGCCGGCGCGGGCGCACAGCCTGCGCCGGCGCGTCGTTTGCCGGGTTTTTCACGCACTGGTTGGCACGCGTGAGCGACGGGCCGCAGCGACGCCGACCTCGAGCCGCGGTCCAATGGCCGGCGGGTCGAAGTGCTACTCCACGAGGTGCCGCGCGGCAAGAAGGCGCCGAATTCATTCGCGCAGAACAACCATCGGATCGACTCGCGCAGCAATTCCGGCCAGCAGTAGACACCCGCCTTGCCCGAACACGAGACGAAACACGTCAGACGGCCGCGCGCCCAGCGCGAGTCTGAGGCCGATCTCACGCCGGCGATCGCTGACGCTGCGGGCGAGCGTACCGTAGAGGCCGACCGCGGCTATCAGGCAGGCCAGGATCGCAAACGCGGGAGACGACGCCCGGTAGTCCCAAAAGGCGTTCCAACACGGTGTCATCGAACGCGCGCCGTCGAGCTGGATTGGCGAAGCGCCATGACGGAGGTTGTACACGCATGGTGAGCACGTTGCGCCGCGGATCGCTCGAAACGGCCTCAAACGGCTCGCCGCCGCGGTCGACGAACCTCACACCGGTCGGAATGAATCCGGTCCCGTGGCCCTCGCCCCGCTCGATTTGTCCGCCCCACTTCCATTCGTGATCGGCACCGAACAGGCCAGGCCGGTAGTGGCTCATGGTGGCTTTGGCGGTCGTCCGAATGAGCGTCAGGGTGCCGAGCTGCGCCGGACCGCCGCTGATGGCCCCCGTCAGACGATCGGATCGGTCGACTCGGCCTGGTCAGATCGCCTGAGCTCGGGTCGTCCACTCTGGCATGGACGAAGTGCCCGGCGCGCAATTCCCACAGCGTCCTGTCGGACAGGACACGCGTCAAATTACCAAACGTGACGGCCGGCACCGATGCATGTCTGCGTTGCGTCGCCTCGAACGGTTTGGTTCGCGTGGGTGTTTCGGGGCTGACCAAGTACTCATAGTGAAGGCTTTGGACGAGCTGCCAGCCTGGACCCGGCTTCCACGTCCCCTTCGCGGCGATCTTGTTCTGTTCGTAGGTCCTCGAGAACGCCGGGTCGGCGCCCGGCTGGGTGTCGTAGTCGCGCAGATACTCGTATCCCGCAAAGAACCACAGCTTGTTCCGAAGAGCGGGGCCTCCGAGGTTCGTCGTGAAGTCGCGGTACCTGGCGCGGGAGTAACCGCTCGTCCGTTCCCCCGGATCCGTACGGAAGTCGGACAGGCTGGCTCGTGAGGCCGGCGGTCTGCAAATAGTAAGAGGCGTCATGGAGAAACCGGTCGCCGCCCTGCCTGGTGACGACGTTGATGACCGCCCCTTGGACGTTGCCGTACTCGGCGGAAGCGCCGACTGACTGGATCTGGATTCCCTGCATGAAGTCGATGCCCGGCTCGGATCGCGCGATGCCATTGCACGGACATGTGAAATTGTTCCCGTCGATCAGATACTGGTTCTCATTGGTGCCGGAGCCGAACGCGGAGACGGTGGTCGCGGTGCCGCCTGCGGGTGACGTGGGTGAGATGCCAGGGGCCATCCTGAGGAAATTGAACATGCTGGCCCGCGGCGTCGGGATCGCTCGGAGCTCCTCGGGGCCGAAGCGAGTGCCGAATCCCGGATTTCTCGCGTCGAAACGAGCACCTGGTCCCTCGACCAGGACCGACTCGGCACGGCCCGCCAACTGGAGGCGCACGGGGATGTCGATGGCCGCGCCCGCACCGATGCTGATGCCAGTTTCGCGAAAGCGTGCGAATCCCTTGAACGCAACGTCGAGCGAATAGGATCCAGGTGGCAGAACCGCGAACCGCCATTGTCCTCTCGCGTTCGTCAGCACTTCCGCCGGACCGCCGATCAGGGCTGGTGAGCTGAGCTGAACGAGTGCACCGGCAATCGCGGCGTCCTGTTCGTCGGTCACCGTTCCCGTGAGCGTGCCGGTCAACCCTTGCGCGACGATCCCGCTGGGCAGCAAGACGCAAAGCGCAGCCGCCGCAGGACGCGGCACCACTGCTCGAGCGTGGCGGGCGTTCGTAATCCTTTGCGGTCCATCAGGAGCTCCCTTGGCCGCGCGCTCAGTCGAGACCTGTCAGGACGGTAGCGGATTCGGACCCGGAAGTCCCAGGGATTTCGCAGGAACTTCGCAGAGTTTGTCCACTCCCAGTCGAACCGCGAACCCATGCTCAATGCCCGCCCAGCCCGCCTCCCATCAGGTGCAGGACCACAACAAGCAGGACCAAACCGACGAACCCAGCCAGCACGTACAGCCCCCATGGTGTGGCCGCAGTCGTCATGCCTTCCGGCGGTGTTGCATGCGGGACCTTACGTCCTTCGTCCTCCTTCCGCCGCCCGTACCGCGTCATGCCCCACGGCTTGTAGACCGACAGCGTCGTGGCAACGAGCAACACCAAGAGCGCCGCACCAGCATCCGCGAGGAGTTGTATCCGCAGCCCGGCGAGATCGCCTCGGGCCAATGTCGTTTCTGCGACAACACGTGCTAAGTGGCCGACCGGCTGCATATGCAGGAGCAAAAGCAGGGTCGCGGGGATTGTGATCAGGAACTTGATCAGGACCCAGTAATGGCGGAACAAGCCCCACGAAGTGCCAAGCGACTGCACCAACCCCGTCAGCGGCGAAGCGAAGCTCAACGGAACAATGACAAACCAGCCAGTCAAGTCCATTGCGAGATAGGCGGCTCGCACCCGCTGCGCATCATCGGTGGTCAGGCCCGCAACGGCGAGAGCGAGGAAGGCAGCGACGGCGCCGAGCCAGCCGACCGAGGAGGTGACATGCGCGGTGAGCGCGAACTTGCGGAGGCTGGGTGTCATGGTCATAGGCTCTTCGGTCAGGCGAGGGTCGACTACAACCCATTGTCTCCGAACCCGCTTAACGACCGCTGGATAAACCACCCTCGCCCGTTTCCGCCAGAGGGCTGCTCCGTTGCGGCCGAAACGCGAGTTCTATACTGGATCGATACACGAACAGACGACTGGCACGGCCGCCGTGACAGCGACCGTTTCCATCCTGCTCGAAAACCATCGCGCGTTTCTGCGCTACCTTGAAGGCCGAGTCGGTGATCGAATGCTGGCTGGAACATTGAAACCGGAATACGCCGATGCGCTTCAAGCGATTGACGTCCAGGGCACGACGGTAAGACCTACGTCGAGAAAAAGGGGCTTGTCGGCAAACAACGCTGGCGTCCGCGTCTTTCGAGCTCGTGAAGCTCTCAGAAAACGGGTGGCAGAGTCCTGCGGGACGTGCGCTGAACACGGATGCATGGATTGCACCTGCCGAACACAATCTGGACAGATGTAATGAACAAAGGCCGCGTGCGTTTCTGGGGAAGGAGGCAACCATGGAAAAGGACGTCGTATGCGGAATGGAGGTCGATCCGGCCAAGGCGGCGGGCAAGAGCGAATTCAAGGGGAAGACCTACCATTTCTGCTCCAAGGCCTGCAAAACGAAGTTCGACGCAAACCCGCAGCAATACGTGAAATAGCACGGCGATCTCGGCGCTGTCGGCAACGGCTGGCAACGCCGTGATCAGTTTTCTCGGACGGAGCCACCCTGTAATGCGCTCTCCGCCCATGCGTTAACCGCCTGGAGGCCGGCGCAATGAGTCATCAACACACCGAAGAGCGACACGTTCACCTGTCCCGGAAGTCGTGGATCGGGTCTGCGGCAGACCGGGTGGCGATGGCGGGTGATGGCATCAACAATGCGCCCGCGCTGGCTCAGGCCGACGTCGGTATCGCGATGGGCACCGGCACCGATGTGGCCATGGAAAGCGTGGCGGTGACGCTCGTCAAGGGCGATCTGCGCGGCATCGTACGAGCCCGCCAGCTGAGCCGAACGACGATGAGGAACATCCGGCGGAACTTGTTTTTTGCGTTCGTGTACAACGCGCTCGGCGTCCCGGTGGCCGCCGGCGTGCTCTACCCCGTCTTCGGACTCCTCCTGAGCCCCATGATCGCGAGCGCAGCCATGACGCTGAGCTCGTCTCCGTGATTGGCAACGCGTTGCGGTTGCGCACGAACGCGCTTTAGGTGCCCCGCCCGCGAGAGCGACTAATGGGCGAATGGAGGGCCGAGCACAGCCTCAAGTGGCTGAAGGACCGCGAGCGAGTGCCCCGCGTAGACGACGATGAGCCGATCATTGCGGTAGAAATGCGGCGGCCCGATCCAAAGAATCGACGTGTTACCGACGGATGAGCCGTCGGGAGAGACTTTCGCGGCGTCACGCCCCGCGGCGGCGGCATCACCGTATTCGAAGACATTGATGGTGCCGGTGTTGACCTGAACGATTTGCGCAGGGACCTCAAAATATGGCGTCGATTCGCGAGACAACATCTGGCCGGGCGTCACGGAGGCGCCCTGCTGTCGCAGCGCAGCGAAGAACGCCTCTTTCGACGAGCCCGCACTCGGTCCGGCGGGGTTACTGTTACACGCGCACGCCACGACCACGAGAATCAGATGCGGCGCGAGGTAGCGAGACCAGAGCATGGACCTGCCTGGAGTGTAAGGGCCGGTTCTCAATAGATGATCGTAAACCCGCCATCCGGTCTTGCAATCGTCGCGCTGAGTCCCCAGACCGGCATACCGGCCGCCCGACCGGCTGGCTCCAGGGCCCTGCCCGTCTGATCGAACACCTGCCAAGCGACTGCACCGCCTCGATTCCAACCGGTACCTTCGCTCCACGCCATCAGCACTTCGCCGCGCGCGTTGACAGCAAGGGAGGGATGACGGCGAGGTTGAGCTCCCGACGGCGAGATCATCGTCGGCTTCTGGATGTCAGCGTCCACGCGGGCGTACTGGACCTGGCCACCGGTTTCCCACGCCGCCAGGAGTACGCCATTCGCTTCGACCAGGTCATAGGTGCTCATCGGACAGGCGCCCACGCCCCACCGTTGCAACAGCACGGTACGGAAGGTCTTACCGGCGTCCTTGGACGCGAGCAGATAGCTATCCCGGTTCATGACTTCTCGCGCCGAGCGATACAGGAGAAACATCTCGCCGCGTGCGTTGATGAGGCCGTCCATACCGCAGCAACCGCACGCGCCGGTCTCAATACTGGAAACGGCACGCTCGCGCGCAAAGGTCCGGCCGTCATCGGCCGACTCCGCCAGCCACACGCGGCGATCGCCCTCACCTCTCGAATCTGGTCCGCCGGCGTGCCACGCGACAATCACCCGACCGCGAGCGTCCGCGGCAACTGCACCGCCTCCGTCAATTCCGACGGCGAACTGAAGCACATTGCGCTGCGGCTCGAAACCCGTGCGCGCCTCGTTCATCCGCGCGTACAACATCGGCGTGCTCCCACTCGTCGTTTTGGGGGTCGCCCGGCTGGATCCGTTCCAGGCGACATGCACTCGTCCGGGTCTGCCGACGGCCAGGCGCGCGCCGCGCACCGTCCCGGTCGCGATCGCGCTTCCCGCTTCGCTGTTCACCCTGATGGCCTTTGAGAACGTGCCGTCGTTCGCCAACTGCGCGTAGAAGAGATCGCCGGCTGCGGGCTCGCCGGCGAAGTACACGACATGCACGACGCCTTTGTCGTCAACAGCCGCCTGAGGTTGAATGCCGCCGGGCGGCAGCCGGACGAGACGCACGACGTCATCTCGGGAGTGATGGATGCTCCTCGCGGCGGTGACCGGAATCAAGACCGCCACGACCGCGAGACCTAACACGCAACTTCTCATCGTCTATACCGGCACAGTACCGTCAAGAGTTCAGCGGCCGACGCGCGGAAGTTCCGCGACTGCTGTTTTGACACGAGGCCCGCCTTCGCGCCCTGTCGCTGGTAAGGACGCGCTCTCAACCCACGCCATCACCAGTTCATTCCCGTGACGCGCAAGCCGGGGGTAGCCCGACGAGCGACCACTCGACATCGGCGCCACAGTCGCGGCTGAGGACTTGGCGCCCGATGGCTGCACGCGTCGGATTCGGAACTCTGTGGCGGAGGGTGCGAACTCCATCCACGAGGCGACGGCACTGCCATCATCGAGGAGCTCGACGTCCACCCGGCCGAGCGTGCCGCTGTCATCCAGACGAATCGGCGCGCCGAACGTCCGGCCCGCATCCTGAGAAAACGCGGCGAACGCCCGGTTCTGCCGGTCCGTGCCGGTGAACCACGCGACGACGACCGTGCGGCCGCGCGCGGCGAGCATGGGCCCGTTGACCGGACATCCCGTGATGTGCCAGCCGTCGCTGGCGACCGGCTTCGGCTCGGACCATTTCCCCTGCTCGAGCCGCGACACGTAGATGTCGCGGATCTCCTGTTCCGTGCGATTGCGGAAGGCGACAATCGGGCCGTCGGCCGTCATGGCGGCGGTGGTCGGACAGCACTCGCACACACGCAGATCGACGGGGACTTCCGTCGTCTGTTTCCGGCTCCGATCGAACGCGCCGAAGCGCAGGGCCATCGTCCCGTTCGTGTTCGACGCGGCGGTGTCGTGGCTGCTGGAATGCATGGCGCGGCCGTCGAGCCAGACCAGACCCAGGCCGCCGCCGGTCATCTCGAAGAGCGAAGCGAAGCCGTGCTCGCTCTGTGTGCCATCGGAATGCGGGAGAAACGACGCCGACCACATCAGCCCGCCATCCTTGGAGACGGACAACCGGACGTCGTACGCGTAGGTGCTTGTGCCGCTCTTCTGCAGCCAGTGAGCGACGAGCGTGCCGTCAGCGAGGCGCATGACCGATGGTACGTCCGCCCAATTGACGAACCAGTTGTCTCCGGACGCCACGGTCCGCGCCTCCGACCAGCCTGCTGGTGTCCGATCGGAGAATTTGAGGGTTGCGCGAGCGCCGTTTCGTTCGATCCAGCTCAGAAGAACGCCGCGCGCGGAGACGCTGAGCTGTGGCTGCGCGCTGTTCGACGCCGCAGGAGAATCAAGAGGCGACACGCGAGGCGCGAAGTCGTTCTGCGTCGTCGCGTCGATCGCCACAACGGTGGGGCGGCCGGCCAATGCTGCGGCGAGGGCAAGGCTTAGGCCGATTAATGGTGTCGGACGCATCATGAGAGGTTACCTCATCCTCTGGCGGTGTCGTTCTCCACACTTGGGTTCCCAACGCTCGGTTCGACCAGCGACAGGTGACCACAGAATTGACTCGATTCTTCCTGTCACTTTGCGGCCGCGAGCCGGATGGTGATTGCCTTCGGGCCTTCCTCATCGTTGTTCACCGTCACGGAGATTCGCTCGTCCTTCTGGATGCGCGCCTCCGCAAACGGTACCGTCTTGCTGCCTCGGAGCACTCTGGTCTTGGCCGTCACCGCAAAGTCCATCAGCGTTTCCTTTTTCGACTTCTCGTCAATGACTCTGACCTGAATCTTCGCCGCTTCCACGGTGATGACCGTGCCCCTGTAGGTCACCTCGTGTGCCAGCAGGGGGGCCCCAGCCAGACACAGCGCGACAGCGCCGAGCCGGAGGGTCGTTGCCTGTCTCATGATCGAATGCTCGTTCGGCGTAGTGCGCGGCTGGAATGTTCACTTTCCACATGACCGCGACGATGCGATTCCCCTCGCGCTTGACTTCGCTCGTCCAGCCACCGGAGGCCAGCACGCTCGAGACCGTGACGGCCTCTGGCACCTCCAGGTCCACGCCAACCGTGGCGACCTGACCTTCCGTCGGCACACGAACCGTGTAGCGTTCGCTCGTGCCCAGCTTCGACTCAGCGGGCGCGATTGGTCACATGCGCAAACAGGACCGCCCCCGCCATGGTGACGAACATGCCAGCAAACAACAGCCGTGTCTTCATCGCATCCCCCTGCTTATCGTTACTTGTCCACCGGACTGTCGAGCGCACCATGCGCCCGATCGCGCCCACGACGACTGCCAGCCCCACCAGCAGCAATGCGGCCTTAGGGACGGGTTTCATCAGGCGCCACACTTTCGGGTTGAGGGTCCACGCCTGTCACCTGGGATGTGCCTTCAGGTACGCGACGGGATCCTTCCGGAACTGGTCGCGATCCGCTGTGGAACAGAAGTAGTAGACCTCCGCTGGTAGACCGCTTTTGGCGCGTTCGGCTGCGTGATGTTGCTGGGGCAGGCCGGGTCCGCGATCCGCTGGGCTGGCAGAACCGGGAGCTTCGGAGTCGTTCACCTGGATCGTAGGTCCCGGGATGCTTCCATTGAATCCCCAGGCATCGACGACCCGATCCCAACCGCGCTTGGCTGCTCGCGGTGACACGTTCCGGTATAGGTTGAGACTCATGGCACCATCTCCCGCCTCGGTCCTGGCGATTAACGGGGGCTCGTCGAGCATCAAGTTCGCAGTGTACGACGCCGGCACGCTGCCGGAGCCATCGGTATCCGGCGCGCTCGATCAGATCGGCCGGCGCGGCACGACTCTGTCGTGGCGAGCGACGGAGGGCGCGTCCCGCGAGGGTCACACGGAAGTGCCGGACGACAAGCCGGCGACGGGTCTCCTGATCGACTGGCTCGAAGCGCGTAAGGAGTTCGCGACCGTGAAAGCCGTGGGACACCGCGTCGTTCATGGGATGGCCCGTACGGAGCCGGAGCGAGTTACCCCTGAAGTGCTCGACGAGCTGCATCGCGCAACGCCCTATGCACCGGATCACCTGCCGCGCGAGATCGCGTTGATCGAGGCGTTTCGCGAGCGTCAGCCACACCTGCCGCAAGTCGCCTGCTTCGACACGGCGTTTCATCGCAGCATGCCGCCTGTCGCCAGGCTGTTGCCGATCCCACGGCGCTACCAGGTGAAGGGCGTGCAGCGATACGGTTTTCATGGTCTGTCGTACGCCTATCTCATCGAAGAGCTCGCCCGTGCCGCGGGCCCGGAAGCCGCCCACGACCGGGTGATCCTCGCTCATCTGGGCAATGGGGCCAGCATGGCCGCGGTACAGGGAGGCACGAGCATCGACACCAGTATGGGTTTCACGCCCGCCGCCGGCTTGGTGATGAGCACGCGGACGGGTGACCTGGACCCAGGGCTGGTGTCGTTTCTCGCGCACAGGGAGCAGATGACCGCGCCGCAGTTCCATCACATGATCAATCACGAGTCGGGGCTGCTTGGCGTGTCCGAGATCAGCTCCGATATGCGCGACCTGCTCGCGCGTGAAGCCGACGACGTCCGGGCGGCGGAAGCCGTGGCGCTGTTCTGCTACCAAGCGAAGAAATGGGTGGGCGCATTCGCAGCCGCACTTGGCGGGCTGGACACGCTCGTGTTCTCGGCGGGCATTGGAGAGCGGAGCGCCTCGATTCGCGCCCGCATCTGTGAGGGCCTGGGCTTCCTTGGTATCGAACTGCATGACGGGCGCAACGCGGCGCACGCCGCGGTGATCTCCGCGGAGGCCAGCCGGGTCACGGTACGCGTCATTCCCACGAACGAAGAACAGATGATTGCCCGCTCGGTGTCCCGGGTGCTCCGCCTGGGCGCAGACACAACGGAACGTGAACCATGAACGCACAATCGCCGCCGCTTTCTGCAGCAGTACTCCGCAAGATCGACGCGTATTGGCGGGCCGCGAACTACCTCTCCGTCGGGCAGATCTACCTCTATGACAACCCGCTATTGAAGAAGCCGCTCACCCTGGCGCACATCAAGCCTCGTCTGTTGGGTCATTGGGGCACGACGCCTGGGCTGAACTTCATGTACGTGCACCTGAATCGCGTGATCAAGGAACACGAGCTGAGCGTCATCTACATCGCCGGTCCGGGTCACGGCGGTCCCGGGATGGTGGCGAACGCGTATCTGGAGCAGACGTACAGCGAAGTGTATCCACACATTTCGCAAGACGAAGAGGGAATGAAGCGCTTGTTCACGCAGTTCTCGTTCCCCGGGGGCATCCCAAGCCACGTCGCGCCGGAGACGCCCGGCTCGATTCACGAGGGTGGGGAACTCGGCTACTCGCTGTCGCACGCCTTTGGAGCGGCGTTCGACAATCCCGATCTCCTCGTGGCTTGCGTCGTCGGCGACGGCGAAGCGGAAACCGCTGCGCTCGCTACCAGTTGGCACTCGAACAAGTTTCTCAATCCGGTCCATGACGGCGCCGTGCTGCCCATCCTGCACTTGAACGGGTACAAGATTGCGGGCCCTACCGTGCTGGCGCGTGTCCCGCCCGAGGAATTGGAGGCACTGATACGCGGCTACGGCTACGTGCCCTGGGTCGTCGAGGGCGACGACCCGATGGACATGCACCAACGGATGGCCTCGACACTCGACACCGTCGTCGGCGACATTCGTCGCATCCAGCGCGATGCCCGCGCGAACGGTTTCACGGCGCGTCCGCGCTGGCCCATGATCATCCTCCGCTCGCCCAAGGGGTGGACTGGCCCGAGGGTGGTGGACGGGAAACAGACCGAGGGCACGTTTCGCTCGCATCAGGTGCCGATGGGCGACATGAGCCGGCCGGGCCACGTGAAGATTCTGGAGAAGTGGCTGAAGAGCTACCGTCCGCAGGACTTGTTCGACAAGACGGGCCGGCTCATCCCCGACCTTGCCGCATTGGCTCCCACAGGGGAGCGGCGCATGAGCGCCAATCCCCACGCCAACGGAGGCCTCTTGCTGCGCGACCTGCAGCTGCCAGACTTCCGCGCCTACACCGTGACCGTGCCGCAGCCGGGCGCCGTCGACGCGGAGGCCACGAGAGTCCAGGGCGAATTCATCCGCGACGTCATCAAACACAACCCAGACAATTTCCGCGTTTTCAGCCCGGACGAAACGACCTCGAATCGGTGGGGCGCCGTGTTCGAGGTGACGAATCGTTGCTCAACCGCCGAGATCCTTCCGGTCGACGACCACGTCGCGCCCGATGGCCGCGTGATGGAGATGCTCAGCGAGCACCAGTGCCAAGGCTGGCTCGAAGGCTATCTGCTTTCCGGGCGGCACGGGTTTTTTTCCTGCTACGAGGCGTTCATTCACATCATCGATTCCATGTTCAACCAGCACGCCAAATGGCTGAAGGTCTCGAATCAGATTCCGTGGCGCCGGCCGATTGCCTCGCTCAACTATCTGCTCACGTCGCACGTCTGGCGGCAGGACCACAACGGCTTCAGCCATCAAGACCCCGGCTTCATCGACCACGTGGTGAACAAGAAGGCCGACATCATCCGTGTCTATCTGCCGCCCGACGCGAACACGCTGCTCTCGGTCACAGACCACTGCTTGCGCAGCCGCAACTACGTCAACGTCATCGTCGCCGGTAAGCAGCCGTCGCCGCAATGGTTGGACATGGACGCGGCCGTCAAGCACAGCACTGCCGGCCTCGGCATCTGGTCGTGGGCCAGCAACGATCAGGGCGGCGAGCCGGATGTCGTCATGGCGTGCTGCGGGGACGTGCCGACGCTCGAAACGCTGGCGGCGGTCGAGTTCCTGCGGAGCCACTTCCCCGACTTGAAAGTGCGGGTGATCAACGTCGTCAATCTCATGAAGCTCCAACCGCAGAGCGAGCACCCCCATGGGTTGAGCGACAAAGAGTTCGACGTGCTCTTCACGACCGACAAGCCGATCATCTTTGCCTATCACGGGTATCCGTTGCTCATCCATCGCCTGACCTATCGCCGCACGAATCATCGCAACCTGCACGTGCGCGGCTACAAGGAAGAAGGCACGACGACCACTCCCTTCGACATGGTCGTGCTGAACGACCTCGACCGCTTTCACCTCGTCGCCGACGTCATTGCCCGCGTACCCGCTCTTGGTCCTCGCGCGGCCTACGCCCAGCAAGCGATCCGCGACAAGCTGATCGAGCACAAGCAATACATCGATAGGCACGGCGAGGACATGCCGGAGATCAGGAACTGGAGATGGGGTCTGAGCACGACCGCGCAGAGCGCCCGTGGTCGGTCATCAGGCTCACGGCGACGCAAGAAGTCGTGACTGATCCACGTCTCATCGCGATCTGCCCGCGGCTGGGCCGCCGCCGTGTTCGCTTTCGACGAGAAAATGGAACTTCGGACCTGCCGTGATTGGCAACCGCCTGTTCGTCCTTCTCGCGTGTTTGTTCGTTGTCATGATCGGATTCGGGATCAGATTTCCAGTGCTTCCCTTCTACGTCGAGCGGTTGGCGCAGACGGAAGGGGCGACGCCACGGGCGATCGTCATGCACGGCGATCTCTTTCAGGAAGCCGTTCGAATCGCTGATTCGCTGCGCGCGTAGGGCGCCTCGACGCCATAAGGACGGTCGACGCGTCAACGCTCAGCGGACCGCACGGGCAAAGAAAGACCTCGCACGGGCTGAAGCTACCCTCACCCGCGCCGGCTGGCGCGTCCGAACCACCGTTACCGCAGGCGCACCGCACGATTTGCTGGCCACCGTGGACTCGGCGGGCGCCGATCTTCTCGTCGTGGGCGCGCGCGGCGCGAGTGGCGTCCGCCACCTCTTGTTGGGCAGCGTCGCCGAGGGTGCCCTGAACAGATGCCCTGTGCCAGTCCTCGTGGTGCGGTGAGGTGCTCATGAGGGACAAACAGCCGCGACGTGATGGAGATCAGAGATCGGCAGGACACCAGTACCTGCCGCGCCGTACACCGCGCAACTCGGGTCGGCTGCGTACGTGCTGCATGCCGCACGTATCGCTACTGCTGCCGAATCGCGCGGGTAGTTCTCGGTGGAGCGACTCATGGATTTCCGAACCGCACTCGGCGAGGACGTCGAAATCACAGTCCGTCCGGCTCGCCAGGAGCATGGCGGCGTCGCGGTTGTCCTCGCCTGAGACCGCGGTCCAGAACGCGGTTGTGATACTCGGCTTATGAAGACGGTCGGGCCCACGCGCCCGGACGGCGACGCGGTGGCTCGGCGTGCCGATTTCCGTGGCGAACGGTCACGTTGATTCGAACTGGATACAATTCAGCTTTAGGGGCGCGATCGATCGTGCGTTCCTCGCGCGCCCCGTGCGCGCCCAGAATGAGCAGATGGCGACGATGTCGACTGGATCTCGCGAGCACCTTGGTCATCATGCTGTGTCGGCAATCAGTCTCGAGCTCTCGCTGGGCGTCGGGGCGATCGCGGGCGGCGCCGCGCTCATGCTCGGGCCGCGCGGCGAGATCATCCCGCTGCCGCTCTCCTCATTGATCGGAACGCCGTTCAACACCTACTTCGTGCCAGGGCTGATCCTCTTCGCCGTTCTTGGAGTCGGTCCGCTGGGCGCCGCCGCAGTGGCCTGGCGCCGCCATCCGACCGCCCCGTTGCTCGCACTTGGCGTTGGGCTGGCCCTCCTCATCTGGATAGCAGCTCAGATCGCGTTCATCGGATACAGCAATGACCCTCCACTCCAGGCTGTCTACCTCCTGCTTGGATTGCTCATCGCGCTTGTCGGCCTCAGCTGGCTCCGCAAGACGGGTTGGACGGTCGGACGACCGTCGGCGCTTCGTGGTGCAGCAATATCCCAGAATGCGGGACAGCCCAGCACTGAAGATCGGGACGGCGTACAAGCGGCAGTGGCGCGCTATCCGCGACCTTGATCCTGCCGCGACGCAGGAGGATCGTGTTGGATCGCAGGCGCCGATCGCGCCGATGGACCACGACTGCGACGGGAGGGCCCGGTCGCGACCCCGGGTGCGCGAGCGCCGCTAGAGAGACGGCGTCAGGCGGGTGAACGGCGCCCCATGCGGTTGCGACGTTCTCCAGGCTCGATGGTTGTTTGAACGTGTCGCTTTCAGAAATTCTATCGGCGTTTGACCTGCTTCTCGACGCCCGCATCGTCAAAGATGGACATCATCCCGTCGATTTGCACTGTCGTCTCTTTCACAATCTGCTCACCCATTCTTCCTTTGAGCGGCACGCCAGCGGCGGAAGAGCTTCGACACCTCAATGACCGTGACCGGTCCAAGTGCCACCAGCAGCGTCAGCGCACAGTCAGCGGCCGAGAGCGGACCGACCTCAAACACGGTCTGCGCAGCCGGGATGTAGTGGATCCCGAGCTGCATCAGGACCGAGAAGAAGACCACACCCAGCAAGCGCAGGTTTGTGAACGCACCGACCTCCCAGAACACCTTTGAGGTGCTCCGCGCGGCGAATGCCCGGAATAGCTCGCCGAAGACCAGCACCGAGAATGCGAGGTTGCGCGCCTCGGACAGATCGCGTGCGTTCAAAGCCCAGACAAACACACCGAGGGTCGCGGCCGCTTGCAGAAGGCCGGTCGTGATGATGAAGCGCCACTCCGCGCGGCCCAGCATCGACTCGTCGGGATGACGCGGAGGCCGCTGCAGGACATCGTCTTCCGGTGGATCGACGACGAGCGCCAACGCGGGCAGCCCATCGGTGACGACATTGATCCAGAGCAAATGCAGCGGGAGTAATGGCAACGGAAGTCCGCCGAGCGCCGCCACGAGCATCACGGTGAGCTCCGCGGTGTTGCCTGACAGCAGGTAGACGAGTGTTTTGCGGATGTTGTCGAAGATCCCGCGACCCTCGCGAATGGCCGCGACGATGCTGGCGAAATTGTCGTCGGCCAGCACCATATCCGACGCTTCGCGTGTCACCTCGGTGCCCGTCAGTCCCATCGCGATCCCGATGTGGGCCTCGCGGAGGGCC
This sequence comes from Vicinamibacterales bacterium, assembly GCA_035633215.1. GTDB lineage: Bacteria > Acidobacteriota > Vicinamibacteria > Vicinamibacterales > SCN-69-37 > DASQFI01. The sequence goes on along the minus strand of DASQFI010000058.1, from coordinate 71,400 downwards.
GGTGCATCGTTCACGCCGTCACCGGTCATCGCCACGACGGCGCCCCGCGTCTTCCACTCACGAACGATCCTGATCTTGTCCTCGGGCGTGGCTCGCGCGTGGACGACATCGTCTGGTGCGTCTGGGCCTGACAGGATGCCGAGCTCCCGCGCGATCGCGCGGGCGGTCACGGGATGGTCCCCTGTGATCATCACCGTCGTGATGCCGGCGGCCCGCGCGGCAGCCACCGCCTCGATGGCCTCGGTGCGCGGCGGGTCCGCGATGCCAACCAGTCCGAGCAGCGTGGCTCGGAGCTCCGGGCCGGCCGGCGCGACGGCCACCGCCAGGATACGGAGACCGCGTTCAGCCATTTGGGCGTTCGCCTCTGAGGCGTTATCCACGCCGGCCACGCAGAGCGGCAGGACGCTTTCGACGGCCCCCTTGATGTACACGCGGCCGTCGGCGCGCTCGATGGACATCCGCTTCTGCACGGAATCGAACGGGACAACGGCGACTCGATGATTGGTTGCTTCAATCTCGTCGCGGTGGATCCCCCGTTCGGCCGCCGCTATCAGGATCGCCAGCTCCGTCGGATCGCCGACGCCGCCACCTCCGTCGCGCCCAATTTCCGCGTCGGAGCAGGCCGTTCCCGCGAGTAGCAGGCCGGTGTGGTCGGGACCCCAGAGCTCGCGCACGCGCATGACGCCGGTCGTGAGCGTGCCGGTCTTGTCCGTGCAGATCACGGTCGCGCAGCCCAGGGTTTCAACCGCCGGCAGCCTCCGGACGAGGACCTTGCGCGCCGCCATGCGCTGCACGCCGACGGCGAGCGCGATCGTGACCACTGCCGGCAGCCCTTCGGGAACGGCGGCAACCGCCAGCGAGACCGCCGCCATGAACACCTGCATGAGTGGCCACCCGCGCAGCAGCCCCGCCAACGCAACCAACGCCACGATGCCGCCACAGATGTACAGCAGCGTCTGACTGACACGCGCAAGACGCCGCTGCAGCGGAGTCACGCTCTCTTCCGCTGTCGCTAACAGGTGGGCGATTCTGCCGAGCTCGGTCTGCATCCCGGTCGCGACGACCTCGGCGAGGCCGGTGCCGGTCGCGATGGACGTGCCCATAAACACGAAGTCATGGCGTTCGGCCAGCGGTGTGTCCGGTGCCGTCGGCGCCGTCCGCTTCTCGACCGGGGTGCTTTCGCCCGTCAAGGGCGCTTCATTCGTGGTCAGGGCGTGAGCGGTGTGAAGCCGTGCGTCAGCCGCGGCGACGTCGCCCGCCTCGAGCACAAGCAGATCGCCTGGAACCATGGTGTCCGCTGGCACCATGACGCTGTGGCCGTCCCGCATGACTCGTGCGCGTGGCGCCGTCATCGAGCGGAGCGCCATGACCGCACTCTCTGCCCGGTATTCCTGGAGGAACCCAATCACCGCGTTGACGATCACAATCGCCCCGATCGCGATCGCATCGAGCAGCTCGCCGAGGGCTGCCGACAGAACGCTCGCACCAAGCAGGAGCCAGATGACCGGGCTCGCGAACTGGCGGGCGAACAGCGTCAGAAGAGTGGTCGTCTGCTCGCGACGGATCTCGTTGGGGCCGAACTCGGCCAGTCGCCGCTGCGCTTCCCTGGAGGAAAGGCCGGACCCTGGACGCGACGCGGTGCCCCCGCTCGCGTCGGCCGAGGGCGACGGTGGGACTGGAGACGAAGTGACGGCAGCCATGCCATCTCCTATGCGCGATTCGAGAAGAGCAGCATCGCCAGGACCGCGGCCAGGAGTAACCAGCACACCCAGTACAAGGCCACGACCCACAGTGAGTTCTCCGCCTGGCCGACTGTCTCCAGCCGATGTTTGTTCCACATCCCGAAGGCATGAAGGGACAGACCGGCGAACGTGATCAGTCCGGCAGCGGGACCGAACCAGCGCGGAAACAGCGCTCCCAGTCCCACGCCCAGCACGAGCGCACCAACTCCGGACGTCAGCTCGGCGAGCTTCAGTCGAGTCATGCAGGACCATCCGACGTCGTCGCGGCATCGTGTGGCAGCGACACGGCGGTGGCAACACGCACCTGGTGCCGGCGCCACATGGCGTACGCGGCCGGGAGCACGAGGAGGGTCAGTACCATGCACGACCACAGGCCACCGACCACCGGTGCAGCCGTTCTCGCCGACACGTCCGCTCCCACGCCGGCTTCCCACAGCAGCGGCAGAAGACCCAGCACCGTCGTGGCGACAGTCATCACCAGCGGGCGGACGCGGGCAGCGGCACCTTCCACGACCGCGGCATCCACATCCTCAGGTGTGTGGATCCGGCCTTCACGCATGTACCGTTTGAACGCTTCGTCCAGGTAGACCACCATCACGATACCCGTCTCCGCGGCAACGCCCGCCACGGCGATGATCCCGACCCACACCGCGGTGGAGAGGTTGTAGTCCATGACCGCCAGCAGCCAGACGCTGCCCGCGACGGCAAAGGGCAGACTGGACAACACCAGGAACGTCTGCGGCCATCCGCGCATGGAGAGATAGAGCAGTGCCACGACGAGGACCAGGGTGAGCGGGATGACGTAGCGGAGCCGGGCCTCCATCGCCGCGAGGAACTCGTACTGACCGGTAAACTGCAGGCGGTACCCCGCAGGCAGAGTGAGCTCGGACGCCACGAGCGCCTTGGCGTCGTTCACCCAGCCACCAAGGTCGCGCTGGGTCTGGTCGATGTCGGCGAATACGTACCCGACGAGCACGCCGTTCTCGTCTTTGATCATCGGCGGGCCGGTCGTCACGCGCACGTCGGCGAGTTGCCCGAGCGGGACGGCGGCACCCGGTTGGCGCCACTGTTCCATGAAGTCCGGGGACGCCGAGAGGCCGCCCATAGGCGGCGCCGCGAGATCCGAAGACCTGCCACCGGACGCTGACCTGCCGGGCTGCCCTCCGCCGCCTCGGCCCATTGAGCCCATCCCGCCTCCGGTGCCGCCGCCACTGGATGCGGCCATGCCGCCCTGGCCACTGCCTCCGGCTCCCGCATTGCCGCCGCCGAAATCCATGACGCTGCCCGTCGACTGGACCGGCACGAGAATGCGGCGGAGCGCCTGCGGGTCCGATCGCCGATCTGCCGCGTAGCGCAGATTGATCGAGAAGCGAGCCCGCCCGGCAATGGCCGTCGAGACCGTCATCCCTCCGACGGCGGCCTCCACGACGTCCTGGACGTCCCGCACCGTGAGGCCGTAGCGCGCGATGGCCTCGCGATTGGGGACGATGTCGATGTACTCACGACCGGTCTGGCGCTCGGCGAACGTGCTGCGAGTGCCCGGCACCTGACGGAGCATGCCCTCGAGGTCCACGCTGATGCGCTCGATCTCGTTCAGGTCCTCGCCGAACACTTTGATCCCCACCGGCGTGCGGACGCCTGTCGTCAGCATGTCGATGCGCGTGCGGATCGGCGGCGCGATCGCCATCTGGTAGCCGGGCATTTGCAGCGCGGCATCCAGGTCGCGCGACAGCTCCGCCAGCGTGCGCGCCTGCTGCTCCGGCCACACGCGGCGCAGCGCGCGTTTCGCCCAGTCGGGTGCGCGCATGCTGTACCAGCGCGGCGTGTAGCGTGTCGGCCAGTCGGCGCGCGGGCGCAACGTGATCACCGATTCGATCATGTCCAGCTGGGCCGGATCCGTGGCCGTCTCCGCGCGGCCGGCTTTCCCGTGTACGGACGCGATCTCGCGGAATCGCATGATGATGCGGTTCTGTGCAGTCAGTGCCCGGCGCGCCTCTTCAATCGCGACACCCGGAAAGGTCGTCGGCATCACGAGCAGCGAGCCCTCATCGAGGGGCGGCATGAACTCCGAGCCGAGCCGTTGAAACGTCGGGACGGTCGTGATCAGGAGCAGGGTCGCAGCCGCAACCACGACGATCCGGAATCGCACGACCAGCACCGCAATCGGCCGGTAGATCGTGCTGAGGATCCGGCTGACGGGATTGGTCGCCTCGGTACGGAATCGTCCCCTCAGCAGGAGCACCATCAGCGGCGGCGCGAGCGTGATGGAGAGGATGGCGGCGGTGAACATCGCGAACGTCTTCGTGTACGCGAGAGGCGTGAACAGCTTCCCCGCCTGACCGGCCAGCGTGAAGATGGGCAGGAAGCTGATGGTGATCAGCATCAGCGAGAAGAAGATCGGCCTGCCGACCTCCTTGCACGCCTCGACGATGACCCGTTGACGATCCGTCCCCGGCGGCGCCGTCGCGAGCCGCACGTGCGCGTTCTCGATCAGCACGATGACCGCGTCGGCCAACTCGCCGATGGCGATGGCGATCCCGCCGAGCGACATGATGTTGGACGACAGGCCCAGGTACCGGATCGCGATGAACGACAGCAGCACGGAGAGCGGCAGTACGATCATCACGATCAACGCCGATCGCGCGTGGAACAGGAAGACCAGACAGATGATCGTGACGATGATCGCCTGCTGGATCAGCGTCTTCGTCAACGTATTGACGGACCCGAGGATCAGCTCCGACCGGTCGTACGTGGGGATGAGGCGGACGCCGTCCGGGAGGCGCAGCGTGGCGATCTGGGCCTCGAGCGCCTGGATCACCTGCAGCGCGTTGGAGCCAATTCGCATCACGACGATGCCGCCCACCGCTTCTCCGGTCCCGTTCCAGTCCGCGGCGCCGCGACGAATCTCCGGCCCGTAGCGAACGCTCGCGACGTCACCGAGCCGGATGGGCGTGCCGCCGGCGCCGACCGCCACTACGCTCTGCTCGAGATCCGCCAGCGCCTTGACGTAGCCGCGCCCGCGCAGGACGTACTCGCGACCGGCCAGTTCGAGCACGCGTGCGCCCACTTCTGCATTGGCATCGCGAACCGATCGGGTGACATCGGTCAGCGTGAGCCCGAAGCCCACCAGCCGGTCCGGGTCGATCACGATCTGGTACTGGCGCTCGAATCCGCCGAGCGAGGCAACTTCCGCCACGCCGGCGACCGCCTGTAGTGCGGGACGGACAGTGAAATCCTGCAGCGTCCGAAGCTCGGCGAGATCCATCCGTCCGCTGGTGTCCTTCAAGACGTACTGGTAGACCCATCCCACACCGCTCGCGTCGGGCCCGAGTGTCGGGGACACGTTAGGCGGGAGCAATTGCTGCACGCGCCCCAGTTGCTCGAGCACCCGCGTGCGCGCCCAATAGATGTCGGTGCCGTCGCTGAAAATCGCGTAGGTGAAACTCATGCCGAACATCGAGTAGCCGCGTACCGTAGCCACGCCCGGCGTACTCTGCAGCGCGCGGACGAGCGGATACGTGATCTGGTCCTCGACCAGATCGGGGCTGCGCCCCATCCACTCGGTGTAGACGATGACCTGCGGATCGGAGAGGTCCGGCAGCGCATCGAGTGGCGTCTTGCGGACCGAATCGACCGCCCACAGCGCGAGCACGAAGACCGCTCCGATCACCACCCACTTGTGGCGAACCGCAAGCTCGATAATGCGTTCGACCATGACCGTTACTTCTTGTGGCCCGCGGGCGGGTCTTTGACCGGGCCGGGCGGTTTTGCCGGAGGCGGCGCCGCTGCCCCGTGGCTGCTGTGCCCGCCGGCACCGCCCGTGGCGCGCAGGCGGCTTTCCGAATCCAGAAGGAACACGCCCGCGGCCACGATCCGTTCGCCTTCCTTGAGACCGGCGCGGACTTCGACGCGATCAGCCAACTGCACGCCGAGCGTGACCGTCCGCGGCTCGAACCGATCACCGGTGGCGACGAAGACGTGCTGCTGCACGCCGGTGTCGACGACGGCGTCACGCGGCACGGTGATCACCGCCTGTCCGGCCAATTCAAAGGCGACGGTGCCATAGAGCCCCGGTCTGAGCCCGCCGTCGGGATTGGCCGCCGAGAGGCGGACACGCAGCGTGCGCGTGCGTTCGCTGAGCGTCGGATAGACGAAGTCGATCCGGGCCGGGAACGGCGCCCGGCCGGAGGCCGGAAAGTCGAGCTGAGCCCGCGTGCCGACGCGCACCGCCGGGATGCCCGCCTCCGGGACTTCGGCGAGGACCCACACGCGTGAGAGGTCCGCAATGGTGAGCAGCGTCGTCGACGGATCCACGGAGGTGCCCACCGTGACGCCTCGGTTCACGACCACACCATTCCTGGGGGCGACCACAGTGACCAGGCGCTTCGGTTCGCCGGTCTGCTCGATCGCGTCAATGTCCGCCGGCGTCATCCCGAGGACGGTCAGCCGCGTGCGACCGCTGGCGACGACGACGCTGCTGATTCCCGAGGCCGACGTCGTTTTCCGAGCGGCCAGGTACTCGGTTTGGGACGAGAGAAGTTCCTGCGAGAAGATCCGTGCGAGCGGCTGACCCGCCCGCACGATCTCGCCTGTGGTGTTGACGTCGAGTTGTTCGACCCATCCCGACACTCGGGCGTGCACGTGCGAGATCCGCGTTTCGTCCGGGGCGACGGTGGCGACGGCGCGGACCGCCTGGGTCAGGGATTCGCGTCTGACCACCTCGAGGCGGATGTCGAGTTCCTGAAGCGTCGACGCCGTGACGTCGACTGGAACGCGATTCTGGGTAGATCCGGAGCCTGGAGTCGACACAGCGGTCGTGCCGTCCATGTCCATCGCGGCGGCCGCCTGATCGCGGGCCGCAAATGGCCACGCCTCACGGGAGTGCTGCACCCACAGGGCGCCGGTGAAGACTGCGGCAGTCGCCACGGCAGCGGCAATGGGCGCGGCGAATCGGTGAAGTCTGGTGAAAGGTGTCATCGGATAATCGCCTCGTACGATCCGATAGCGCGCCCGAGGCGCGCCCACGCAAGGCCCAGTTCGGTGTCGGCGGCAATCAGGTCAGATTGGACCAGCCACAACGCCTGCACAGCTTCAATCACGCTGACGAGCGGCAGCTGGCCCGACGCGTAGCCCGCGACGGCCGGTTCGATTACCATTCGCGCGCGCGGCAGCACATCGCTGTTGAGCGCCGCCTGCCGATCGCGGGCGGCCTGAAGTTGGTTCACGGCGACCGCGGCGTCGCCCTCGATCATCCGGGTCATCGCCCGCAGATCCGCTTCGGACATCGCGCGCATCGCCTGCGCTTCTGCGACCCCGGCGCGGAGCTTGTTACGCCAGATGGGCAAGCTGACACCCACCATCGCCATCCAGCCCCGGCCGTCGGCCATGGTGTAGGCCGGTCCCATGCGGATGGTCCCCATCGGGCGGTACATGTCGCGCATCACCTGCACCTCAGCCTCGGCGCGCGTGACTTCGGCGCGGCCGGCCGCAAGCTCCGGACGGGATGTCAGCGCGGCCTTGATCGCGGGCCAGGAGGGAATTGGCTGCGCGAACACGACCGGCGCCAGCGGCGGGACAGGCATGTCCGCGTCCTGCGCCAGGCTCGTGTTGAGCATCGCTTCAGCGCCGTGCACGTCGCTGACAAGCGCCCTCGAGAATGCTTCCAAGCGCGCCACCTCGACCTCCGCGCGCAGCACGTCGGATTGCGGAGCCGTTCCGCTGGCGTACCGCGCGTTCGCCGCGGTCACGACGTCGCGGGCAAAGGCGATCTGTTCGGCGACCAGCGCCGCCGTGCGGCGACGCTCCTGCAGCATCAGGAAGACATTGGCGGCTTGGACGCCCACGTCCAGCGTCGTCCGGCTCGCGTCCGCGCGAAGCCGGTCGAGATCCGCCAGCGCGGAGGCCCGACGATGGCTGCGGATCCCGGACAGGGGGATTCGTTGCTCGAGTGTGACACTCACATCCGCGCCGCCCAGCATGAACGGGAGATGGTCGAGCGAGGGAGAGATCATCGGGTCTTCGAGCGCTGATGCGATGATCGGCCGCGCCTCGCCAGCGCGCGCGCGCGCGCGCGCGGCCTGTATCTCGTCTCTCCTCTCGCTTGCGATGCGAATAACGTCCGCCAGACTGAGCGGCGACGGGAGCTCGGGCGTCGTCTGGGCCGCCGCCCGGATCGGCCAGAGCGCAGCAATGGCGAGGACAAGAGCGAATCGAAGGCCTGTCGAACGTGTCATGTCGATCACCGCATGGCTTCCGTCATTTCCGGCCGGGCCAGCGGATATCGCCGGCCTAGATGAGTGGGCTCGATGCTTGTCGTGCGACGCCCGCAACCGACACCACGATTGTCAGAAGAGCCCGCCTCGAGTCCTTCATAACGAGGTCATCCCTAGGTGATTGAGTTAGAACTGCCCTCCGGGTGCGCGACGCCGAGCGGCCGTGTGGCTATGCCGGATTTTCCAGGCGCCCTGCTCTTTGACGAGCACGTGCGTCGCAATGCCGCCTGAATCAACCACCCGATCGCCGGACTTGTATTTGATGGCGTAATCGGCCGTGACATACGCGGCTGATTCCCCGAGCACGTGGACGACGATGTTGCTGTGAGCCCACTGGAGGTTCTCGAAAGACTTCAGCTCGGGGCCGAGATGGTTATCTCGATAGTCCACCCAGCCGCGGTTGATGCCGCTGCCCTCGAAGATGGTGACGTCGGGATGGTAAAGCGTCGCCAGTTTGTCGATGTCTCGGGCATTGAAAGCCGCGTCGTACGCCTTAAAGAACGCAGCAATGTCCGATTGGGCGGATTGGGCGAACAGTCCCGGCGCCGCCATGACCAGCAGGGCTACGAGAGCCGACTTCCTGAGCACTTTCAACATGGGTTTCTCCATAGTCACGTTCACGCATTCAGCGCATGACGTGACCCGAATGATCCATCTCCATCTTGTGACCCTGGGACATGCGCATGTTCCACATGCGACCCATGTCCCCGGACGGCAGGCGCAGCCGAAAGAATGCCTGGAACGACACGGGACGATCTCCGTGCGTGATTCTGAGAGGATCCGGTACACGGTAGAACGTGAGCTGTGCACCCAGTGCGCCCTCGAAGCCACGCCAGGTCACAAGCCGTCTCGCCGCTCCGACCGTGAAGGCTGAGACCGTCGCGGGCTCATCCACGTGCTCTCCGTCCGGTATTTCGCCCGTCAGGAGAATGCTCGTCTCGACCTGCTGGGCCTCGACTCGCCCGAACATCGAGTTGGCGCCTCGCTCCATCGTCAATTCTCCAAATGCGCCGTGCCGGCGCTCACCGTGGGCGGCGTTGACGCCGTAGCCGACCGTGGCCGCCTTGAAGCCGCTCTCTTGTCGTCGAAGCCAGGACAACGACGCCGTCGTACGACGCGCATCGCCGGGCACGAGTTCTTCGGGCTCGCGCAACAGGCCCGTGGATACCTGAGCTTCCCATTCCTCGGTCGGCCGAAACCACACGCGGCCGGCCACCGAGTCCATTGCACCGAAATCGAAATCCCATCGATGCTCGTCGGGTTCGCGGCCGTTGAAAACCGAGCCCTCGAAGACCCAGCGGCCGCGTTCGATTGCTGCGGTGACGACTCCAAAGCTGATGTGCGTCGAGTCGAAGGTGTGATGACCGAGCGGCGCGAGCACCAGGCCCGCCGCCGACGCGCGATGCATGAACGCCACGGGTCCGAGCGTTGGTTCCCCAGCCGGGCCGCCAGCCAGCACGAGTGCCGTGCTGTCGCCAAGCGTGATGCGCCACGACGCCGCGAGCTGCATGAATAGATCGTGTGGGTGCTGGCGATCAATGAGCGGCTTGCCATCGAGTGCTTCCCCGACCTGGAAGATCTCGCGATATCCGCTTTCGCCGACGGTCGCAGCGTCGAGACTGAGCATCGCGTTCACGCCGAATTGATGGCGGCCCATCTGGCGCATAAACATGCCCATCCACCAGTTGGGCACGACGAACTCGTCCCCGCCCCGCGGACCTCCTTGATAGTTGAACAGTCCATACACGACGCCGTCCTGCATAACCTGCCAACCTGACGACATGGCCATGTCTGCGCCAGGCTTTTGGGCCTGGCCGGCCGGCTGGTGTTCGGCGTGTGCGCCGGCCTCCGCCGCCGCCGTCGTCGGCTTACTGGGCTGAGCTGTCGCGCCTTTCATGTCGGCAGCCAGGGCCAGTCGGATCTCTTTTGCCTGCATCTTCATTTTGCCGGATGGACCGATGATGACGGCGATCCGTTCGCCTGGCGTGATCTTCGCGGCGGAGTACGCGACGGCTTCGTCCCCGCGCTTGACGCGCGTGTCTTTGTCGATCACGAACCACCGGGTGTCTTCCTGTTTCGTTTTCTCGTCAACGGTCTTCACCTGCACCCGACCGGCTTCGACCGCGAGTACCGTTCCCAGGTACGTGATCTCTTGTGCGTAGGCGATGGACGCCGCCATCGCGAACGCGAGTACGACCAGGATCGGCACGCTCGAACGCGTGCGTCTGACAGACATGACCCCCTCAACTTCCTGAAGAAACGACACCACGACCCGTGGTCGCGGATGCGACAGGAATTGGGAAGTTCAGATGCGAAGCGGTATCAGGAGGAGCGGCTGGGGCGGGCCCGATGCCGTGACGTAAAACGTTTCGGGTGCGAAAGATGCATCGTGCCGCGGCTGCCCAACGCTCTGTACGGCAACTGTTGCTGCGAGCACGGAAAGCCCAGCATCACTTTGCTTGGCGACGAGAGCCGGTGGCTGCGTCAATCCGGCACCGCAATCGCCGAACCCGGAGACCCTTTGTGCTGAGTCCGGCGACTGATGGCAGCGCTCAGCGGAGCCAGCAGCGGCGTGCAGCGGATTACACGAAAACAGGCACCGCAGATTCAGGGCCGGACCGGTGGCAAAGAGTGCCAGAACGATGGTCGTTAGGATTCGCTGCACGAATAACTTGAATCCTTTCCAGTATAACGCTCCACAGGAGGAGCGGAGGGAAACCCCCTTGAACCCTCTCCGGCGCGGCGATTGGCCGACATGCGGTTGGTGTGCTAGAACGCGGCCCAGACAAAGCCCACTTGAAATGTACGAGCCGCGTCTAGTTGGCGATTGGCAAGCGAGCGATACAGCGGAATCTTCAGCTCCGCCTGTAAGGTGACCTTCCCGAGGGCCACGGCGACTGCGGGCGCGACCGCGATCCAGTTGCCCCCGCCGACCAGCACGGGCACGCCCTCAAACACATCCTGTTCCCGGTGCAGCCAACTCAGCCGTCCGATGACGATGATCGGGTGCCACAGCACTTCACGCGAACCGCCCGCTCCGATTTCCCAGGATCCGCCCGTGCGGAGCCTGTGTTCGTTCTCCCGGAACGGCAGTCGGGCCGCACCGCTCACGAAGACGCGCGTCCCGGGCGGGAATAATCCCAGGAACACGCGGTTGAGACTCACCCCGGCCAGCGGATCGACCGTGCCTGACCCGCGTTGCAATCTGGACACCGGGACGAGACTGTCCTGATCGAGCTCGGATCTGAAGCGCGGCATCTCCGTCTTCCCGGTGGGCACGGACACGCCGCCGTTGAACGTGACGTTCCAGCCCTTCAAGATCGTGCGTCGCCACGCGATGACCGACGTGTCCCCGAATCCCCGAAACGTCTCGCTGAAATGAAACACGGAGTCTGGCCGCTGGACCTCGGCCGAGCGCGTGACGTCCGGAATCGTCGCGGTCACCTGGACGCCAAACGAGGGCGTCAGCCGGACATCACCCGTGATGAGATAGACGCGGACGCGCGTCCGCTCCTGAAGCGGGTTCGGCGTCTCGCGCGACCCGTCATACGGCGTGTCGCGGTCCTCGCCAATGAGCCAGCCGCTCAGTTGAACCCGGCCTTGCGTCAGGCCGTCTGTGAGCACACCTCGCCAACCTGGGAGGTAGGGGTTGCTTCACCCCGCTCACGTCTGGCCGGAGGCCACAGCTGGCAGCAGGATGGCTCCCGCCGCCAGCACAATTGCGCGTCTCAGTCGCATCGGTTACTTCTTCGAGCAGCAGCCGCAGCAGGTCACGCCCGGTGGCGTCGGTTCGCCGCAGCAGGCACAACAGCTTGTCTTGGCAGGGTCAGTCCGCATGGATGTTCTCCTCGCGTCCGTTGTACACCTTCAACCTGGCTTGAAGGTCAAGGGCGTCGTACACTCGTCCCATGCTCATCGGTGAAGCGGCCCAACGGTCTGGTATTCCTGCCCATACGATCCGGTTTTACGAGGAGCAGAAGCTCGTCTCTCGCGCGGCTCGGTCCCCGGCTGGCTATCGACTCTACTCGGATCGGGTGCTCGATGAACTGCGGTTCATCCGGCGCGCCCAAGGACTGGGACTGACGTTGGACGAAACGCGCGAGATCCTGAGCATTGGAAGGGCCGGGCGGAAGCCCTGCGAACGGGTCGCCGCGATCTGCGCCACGCATCTGGCCGAGATCGAGCGGCGGATGGCTGAGCTTCGGGCCTTTCGTCGGCACCTGCGGGACGCGCAACGGCTGGCAGAGCAAGGGTGCGGATTCACACCCGAGGGGTTCTGCCGGGCGATTTTTTCAGAAACGTAGCCGCGATCTGTGACTCTCTCTGCGGAGATGTCACCAGAAAGTGTCGCTCGGCTGTGTCGGATTAGAAGTCTCCGGAATAGCTCGGCGTTTCAGCGCCCAGAGTGACGGCTGGTTGAGAGAATCCGAGTCTCGTCGATGCCGTACGAAATGCTGAGGAAAAGGTCGAAAAATTGGCGGAGAGGGTGGGACTCGGAGCCGAGGGGCCAACGCCGCAAGTCACGTAACGTCAGCACTTAAAAGGACATGCGGGGTTTCGCTCAAAGCTCCAGAACCGCATGAATCGATCTGAATCAGGGCCTGGACCCCCGTATTGCCCCCACAGATTCGGCCGCTCCGTCGGATCGACGCGCGCCGCGCTACCGTCCCACTGCTGCTCGCCAGTTCTGCACCAGAATCAGCCGCGGACTCGGGCGCTTGTCGCCGCCGGTCCGCCGCATCGTCAACATGCGCCCATCGCGCGCGACGTCGAACGACGTCATGAGGATGCCCGGCGGCTCCTTGCCCTGGACGAGGAGCTGCACCGGTGGACCGGACGTGTCCAAAGACTTCAGCGCGACCGGCCTCTTCGCCACCGCGCCTCGTGGGGGATCAGTCTCCGGCACGGCTCGCGCTAGATAGAAGAGGGCCTTTCCATCACCCGAGAACTGTGGTCGCGCGCCGCCGGTCGTCGTCACCTGCAGCTGGCGGCTGCCGGCGGGAAAATCGGTCAGGAAGGAGTTGAGCCGGGCGTCCGCCTCGGGAATGGAATACGCCAACGTCGATCCATCGGGCGAGAGATCGAACGCGACGATGTTCGGATCCGATTGCTTGAGCACGCGCTCGGGAGCGCCGACCGAGCCGTCGGCGGCGAGCGCCGCGTACCGCAGGCGGGTGGCGCCCCCTTCCTCGACCAGGAACACGAGATGCTGGCGATTCGGTGTGACCTGGCCGACAAGCCCGTCGATGAGCACCCGGTGACCGCCGGAACCGTCGATGCGCCGCGCGACGATCCGCCTCGCCGTGACCGAACCCGTCCCGAAGACGACCTCATCGCCGGACGGGAACCACGACGGCGCGTCGAGCGTCGGCGCGTCCTGTCCCGCGGGCGTGAGACGCGTGTCGCTGCCCGTCTTGAGATCGCGCACGACGAGATGCCGATCGCCTGCAGTGTCCACGACGACGGCGGCGCGGCTGCCGTCCGGCGACAATACCGGGGCGCTGCCAGCCTCGATGGGCGCGCCCGGCACCAGCGACACCTCACCCGTCTCACTCAGCCACACGAGCTCCGCGGTCGCCGCGGGCGGCGGAAGACCAATCAGCGCGGCGCCGGTCGCGTCCGCCTGGAATGACGTGCCGCCAGGCGCAATCTCCACCGCCCTCGCCAGATCCACTCGCGCCTCGTCAAACGGCACGGCCCAAATGCCGTTGTTCGGCCCTCGTCGCCTGAATAGCAGCAGGCCGAACGGATCGTACTTGACGAACGTCACATCGGGGTCCGCGACGATCGTCGTGCGCCGGCGATCTGGTCCCGAGCCGACCAGCTCGGTACGGAACGACGACGGGTCGCGGATGCGTGTCGTCACGATGAGGCGGTTGTCGGGGAGCAGTGAGACGCTGGTGAACTCGATTTCAGTCTTCGGGTCGATGGCGAGATAGACCGCCGGCGTGCCGCCTGCCGCGGGCACGGTGTACACACCGTCGCGCGAGACGGCAAAAAAAACCGTTCCGTCAGGCCGCCACACGAAATCGAGCGGGCGCCCGGTCGCTGGGATCCTGCAGACCTGCCGCATCGGTCCGCCGCCCGCCGGGATCGTGTTGATAGCGCCGGCCGCAAAGAACCCAATCGTGCGTCCGTCCGGCGACCAGAACGGCAGACCGGATGTCACGTGAACGGCGCCGAGATCCTGCGGCGCGAGCGCATCGAGGGCGCGCACGTACAGGTGGGCGTCCGAGAAATACGCGATCCGTGAGCCGTCGGGAGCAAGCGCCAGACCGTTCGACGACGCGAGCGGATCGGCCAGGTCGATGCGTCGCAACGGCAGGTCGACATCAGGTTTAAGCCACCACGCTGCGGCGCCCGCCGCGCCGGCCAGCACCAGTGCGAGCGCGGTCCAGCCGAGCCATGACGCGCGTGAACGTCCTGGCGTCTCCGGCGGCCGGGCCATCGCACTCGTGGCGATCGACGCGGGATCCGCGAGCACGATGCGGGCTTCGCCGATGTCGCGCAGACGCTGTCTGGGATCGCGCTCGAGGCAACGCGCGAGCAGCCGCCGGATCACCGGCGGCACGTCAGGCGGCAGCCGATCGAGCGCGATGTCGTCCTTGATCACCGCCGCGATGATCTCGGTCGCCGTCTCGCCCCGAAACAGCTTCCGGCCCGTGAGCATCTCGAACAACACCACGCCGAACGCCCAGATGTCCGCGTGTTTGTCGACGGGTCGTCCCTTTGCCTGCTCGGGCGCCATGTACGCCGCGGTGCCGAGGATCACACCCCGTTCGGTCCGCGCGGGCGACAGGAGCGTCGGTGAATTGGCGTCGGGCACCGCGGCGGGCCGGTCATGGTCGAGCGCCTTCGCCAACCCGAAATCGAGGACTTTCACGGCCCCGTCCGGCGTGATCTTCACGTTGGTCGGCTTCAGATCGCGATGGACGATGCCTTTCTCGTGCGCGGCCTCGAGCGCCTCGGCGATCTGGCGAGCGATGGCGACGACGTCGGCCAGGCGGAGGCCCTCGGCATCAGGCGTGCGCGCGGCCGCGATGACCTCAGCCAGCGTCGGGCCCGGGACGAGCTCCAGGACGAGGTAGTTGGGCCCGACGTCGTAGAGCGTACAGATGTTCGGGTGGTTGAGGGCGGCAATCGCCCGCGCTTCACGCTCGAATCGCGCGCTGAATTCGCCCGCCGAGACTTTGATCGCGACGTCGCGGCCGAGACGGGTGTCGCGAGCCTGGTAGACCTCGCCCATCCCGCCTGCTCCGATGGGGCCGTGGATCTCGTACGGTCCGAGCCGCTCGCCGGCGCCGAAGGCCATGCGGTCGAGATACTAGCGCAGTGGCGTCGCAAAGCTTGAATCCGAACGCCTTCGACTACCCGTAGTCGTTCTCGGAGATTCCCCTGCGAGCTGCGGAAGACGTTGGCGAAGAGTACGCACGCGCCATGCACAGCCGACTTGTAATAACCTAAGGCCTTCGGTATCATGCCGACAGTCCTCCGTCAGGCGGGCTTCGAGGTGCGGATCTACACCTTGGATCATCCGCCCTCGCATGTCCACGTCTGGAAGGCGGGCGCCGTTGTGAAGATCGATTTGACGACGTTCGAAGCTGTTGAGATCGTCGGCGCGATCTCTGATCGGGACGTGAAGAGAGCCGAACGCCTGGTGATCAGAAACGCGGTATGGCTGAGAGGTCAATGGGCGAGGATTCATGGCCACGAATGAGATTTCGGCGAAGGATCGTGAACGATACGCGCACGCGCGTGCGCGCGGAAAGGCCCGCGCAGAAGATCCATCCGCCGTTGTCGGCGCTCGATATGACTCGATTGCCGACGCCATTGATTTGAGATTCGGCGCTGGGGGATCGATGTCCATTCCGCGGAGGCTCGTTCCGGGTCTTGAGCGAGCGTCTGAGACGAAGATCGAATCGATTGTGGTGTCCCCAGCCGGCGACGCGCTGTCGTGGCCTTCGCTCGATGTTGATGTCTACGTGCCTGGACTCGTGGAGCGGGCGTTTGGTACCCGTCTTCTGGCTGCGTCAACTGGACGCCAAGGTGGCCGCCGTCGATCGAAAGCGAAGGCCAGCGCTGCGAAGGCCAACGGGGCCAAAGGCGGCCGGCCGCGTAAACGGTTGACGGCGTAATTAGGCCCGAGGCGACATCCGAAGCGAACCTGACCAAATCTGAGGGCCTCCAAAGCGCCTTGATCCGAGCCCGACGCCATGGGTTGACCGGTTGACCGCTTGGGACAGCCCGCCCAGACGGCCGCTTGGCCGGTCTCGCGAGCGCCCTGCTCTAGCCGGAACTCGGGGCGAGATACCAATCCGCTTGTTCTTTGTGATACAAAGGTCTTTAAGAAACGGAGTCTTGGGCCCGCAATGGAGAAATTTGTGACTCGTATCAGCCGTGCCGCCATGATGGGCCTGGCGTGGGCTGGGGCCTGGGTTCTGGCTGGTCTGCTGCCGGCTCGCCTGATCGTGGGTGAACTGGAGCCTGAACACATCGGCGGACCGTTGTACGCGGGCTTCATCTGCGGAACGGTGTTTTCCGAGCTCGCTGGAATGGCATCGGGCCGCCGCCGGCTCGATGAACTGTCGCCGTACCGAGCCGCTGCGTGGGGCGCGCTGAGTGGACTGTTCGTCGGGGTGCTTCCGTTTGTCCTGGGGGAGGGGGACATCAGTAACTATCAGGCGGTGTGGGCCACGACTATCGTGGCGACGAGTGCCACTGCGGCCGGGATTGCCGCAGGCCGGCGCCGGCTGGGCGAAGGATCGATTGTCCCAGCCGCGACGCTGGCGGCAGTTGTGAGCGGACTGCTCTTCTTGACGACTCAGAACAGCATCGAACGGTTCCTGCCTCTCGCGTTTATCGGTGGCCTGACTGCACTGAGCGCCCTCTCGGCGTGCGTTTCGCTGGCCATCGCCCGATCGTCGAAGACGCACGACTCGGACGCAGCCGCTCCCAGCCACTGACGTGTGCCTGTGCAAGGAGGCGGCGGGTGAACCTGGACACGTGGCGTAAGGACTTCACGCATGCCGCGCGGAGTCTTCTCCGCGCACCGGGCTTTACGCTCATCGTCATCGTGACGCTCGCGCTCGCGATCGGCGCGAACGCGGCGATTTTCAGCGTCGTCAACCCCGTGCTCCTCGCGCCACTGCCATTCCCGCACGCGAACCGGCTCGTCTATATCGGCGGGACCGCGCCCGGCACCGATCAACCGCCGGAGTTCGGCGTCGCGGATGAGCTGTACTTCGAATACCGCGAGACCGTCCCCGGGATCGAAGACGCCGGGCTCTATGGCTACGGTTCGGCGACGACACGGGCGGAGGGACATGTCGATCAGCTCTTCGGGAGCCGCGTGACACCGTCGTTCTTCACGACGCTCGGCGCGCAGCCCCAGCACGGGCGGCTGCCCACCGAGGGCGAGGACGAGCGCCTGGTCGTCCTCAGCGACTGGCTGTGGCGGAGCTGGTTCGGCGCCGACGAGAAGGTCATCGGCAGGAGCTACCACTTCGGGGGTGGCACACGGACCGTGATCGGCGTCATGAAGCCCGAATTCCGTTTCCCAGATGAGCGCGTCGCCTTCTGGATGCCGATGGCGATTCGCGCCGCGCAGGTCACGCCTGGGGGGTTTGGATTGCGCATGGTCGCCCGCATGAGACCGGGCACGGACCGCGAAGCGCTCATCGCAGCGCTGCAGCCGCTCGCCCGTCGCGTGCAGGCGCGGCTGGGGGGCCCGGCGCCGTACGTCCGGATCATGGAGCGTCATCGGCCAGTCGCGAAGCCGCTCCGCGAGCACATCGTCGGCCAGATCGCGACGCCATTGTGGATTCTGTTCGGCACGGTGGGCATCGTCTTCCTCATCGCGTGCGCGAACGTCGCGAGCCTGTTCACGGTACGGGCAGAAAACCGGCGCCGCGACCTGGCTGTGCGCCGCGCGCTCGGCGCTGGCCGCGGCGACCTGGTGCGCTCGCAGGTGACCGAGGCGCTGTTGCTCGCAGCCGCGGGAGGAGTGGCGGGCGCGCTCATCGCCTGGGCTGGCGTCCCACTGTTGATCCGCGCGGCTCCGGATGCGGTCGCCGGTGGCTTTGCCGGCTCACCCATTCCCGGACTCGCCACCGCGGGCCTCGACCGGACGGCGCTGCTCTTCACGGCCGGCATCTCGCTGCTGGCGGTGTGCGCGTTCGGCCTGCTGCCGGCATTCTTCTTCTCGGGATCGCACCTGGGCAGTGTTCAGCAGTCCGGACGAGGCGTCGTCGGTCGGAGCAGTCTGACGCGCGATGCGCTCGTGGTCCTGCAAACGGCGTTGGCCCTCATCCTGTTGGTCGGATCGGCGCTGCTCATCCGCAGCTTCTGGCAGCTCAGCCGGGTAGACCCCGGGTACGACACGAAGGACATCTTCACCTTTCAGATCGCGCCCAATCGTCCCGATCTCAACAATCGCGCTGCCGTCTCGCGGTTTCAGCACGCGTTCATGGATCGCCTGAAGGCGCTGCCCGGCGTCGAGTCCGTGGGATTCATCACGACGCTCCCTCTGGACGAGGGTGCGGGGTCTCAACACATCACGACTCCCGGCATCGAGGCCAGGGGCGCCGAGGCGCCGCTCGTGCGGGTCGCGGCCGCCGGCGGCCGCTACTTTCAGACAATGGGCATCGAACTCTTGCGCGGCCGCGACTTCGACCGGATCGAGGAAGAGCAGGGCATCCCCAACGTGATCATCAGCCAGGCGGCCGCCGGGTTGCTGTTCCCTGGCGAGGATCCCATCAACAAACAGGTTCGGCCGGCCGCGAGCAGCAGCCAGACGTGGTACACCGTCATCGGCGTCGTCGAGGACGTCGTGGTGGACGACTTCCGCAAGAAGTCCCGGGACGCGATGGTGTACCTGCCGGGCGTGTCGACGTCTCCCGCGTATGTCGTGAAGTCGCGCCGCGCCGGCGAGCTGGCTCCGGAGGTTCGCGCCATCGTTCGGGACGTCGCTCCCGACGGCCCGATGTACCGGATCTTCACCATGGAGCGTCTGGCTGCAAACGCCATGGCCAGCCTGTCGTTCACGATGGTCATGGTCAGCATCGCCGCGGGGCTCGCGCTCGTCCTCGGCGCGGTGGGCCTGTATGGCGTGCTCTCGTATCGCGTCTCGCGGCGCGCTCGGGAGATCGGCGTGCGTATCGCCCTTGGCGCGGAGGCCAAGACCGTGCGCCGGATGGTCGTCTGGCAGGGCGGACAGGTCGCGCTGATCGGCGTGGTCGTGGGCGTGCTCGCCGCGGTCGGCCTGACGACGTACATCCAGACACTGTTGTTCGACGTCCATCGACTGGACGTGACCGCCTTCGCCGGGATGACGGTCCTAATGCTCGCCGTTGCGCTCGTCGCGAGCTACGTCCCGGCGCGGCGCGCCTCGCGTGTGGATCCGGTCGTGGCGCTGCGGTCGGAATAAGGGGGATCATCATGAAGAAACTCGTCGCGTTCGCACTCGTCGTCGCCGCGCTGGCGCCGGCGGTTGTCGCCCAGACCGCCAGTTTCACCGGCAAGTGGGAAGGCACGTTGGTCTTTCTGCGCCCGAACGGCAGTGACGGCGATTCGGATCCGGTCGTCCTCAACTTGATGCAGAAAGGCCAGGGACTGACTGGCACCCTCGGCTCAGGGAAGGAGCAGTGGAAGATCGACAAGGGCGCCGTCAACAGCGGCAAGGCCACGTTCGAGGCGCAGGAGCCCAACGGACCGCTGTTCAAGTTCACGCTGACGATCGTCAAGGGACGTCTGCAGGGTGAGATCACCGTTGAGCGCGACGGCGTCGTGCGCGGCAAAGGCAAGGTCGACGCCGCGAAAGCGAAGTAGCATTTCGCAACGTCTTCGACCGCAACAACGCCAAGACACCAGGAGTCTAGCCGAGGCAGCGATCGCTCATTCGAGTCCGCCGTGCGCCTCCAGCACGCGCATCGCTTCCGCGTTCACAAACAGGATTTCGCGATGCTTGTCGGTCGGTACCTGCTCGAGCGAGAACCTGCGGCCCCACGATAGCGGCGTGACGTCTCGGAACTCGCGGACGCGTGTGTCGCCGTGACCTTCCCCGAGACGCATGCGGATGGACGCACGCATGTTCGGATCGGCGCCGCGCGCGAGCAGCAGCTCGGTGAATCGCGCGTCGCCGGTCTTCGGCGGCTGGACGCGCGGGTAGTTGATCCAGAAGCCCGCCTGCGATACGACGGAACCAAAGAGCGCCGTGTGCCCGCCGAAGCCGTCGGCATCCACGGCCGCGCGCGCGTTGGGATCGGCGCCATGCGCCAGCAGCCACTCCGCAATGTCGAGCTCATCCCAGTACACCGCCAGGTGCAGCAGTGTGCCGCCATCGACAGGTGTGCCCATCGCCTCGTAAGGCGCGTGATCGCAGCCGACTTCCCGCGGAAAGATGTCGCCGATGGCAAACTGCCGCGACAACAGCTGCGGATCGCGCGCCACATGCCGTTCGAGCAAATCGAACCGTCCGCGGTGGAACGCCATGATCGCGGTGTCCGGGTAGACGTAGCCGTGTTCGGCGTAGAGCTCGAGAATGCGCCGCTTGTCGGCGGGCCGGCGGCTGTCGGATCCAATCACGGTCTCCACGGGCGTGCCGGCGCCCTGGCGGATCTGGAATCCGCGCCGGAACACAAACTCGGTGCCGGGTACGCTCAAGGTATACGCGGCCCCGCCGAGTGCGCCCTCAGGCGGCGCGGGTTTGCCCAGCATCTCATTCAGCATTTCGGCGGTCTCGATCTGGCTCTGCAACACGGCGCGACCCATTGCCTGCTGGAGATCCCGTGCGCCCAGGTCATAGAGCAATCGAATGATGCGGTCACGGCCCAGATTGGCCGCGTAGCTCATCGGCGGCCCCCAGTTGTAGTTGCCGATGCCCGCGTTCTCGGTCAACAGATACCGATTGGCCGCCACCAGCCGGCGCACCGTGTCCGGGTCATCATCCCAGATGGCGTCGATGAGCTGGCAGCACTGGACAAGGCGCGTCCAGCTCGATGCGCCGTAGAGGCGCGCGAGCACCAGCTGCGCGTTGGCGAGGGTCGCGTCCTGGGCGCCGGCTGCGTCCGGATGGAGTTCGGCGAAAAACGCAACGGCTTCTGCGTGGCCATCGCGATAGGCCTTCAGCAAGTCCTTCGCCTGATGCTTGAGCTGATCGAGGTCGGGACGAACGGGCAGTCTGCGTGCGGACATGACGAGCCTCCTGACACGCCCGGGGTCCGCTGGCTCGGGCGAAGGAGGTTCGTGTGCACGAACGCTTCGCTTGCCGTCAATCTCAGGTGGACTCGGTCCTTCCCGCGGACGGGAGGCGGCCTGCACGCCTGAGGGCACAGTAAATCAAGCGGCCGACTTTGTCACGTATCATCACCTCATGCGGCCAGTCCGGCGAGGCGACGTGCACTTGCGCCTGTGGTGCGTGTGCCTCGGAGTCGCGGTCGCGAGCTGCGGGCCAAGCCCCACGGCCCCAGGCTCCACGGAGGTGCAGACCGAGCAGCACACGGGGTATAGCCTCGAGTACGTCGGCGCCGATCGCGGCGTTGCTGAATCGCTCGTGCCGATGATCGATCGCGGCCGCCAGACGGCCGATCAGTTTTTCGGCACGACCTATTCGGCGACGTTTGTCGTGAAGATCATGCACGACCGCGACGCGCTCAACGCGCGCTGGCGCGTCGCCTTTCAGCAACCGAGTCTCGAGACGCGATGCTGGGAAGTGGCCGGCGGCTGGGCGACGGAGTTCGACATTCTTGCCCCGGCGGTGTGGAACTCGCAAGCGTGCGGGCACGACGGCACAAATGCGAACCATGTCGCGAACATCGTCGCCCACGAGCTCGTGCACGTGCTGCACGGGCAGCGGAACCCGGCCTTCTTCTCGATCGCCGCGTCGACGCCGTGGATCCTCGAAGGGCTGGCGGCTTATGCCTCCGGACAATGGGCGGCGGAGTACGCCAGCGCGGCCCGCTCTGCGCTCAGCGGCGGATTCGCGCCGACGACATTTGCCGAGATCTGGACGTCGTCTGCAAACTACGCGCTCGCCGGTTCGGTGTTCGCGTACGTCCATCAGCGCTTCGGCACCGACGCCGTGCGCCGGCTGCTGACGGTCGGCTCCGAAGAGGCGCTACTGACGTCGCTCTCCACCGACGCGACGACGCTCCTAAGGGGTTGGCGGCCCTGGGTGATGGCGCAGCAGTGAGGTACCCTGCGGCCGGCGTCCAACTCGCGAGAACGGTCGGCCTCGACCGCCGCGCACGGCCTCTGCTATACCTAGGGACGTGGCGATCAAAAGATTGGACCACGTCAGCGTCGTCGTCGACGACCTTGCACCCGCTATCGCTTTTTTCACCGCGCTCGGCATGACGCTCGAAGGCGAGACGCCGGTCGAGGGCCCGTGGGTGGACCGGGTCAACGGGCTCGAAAGTGTCCAAGTCGACATCGCTATGATGCGGACTCCAGATGGGCACGGGCGGCTTGAGCTGACGAAGTTTCGCCATCCACAACTGGTCGAGATCGAACCGGCGATCGCACCGCCGAACACGCTGGGCCTCCGGAGCGTCATGTTTACAGTCGAAAGCGTCGACGACACTGTCGCTCGCCTGCGCGCCAACGGCGCCGAACTCCTCGGCGAGGTGGCCCAGTACGAGGACAAGTACAGACTCTGCTACATGCGAGGCCCTGCGGGCATCATCGTCGCGCTGGCCGAGGAACTCTTCTGAAGCGTTCATCGCCTTCGGAGAAACCGCGACGTCGTGAGTAATCAACGACTCGGGCGGTGGAAATCAACCCGTTCGACATCGATCGAGAGCACGTACTCTGGGCGCTGACTGCCGTCGACGAAGATCAGCATGCCGGCATTCGCTTCGCCGAGGTCGCCGCGGCGATCGAGCTGCAGTTGCTCGCCGTTAGAGAGCGTCACCCTGGCCCGCTCTTCGCGGCCGGGCAGCACTATCGAGGTGATCAAGCCGAACGGAATCGTATAGTCCACGCCCTGAGCGGGCGCGTCGAGCGTTTCGGTGGTCTCGCTCTCGTCGAGGTCGTAGACGAGCCGGCCCGCGAGGCGCCGGCCGGCGCGAGTGGTGACGATGCCCGTCAGTGGGAGGCCCGGCGGGAAGTCGCCGTACGCCGGACCGCTGCCCCCTGGACTGAAGTCGAGCCGCTCGAAAGTGTCCCACGAGACCAGCACTCGACCGAAGCGCGGATCGTCGACGTAGATGCCGAGGTTGGCGTGGCCGGACTCGGGGCCAGTGAGCAAGATCTCACGCCCGTCGAGCAGCGTGACCAGCGAGCTCTGCACCTCACGCACGATCGACCGGATCGTGTCGAAGCGCACGCGGAGATCACCATCGGCGGTGCGGCCGCCGAGTTCGTCGGTGCCAAGGCCTTGGTTCCGATTCCACTGGACGAAACCAGTGAAGTCGCCAGAGCGCGTGTACACCGAGCCGTGCAGTCGATGAGGGAGCGGACCTGCTCCGGGAGCGGGAAGAAAATCGATGGTGCGGACCTGTCGAGCGCCGAGGTCCAGAATCCCCTGACTGCGGTCCCACACGCGCACGCCATCATCGAGGTCGTTGAAGGAGGAATAACTGGTAATGAGTACGGTCCCGCTCTTGAGCGTCAGCCGCACGTCACGGCCGAGCACCTCGATGCGAGCGATGTCGCCGAAGCGCGCCATGAAGGGCCGGCCGAGATCGAGCTTGCTACCGCCGCCGATTTCGATGCCGAAGATCTTGATCGGGTCTTTGCCCAGCCGTTCGGGCGGCACGTGAACGGCCCACGGGTTCTGGGACTTGAAGCCGTTGAAATAGTCGCCCCAGAACGCCTCCTGGCCGCGTCCCCGCCCCCAGCGGAGTCGTCCCTCGTACGTCGCGCCGGCGGCGATGGCGATGCGGCCGTAGAGGAAACTCGGATGCGCCTCCTCGACAGCGGACGACGGGGCGATGGCCGGCGGAATTGATGTGTCGGTACCGAAGTTCTGCTCGACTGCGCGGTAGCCGACGGCGATGGCGAGAAGGATGAGGATCAGCACCGCGGCTAACACTGCGCGGGCGATCGTCCCTTTCTTCACCATATTCTTATTGTCGCACAACTAACTTTGCATGACAAAGCAATGTTGCCAAAGGGAGTCCGGTGCGAGACAGGGTTAGGCGTTGTCTTCATTGGCTTGCGGATAGCGACGCGTCGTGTCTGCTACCGATCGGGCTACCAACGTCTCCAGGACCTTCAGATCGACGTTGGCGAGGCGCCTGATGTAGACACATACCTTCCCAGTCTTGTGCTTTCCAAGCTTGGCCAACAAGACGTCACGACCTTCGAAGGCCGGCGCGATGTAAACAACCAACTCACTTCCCCGCACGGCGAACCCAGCGAGAGCGGAATCGCCTTCGTGACCACTGGCGTACTTGTAATGGTAGCTCCCGAATCCGACGATGCTTGGCCCCCACATCCTTGGTTCTTGCTTCGTAACTCTTCGCATTAGACCAACCAGAGTCTGGGCGTCATTCCGTTGCTCCTCGTTCGCAATGGCAGCGATATGACTCTCGGCGCTGACTTCTGTGGGTTTGGTCTTGGGTGCCGACACATGCGCCTCCGAACGGTTTCTTTTCGACGCCTAACGAGTATTGAAGTGGACCGCAAGCGCTCCTACGCGTCCAACGCCGGCAACCCCAAAATCGCCCCCACGAACTTGGATTGGATCTGTAAGTCTTTTATTGTTAGTTATTTAGAATTGGCGCAGAGGGTGGGATTCGGAGCCGAGGGTCGAATGCCGTAAGTGGCGTAACGTCAATACTTACCAGCACATGGGGGTTTCGCTTAATCCGCTAGAATCGCATGAATCGATCTAAATCACGGCCTGGACCCCCATAATGCCCCCACGGTCTGATGCTGCGAGGCAGTACATCCGATGCCGCCGCTGATCCGCTGGTATCGGTCTCTCCAGCTGAGTGCGTCGTAACCAGATCCCTATGGCTATTGCACTCGCCCCTCGGAATGTGGCCACGAAAGCGGATCAAGCGCAATGGTGAGCGCCGGCGACTCCGGTGCTGCGGCGGGCAGGCCCCGAAAGCTGAATCGGTCCTGGGCGTGATGCTCCTCATCCAGAACCACGGTTTTCGCGGGCGTGCCGCGAGGCGCAACGACAGGTGACCGCACGGCTGGCTTGACTCGGCCTCTTCGCCGACCGTACAACTCGACACATCCGTATGGCCAGGCATTGGCAATAGCGCGAATCGGCATCCGCGCCGCCCTGATCGTCGGGTGCGTCGTCGCCGGTCGCGCCTACGCGCAGTCGGGCGACAGCGCGGTGGCCGAGCGCCTCGATTCCATCCGGCTGAAGCACAACGTGCCGGCACTCGGCGCGGCATTCATTCGCCGCGATGGTTCAATCACGTTTGCGGTCGTCGGCGTGCGGAAGCGCGGCACGGATCTGCGCGCCACAATCGAAGATCAGTGGCTTCTCGGGTCGAACACGAAGGCGATGACCGCAACGCTGCTCGCCACGTTCGTCGAACAGGGAGCGCTGACGTGGGAGACGACACTTGCCGAGCTCTTTCCGGAACTGCGCGCGCGATTCCGTGGCAATTTCGGTGCGATCACGGTGACGCATCTACTCACCCACTACGCCGGATTGGATCGGGACCTCAACTGGAGTGACATCCGGCATTCGACGCCGGCGGTCACTCAACAGCGGCTGAATAGCGTGAGGAAAGCCGGATCGAAGAGACTCCGTTCGCTGCCGGGCACAAAAATGGAGTACTCCAATCTTGGGTACGTCATCGCCGGCGCCGTGGCTGAGCGCGTCGGCGGTAAGTCGTGGGAAGCGCTGATCCGGGAACGCGTGTTTACATCGCTCGGCATGAGCGGATGTGGGTTCGGCGGCCCTGGCACGCCCGGCCAGCTCGATCAGCCGTGGCCCCACAACCCGAATGGCAATCCAGGAGGCCCCCGCAGCTGGCTGGACGTTGAGGACGTGGTCGCGCCGGCGGGAAGGGTGCGCTGCTCCCTCGCTGACTGGGCGAAGTTCCTGCTCGATCAGCTGCGCGGAGCAAATGGCAAAGGTGCGCTGCTCAAATCCGAAACGTACACGGCGCTGCACGAAGCGCGTTTTGGTGGCACCTACGCGTTCGGATGGAGCGTCGCGTCGGCGCCTTGGGCGGATGGCGTCGTGTTGAACCACACTGGTAGCAACGGAATGAACTTTTGCTTCGCTTGGATCGCGCCGGCACGGGACGTCGCGTTACTTGCGGTGACGAATCGCGGCGGCGACGCCGGAGGGAAGGCGACGGTCGAAGCGTCGGAGGCACTCATTCGGTTGTACGGATTGGTGAAGTAGATTGCGGCGTCAACGACGTCGTCGTCGAAGGCGCGCGCATGGTCGACGCGCGGGAGCGAGGGCCGAGAGCGCCTTGGGTTGCGAGGAGCAGCGCAGACGCCGGCAAGCGAGCGCGCGTCCCATGGGCCGACGCCATTCAGATGCGCCGCAGCAGCGGCATCGTGAGCATGGACGCGACGTGCCCAGGCCTGAGGTGCACGTTGAGTGCGTCAGCCGCCTTCGTGCCCCATCGCTTCCGATGGTCGGCCAACACGATCCGGCGGCGCCCTCAGATTGTTCCGGCGGCCGGCTGTCCGTGAGGTTTCGAGCCAAACGCGCGTTCAGATGAATAGACGTCTTACGCCGTGATGGGCGAGGTGTTTTTGGCGGAGAGGGTGGGATTCGGAGCCGAGGGCCAAGTGCCGTAAGTGGCGTAACATCAACAATTAGCAATACATGCAGGGTTTCGCTCAAACCGCTAGAACCGCTTGAATCGATCTGAACCCCGACCTGGACCCCCATAATGCCCTCACGGCCTGATGCTGCCAGGCAGTACATCCGATGCCGCACCGCTGCTCCAGTTGCGTGGGTCCTCCCGTGAAGTGCATCGTGCTGTGATTTGTAGCTATCGCCTTCGCCCTTCGGAACGTCTCCACGAAGACGGCTCAATAGCAGGAAACCTCACTTGGACGGTAATCCGGTCGATGTTGACATTGCCGGTGTCTCCAGGGTCCACGCTTCGCTGCCCGCGCGCTCGAGCAACTCGTGACGGCCTAGGCCAAGTAATGCAGGCACGGCCTGCCAGCCGTAGCTGCGAGCGCACCGAGCGGTTAGCGAAGGCTGGCGAAGGATTCTGGCCAGCCGGCCCCTCTAATGGACATGACGCCCGGCAGCCGTCCGGCGACGAGATGCTCGCCAGGCTTCATGTCGGGCTGCTCCAAGACCGTCGGAACCCAGTTCAAGGTGCAACTTTAGGGCCGGTCGCCGGCTTGGGGAGCGTTCATATGCGCACCAGTTCTGTCGCACGCGTCGTCATGGCCAGTCTTGGCGTCTCTGTGGTCCTCACGCTTGGCTGCGGCAAGCCGCCGTCAGCGCCGACGTCGACGTCGACGCCGACGACATTTTCGGTGCTGTCGATGTTTCCGGCTGAAGGATTGAGAGTTGGAGGCACGGTCGCAAGGATCGCAGGGACAGGATTCCAGTCCGGCGATACCGTCACTGTTGACGGCAGCCGCGTCGACGCGACGGTCCTCAGCGCGTATACCATCTCTCTCACGATGCCTGCGCACGCCGCGGGGAAAGTGGACGTGACCGTGATCAGCGCGCTCAGTCAGGCACAAGCCAGTGTGCCCGGAGGGTATGCGTACGTCGTGACCACTGGGCCGGTCATCAGCGAGTTGCTCCCGAACATCGGATCAACCGGCGGCGGCACACCGATCACCATCAGAGGTACCGGATTCAAGCTCGGCCTGACCCTGCGCGTCGATGGCATCGTGAGCACTGACCACTATTTAGTGAACAGCACGACCATCCAGTTATACACGTCGGGCCATGCGGCTGGAACGGTGGAGGTGATCGTCACCAATCCGGACGGCCAGGCCGGGAGCGGTGAGTTCACGTACGCCTCGCCCGCCACATTTGATTTGAACGGGGACTGGCAAGGGAGGGCCGACGGGATTGCATGGGCTGAGTGGCCGTTCGTGATGACCATTCGGGACAACATGGTCGTCAGCGTCTCGTGCGGCGCCTCGAGCCTGACGCTTGACCCGCCGCCGATCGTGGCCAACGGCGCATTCTCATTTGCCGGCAGCGGCGGCGTCTTCATTACAGGCAAGTTCCTCTCGCCCATCTTCGCCGACGGGGCGATAAACACGGCTTCTTGTCCCGGCAATAACGCTTACTGGAGCGCCGAGAAAAAGTAGGCATCGTCGCCCACGCGGGCGATGCCGCTGACATCCGGCCCAGTCGCCGACCCGTGCCGCCGCCGAGCTGGCGAACGTCCCCTTCGCCTCGTCGTCGCGTCGCGCGACGCTCGGCATGACGAGCGCGTTTAATCCGAGATCGTCGATCACTTTGAGCTGACCGCCGGCGCGTTTGGCGCGGGGGCCGTACGCAGGTCTCGCGCAGGCACGGCCTGCCAGCCGTAGCTGCGAGCGCACCGAGCGGTTGGCGAAGGCTGCCGAAGGATTCTGGCCAGCCGGCCCCTCTAAGGGACATGACGCCCGGCAGCCGTCCTGCGACGAGATGCTCGCCAGGCTTCATGTCGGGCTGTCCGCCCAGGATAGGAGACGCTAATGTCGCACCGACGTTTCGCTGTTTGGCTGGTTATTTCCTGCACTGCGATCGTGCTCGTGACTCCGCTGTCAGGCTCTGAACGCTCACGACCTGAGCCGCTGCTGTCGACGGCTTCGCGATCGATCGTCGTTACCACCGCGGCGGAACTGGACGCTGCGCTCTCGGCGGGCACTGGCCTGACCATCTTCGTGCAACGCGGCACATACCTGCTCGACCACGCGATCCAGGTGCCCGACGGCACCGCGCTCATAGGCGAAGGGGCGATGGGGTATGACAACTCGGGCCTCCCCACGGGCTTCGCGCCAGAGGGCCGGACCGTGATCGCCGCGCTGCCTGGAGTCGCTGGCGACTTCGTGACGCTTGGCGACGGTGCATCCCTTCAGGGTCTTGTCATTCAGGATGTCGTCCGGCCCGCTTTTACGGGCGGTTCGGTCGTGGCGGTCTCGTCACGAAATCCCAGTGACTCTGTCTCGGCGCAGGTTGCCGAGTGCGAGATCATCAACCCCAACTCTTTGATGGGCCCTGGGTTGACCGGGCCGGTTGGCCGCGGATTGCTGGCGCTCACGCGAAACAGTTCCAGCGCCGGCGGAGCGGCACCGCACGAGCAGTCACGGGTATCGGTTCATCTCACACAATCCATCATCCGCTCGCCAGGTGGTGGGGACGGCATCTTCGCCATCAACTTCGCCAGCGGAAGCCACATCGAGTTGCACTTGCGCCGGAACGTCATCGGCAGGCTTGCCGCCAACGGCGGGGTGAGTCGGCCAGACTCGACGGTCGGTGCGACGACGTTGATTCAGTCGACTGGGAATCTCTACCGCGCAGACACAGCCACGGCCACCATCGGTTGGGGCTTCAATGGAGGAAGCGACGCACCGATGCTCGCCCCCCTGATCGCCGAAGAGACATTGAACAACAAGCTCTCGATGCACTCCGTTGACGATCGCATCGAGGGATTCGGAAGCGCGATCGTGGCAGCCGCAGGGCGAAGGATGAGTGCGCTGGCAGGCGCCATTGCCTCGAACGAGATGGAACTGATCCTCCACGGTACCCGCCTGGCGTCCACAACGACAGACCTGAATTTGTTCGGAGCGAGGAACCTTGCGGGCAGGGCAGATGGCAATGAGCTGCGCGTGACCATGCACAACGTGATCGGAAGCGGTCCACGCGCGAACACGTACGGCGACGCGGCCTCGAATCTGGGCACCGGAAACCGGCTGATTATCACTGGCAACCTCAACGCATTCAGCCACACCAATGAGGCCATCCTGCCCATGCCAGGCGCGCAATTCTTTACCGCTGGACGATAGAGGTTCCGCGGCCGCATACGTGAGCAAGTCTCAGGGGAACCGGCCAATGGCGCGCCATGAAAGAGTGATAGTGTCCCCGCACGGCAAACGAGACCGTGTTCGAGAGGCTGCCCGCCGGGAGCGAGCTAAGTCGCCGCGGCGTTGTGAATCCGCGAAGGATTCTCGCCAGCCGGCCCCTCTAATAGACGCGACGCCCGGCCGGACGATGCGAGCGCAGCGAGCCACGCGAGCGGAGTGGGGATCGTGGGGCCCCGCGAGCGAGCGTGTAAGGGGGTTCGGGGGGACGAAGTCCCCCGATTGATATGGATGACGCCCAGCTCATTCAGCGCATGCGATCCGGCGACGAGCGCGCGTTCGACGTGTTCTTCGACGCGTATTTCCCGCGCCTGTTCCGCTTCGCCGTGCGACGGCTCGGCAACGAAGACGCCGCCGAGGACGTCGTCCAGGCGGCGCTGGTCATCGCCATGCGGAAGATTGGCTCGTGGCGCGGCGAAGCGGCGCTCTTTACCTGGCTCTGCACGATCTGCCGCCACGAACTGTCGGCCTACTGGGCCCGGACGGGCCGGCAGCCGGTCACGCTCCCGCTCGACGATCATCCCGATACTCGCGCCGAGATCGAATCGCTCGCGCACGACGGGCCGGGACCGTACGCCGAACTCGAGCGACACGACCTCTCCGACCGTGTCCGTGTCACGCTCGATTATCTGCCTCGCCAGTACGGCGACGTGCTCACCTGGAAGTACATCGAGGGACTCTCGGTCGTCGAGATCGCTGAACGGCTGGGGTCCACGGCCAAGGCAGCCGAGTCCATGCTGACGCGCGCCCGGGTGGCGTTTCGCGACGGCTTTCACACGCTCGCGGGAGCACGACCATGACAACAGATTACAGCCGGGCTGCAGGGGGCCCCGGCGATATGAACGACGAGGTGGCCCGCCTCGTGCGATTGGCCGGCACGAGCGGCCCGATCGCCCCGCTCGACGAAGCCCGGCTCGCACGTGTGCGCACAGCGGTCTACGGCGCGTGGAGCGATGAGTACATCGCCCGCCAATCCCGCCAAGTGAAGACGCGGCGCCGCCGGCTTACAGTCGCCGTGCTGTTCGCCGCGGCGGCTTCCGTCGTCATCGCGATTGCGATCTGGGGTCCGATCCGCACGCTGGCACCAGTACGAGTCGCGCACATCGATCGCTTTACGGAGCAGGCCACGGGGTCGCCCGGGCCATTCACGGCCGGTGGTGCGGTGATGTCGGGTTCGACGGTCACGACCTCCGTCGGCACGCTGGCCATGACGCTCACGAGCGGCGTGCATCTCAGGCTGGACGCCTCGAGTACCGCCCGCCTGGACTCGGCCACCGACGTCGTGCTCGAGCGCGGTGCCGTGTATGTGGATTCGGCTGGCGCGCCTCCCACCCAGCCGAGCGGGTCTCCGATCATCATCTACACGCCGGGGGGTGGGCTCGTGCGTGACATCGGCACGCAGTTCGAAGTTCGGCTAGACGGCGCTGGCCTACGCATTCGGGTGCGTGACGGCGAGGTGCTCGTCACCGACGCGAACGGCGTGGACACTCGAGCAGGCGCGGGTCAGGAACTGTTCTCATGGCTTGACGGATCGGACCGATCGATCAGTCGCCGCCCCATTGCCGCAACCGGAAGCGAGTGGGCGTGGGCAGAACGCGCGGCCCCCGCCTTCTCCATGAAGGGAAAGACCCTGGGTGAGTTTCTGGATTGGGTGAGCCGTGAGGGCGCCTGGACGGTGACGTTCGCCGACAGCGGACTCTCGGCGGCGCGCGCAACGGTGATCCAGGGCAAGCCGGATCTGCTGAGGGGATTGACGCTGGCCGAAGCGCTCAACGTCGTCTTGCCGACCTGCGGGCTCCGTCACCACATCGATATCAATGGGCACCGACTGGTGATCGAGCGGGAGACCAGCAAGTGAGCGATCGGGCCCTACTCTGCGTGCGGTATCGGTTCTGAACGTTGGAGGTGCGCGTGAGAATCCTGGTTATGGCGTTGCTCCTGGCCGTCGGCATCGATGCCTCAGCACAGGAGTTCACCGGCGGCATCTACGGACGAATCGTGGATCCGACCAATGCGCCTCTGCCTGGAGTCTCGATCACGCTGGAAGGAGACGCAATTCAGGGCCGGCGAACGGTGGAGTCGGAAGCCAACGGCTCGTATCGCTTCCTGTATCTGCCGCCGGGTGAGTACCGGGTCATGTATCTGAAGTCCGGGTTCAAGAAGCTCGCCTACGAAGGCGAGAAGGTCGAGCTCGGCAAGACCCTCACGATGAACGTGACGATGCAGATCGCCGACATCGAAGAGACGGTGGTGGTCACCGGCGGTTCTCCAATCGTCGATGTACGGAATGCCACCGTCGGCACGAACTGGGGCGCGACGTTTCTGCGCGACGTCCCCCACCAGCGCGACCTCTTTGCCCTGCTGGCCCTGACCCCCGGGATCACGATGCCGCGCCCGGACATCGGCGGCAATACCGCGGGAACGCAGTCGCCATATCGGACGTACGGGTTGTCGGGCCAGTCGAGCACGACCGTGGACGGCGTCAACATCGTCGGCTCCGCCGGTCTAGGCGCCTACATCGACTACGGTGCGCTGGCTGAAGCGAAGGTGGCTGGAGCGGGAAACTCCGCCGAAGTTGCGGTCGCGGGGGCCGCGGTGGCCACGGTGATCAAGAGCGGCGGCAACACGCATCACGGCGAGCTCTTCGCCGACGTCAAACCTGGCCGACTCGAACACTACACCGGTGCGGAGATCTATCAGCAGTATCGCGACATCAATGCCCAGGTCGGTGGCCCGTTCATAAAGGACAGGCTCTGGTACTTCACGTCATTCCGCGATCACTACACCGCGTTCATGAGTAAGATGTACGACAA
The DNA here is from genome assembly GCA_035633215.1 of Vicinamibacterales bacterium. Lineage (GTDB taxonomy): Bacteria > Acidobacteriota > Vicinamibacteria > Vicinamibacterales > SCN-69-37 > DASQFI01. Next base: position 38,592 of record DASQFI010000058.1, on the reverse strand, counting down.
GCCGGCACACGAAGGTGGCAGACCAGGCCACCGCTTCACCACCGAAACGACGAACTACACCCTCAAGCTGAACTATCAACTCAGCCGCACAAGCACTCTGGCGTTCGTGACGCAGGTCGGCAGGAAGTATCAACCCTATCGGTTCGGGCTCGGTTTCGACAACCCCAGCCTCTACAATTACAGTGTCGAAGCGACGGCCTTGCAGGATAGTCGCAGTCAAATCGGCAAGGTTGACTACATGCGGATGCTCAGCAACCGCGCGACGCTGGACGCCTCGGTCAATGTCTTCGCCTCCCAATTCCCGCTCGGCGCGCATACCGACAGGACGCCGATCAGCGACGATGTCGCGTTCGTCCGCAGCGGCGCCTTCACCGCGCCCAGCTATAGGGAGGATCGGCGCTGGCACTACAACACGCACCTCACCCTCTACGCCGACCGCCACGACATGAAGATCGGCTACATGTATCAGTGGTTCGAACCGCGATTGACCGAGTATGGCGCTCCGGGTCCGGCCGGCACCGCCGGCCATGTCTCCATCTCGACATCAAACGGGATGCCGAATGCGTTCTCGACCGACAACGGACCAGTGTCGAACGTGCACGTTCTCAAGAACCACGCGCTGTTCTTCCAGGACAAGTTTCAGGTCCTGTCGAAACTGACGCTTAACTACGGCATTCGCTTCGATCAGTACCGCAGCTCCTACCCTGAGCAGCGGTTCGGGTTGAACGGTAACCGGCCATGCGTCGACGATCACCATTGCGACGTCGGTCCGTTCGCCGTCAGGATGGTCACGCCGGCGCGCGACGTCGTGACGTTCAACACCGTGGTCCCACGAGTCGCGCTCATCTACGACGTCTTCGGCAACTCGAAGACCGCCCTGAGGGCCAGCTGGGGCAGATACGCGACGGATCCGGCGGGGTTTATTTCCTCGCTGGTGAATCCGATCGATCTCATCACCAAGAAGTACGCGTGGGACATGAACTACCTGACGGCGGATCGGGAGCTCGCCGCCACCCGGATCACGCCGGCATATGTAGGGACGCTTCAGCCAATCTCCGGCGGCGCGCAGCTGACGCCGGCGACCGTCGATCCGAACCTGACGGACTCGTACACCGATGAATACACGTTCGGTGTCGATCAGGAGATCGCCGGCGGCCTGCGCGGCTACTTCAACGTTGTTCGGAAGCGGCAGAAGAACACGTTCGGCCGGTATGACCGGCTTCGTACGTTGTCATCGTACAGGCCGGTCCAGGCCGTCGATCCGGGTCCCGACGGAGTCGTCAACGGCGGCGACGACCGGACCATCACGGTCTGGGAAACCGACGTGCCTGCGAATACCACCGACTACTATGTGACCAACAAGCCGATCGGCGACACCTACAGCACGCTCGAAGTCGGCGTCACCAAGCGAATGAGCGCTCACTGGCAACTGATCAGCGGTTTCGACTGGACGAAACGGAATTTGTCCTCGGTGTTGTCTGAGAATCCGTACGACGTGTTCTGGAGCTCGAACAACAACACGCAGACGACGGGCTGGACGGTCAAGGCGTCGGGAAGCTACCTGTTCCGCTGGGGCGTGATGGTCGCCTTCGCGTACAACGCGATGAAGGGCGAGACGTACGGCCGCTTTTTCACCGTCAGGCAGCCCGACCTGAGGCGGGCGGATCCGAATCGGACGACGCCGCTGGTTCAAGGCAACCAGCTGATCGCGGCGGACAAGGCCGGGACGTACTACTTGCCAGCCATCAACGTGATCAACCTGCGCGCGCAGAAGCAATTCGTCATCAAGGACACCCACCGGCTTCACCTGATGGTGAACATCTCCAACCTCGCCGGCCTCAAGACCGTGACCGACGTCAACCAAACCACCGGCCCGTCCTTCAGGAAGCCGGAGGCCAACTTGGGCGGCACCGTCGTCCGCTTCAGCACGCGCTACGCGTTCTAGCCATGCGAACAGTCCCGCCTTCGCGTTGCGCTTCGGCGCGGCAGGTTATCGGCTCGGCGGTCGTCCTTTTGCTCCTGAGCGCACTCCTTTGCGCTCAATTCAAGGGCGACGTCCTGTTGATCAACGTGGTCGCGACCGTTGTCGACGGCAAGGAGCGGACGGTACCGAATCTCACCATCGACGACTTCATCGTTGAAGAAGACGGGGAGCCCCAGACGATCAAATTCCTCGCGCCGTCGGCGGATCTGCCGATCAGCATCGGTGTCATTCTCGACACGAGCCACAGCGTGCAGAGCACGATCCGCACAGCTCAGCGCGCAATCGACCATTTCTTTTCGGTGATTCACCCGGACGATGAAATCTTCCTGATGACCTTCGCGATGGGGCCGTCGCTCAAAGCCGACTTCACCTCCGATCGCACAACACTCAGGAACGCGCTGATGGCCGGGGTGAACGTCGGCGGTGGCACGGCGCTGTACGACTCGCTGTATCAGGCGCTGCAGAAAGTGAAACGGGGCCGCCATCAGAAGAAGGCGGTACTGCTCGTCACCGACGGCGAAGACACCAGGAGCCTGACGCGCATCGACAAGGCTCTGCAATTCATCCGCGAAGCCGAAATGCTGGTCTACAGCATCGGGATCAGGGGAGCGCCGGGATTCGACATGGGCAGAAACTCCAGATCGAGCCCACGGAACTACACCACCGTCGATATGAAGGTGCTGAACCAGTTCGGCGAAGCGAGCGGCGGAAGGGCATGGGAGCTCCCCGAGGCCGCATTCGGCAAGAAACTGGACGCGGTGCTCGACACGATCGCTGCGGAACTCCGCAGCCAATACAGCATTGGCTACTACCCGACCAATCCGGTGAAAGACGGCAAGTGGCACAGCGTCCGAGTCCGTATGAAGAATCCCGACTACGTTGTTCGCGCCCGCACGGGATACCTGGCCGCGACCGGGTTGCCGGCCAGCACCAGCGGGATCAAGTACGCCGGCCGGCCGCTCGGCGACGTCCTCCGCGAACTCCAGGCCACCGGGCTCAACGTCGTGTTCAGCTCCGAGATCGTCCAGCCGACCATGAAAGTCCTCGCCGAGCCGAAAGCCGTGCTGCCGAGGGAGGTCCTCGACGAGATCCTGCGTGAGCACAGTCTGCAGGTCCGATCGGGTCCCGGCGGGACGCTCCTCGTCGTCCGCCTTCCCGAGTAGACGCCGTCGCCTGTCACGGTGGCCGGGCAGGTTGCGCTTGATCCGATCATGTGGACATCTCTCGAAGGGTGGAGACGATGCGGGCAAGGCTGAGCCCATCACGCGATGGGCGCAAAGCCGGAAAACGCGACTGGATGCCAAGTGGAGAGGGTGGAACGCGAACACACGTGGCGATCGTGCCGTCGAATTGCTCAGGAAAATGACGAGCTACGAGTCTGGACTCAGCGACTTCGAGGCCGCGAAGCACACACGGTGGATCTGCGTGGCTGTAAGTTATTGATTATTAATGACTTATTTGGCGGAGAGGGTGGGATTCGGACCGTCACTCTAGCCGAGATCGCTAAATGCCTGAATGATTCATCTCCAATAGATTCTATCAAACTCACAGAAATCGCCTTTACTGGAACACAACTGGAACGCATTTAGGCGGTGAATCGTGGTACGCTGAATCGTGCCTGCGGGAAGCCTGACCATTTACCGGCGCCATTCGCGGACCTGTCCCCATCGCCGAAAAGGCCGGAGGTGGACCCGCTGCAACTGCGGCATCTGGGCTCAGGGTTCCCTCGGCGGTCAGTGGATGAAGGATTCGCTGGGCACGCGCGACTGGAGCGCCGCCGCAGCGATCGTCCACGGTTGGGAAGCATCCGGCCAAGTTGGCGTCATCAAGGTCGACATCCCGAGTGTCGAGCAGGCGGTCGAACGGTACTTCGACGATGCAACCGCCCGGCACCTTGCGGAGACGACGATTCGCAAACGCCGCGAGCTCCTCGAGGGCAAGCTCCTGCCGTTCTGCAAAGGGAAAGGCTTCCATCTCCTCAAGCAGCTTGACGTGGACGCCCTTCGTACTTTTCGCAATGGCTGGCCGTACTCCGCACTCTCCGCAGTAAAGCGTCTGGAGTACCTCCGCGGGTTCTTGAGATTCTGCCAGGACTCTGACTGGATCGACTCGAATCCCGCAATGGTGCTCAAGGCGCCGAAGGTGACGCAGCGACCGACGCTGCCGTTCGAGGACGCCGATGTCGAACGGATACTGAATGCCGCTGATCAGATTTCTGAATGGGGCACGTTTGGTCCGAAAGCGCGCGCAATGGTCCTGCTGCTCCGCTATTCCGGTCTTCGGATGCAGGACGCCGCGTGTCTCGAACGTGCGCGCCTGAAAGACGGGAAGCTGTTCCTGTACACGCAGAAGACCGGCACTCCCGTGAACTGCCCGCTGCCGCCCATTGCTGTCAGCGCGCTGAATGATCTCTCGAACGCGCATCCCGACTACTTCTTCTGGGACGGCCGCAGTGAACGCGAAACGACAGTCAAGAGCTGGAATCGCGTGTTCAGGAAGATGTTCCGTTCGGCAAAGCCACCGATCAAGGGCGGACATCCCCACCGATTCCGCGACACGTTCGCCGTCTCGCTGCTTCTTAAGGGCGTGGAACTGACTCACGTATCCATCCTCCTTGGCCACGCGTCGATCAAGATTACCGAGCGGCACTACGCGCCCTGGGTGAAGGCTCGGCAGGAGCAGCTCGAGGCCGACGTCCAACGTACTTGGGAACAAGTCCCTGCTCCTCCGCACGCACCTGCGCCCGCCGGTAGAGTCGCTCGACGACGGACTGCGGGACGCGGAGCACGCGGTATCGCCGCTTCCCCGGCTGTTGCCTGACCCACTCGGTCACTCCCGGCTCGTCTTTGACGATCTGACGGACGAACTCAACTGAAAAGTGCCACATCTTCGAGAGTTCATGGATCGTGAAGTGACGCTCTTCGAACTGAGTCGGCTCCTCAGGTCCGGCCATCTTTCACCTCTGAGCTTTCGCGAACGATTCCCTGGGCTACGACACATGTTGCGAGCAACTTCCTGCTCGTGTTCCGCATGCGCTTGCAACACCGACGCGCGCACCCGAACCTGGGCGCTAGGAGCCACGAATCCGTTGCCACAGCCAATGCTGAAGGGTGTTCAGTCCGACAAGCCCTTCGTCGGCGGGCGCCAGCCAATGCCGCGCCTCGCGGCAGCGCGCTCGCTGCCAGGCGAGTTCGGTCGCATCGACGAGCACGAGCCGTGCGCATGTCCGTGCGCGCGTCGCGTCTAGGACGATCTCGTTGGCGGCGAACACCGCGACGTCCGCGAGGGTCGCCGCGTAGAGGGTCACGGTCGATGGCGCGTCGATTCGACAGGGCGCAGAGGTGATGAAGGCGTGATACAGGCGCGTCTGCCGTCCGATTGTCACCACGATGCTCGGGCTGATCGACAGTTCGGCCATCAATCGTCTCCTTCGCTGCGTTGCAGAGATCACCGTCGCCTCGTCGGTGAGGCCCGCGTCCGGGCCATCAACTAAGTGCCTTCCGTGGCTCGACCGAGGGCTCTGTCAAGACCGCTAGCCCCGCCCGCGGGGTCGGAGCGAAGCGACGAGTCTTGACAGAACCGAGGCGAGCCCGAGAATCAACCGGTTGATGGCCCGACTCGCCACACCGGCCTTCCGACAATCACGCCGTTGCACCTGGCGCGGGCGTGTCCGCTGACGCGCTCCTGCTAAACACAACGGCCGTGTCGTAGCGGTCGCGCTCCACCTCATAGCGTTCAACGCTGATCAACTCCTGGACCACGCGCGCACCTCGATCACGCCCAAGGTGCAGCACGAGATCGATCGCGTCAGCGATCTGATAGCGGACCGCTTGGTATGGCAGTTCGACACCACTTTGGACGACACACGATGAGAACCGCGCGAGCGCTTGCTCGGCGGAATTCGCGTGGATCGTTGAGAGCGAGCCGGAGTGCCCCGTGTTGAGCGCCTGCAGCAGGTCGTACGCCTCGCCGCCGCGGACTTCACCGACGATGATGCGGTCCGGACGATGTCGAAGCGTGGCCCGCAGCAATTCCCGAATCGTCACAGCCGACAGATTCGTTTGCTCACGACGGGCCTCGAAGCGCACCAGGTTGGGCCGGTCGACCTGAAGTTCCGCCGTGTCCTCGATGAGCACAATCCGGTCGTCCGCCGGCAAGAAGGCCGTGAGCGCGTTCAGCAGCGTCGTCTTGCCCGTGCTGGTGCCGCCGCTGATCAGAATGTTCTCGTTCCTGACGATCGCGGCCCGAACCGTTTCGAGCACGTCAGGCGTCATGGTGCCGATTCGCACGAGTTCGTCGGCCGTGAAGAACCGTGTCTGGAACTTGCGAATGGTCAGGGTCGTCCCGCCGAGGCTGCACGGAGGAAACACCGCGGCCACGCGCGAACCATCAGGTAAACGCGAGTCGAGGATCGGTTTCTCCTCAGAGACGTCATCGCCGAGCGCACGGGCAATGTTCTTGACGGCCACCTTGAGATTTCGCTCATCGACTCGGACGTCGGCGACTTCCTCCAACAACCCGTTGCGCTCGATGAAGACCCGGCGGGAGCCGTTGACCATGATCTCGCTCACTTCCGGATCCTGAATTAGGTGCGCGATGGGCCGAAGGAACGGGAGAATCAGATCGAAGCTCATCAGAGGACTCCCGCAGCGACGTGATCGAAATAGCTGGTTTGCACGTCCAGGTAGTGCGGCTTGAGATAGCAGTACGTTGGAGGCTGAGGATTGAGGCCGTCGTACGGCAATACGATGGCCTGCCCATTCTGCAGCTCCGCAAAGACCTTCGGCTCGAACACGTACTCGCGCAAGAGGCTGTACGTCTTCGTCGCGCTGACGGTCGTGCGGTGCGCTCCCGGACGGCCCGTCAGCAGGCTGATGCGGGCATCCTGCCCGGCCTCGGTCAGGGTATAGCCCGGCTTGAGGCGCTCCGCTCGACCGCACAAGTCGGCGGCCATCTTCGCGCTGAAGTCATCGGACAGCGCGAGGAAGATTTTCGTGCGCAGGCCCTGCAGAAGTGTGCGCCAGGATTCGCCCGAGAGCGTGGACCGCAGCGAGCTGATGCTCTGGGTCGCGACGATGGGCACGCAGCGCGCCTGACGTGCCAGGGAGAAGAACTTCTCGTCGCCCGACGGCTCGTTCTCGCCGGTCGTCGCGAAGGCCTGGTACTCGTCACACACGAAGGCGACCGACCGCCACGACCGTGACGGGTCCGCGTTGATCTTCTGGATCCGATTCAGGACGGCGCGCTGAAAGTCCTGCTTGAGCATCGTGCCGAGCGCGCGAGCCAAGCCGGGATTCATGGCGACCGGGAAGTTGAGCGCCACCACCTTGCCCTGCTCGATCAGATCCGCGAGCGGCGGGAGCGGCACGCCGTGGATGGCGTTGGGATTCTGTGCGGGATCGTACGTGGCCTTCGGCGGGCAGAAGGTGTACTTCACCTTGGGGTTGTCGTCGAACAGCGACAGGAAGACGCTGATGCCTTCGACGATGGACGTCCGGAGCTTCGGCTCGATGCGCATCCAGTCGTCTTCGAACCACCGCTTCACGGCTTCGAACTGCGCCTGCTTGTCGGCTTCGCGGGCCGTCGCCGGGGCTTCATCGATGCGGCAGCCGATGCCGGCACCATTGAGATAGTCTTCGACGTCCTTCGACCAGTACGTCCATGTCTCGCGGCCGTTCTCGTGCGGGTACCACAACCAGGGCGTCAGTTCGGCGGAAAACAGATGCTCGCGCTTGTCAATCGAGAGACGCCGGTTGCGCGCGGCAAAGCGGCGCTCCCCTTCTGCGATCACAGCCCGCAGCTTGTCCGGGTTGATGACGTGCTCGTAGACCTGGAAGAGCGTGACGTAGTCGTCGAGCGTCTTGTGCAGGAGAATCACGAACTTGACGAGGTTCGTGCTGGCCTGCTGCCAGAACGGTTCCTTGCCGCGGCCAAACAGGTTGGTCATCAATGTGGCGATGCCGTAGGCGAGCGCGTAAGCATCGAGATCGTTGTGCAGCGGATTGTAGCGGTACGCTGACTCGAGACTGACCTCGACATAGTCGCCAGCGCGGTCGTGGGACGCGAGGATGTCGCGTACCCGTTTGCAGAAGTCGCCTTTCACTTCCAACACCAAGCCCGCGACCTTGCGCGTCGGTTCGTTGGCGCGATATGCGAGCAGTTGCTCGACGTACGGATACATGCACGCCGTCGTCTTGCCCGTGCCGATGGCGCCGACGATGGCGATCCCCGTGTAGAGCCCCCGCTCCGGAATGACCAGCCAACGTGGCACGGCGGCACGCCGTGCGGACGTCCGGTAGTGTTGTTCGCCAAGCACCAAGAAGAGGTCCCGCCGGTGCTCCGGCTTCGGATAAGCCGGAAGTGGCTCCAGGGCCGCCGGCCGATCCCATCGCGCAACGAAGATGTAGAGCAGTGAGAAGCCGATGCTGCAGCCGAAGAACGGCGTGCTGAACCACAGCGTCGCGTACGTGTACAAGAATCCCGCGTACAAGCCGGGGCGTTCGGCCTGGATCATCTGGAGGAACACGTTGTCCTCCGGAAATGGCCATTGATGCAGACCGGCCACGCCCGTGACGGCGGCGAGCGCCAGGCTGAGCACGAACCGGTGTTCGACGAGCGCGCGCATCGTAACTTCTCAGCGGACGTCGTCAGATCGGACTGGCGTCTTGCTCACGGGCTCGTCGCCGACAGGCTTCGTCAACGCCATGGCCGGTTCTGCGGCTCGCCACGTGACGAAGTCACGATCCTTGGCGATCGTCGTGTCGATCAGTTGATTGAGCACGTAGTCGGCCGTGTCGCCGATGAAGCGCGCATAGAGCACGAGCGCGTCGCGATTTGGCTCTTGCAGACGACAGATGTGACGCACGGTCCGGACGCGATTGGTGCGCGGTTTGATCAGCGGCATCGGGAACTCCTTTCACGGATGCAAGACGCGGGAGCCGCCACGGCTGGCCTCGGCGCGGCTTGGGATGCGAACGACGAAGACGTGACGGCCTCGTCGAAACGCGAGTGCGAGCGAAGGGGGAGCGACCCTCCGGGCCGGGCCAGCCGCCGTGGCGGCTGGGTCAAGGACCGGCGAACACCGGGGGGTCGCTCCCCCTTCGCTCGCACCCCAGGCCGCAACCCAGCCCGCGACCCAGGCTTGGTCTGTCCGGCGAACTTTTGTGCGTGAATTCGTTTGTCCAGAGGCCGACACCGTAGCCGACACCGGGGCCGACAAGGGAGCCACCGTGGTGGTGAGGTGTCGGCCCATCAGCACACCCCCGGAAGGTCACCGAACTGCTCATACCGGAACGGAAGCTCGTGATGAACAAGGGAACCTGAAGTCCGCTGACTCGGGTTCTTCTCCAGCTCAAGCGCAGCGTCGCCGTTCACCAACCACCGCGCATAGATCGCTTCCGAGGCCGGGCCAGTGAAGCGCTGTCGCGCCTCGCGGGCGTAATTGAGGTCCGCGACCGAGAGCGCCGCCAGGTCGTTGCGCTCGACAGATCGGCGCAGGGCAAAGTACCGAGCGGCAGCGTGGAGGTCGAGCACCGGCGACGACGACACGTCGTTGAGGTAGCGTGCAAAGACCGCACGGCAGGCCGCGACGCTCTCTCCGCCGCGTGGTCCGACGAGCACGATGGCCCACGCAGACAGCCGGTGCAGGAGCCTTGCGTGATCGGCGAGAAACCGCTCGAACGACACAGTCGCGGGCTCGAGGGCGAGCGCCGCGAAGTGCACCGTGGGCGGCTCGCCCTTCAGGAAGATCGGGAGCTTGTGAGTGAAGTATCGGGTGGTCGGCGCCATCCGCTGGTCGTACGGGGCGTAGGTGACCTGCGGGAGGTCGCTGACCGAAATGCCAAACCGAGTCGTGAACAGCTCCACCTTGTCGGTTTCGGTGGCATACCATTCGGCATCCGGCTCGCCGATGACGAAGTCGAGCATCATGAGCTTGCGGCCAATCAATGCCGGACTCGTGGTGCGGCGATTCCGGTTGTCGTCCTGTTGCAGCGCCCGATAGATCGATCGCGCGTGCATGTGGTAGAGGAACCCGCGGTCGGTCCGATATGCGATGCGGACGGCCAGCCGGCGCGCGACCAGGCCGTCCAGAAACTCGCGCACAACCTTGCCGTATTGCAGCCCGGCAAATGCCATGTATTGGCGTCGGAGACAGTAGCCACTGTGCAGGGCGACGGTCGCCACAAACCGCGTTTGTCGGGGCGTCAGCCTCAGCGATTCCAGGGCGCGCAGACGCTCATCGAACGTCACGACAGCCACTCCAGATGGTGTGGATCGATGGGCGTCCCACCGGTGTGGGCCGCGCCGCCCCGAAGGCGCCCGGCGCCAGAGGCGCGATAGAGGGCAAAGCCGGCACGTGCCTTTCCTGCCAGCTGCCCACGCGAGTAATGCTCTGTCACCAATTCGAGGTCCCGCTCTTCGAGGCGCCCATCCGCGGTCTCGTACTCGAGCCGAAGGTCTGGCAATTCCAGATGTCCGTCGATGATCGGAAGGTGCCGAGCTGCGGCAAACGCGGCCATGTCCTCATGCCTGTCGGCATCCTCTGGGCGGTCTCGCCGATTCAGAAAGGTCTGATAGTCGCGCTTGAGTTCGTAGTCCAGGACGATGCGCGTGATCCGGCCGCCGTTGTCTTCGATGCGAGACGCCGCAGCCTGATAGAGGCGATACATTTGGGCGTCGTGCGCCAGTTCACGCGGCTTGACGAGGCCGGCGTGAAACCGCTGCGGCCGATCGACTGGGGCTTCGCGCTGGTTCTCGAGGAGCGCCTTCCCATCTCGCGTCAACACGACCACGCGCATGGCCTGCTGGTTGATCGTGATGGTCCGGCGTTCGATCAGGCCCTGATTGGAGAGACTCCGCAGGTCTTCCTTGAAGGCCTCTGGCGTCGATCGGCCGTCCGCGAGATCAGCCGCCGGCACCACGCGAAACGCGCCGACCGTGGTGAGGAGCCCGCTCTCGGACCCACGCAGTTGGTAGACGCGCTCGCGACACTCGACCGCCTCCCGGCGGTCGCCTCGCGGGAGCGCAAGGCCATCCGCCGGCACGTCAATAGACCGGTCTTGACGCTGGTGGTCGCTCTGGCGATCAGCAGTTGGACGTTGCGCATCGGCGCGGCCGTCATCGCGCGCGCTCCGTGACATGGCGTCATTCCTCCCCTGCCAGTCGGTCGGAGAGGTCGCGAACGATGGTGTCATTGGTGTTGAGCTGCCGTTCGACGTGCGCCAGCTTGCGGCCGGTGTCCTTGAGGAAGAGCGCGCGGCCGACCAGGTAGAAACAGGCAAAGAGATTGAGATACACGACCACGACGCCACCGACGATCGACCAGAGGTACCACGGCAGAATGAGATGCTTGTGGGGCGCGAGGAAGTCGATCTCGCCCATCACAAAGAACAGTCCGAGCAGGACGACCATGGCCGCGAGGAACGCGCTGTTGGCAATCACTGGAACGCCTGGTCTACGCGGAAGTACGTGATCGTCAGCCCAAGCGGGTTGACCAGCACCATCGCGTTGGGAATCTGATCGCGGAGCACGAACGTGATCTGCGCCACGAAGGTCTCGCGCTTCTTCTCCTGCCGGCCGCCTTGACCGTAGTACAGCTTCTCGAAGTCCACGGTGGCCTTGTAGGGCGACGCCTTCAGCTCGTCCAGCGTGACGTTCTTGACCTGAATTTCGACCTCGTCCCCATGCCCGGCGATGAAGCTCTCAATCGTCTGGGCGCGTTGGTTTTGCGCGATCGTTGCGTCCGCCAGGGCCGCGTCGAGAAAGTAGAGCGACTCGGTGAAGCGGTCCTGGACAGTCGCCCGCATGCGGGCGAAATGCCTCGTGACGAACTGTGTCAGGAAGTACTTGAGTTCGGGAGCCTGCCCCTGCGGCTGATACGTGAGGGTGTCGTACTGCAGCGCCTGCGCGCGGCCGACGTCGTCAATTCGGATGACCAGCGGCTTCAGATTGGCGAACTTCGCCTGCGTCCGGAAGTTCAGCACGAGGAGTCCGGCAGCGACGAGCGACACGCACAGCAGAGCGATCTTGAGGTACGTGTTCATCACCAGCGCCGAGCCGAAGAGCTCGACGTACTGCCGCTTCGCATCCTCGATCGGAGCCGGTTCGTAGCGCGGCACGCTCGTGTCCATCGTCGTCTCCCTCTCACCACCAGCCGAACAGGTAGTGGCCGGCCACAGCGGCGGCAAACACCACCATCCAGATGGCCATCACCAGGAAGAAGCGGCCAATGACGCGGTTCGTGGCCTTGGCCGCCTCGCGATGACTCCTAAAGATCCCCATGTCGACCGTTCCCTTCAGATGCTCTTGACCTGAGACGGCAGTACAGATTCGCCAGAGTGGCCCGAGAAGATCGAGCTGGTCAGCGAGGGCACGAGCAACACTCCGACTGTGAATGTCACCAATATCATTACGGCGTGTACCGAGTACAGCAGTTGTTCTTCGAGCCGGAGACCCGGCGGCAGCGTCTGCACAAAACGGCTCAGGAACCGCTCGAACACGAAGATGAAGGCGTTCGCAATGACCGGAATGAAGGAGTACTGGACGAACGCCTTCAGCCAGCCCCAGAACAGCCATTCAAGCGTCGGCACGATGAAGAACGGCACGAAAAGCGGCCCAACCAAGGCACAGATCGCGCTCGCAATCATCCCGAATGACACGACGAACAACACCGCGAACTGCGCCAGGCCGATCACGATGAGCATGAGCCAGTAGAGCAAGTTGGCGATGATGGACCACGCATCCGGCTGCTCGAGAGCGTTCCAGAGCGTGTTCAGGCTTTCCTGGGCGTTCTGGACCGAGCGAGCGCTGATGATGCTCGCGAGGTAAGCCGTCTGGTCTGTGATGAGGTTGGAAAACGAACTGCCGATGCCCGGAATGGGTGCCTCGTAGAACGCAATCATTGCGTAGCCGAACGAGATCACCAGCAGCAGCTTGGCAAAGCTGAACATGTGCTCACCCGACTGACGCCAGGCGAGCATCATCTTGATGCCGTGCCACGCGAGGAGAATCACCGCGAACGAGAGGAACAAGCGATTGCCGATACCGATGAACTGAGGCTCCTGCGTGTCGAGCAGGGTGTTGATCGCTTGCTGCACGGTACCGATGGGATCGTAGCCGGTGGGCATGGTTCACTCCTGCCGCGGGTCAACGCTGTCGCCAGCCGTCGAGGTCGGTGGCCGTGTTCCTGAACAAGTCATCGCCGTACCCCTGGCCGTAGCGCCACTGGTAGATCGTGGCGTTCAGCAGAACGGCTTCGGCGTCGCGCTGGCGTCGGTTCGCGACGAGCAGCTGCTCAAGGGTGCTGATTAGAGCCTTCGTCATGTGGTCCTGAAGGCGGAGTCCCAGAACTTCAGCGGTGTTGATTTTGTTCAGGACCGCTATTTGCGTGTGAAGGTCGCCGTTGTTCGAGACGGCGTCCTTCTCCATGTCCTTGGCCACCTGCAGGTTATGTGGCCCCTCGACGCGCATTGCACCCAACTGATCCACGGCGAGCTCCGACACGCTGTCGGCCAGCTCGATACTTGCGTACGCCTTCGTGAGGCGTCTCTGCAGACTGGGCGGCATGCGCCCCAGCACGTCCGTCGGCAGGTCCAGCGGATCGACGATTTGGCGGTACGCTCCTCCGGTCGGGTCGCCGTCATTCAGCGCGCCAAGAATCCGCTGGGCGTACAGGAGACCAGCTTCCAGGTCGTGGAAGGTCCAGTCGACCGAGTGGCCGTGGTAGCGCGCCACCATGTCGAACGGCAGCCGGCGCGCTTGCCGGATCATGTGCAAGATCTGTTGGACCAGCGCAGATACCTGCGCCACGGCCTCCCACCAGTTCGATTCGTCATAGACCAGGTAGTCATAGGCCTGCGCGCGTGCCGGCGACGGTGACGACAACATGACGACCGTCAGAAGGATCGCGGTCAGGCGAAAAAGACGACGCTTCATCGTGCACCTCCTGGAGACGCGGCCGAGTACGGCGGAAGTTGGAGATCGTTGGTGAGATACACCTTGATTCGATAGCCCTCGCGGATCGTGATCGTCGGCAGGACGTTCAGATATCGATCGAGCACTCGGCCCGTTGATGACGCCAAGCTAGAACCTGTGCCCTGCCGGTAGGCGTCGCCGAAGCTGTAGGAATCGACGGTGTTGCGCGATCCGTACTGCGCAAGGCCAGACAACGCACCAATGGCCAGCGACGCTCCAAAGACCTGCAGATAGTGGCGGTTGACGCTGTCCTTGAGGCCGGCGTCGCCGACTTGGCCAAGACCCTTGAAGCGGTCGAGGCTGTAGGTGCGCCCATCTGGCATGACCAAACGATGAAAGCTGACCGCCAGGCGCGAGTCACCCCAGGTCTGCACCGGCGAAGCGGACCCGAGGACTCGCGCTCCTGCAGGAATCACGATCGACTGACGGTCGTGGGAATACACCGGCGTCGTCACGAGACACTCAACCGGCCCGGCAAACGTCCCATCGAGCCGATTCAAGAGCACGGTTTCGATCACCGTGCCTTCGACCAAGCGCTGAATGGGTCCGCCAGCCTGAATTGGTCCAGTCTCTTTCGGCGGTACGGGCGCGGCGGTCTCTTCACGGCCGCCGGCACGCTCGGTGGGCGTGTCTGCGGCGGGCGGCGCGATCGAGGGCGTCGGTGGTGCCGTCGTCGGTCGCGCAACGGGCGGGGCCGGTCTCTGGTTCAGGAGCTGCTGAAGCATCGCGAGTTCCGGGGCAGCGGACGCGGGCGAGGGCGGCACGGCGCGTTCCTGCTGGCGCGGCTCTCCGTACGGCTGTCGGTCGCTCGCTCGCCGGCTGAGCGCGACGCTGTCCGAAAAGAGGCTTTGATACTCGCGGCGGCGCTGTTCGTCGGAGAGCGGATCGGAACTACCGGGCGCGCCGGTGCTCGCGGGTGTGCCCGCGCGCGCGGCGCCGGCCTGTTGCGCGAGGGCCTGCTGCTGACGGGCTGCCTCGGCGGCCAGTCCCTGCTCGTAGCTCTTCACCCGCTCTGGCGGCACGAGCGACGGCTGCGCGGGCCGAGCCCCTGCCTGAGGTCTCGGCAACGGTTCCGGATGCCCGGTAAACAGGATGATCGCGAGAATCACCACCGCGATCGCGACCATCAGCCACATCTGCACGTGACGCGGCAGTACGCCTCGCGGCCTAACACGCCGGTCGTGGACCGCTCCTGGCAGGTCTGGCGCACTTCGCTCGCCGGCTCGCTCGTCAGTTTCGGGAACCATGACGTACCTCCGGTCAGCGAACCGCTTCGAAGACGAGCTTCTGCTTGCCGACCACGAGGTAGCCGCTCTCGAGCACCTTGGGCACCACGTAGACGCCGTTCTCGACCTGGAAGTTGATCAGGTTCGGCGACTTGAACCGACTCGTCGGACTGTCGATCAGTTCGTAGAGGGCCGACAGTTCGGTGGCGTCGGACCGGATGTAGGTGAACTTCCCGTCCGTGTAGATCGCCGACACGTAGAACGGGCGCTGATTCGCTTTGAAGCGATACGGGAACTGCAACTGCGTCGGGAAGGTCGCCCGAAATTGACTGACCCGCTCGTTGACGGTCTTTTCGGCCTCGTCTCGCACGGCATCCACCTGCTTCCGAGCATCCTCAGTTTCCCGGCGCGCATCATCAGCCGCACGCCGGAACTCCTCAACCTGGGCCGTTGAATAGAACTTTTGCGCACCGGCGCCGGCCGCTTTCATGGTCTCGTCAGGGATCACGAACACCTTCAGATCAGGGTCGGCGGCGCCCTCGGTCAGCACGAACGAATAGACACGGCCGCTCGCCGTGACGAGGTTGAGATTGGTCGTGGCACCCGCCTTGGCCGGCTTGATGTACGCGAGATTCTGCGCCCCAGAGACAATCCAGAACTCCTTGTCGCCACAGACAAAGTCGAGGATCTGTTCCTGCTCCGGGAGGATGACCATCGTCGTGAAACGCAGCTTCGCTCGGAGAGGCACGACAGATTGAGGCGTGTAGCTCACTTCGCGGGCGGTTTGGGCCTCAGCCGCGGCGCAGAGCAGCGACAACGAGCACGTGACGAGCAACATCAGGAGTCGTTTCATCGGTATCTCCTACGAGTGGGCGGCGGCGCGCTCGACAGTGGCCCTGAGGTCACGGCCATTGGCCGTCGTCCGGAGCCGCTCGTTATCGAGCGGAGTGTTGGTGTAGATCCAGTACGAGCTCGGGTCAACGTGAAGATTGAGCACTTTCGAGAGATCCGGCCGCTTCAAGAGCGCTTGCTGCCGCGGCACGAGTGTCGTGATCAGAGCGGCCTCGGTCTCGTTGAGATGAAAGAGGCTCCGCGCCCGCTCGAGGTCCATGCTGGGATTCGCGAGAAAGAACTTGGTCGGACAGTTCTCGACGACCGTCCGTAGGAGGTCGGGTGCGGCGAAGTCCTCGCTGCTCTGGGTGGCAAGCAGCATCGCCGCGTTCCGCTTGCGCCAGGTCTTCAGGGCTTCCGTGATGTACGCCTTCAGCGTCCCGTCCTGGGCAAACCGCCATGCCTCGTCCAGGACGAAGAGCTTGAGCTGCGACGCGGCACCGGCTTCCCCGATGGATGCACTCGCCCGATGGAGGACGTAGAAAAGGAGTGGCTCGAGCAGAAGCGGGTATTTGTCGAGGCCCTCGAAGTCAAAGCACTGAATCCGTTGGAACGTCAGCGTATCTTCCACGTTGTCGAAGAGCGCCTCGTACGGTCCCCCCTGGACCCAGCGGTGGAGGTGCTGCGACAGCGAGCGCGGCAGGATGTTCGCGAGCGTGAAGAGCCGGCGCTGCGCCGGATCGAGCGCGTAGAGGTTCTCGACCGCCTCGTGGAGGTCTCGATCGTCCTGCATGGTCAGGCGGTACTGGCCGCCCGACTGGAGGAGCACGCGTACGAACGACACCAGGAAGTGCCGGTTCTCGACCGTCGGCTCGAGGCAGAACGGGTTGATCGTGAACGCCCGCTGCCCCAGGCCCATGCGCCACACGCTTCCACCGAGCAGCGCGGTCAATTTCTCATAGCTGCCGCCGAGGTCGAAGATCACGGTCACCGGGTCGTACTTCTGGGCGTGCGTGATGATGAAATTCAGCAGGAACGACTTGCCGCTGCCGGTGGCGCCCAGGAGGAGGGTGTGGCCGACGTCGTCGCAGTGCAGATTCCAGAAGTACGGGGTCTGATGATCGGTCTCGAAGACCGCCAGGCAGTCCCTCCCGCCGAGGTGGGCGCTGGTGCGGTTGCCGGTGTGCAGAGTGAACAGGAAGCTCAGATCCGCGCAGTTCGTATTGAGCAATGGAACGTGGCGAAGGTTGTGAGATACATTGCCGGGCACGACCGCGAGCCAAGCGTTCATGAGGTTGTAACTCTCCTCGTAGAGTGCTCCGTCGTGCCCGGCAAAGGCTTTCACGCATTCCGCGACACTCTGATCCAACCGGTTGGTGTCGCGGTCGTAGACGATGATCGACAGCGAGCACGCACCGAAGAAATGCCCGCGCACTTCCATCTCGGTCAGGGTCTGGCCAAGTTCGCTGACGGTTGCGCTTGCTGAGTCGTCGACCAGCATCTCTTCCGGCCGGGTCTGAGGACTCAGGTAATTGATCATAGACACGCGCTTGTTGAAGAAGTGGCGCTGGCGGGCGCGGAGGTCCCGGCGCATCGTCGCGTTCGGCCGGCGCTGCCATTCCAGGCACGCGATCAAGGTGCTCGGGACGCTGTAGAGGTCCTGCAGCATGTGCGCGAACGTCTTCGCTGGAGGCTCCTTCATCGTCAGCGCCTTGACGTGGTACCCGTCGATGTCGAGGTGATCGCGATGGCAATCGATCGCGGAGTCCGTGACGAAGAAATCGAGATGGGTGTCGTACTTGAGCTGCGCCGACGCGGCCTTGTGAGGCGCGTAGTTGAGAAGCTGCCGGAGGACGCGGAACGCGTCGCCCTTCGCCAGCAGGGTTGGGTGGACCGCGTCAGCGAACTGCGTCGTGAACGCGAGCGCCTTCTGGTGGAGGTGCGCCAAGGCCCGCGCGAGCTGTTCCTGCATGACGTCTGTGATGCCACGGACCGACAACACCTCGCGGAGGGCCTGGCGCGGCGACCTGAGCAGGCTGGCCAGGCGCGTTAAAGGGCTCGTTCGATACGTCCAGCCTTCATAGAGCACGACGAGGTAGAGCTCCAGCTCAAAGAGCGCGTCGCCCTTCGCGGCGAAGTACGCGGCCCGACTGTCTAGCGCCTCGCGGACGACCGGGTGCGCGTGGGCGCCGGCGACAATCGGTGCGGCCGGCCGTTTGATCAGGTACTGGTAGACGCGGAAGGACTCGTTGAGCTGCCGGAGCGCCTGCTCGAAGCGATGCGCGATGACCCGCCGTTCGAGGTGATCCAGGCACTCGTAGTCCGCGCCTTCCACGCGATAGACGACGCCAAGCGCGCCGGCCTTCGTGAGAAAGGCGTGATCGTCCACGAAGCCCCACAGGGCCAGCAGCCCGTTCACCGTTCCGGCGTCGCGGTGGTCCTTGAGAATGCGATTCAGCCTCACCATCGCGACCGCCCAGTGGGAATCTCGACTTGGTCACGTTTCGCGGCGTCATACCGGTTGCAGTTGGTCCCCGAGCGCAGAAGGATCTGAAGCATCTGCGGGTCGTGGTTCGTGCTCCACAAGGCAAAGGCGTACAGCACGCTGAACAGGAGGCACCCGGCCAGAAAGCTGTAGAACAGATTGAACGTGGCAGCACCGACGAGCAGCGCCAGGAAAAACAGGCGCCGGTCGACTCCACATACGGTCAGCGGGCGATGCAGCGCCCGGTAGACCGTGCGGTACTCGGGGAGATTCTGTGCGGCCATGTCCGTCGCTCCGCTCTGTCCGTCAGAACAACCAAGCGAGGAACTGGACGGCGAAGAGGCAGAGGCCGCCACCGAAGACGATGCCGCTGATCTGCCGCTTGGCGCCGCCTTCGCCGAACATGAACATCAGACCGCCAATGACGATTGCGACGAGCGCCAGCGATCGCGCGAGCGGGCCGGTGAACGACGCCTCAAGGTTGGCGGCAGCGCGCTCCCACGGCGACTGCGCGAAGCTGACGGCTGGAAAGAGCAGGAGCGCCACGAGGAGGAGCCAGATGCGGCGAATCGCGGCGCGGATCGTCGGGGACGGAGACGCGAGGAACGACAGCAGCGACATGAGACCTCCACGTTCTTCGGAACGAGACCACCGAGCAGCGAGACACCAGCGCCGCTCCCGGGTGGCGGTTGCGGGAACCGTGTGAGCGGTTGGTGTTTGATTGGCGCGGCTACGGGCTTGCCGGCTGACTTTCGATCTTCCGCGCCATACTGATCGAACGCTGTTTTTTGGGAAAAACTTACAGGTGCGGTGGTCGGACAGCGGACGGGCGGCGCGCGGGTTTCGATGCTGCCCTCGAGAGTCAGACGCTGTTGATTCGTCGAAGTAGGAAGGCAGTGGCCGTTAAGCCGTCGCGGGTGGGCTTGTGGCAACACGTCATCACAGGACGTTCGCCGGTACCAAGGGCTATCAACCGCCATGATTCGGCGAGTTGGTGGACCCGAGTCAGCGCCGTTCGTCCCGCCCGCGAACCCCGTGCGCCGCAACGATGCTGCGGAGGGTCGAGGCGACGGGATGCAGGCAACCCCGACGCTGTGGTTCGCGCTGGAAGGGACTCATCGTCAGAGCCCACGCAGTCTGGCGTGCACCCGAGTCCCAAGCGCACAGAGTCCAGCCTGGCTGACGAGGTCGGTGTCGGGTCGTGACGGCGCCCGGGAACCGAGGTTATCGGACTGCAAACCACGGCGAGCGACCGCCGGCCTGGCATGGTACATTTCCGCCGGTGCTGCAAACCACGCCGTCCGCTCCAGTTCCGGTCACCTTCTTCCGACCTCGCCGAGGTGGCCCCGAATGCGCCATCGAGGACTGCGTGATCGATCATCTGCCGACGCTCTTCGGTTCGTCCCACCCCGCCTGGATGGCGGGATCGGTCCCGCTGGGTGCGGGAATGCCGGACCTGATTGTCGCTGCGTATCAGCCTCTCGTTGCCGGCCTGGCCGCGTCCGGAGCCGTCGAGACCAACATCCTGGCCTACCTCCGCGTTGTCGGCCGCGCGAGGCCCGACACAATCGCCACGCGCCTTCGACTCTCCCCCAAGACCGCGGAGCATCGCGTCAGAACGTTGCTCGAAGCTGAAGCCCTCGCCGATTGGGCAGGGTCGGTTTCACTGACGCCGATCTGTCGCGACATCCTCCCTGAAGTCACCGCGATTGAAGTCAAGGTCGACAACTGGCAGCGGGCCCTAGGCCAGGCCTTGCGAAACCGGATATTCGCGCATCGATCGTTTATTGCCTTGCCAGAGCCGGTAGCTGCACGCGTGCGCCGCGCCCCCGCCCTGCTTCAGAGCGGGATCGGCGTGATCGCGATTGACGCCGACGGAGGCGCGGCGATCGTAAAGCAAGCGGCCTCGGGTCAACCGAAGGTGTGGACCTACTACTACAAGCTCGCTGCCCTGGTCGGTCAGCGATTTCCGAGGGTTTAGTGACGTTCGCGATCACGTTGCCTGACGCGAAAGCACAGTTTCCCGACTACACGTTCATCAAGGCCCTCACGCCCAGTGCTCAAAAAGCGGCCTTTCACGTTCGCGACCAGGATGGGCACGATCTCTGTCTGAAGATCGTGGCTCCGACATACGAGCGCGACCGGCTCGACCGCGAGATTCTCGCGATGCAGACCGTCGATCACCCGAATGTGGTGCGCCTGCGCGAGTACACGTTCTCCTCGAAGCCTGGACAGCAACGCCATTTCATCATCGAAGAGTTCGTCGATGGCGCCGATCTCGCTGACAAGATCAAGCCGGGCCAGCCTTGGGCGCTCCAAGACGCAGTTCAGTTCTTCGCGCAGTTGTGCGATGGGCTTGCCGCACTGAGAGAGAAGGGGATCGTTCATCGCGACATCAAGCCGCAGAACATTCGGGTGCGCCCGGATGGAACCCCGGTGATCATTGATTTCGGGCTCGCCAGGCACCTTGGATTGCCTGACCTAACGAAGACGCTCCAAGGGGCCCGCATCGGCACGCCCGCATACTTTGCGCCGGAGCAGTTCGACGGGAGTAAACACGACATCGACCACAGGACCGACCTTTTCGCCGTGGGCATCCTGCTGTACGAGGCGACAACGGGAGAACAGCCGTTCATCGATTCGACAGTGCATACCGTCGCCCAGTTGCGTGATGCCGTGTGCGACCGGGATGATCATTTGAAACGTCCGGCGTTCCTCGGCCTTGACGGAACGCTTCGGGTCTTGATTGGAAAACTGCTTGAAAAGCAGCGAGCAAAGCGGCCCGCGGATGCTGCTCAGGTAGCAACTATTCTTCGAAAGATTGGTGCGGGAGTTAAGCCATGAACCGCGGCGCCTGGCACCAGTGCGGGGACAAGAGTCAGAAGCTCGTTATAGAGCAGTTGGAAGCGGGGCACGGCGCGGGAGTGATTTTGAGCCCGCGAGACCTGACCCGTGACAAGGCGGTCGAGTACACCGCGCAGTACGCTGCCCTTCATGCGCCCGTCCTCATCGATCCGCAGTTCTACGTGCCGGATTTCACCAACGACAACCTGGACACGTACGGGCTCTCGGCGTTTCGCACGACTCTCGCGACCCTTGGGCAGATTACAGACGTCGAGCTGTCCGCTCTTTCCACTGAGCTGGAGACACTCGGATCCGAACTCGGCGTGTGGGCCGTTGTCGCCCCGGCCGCGATGTACGAAGCCGGGAGACCTGACATTGCCGAGTTGAATGCTCGCTTGTTCGCGGCCGCCAAGAGCGCCGGTGACGCACTCGGACTTCCGACGCTGGCGTCGGTGACGCTGGCTCGGTCAGTGACCGGTTGGAACGCGACTGTCGTCGCAGCTGTAGACGCTGCGACCGCATTGCCCGCGGACGGTTGGTACTACGCCTTTGAGTTTGAGGAAGAACGGATTCCGAGTTCGCGCGAGGCCGTTCGCCGGTGCTGCGACGCAGGCCTCTCGTTGGCGCTGACGGGCAAGCCCGTTCTCCACGCCTACGCCGGGCCGATGGGCCTCCTGTCATACGGATTCGGAGCAGCGGCCACGGGCATCGGACACAGCCAGAACCTGTGGAAGTTCACGCGTCAGCGGTGGGAAGCTCCGACTGGTCAGGGAGGCGGCGGTGATGCGCCGGCCCGTTTCTTCTCGAAGGCCCTTTGGGGAACGGTTGTCTATCCCGACGAAACTCAGCAGATGAACGCGACCCTTCGAGCGCAGGTGCTGACCGCCACTTCCTTTTGCAATGCCGTGGTGGCGACGCCGCCCACGGCGTGGTCACGGTGGGATGCTGGGAAACACTTGGTCTGTGCCTTGGCGGAGACGTACGCCGAACTGGCCGCGCTTCCGACGGCCCGAGTGAGTGCAGCGACGGCGGGCCAGAGGTTGGCCGACGCAGTGGCGCTATACGGCCAGATCAGGCTCAGCGGTCTGCAACCGAAAGACAGCTCTGACGCGTATCAGGAGAACTGGCGCCTGGCGCTCTCCGACGTCCTGTCAAGCAGGTCCGCCGACTACGACTTCCTGGAGCTGTTGTAGGACCGGGAACGGCGCTTATCGGACTGAAGGCCGGAGACACATATGAAGCACCAGGGCTCCCTTGAAGACCTGAAGGGCGTCGTCGCTTCGGTCTCGAAGGGCGACTGGACCGATGTCACACACGGCCACCAGTTCAAGGCTCCGAACGGCGCCAGTCTGATTTGGTACCCGAAGAGCGGAACGCTGCAGCTCCAAGGGCCTGCGGCTGAGAAGGAAGCGTTCGGGAAGTTGATAGAGGAGGCCCTGGGTAAGCCCTCGTCGCCGAGCATCGTGGTCAGCGAGAAGGCTGTGGACGCGAAGGAACGAGTGTTCGTCGTACACGGCCACGACAGCGTCGCGCGTGAGCAGCTTGAACTGGTGCTTCACAAGCTCGGACTCGACCCATTCGTTCTCGCTAACTCAGGCGGCGGAGGGCTGACGATCATCGAGGCGCTCGAAGCTGAGATTGGGCCCGGAGAGGGTCGGAGTCGCTTTGGGATCGTGCTGATGACTCCAGACGATATTGGCTACGCGAAGGCGGCCGGCGCCGACAAGGCCGAGCCGCGCGCAAGGCAGAACGTCGTCCTCGAAATGGGAATGCTGATCGCCGCGCTCGGCCGCTCCAACGTAGCCATCCTGAAGAAGCAGCACCTGGAAGTGCCGTCAGATGCGAATGGCATCCTCTACCTCTCGTTCAACGACCACGTGAAGGAAACCGTTCCAAAGCTCGTCGATCGCCTCCAGAAGGCCGGGTTCAAGGTCGATTCGTCGAAGATCGCCTACGCTTCGTGCTGAGGGGATTCTTGCCGACCGGCGGTGCCATTCACGTGGCAGGATCGACCAATGCCGCTCCCCGGAAGAAACGAACCGTGTCCTTGCGGCAGCGGCCGAAAGTTCAAGCGCTGCTGTCTCGATCGCATCCCGATCATCGGGAGTACGCCGTTGCGTGACGACGGGCCGCCTCCGATTCCGCCCGGCTATACCGCGGTGCAGTTGTTCTCTGACCCAACACCGAACGCCGTCATCAACCAGCGGCTTCTCGCGCCGCTCATGCAGATGCGCCGTTACGCGGACCTGACGGCCGCTGAGGGCAGTCACTACGCGGACCTGATGATCCTGATCGGTCGCAAGCTGGCGTCGGTGTGGAAGCACCTCGACCAGTACCGCACCGAGGAGGGCCGACTCGTCGAGGAATTTCGACAGAAGCCGTCCGTCGACCACGTTCAGTGGGATCCGTCACAGGTCCTGTTCTCTGAGTTCGACGAGTTCACCGTTCAGATCAAGAGCACGCTCGATCACCTGGTCAAGGTGATGGTGCCGATGCTCGGGCAGAGGAAGTGGACGCTGCGGACCTTCGAGAACAAGGGCGAGGGCGTTTTGAACGCGCTGAAGCGCAACACAGGGAAGAAGCACGAAGGCCGGGTGCGGATGATGGAGGCCCTGCTGTTCGAGAGACACGTCGGTTGGCTCGACGCGGTCATCGGCGCTCGCGATCGCGTGAACCACTATCTCGATGGTGGCATCAACATCCACGTGTTCTCCGTCGCGCGGAACCCCGACGGCACAGTGGAAGTCCCGATGTGGTCGAAGCAGGAGAAGCTCCGCGACGTGATGGAGTTCTTCTGGTCGGCCCTCATCAAGTTCGTCGAGGACTTCGTGGTGCTGGCGCTGAATTTCAGGATGTCGGACGAGTACGGTCTCGTACGCGCTGATGTACCGGCCGACAGACCTGTGTCCCCGTGGAAGGTCGTTCCCGC
The DNA here is from genome assembly GCA_035633215.1 of Vicinamibacterales bacterium. Lineage (GTDB taxonomy): Bacteria > Acidobacteriota > Vicinamibacteria > Vicinamibacterales > SCN-69-37 > DASQFI01. The sequence goes on along the minus strand of DASQFI010000058.1, from coordinate 14,320 downwards.
CAGTGTCACGAAGCAAATGAGCGAGAGCCATCGAGCGAAGCCGCTCTGAGCCGGAGCTTCGGATCAGACCGATAACTGAGGTTCCTGGACTCATGCCTCCGTTGCGCTTAAGTTGGTCCACATCGGGGCGAGTCGGCGCTGGCGATGAGCGCGGCCTGTCCCCTTGGAGGCGTCAGGTGCATCACAGGTTGCGGGTGGCGACGATTTCTCGCGCCGGCGTTCGGTCGCCTGTACAACTGATCCGGCGTGGAGCGTTGAGAAAGCCCACCGCGAAGCGGAGCTTCCGATACAGGCGCTCAATACGCCCAGTCGCTTGGTTCACCAGCACGACCGGCCCGCGATGCTTCGAGAGCCATAGCGCCGTCCGCTCCTGGTCCTGCCAGTCGAATCCGTCCTTCGCATACTGCGTGAATTCGACGTCATAGGGCGGGTCAGCGTAGACGAAGTCGCCGTCGGAGAGGGTCATGCTCTCTAGGTCGCCATCGGTGAAGGTCCAGTGCTCGAAGACCTCTCGATACGCTGAGAAGTCGGTCTCGTAACGAACTCGAACGTAGCGTCCAAACGGCACGTTGAACGCGCCCTGGCGGTTGAACCGGCAAAGACCGTTGTAGCCGGTTCGATTCAGGTAGTAGAACAGCGCGGCGGCCTCCGCGCTGTCGGCGCGCCCCTCCGCCAGGAGCGCGTTGAAGTGATCTCGATGCGAGTAATAGCTGTGCTCCAGATTCTCCATCGGCAGATCAACCTTCAGGCCGCGTTGGAGCCAACGGTAGAAGTTGATGAGCTGAGAATTGACGTCGTTCAGGAGCGCTCGCTCCGGCATGAGGCCGAGCGCCATCGCGAGGCCTCCGCAGAACGGTTCCACGAACTGCCGGCCAAAATGCGGCTCCCAGAGCGGCCGAAGGTGCGGAACCTGCCAGCGCTTGCCGCCTGCCCACTTTAGCGGCGGTTTCAAGACGTTCCGGGGCGCAGTCCTGAGTATCGCGATCGCCGGTCTGCGTGAGGGCATATGAGGAGAGGTCACCGGTAACGCGGCCATTTGATTACCGGTCGCCGCCGATGATTCCCAACTTCCGGAGCGTCCCGCGCGATGCGAGACGCCCCGGTGTCGAGCGATCACGCGGTGGCAGCGAGTTCCGCCTCGTGCTCCTTGTAGGCGTCGAGGATGAGGTCGCGCAGCCGGTCCTGCGACGCAGTGTCGACGATCGGACGCAACAACGCGAAGCTGCGACGCTCGCCGTTGACCGAGTACTGGCGCGCCGGGAACGTCACCGTGCGCCCGCCGTTCTTGCGCTTCCAGACCGCGAAGCCGATGAGTTTCAGGCCATCGATCGGGCCGCCTGAGAAGTGCAGCTCGGCGTCCGCCAGCTTGCCCGGAGGGTTGCCTTTGTCGTTCGGGGTGAATTTGATGGTCATGTTCGTCGTTCCTTGTGACTTCGCCATTTCTGGCCTCCTGTGGTTCCGCGATGTGCGGTTCCTTCGCAAACCAGCGGAATCCCACTCGCGGGCTCTTGGAGGCGCGAGCCCGGACCGACCGACGAAGCCTGACGCCACTGTGGCCGGCGTGACAGCCTGATCTGCGGCTGGCGCGAGCCGTCAGGTGTCCGGCGACGGCGCCGGGCTGGTCGCGCAGCGGCGGCGGTCGGTTCGGGTGAGGACGGCGAAGACTCGGAGCGATGACCACCGACAAAAGTCGAACGAGAAATGGTCACCGCCGTGACTCGCGGCGGACCCGGTGACTCTCAGGCGAGTCATCGATGCCGATCGGTGCCCCGAGAATCAGGAGCGCAGCGGGCGAACCGGCGGCCGGTTTGTCGTTTCTCGTGCGGCTGGTCAACAGCTCGTGATCTCGCGCGTCATCTGATCGAACGCGGTTTCGCGCCGAGAACTTACAAGGAACCTGCGCCTAAGATTAGTGGGCGGCCGTCGCACAACCCACGGTTCGACGGAGTGCGGGTGCACGCTACGTGCGGTTACGGGCTCTCAGTGGCGGAAGGCGGGCGCGACGAAGGACGCGAGAAGGACGAGTTTTCGAAAGGAATTCGGCGTTACGCCGCGGGCCGGCGCCGCGGTTTCTCGATGGGAGCGAGACTCAATCGCAGGCGGAACGGTCTGAGGAGGCGGTTCAACGTCTCTTGTGTCGGGTTATGGCGAGGATTGATCGCACGGAGCACGTTTGGGCTTGCCATCGACACCGTCGCGGCGAACTCCTTGACGCCCATGGCGCGGATCACCTTGCCGAGCGCGACTTGAAGGGGCACGCCCTCGTCAATGGAGGCCTGCAGGAATTCGCGCGCGAAAGCCTGATCGCGAAGGTCCTCTGCGAGCCCGATATTCCAGTCTTTACTTCTTCTTGCCACGACCAGTCGCCTCCATATAGTCCCGCCAAAACCGCTGCGCGCGGGGAATGTCCCCGGACTGCGACGCCTTGTCTCCCCCGAGCAAGAGCAGGATCAGCGTGCGGCCGGCGTGACCGAAGTAGATTCGATATCCGGGTCCGAACATGACGCGCGTTTCCCAGACGCCGGCGCCCACATGCTTGTGGTCGCCGAGGTTGCCGGTCGAAAAGCGGAGGATCCTCGCCTGGATCCTTGCCCACGCCGCGACGTCCAGTGCGTCCAGCCACTTGCGAAATGGATTCCTACCGTCCGTAGTCAGATACTCGCGGACGGCCAATCCGCTGGAGCCCGTCATAAAGTTATCATTTTAGATAAGAATTGGCAACTTGGGACTATCTGACGACCGCCCAATAGAAGGCCCAAGCCTCACCTTCACGACGCAGCGCAAGCCGATACTCGTCGGCCGGCGTCGAGCGCAGATCGATCGCCGTTTCGAATGTCGTGACGAAGTTCCGGATTTCAGCTTGGCCGGACGCGGAGGCCAGCACGCGGGATGAAGCGTCGAGCAAGCGAACCTCGTAGGTCCCTGGTTCCGACCCCGTGGGAAGAAGCAGCGTCAGATCGAGGCGACTGGCTGACAACGCCAGCGGCGGCAAGTTGCCTTTCAGTGGCTCGCTGCGCACGACGCCGTAAGGGCGCAGATCGAGTTCCAAGCGAATTGCAGCAACGACAGGAGGTTGAACGGGTTGATTCGGTGTGCGGGTCGACCGGAAATAGAACCACACGCCAGCAGCCAAGAGCAGCAGCAACGCGGCCGCCGCCGCGAACCACCGCCCAGACGACCTCGGTGTAGAGCCAGATAGCCCACTCGTCTGCAGCGCTCGGAACTCGCGATAGCAAGGTGAGCATTGAGTCAGATGCTCGTAAGACGAATCGTCGATGGCGCGTTCTCGGCGAGCAAGGGCGGATAGCACCTCCCTCGGAGGACACGCAATCCGCTCCGGATTCGGGTTGGCGTCCTCGAACAACACGTCAATTTCATCACGGTCGATGAAATCCGGCGAGTCGAAGTGATCGGCTCTATTCGCCCGCGTGGTTCTCGACGTCGGCTTCGGGGCTCGATGCCCGCTCAGCACCGTTGTCCGCTGGCTTGCCGGCGGACGCGGCTCGGCGCTTGCTGCCAAGCTGAACGCCTAGCAGTCTCCGCACCTTCCGCCTCACTCGCCACAGCATGATGTTGATCGCCGCGGCGGTGCCTCCGCGGCGGGCCGCAATCTCCCGACTCGAAAAGCCGGCCTTCTTCAGGACGCAGACAAGACGCTCCTCGGGTGTGAGCGTCTCGAACACCTGCCCAAGCAGGATGCGCCGCTCGATTTCTTCTGGCCCACCGGCCCTGGCTGGAGTGGCCTCGAGCGCGGCCTCGCTCTCTTCGGACGCCAGCGTCAACTGCGTCAAGCGGCCGTCGCCACGGCGCAATCGTGAAGTCGCGACGTTGCGAAGAGTGACCCAGGCGTAGGGGTGAAGGCGTTCGATACGGCCCGAGCGTTTCTCGCGTCGGTCGATCTTACGTCCTGCTTCCTCGAGAACGTCGATGAGCGATGGCTCGTCACGAAAAGCGGGAAAGTGGCGTTGGAACTTCGGAACGAGGCTGACAAGAGCCTGCTCGATGTGCGGGCTCAGCGGCCGCCCGCTCTCATCGAGAAGCCAAATCCTCCGGTGTTCCATGCGGCCTCCGCGGTCGATCGACTCTTGCGCGATCGAGCCTGTGGGCAGGCTACGCAGGGTTATTGGTTAGATCAGCAATCTGGCTGACAATGTCATCGCGGCTACAAGCGGATCAGCAACCGACAGCCAACACGCAGGCTATTCGTCTAATGCCGCTGGTTGCGTCTGCGCGCGGCGACGCTGGAGTTCGTAACACTCGCAGGCCGAGCGTTCGAGGATCGGTCGATTGACCAGGAAGAGGCGGCCGTGTCGGTAGCGGATGGCGGCGGCGTCCTGTAACTCGATGGCGGCTTTGGTAACGACCGGCCGAAGTACGCCCAACACCTGCGCCAAGCTTTCTTGCGTGAGCTCCAGAGTGTCGGTTCCGGTGCGGTCCGAGGCCATGAGAAGCCAGCGAGAGAGTCGCTGCAGGACGCTATGGAAGCATTGGCAGACGACCGCTTGCGCCACTTCGACGGAGGCACGATTGGCGTATGCCAACAGGGCCGCTCTGAAGATCTCGTGCCGTTCAATTTCCGCGCGCAGAGTGTGCGTGCTAAGGCGCAACGCGGCGCCAGCGAGACGGACCATCGCCTGGTGCGGGGCGATCGTCGCTTGTAGAAGAACAGAGAGACCGACCACGCCTTCGCGCGCCACGGTTGTCAGTTCGACCGTGCCGCCCTCGGCCGTAAGGGCGACGAGGGACACGAGCCCATCCGTGGGAAAGTACGCGTACTGGACGACGTCTCCGATGTCGAACAGGCTCGCGCCCTTGTCGAGCGACACGGGTTCAAGTCGGGCCTGGAGTCGAATTCTCAGAGCCCGTGGAAGGCTTGCGATCAAGAGATTCTGGTTCACGGTGTGATCGGGGCGTTTCGGATCCCACCCACGAAATGACCCCTACCTCGGCACCAAGTACGTGCCGGCGATCCGATCCTGCAGTCCACGCTCAGGATGGACTGCCGCGTAGAGAAGACCCCCGAGCCTCAGAACGACAATGCCAAGAAGCGGTCCTCCGTAGCCTGTCGCCAAGAGCTGTGCGGGAACCCAGCACCAGACAATGGCCGCTCGGCTGACGGCGCGCAGCCGGGAAACCTCTGCGCCGTCCGTCGTGACGACAGCGATCCCAAACCCACGGAGCCAGAAACCGCCGCGGAGGGCGAACGCCCAGAGGAGCCCTAGCGCTGCACACCCGACCAACCCGGCCGTCTGAACCGTCAACGGCACCTGTCCGAATCGAGCGAACGGCAGAGCCGGCAGGACTTCGTTTGCGAGAAGCCTGCCGAGCGCGTCGGATGTGAACTGATAGACAACGACGCCGAGCGCCAGGGCCATCCCGCGAATGCTTGGCGTGAGTCGATCGGGTCTGGCCTTCAACTCATCGAGCGCGGTTGCGGCTTCAGCGAGTGATCCGAATGCACGCCTCTCCAGCGCTCCCAGGAGAGTGGTGACTGACAGGGGCAGCGGCGGAACAGGCGATCCCAACGCGCGATGGGCCACCGCGTGCAGGAATTGCTGCGCAGAGGCCGTGTCAAACGACTTGGCTGGGCTTTCCCCTACGAGAAGACCAGGGGCGCGAAAATCCAGTAGCTTTCCGCGGCCGGCGCTTGTAATCCAGACTCGGTCGACAGCGAGCAAGCCAAGGGATCCTTCGGCGGAACGTGCGACAAGTTCGCGCGCGAGATCGCATAGCCACATCGATACTGAGTGCCAGGTCTGCGCACTTGTCAACGCGAGCAGTGGCTGACCGTCCAAGGACTCGTAGGCGTCCCACGCGCTGGACTCGTCGCGCCGACCGTGAAGCCAATGCAGTCGACCGACGCGGCTCGCGTTCCTGATGGCGACGGACACTGGCGGTCCGTCCGCCGAGAGCACGTGAATCCAGACTGAGCGCCTGAGTCGTGGGTCCCATCCAAGCAGCATGCGCCCGATCTCAGTCGCGCCGATAAGGGAGATGATGTCGTACGGCCCCACACGCTCACCGGTCGGTTCGTCGGCGGTCCGACTCGCTGGCTTCGCTGGCGTTGGTTCAGGTCTGTCGGCGCGCTTGATCACATGTGTGTCCGTCAGAATGTCGTGCAGACCGGTGAAGCCGTTCCGTCTGCGGGCGGGAATGACCAGGCCGGCCACGGCCACGCCGAGTACCACGCCCGGGAGCGCCGCCGCGAGAGACGAGTGCCCAGGGGCCGATCCGACAAGCCGATCGACCACGGCCGGCAGCGTAAATGGCAGCACAAACACGGCGCTGCGCGTCAAGGCCCGCGCGACGCCCGGCGGCCGGCCGTCGGATGTGACGACACGCAGGCCGCATCTGCGCTTTCCATAGGCGGCGCCGAAGGCGCCTTCGAGGATTCCCCAGTAAAGAATGATCACGGCCACGATGAGAATTAACGCGCCAGCTTGATTGCGGATCAACTGCGACCCCACGAAATGCCCGAGAATGATCGCCACGACCGGAACCATGATGATCAGGTCGAAGGCGGTCGCGGCGGCTCGTAACCCCACTGGCGCCGGCGTCGCGGCAGCCGAGGCGAAGGGTGCGAGCTCCTTCTTCAGGTCCGCGTACGTGCCGGGTCGCGCGGAGGGTTGCTTGGCAAGGCATCGCCGAATCAGCGCAGCAAGGTCGGCCGGGATCCTGGATCGCAGATCCGAGGACAATGGAGCCGGTTCGGTCCGGATCTTCGCGAGGAGGGTGTCTAGGTCCGAATGCTGGAACGGCGGCTGGCCGGTGAGAAGAAAGTAGAGCGTAGCCCCAACGGAGTAGATGTCAGCGCGGGCATCGAGCGGTCCTCCGAGGATCTGCTCGGGGGCCGCAAACTCTGGCGTGCCTTCGAAGGAGGAGCGCCTGGCCAGCGGCAACGCCTCCCGGGAGATGGTTGAGATCGACAGCCCGAAGTCGCCAATCTTGATTGTGCCGTCGCGATCGATGAAGCAGTTCGACGGTTTGACGTCGCGGTGCAGGATGCCTGCGGCGTGTGCGGCCTCGAGTCCCTCGACAACCTGGAGAATGGCGTCCACAGCCAGGGCGGGCGGCAGTAGGCTGCCGGTCCTGACGCGGTCCTTCAACGTTCCTCCCGACACCAGTTCCATCGCGATGACTGGGATGCCGGCAATCTCGTCGGTCTCGAAGATGTACACGCTGTTGGGATGGTTAACGGCGGCCGCAAGTTGACCCTCAGCAAGAAAGCGCCGGCGATCGTCCGGCCGGCGAAGGCGCTGGTGCAGCACTTTGAGCGCCACTCTCCGGCCGTGCTCGACGTGTTCAGCCTCGTAGACTTCGCCCATGCCGCCACGGCCAAGCAGCCGCTCGACGCGATAGGGTCCGAACTGGTCGCCTGGCTCGAGGCGTGGCTCCCAACTGCCCCTCTCGGACGGTTCGGCCGCGTCCAACGCCTCTGCGGGATCAGCCGTCCGCTTCGACGCGGGTCCTGCCAGCTCCGCCAGAACGCACGCTGGGCACAACCCCTCAGGGCTGTGAGCCGGCAGAACAGTTTGGCACCGTGGACAATGCGAGGGACTCATACAAGAGTTGAGACAAATCCAGCGCCCAGAGTAACAGGCCACTGCGGGGTTGCCCGTGCGGTGAATGCCGCCCATCGTGGCACGGCCCCGTCGCCGACGTTGGACCCCGCCGTTCGACCGCGACCAGCCCATGACGGCGCGCGCGGAGCCGGGGTCAAGGCCCTTAGCCCCGCGAAGCGGGGTCGAGCGAAGCGAGAGCCTTCACGCCAGTCACATTCCGCCCACCACACTGAGCAAGTCACCGTTCACTATCCCTGGCATCCGCTGCACGGCCAGACCGTGAGTGTTCGGCGCACGGTACGCGCGAGTCGCGAGCTGTGGCTGTGCGATCGAGACCAGCACACGGCCGCGATTCCCGTCTGGATGACGGATCGCGTGGCGTGTGCCGTGCTGTCCGTCGGCCCGGGTCTCGTCTCGGTGGACGCACTGACCGAGCTGACGTCGGTAGTTGCGGCCGCCTGCTCGGCGCGTGATCGTGTCTCCCATCAGGAGGCCCCCGATGGGACGTCGACCACCGAGACAACTGCAGATGCCGTTCGACCGCGGCCTGCCGGCCGCGTACCTGCCGGCGGACCAAACGCAACAAGTCGTCGAGGCGCTGGCGGAGCTGTTGTTGGCCGCCGTGCGAGACACCGAACCGCTGGACACCACACACGATGACGAGGCAAACGATGCAGGCGAAAATCACCGCTAAGCATCTCGAGCGAATGGCGCTCGTCTACGTGCGGCAATCGACGGCCGGCCAGGTGCAGGATCACCCGGAGAGCCGGCGGCGCCAGTATGCCCTCGTGGAGATCGCGCGCGAGTTGGGCTTCCGTCGCGTGGAAACGATCGACGAGGATCTGGGCGTCTCTGGCAGTGGCTTCTCCGAGCGACCGGGCTTTCAACGGTTGCTGACGACCGTCGGCTCGGGCGCGGCCGGCGCCGTGCTGGCGCTCGAGGCCTCGCGCCTCGCGCGCAACGATCGCGACTGGTCGCACTTGGTCGAGCTCGGCGCGATCACGAAGGTCGTGCTGATCGATCACGACGGCATCTACGACCCGTGCCTCGTCAATGACCGCTTGCTGCTGGGGCTCAAGGGGATCATGAGCGAATTCGAGATGGCGACGCTGCGGCAGCGCGCCCACGAAGCCAAGCGCGTGAAGGCGCAACGCGGCGAGCTGCCGCTGCCCTTGCCCGTCGGGCTCGTGTATGGGCTCCGTGGGGCCATCGAGCTGGATCCGGATGTCCGCGTCCAACAGGCGATTCGGCTCGTGTTGCGCCTGTTTGAGGAGCTGGGCAGCACGCGCCAAGTGATGCTGGCACTGCGCCGCGAGCACGTCGCGCTGCCGGTCACGCGTCAGGTCAAGGGCGGACGCGAGACGGCATGGGCGTCGCCGAACTACGCGCGGGTCCACGCGATCATCACCAACCCGTTCTATGCGGGCGCGTACGTGTTTGGCCGCACCGAAAGTCGCACGACGATCGTCGACGGCCGCATCCGGCGGACCTCCGGCCACGCGCGCGCGCTCGACCACTGGGAGGTCGTGATCCCGGACCACCGTCCGGGGTACCTTGATTGGCCGCACTATGTGCGCCACCTGTCGATGACCGAGGCCAACGCGTACATGAAGCCCGGCCCCCGGAAGTCCGGCCGCGGCGGTCGCAGCCTGCTCGCCGGTCTGCTGCGCTGTCGCCGCTGCGGGCACACACTGCAAAATCAGTTATGGCGGCCGCGAGAGCGCGGCCCCCGCCTTTCGCTGCATGCGCCGGCATCACCAGACGGGCAGCGCTCGCTGCGTGCAGTTTACGGGGACGGGCGTCGAAGACGCGGTCAGCGCGCAGATTCTGCAGGCCATCGAGCCGACCGCGATCGACGCCGCCCTCGAAGCGTCGCGTCGAGCCGAGGCCGGCCATCGCGAGCAGCGCGAGGCGCTCCGACTGGAGGTCGAACAGGCGCGCTATGACGCCCGACTGGCCGCGCGCCGCTACGATCAGGTGGATCCCGACATGCGCCTGGTCGCCGCGGAACTGGAAGCCCGATGGAACGGCACGCTCGAACGGGTGCACGCGCTGGAGGCGCGCCTGGCGGACTTCGATGCGCGCACCGGTCCGCAGCCCCAGGTCGATGCCCGGACGCTGCACGCCCTGGCCCAGGATGTGCCGGCCCTCTGGCACGACCCCGCGATCGATCCGCGCCTCAAGCAGCGCATCGTCCGCATCCTCATCCACGAGATCATTGCGGATGTCGATGACGAGGCGGGTGCGGTCGTGCTTGTGATCCATTGGCAGGGCGGCCGTCACACCGACGTGCGCGTGCCGAGGCCCGCGATCGGCCGCACGACGCGGTGTACCGATGCCGAAGCGATCGCGCTGGTGCGACGCATGGCCGGTCGGTGGCACGATGACGCCATCGCCGCGCAACTCAATCTGCTCGGCTGGCGCACCGGCACGGGCAACCATTGGACCCGCATGCGGGTGCGCGAGCTGCGGAGTCGGCTCGATCTGCCCGCGTGTGATCCGACACAGCCCGCGTGGCTCACGGCCAAGGCCGCGGCACAGCACCTCGGCATCTGTCCGTCCTACGCCGGGCTGCCCCTCAGGCGCGGCATCATACCGGGCACGCAAGTCGTCCCGGGCAGCATGTGGTGGGTCGCTCCCGAGGTCCTCGACTCGGCGGTCCTCCGCGACACACTGCGTGCGCTGAGCGAGCGGCGCCTGGTACAACGGCATCACGATCACGAAACCCTCAGAATTCCGGGGGTGTAGCCTGAGGAGGCACAATGTCGCGTACACCTTGAGCCCGGCGAGCACGCGCGTATCATCACGGGTGCGTCGAACGCCGGACGCGCTACTTCTGCAGGGCCCTGAGGAGGTATCGCAGCTCGTCATCAACTGCGTCGTCAGTGACCGTGTCAGCAATCTCGCTGCGCAGTTCCTGTTGAAAACGGCGCTTGAGTCGCTGCACGGCCATTTTGGTCGCGGCTTCGGTGGAACCAAGATCCTGGGCCAGCGCCAGGTAACCACCAAGGGGCAAGTCGCCCATCAGGCATTCCTTGAGCCGGTCGAACTCCCCCACCCTGCCCTTCGCTTCCCACTCCGCCCGAATCCGCCGGAAGACGTGGTCGAGGACGGCGAGCGCCCAGTTTCGATCGAAGACCGTTTCCGGAGTGCCCGCGTCGGCCGGTTCAAGAAAGTAGCGGTCCTCCGCGCCACCGAACTCGAGTGGAAGTGGGAACTGACCACCGCCGCGTTTCAGCGCGCGATCGTGCACTCGACGGTTCTCCAGGAAGTGGCGCAACGAAACGAGGAGGAACGCGCGAAAGCGCCCGCGTTCAGGACGAAGTCCTTGTAGGTCATCGCGTTCCAGAAGCAGCAGGATAAACGACTGGACCACGTCCCGAGCCTCGTCGGCGTCCTGGCCGTGCCGACGTACATAGCCATAGAGCGGATACCAGTAGGTTTCGCAGAGTGTGGCGAGCGCCTCCCGGGCGGCCGAGGAACTGCTGTCGCTCGCGGCCAGAACAACACTCCATCGGGTCGTTTCGAAGCGCCGGCTGTCTTTATGATGCATGACGGTCTCGGATGCTACCTTGTGGCGAACCGTACCGTAAAGCAGGGGCACTTGTGACGGCTACCCGAGAAACCTCCGCTCCTGGCTCCTGCGGTGAGCGAGAATAGTCGGGTTCGAGCGCAGTGGTTACCGAAATGGTTCCTGAACCTGAGAGCTTTGAACTACCGGTCCACTGCGTCGAATGCGGCGGCGCCGTGACGTTGCACTGCGAACATCCGACCGAGCGTAGCCCCGTTGTCGATTTGTCCTTCGATTGTCCTTGGTGCAGGCGGCGTAATTTGGTGGCGATGCGGAGCCGCATTTTGCAGGTCACGTCGAGAGCCGCTTGCTGAAGAAGCGCGCGGCCGACCTCTTGTACAAGCCCGACGAACCGGCAGCGCCTGAACCAGGTGCTGCACAACCTGTTGTCGAACGCCATCAAATACAACCGCCTGGGCGGCCTGGTGACGGTCTCTGCCCAGCATTACTCGGACCATCGTGTGCGCATTGGCGTGCGCGACACGGGCGCTGGCATCCGCCCGGAACAACTGAACCGCTTGTTTCAACCATTTGAGCGTCTCGGCGCCGAACAGACGGCCACCGACGGCACGGGACTGGGCCTCGCCGTGGCCAAAGGCCTCGCGGAGGCGATGGGCGGCACGATGGGCGTCGCGAGCCTGGTCGACCACGGCAGCACGTTCTGGATCGACCTGCCGAGGACAGATGCGCCGAGCAGCCTCGTCGTGCAGAAGGACGCCGATGGGCGCGGGGCGGCGAAGGACTCCATGACCGCGGGCACCGTTCTCTATATCGAGGACAACGTCTCGAATCGAGTGCTCATGGAACGGGTTCTGGCCCGCCGCCCGAGCGTGCGATTGGCCACCGCCGCCACGGCCGCCGCCGGTCTCGACATGGCGCGCCGCCAACGGCCTGACCTGATCCTCCTGGATCTGCATCTGCCCGACATCCCTGGCGACGAAGTGCTCCGGCAGTTATGGGCGGACCCGGCGACCCGGCCTATTTCCGTGTCGGTGTTGAGCGCCGACGCGACACCCGGGCAGATACGGCGGTTGCTCGCTGCCGGCGCCCGCCCGTACCGTACGAAGCCACTCGACGTCGACAGCGTGCTCCGCTTGATCGATGAGACCCTGGCCGGCAAGACCGGCGACACAAGTACGACTCGTCAGCATCAACCGTCAGGGTCGGCGACCGTCACGTTTTCTTGAACAAGATCGAAGCGATCCTCGGGCACTAAGACCAAAGGCCGAGCGATCCTCGGCCATTCCGGCATGGGGTCGGGCGATCCTCGGCCTCTCCGGCATGGGTCCAGCGATCCTCGGTCATTCCAGCCGAAGGTCAAGCGATGGTTGGCCATGAACTACAACCATGGCTTTCGAGCCCCTTCGGCAAACCCGCTTCGCCAGTGCTATTGCCCCTAGGGAGACACTTGCGAATGTAATGCCAGATCAGTAGGCTTCCCCTCTACTTGGAGAGCTCATCAGGCCGTCCAGATCCCGTCCGCGATGCTGTCCTGGCCTGCGTGCGCTATTCCACGGGGTCTGCCTTAACACCGGCAGAAACGGCCGCATTGGCGGCAATTCGAAATAGCATTGCCCTTATTTTTGCGACGATAGCTCATGGAATCGCTAATACAAGTCGATACTCCGACTGGCGGGTAGATCCGAATGAACCTGGCTACTTGGTTCGATCAATCGGCGGCGTTGACCTTCGTGCACCCTGGAATCTTGTTGGAGATTTGCCTGAGGGACCTCGCCTTCAGGAGCTGGCTGAGCTGGCCCTGCGGATACGGTGCAACGCTACGACAACCATTTGTCTTAGCGGCAGCTCTGTAACGATCGCTGATATGAATCTCATCGGCGACATTGATCTTTGCGAGTACGTTGATGGCTCATTGCACTCGATGGCCGACGTGGTTGAGCGAGCAGTGGCTGTCAGCGACGATGATCTGCTGTGCATCGAAATCAAAGCTCACGCTGTTGACGAGAGGGAGCGAACTCAATCGGTTCATAAGCTTCAGCTGCCATGCTCTCACCAGAACATGATCGCGTTTCTCCAGAGCGCTGCAACAGCTCTGCGGGCTGAGTGTGATTATGTTGCTATCACAGCTTCGCAAGGACCGATCGAGGTTACGAAGGTTGTTCTCGTCGTGGATCCCGCAGCAGCACATTCCGAAGTGCTGGAGTTCAGCTTCGCTTTTCAGGAGGCTCCCTTGACCGAATTCGGGGGATGGCTGCCCCGACGACTTGTTGCGCCGGAGGCGCTCGGCAAGTACGTGGCTTGGCTTTTTGCACAAATCTCAAGTCCTGGGTCGACCAGCTATGCCAAGATGGCAAAACGCGCACGAGCTCTCGCGCGGCTGCTTTTCTTGCCCGACGTTGTCCGCAACGTTGACCAGATGTTGGCGACCAGCGGTTTCGGCCATGCAGAAGTCCTTGAATCGAGAGTTGCCTTATTCCGTAGGCTCCGGGCTTCGCCGGAAAGTGAGCGCCTGAGCCGGTTCCGAGAGGCCACTGCTGATCAGCTGAAAACTCTCACTCGCTCGCTCGACCCTTCATCGGCCCTTCAATCGAGATGCTTGGCGACCCTGAATTGGAAGCAGCCATTCGTAAGGCCCGGCTGAAAATCTCCGATCAAGCCGGGTCATTTGCCAGCATCGTGGCAAGTCTCCGGGCTGTCCTTGATTCCCACCTGCCAAAGAAGGGACACTGAGGTTATGGCGGTCTTCTCCCGCGGCAAATCCGGCACTGCTGTGAAGGACCAGTCTGCTTCAGTGGTTGAAAGTCTTCGGACCCAGCTTGACCGCCTATCCCTCGATGATGAGCTTCGAACGACGGTTCAGGAGGGATTGGAACGCTGCGGCGATATCGAAATGAAAAAGCTGGCTGCCGATCTTGAATTTGCTCTTGATCGGCTTCCTGTTGCTGGAGCAGCACTGAACAGCCCGAACGACAAACCCGAGCCACAGATCGCCAAGAGCATTGTCTTGAAAGGCCAGATTGAAACCAGTGAGGATCTCCTTGTGGACTGCCAAGTGGACGGCAACGTTAGCGCCAAGGGCCACTTATGGCATTGATCCGATTCGGTGGACACGTTCCGAAAGGTGGATACGATGTCCAGCATGGATCAGCGCAAGCCTGGCCGGCGTACGCGCCGGCGCTTCTCTGACGAGTTCAAAGAGCAAACCGTTCGGTTGGTGCTAGACGAA
>DASQFI010000057.1:0-2600 GCA_035633215.1 Vicinamibacterales bacterium | reverse complement strand
CCTCCAGCCGGGGCAGCGCACAACGCGGCGTCGGCATTTCTGGCGATGCGGCGGGGTGCGCCCGGTGCGGATTGAACGAACCCGCTAGCGCGGGATTGGCGCGAGGGTTTTAAGGAGAGGCCTTCTGTCTGCGAGGATTGCGGTTGTTGAAGCCCGATCCTAGAGACAGGAGCACCCCCGATGGCCGATGTGAGCCCTCTTCGCCGCCGCATGATCGAAGACATGACCGTCCGCAATCTGTCGCCGGCGACGCAACGATCTTATCTGTATGCGGTCGCGAAGTTCAGCCGGTATTTCACGCGTTCGCCGGATCGGCTGGGGCTGGAGGACGTGCGCGCCTTTCAGGTTCACCTTGTCTCGACCGGCATTTCCTGGCCTGCGCTGAACCAGACCGTCTGCGCCTTGCGTTTTTTCTACGGGATCACGCTCGGCCGCCCCGAGATTCCCGAGCGGATCGCCTATGCCCGCGAGCCGCGCAAGCTGCCGGTGGTGCTGAGCGCCGACGAGGTCGTTCAGTTTCTCGAAGCGGTGCCAAGCCTGAAGGCACGTGCCGCGCTGACGACAGCCTACGCGGCGGGCCTGCGGGCATCGGAGGCGGCCAACCTGAAGGTTGCCGACGTCGACAGCGGCCGAATGGTCATCCGTGTCGAACACGGCAAGGGCGGCAAAGACCGCACCGTCATGCTATCGGCGCAACTGCTCACCATTCTGCGCACTTATTGGCGTCTGGCCCGCCCCGGGCACTGGCTCTTTCCCGGGCGCGACGAGACCAAGCCGATCGACGTGCAGGTTCTCCATTCGGCCTGCCGCTCGGCCTGTTCAGCCGCTGGACTTACCAAGCACGTGACGGTGCATACGCTGCGACACAGCTTTGCCACCCATCTTCTGGAAAGCGGCACCGACATCCGCATCATCCAGGTGCTTCTCGGTCACAGCCATCTGTCGAGCACGGCCCGCTACGCGCAGGTCTCCAACGAACTCATCAGACGCACGACGAGCCCGCTCGACCGCCTGACGCTGGAGGTGGTGCCGCCGGCTTGATCGGCCAAGGTCGTGTCGAACGGCCTGGAGGTCGCCGATGTCTTCCGGGGTCACGGCGATGCCTATCGCCGGGCGCATGAGGGGAACATGGGCCGCGTCGAGCGGCGCGTGATGAGCGCGATCGAACTCTGCCGCACGGCGGCGCTCGGCGGCCATACCGAGGTCTGCACCTCGTGCGGCGTCATCCGCTGCGCGTACAATTCCTGCCGCAACCGCCACTGCCCGAAGTGCCAGGGTCAGGCGCGCATCGACTGGCTCGCGGCTCGCCAGGCGGACCTGCTGCCGGTGCCGTACTTCCACGTCGTCTTCACGCTGCCCGCGCCCGTCGCCGAGATCGCGTTCCAGAACAAGGCGAAGGTCTACGCGATCCTGTTCAGGACGGCCGCCGAGACGTTGCGCACCATCTCTGCCGACCAGAAGCATCTCGGCGCCGAGATTGGACTTGTCGCCGTCCTCCATAGCTGGGGCCAAACCCTCACCTATCATCCCCACGTCCATTGCATCGTTCCGGGCGGCGGCCCCTCGCTCGACGGCTCGCGATGGGTTTCCTGCAAGCCAGGTTTCCTCCTCCCGGTCCGTGTTCTCGCGCGCCTTTTCCGCCGCCGGTTCCTGGAAGAACTGCAAGCCGCCTTCGACACCGGCGAACTCGGGTTCTTCGGCGGTCTCGCCGGCCTTGAACAGTCCGCCGCCTTCGCCCGCAGGCTGCGCGAGCTCCGCCGGATTGAATGGGTCGTCTATGCCAAGCCGCCCTTCGGCGGGCCGGAGCAGGTGCTGGCCTATCTCGGCCGCTACACCCACCGGGTCGCCATCTCGAACGCGCGGCTCGTCGAGATGACCGATGACGGTCGCGTCTCCTTCCGCTGGAAGGACTACCGGCATCATGGAAAGTCCAAGCTCATGAGCCTCGACGCCGACGAGTTCATCCGGCGCTTTCTCCTGCACACCCTGCCGGACGGCGTTCATCGCATCCGCCATTACGGTTTCCTCGCCAACGGCCATCGCGCCGCCAAGCTTGCCCTCTGCCGGACTCTTCTCAATGCTCGTCCCGCATCTGCGCCCGCTCCCGCCGGGACCACCAAAGCCAGCGCTCCCCCCGATCGATGTCGATGCTGCGGCGGCACGATGATCCTTCTTGCAACATTGCGGTCGCCGCAGCCGCGCAGGCCACCATTTCGATGCGATACCTCATGAGGCCCAGACGCATCGACACCATCGACATCATCACTCCGACCGTCATGCGCGTCGGC
The DNA here is from genome assembly GCA_035633215.1 of Vicinamibacterales bacterium. Classification (GTDB taxonomy): domain Bacteria; phylum Acidobacteriota; class Vicinamibacteria; order Vicinamibacterales; family SCN-69-37; genus DASQFI01. The sequence continues at coordinate 312 of DASQFI010000057.1, read as the reverse complement.
CGTAATTCTGTTGTCGGTCGCGTCGCCAGCGGCCAAAACCGCCCCAAGGAACGCGCGAGCGGCAGCGGCCAGCTCAACCGAAACGCCCCAAACCCTCCTCACCGGCGCGCCGTCAACGCCGACCGTAACCATCAGCTCAATTACGAGCTCCCAAACGCAGCTTCTATCGTCTCCCGGATCAGACGGCGCAGACGCAATTCCCATAGCCCAGCCGACCCGCGGCTCCGTTCAATCCGGCTTCAATGAGGTCCTCGCAGCCGTCGAGCAGACGGATACGGCACCACGCCGGACCTCACAGAACCCTCCAGATTC
>DASQFI010000056.1:0-2613 GCA_035633215.1 Vicinamibacterales bacterium | reverse complement strand
CGCCGGATCCAGCGCCGGCTGCTCGAAGATATCCCGTTCCGGGTGCTGGCCGCGGGCAACGAGCCAGACTTTCGCACGATCGCCGATTTTCGGAAGACACACCTGACGGCGTTGCAAGGCCTCTTCGAGCAAGTCCTGCAGATGGCGCGCGAGCTGGGCGCGGTGCGCGTGGGCCGGGTGGCCCTCGATGGGAGTAAGGTGAAGGCGAACGCGTCGAAGCACAAGGCGATGAGTTACGACCGGATGCGCGAGAAACAACGGCAGCTGCGGGCGCAGGTGAAGCAACTGCTCGCCCAAGCGGAGGCGACCGACGCGGCCGAGGATACGGAGTACGGCGCGGACCGGCGCGGCGACGAGCTGCCGGCGGAATTGCAGCGCCGCGAGAGTCGGTTGGCCCGGATTCGTGAGGCGAAACGGGTCCTGGAGGCGCGGGCCAAAGACGCGGCCGCGGTCGCCGGTGATCCGTCGGACACGGCCAAGCCGGATCCCAAAGCCCAATACAATTTTACCGATCCCGCGTCGCGGATCATGAAGGGACCCGACGGATTCGTCCAGGCCTACAACACGCAGATCGCGGTGGACGAGCAGCAATTGATCATCGGCCAGACGGTGACGCAGGAGACCAACGACAAGCGACAGCTGATGCCGATGATCACGATCATCGAGGAACAATCGGGCGTCACGCCGACGCACCTCCTCGCCGACGCGGGCTATTGCTCGGACGAGAACTTGGCCGCCATCGCCGCCACCCCCATCGACGCCTACATCTCGACGCGGAAGCAGAAACATGGCGAGCGCCCCGGCCCCTGTCCGCGCGGCCCCTTGCCGACGACCGCGACGCGGGTCGACCGCATGTCCCGCAAGTTGCACCGGAAGGCCGGGGCGGCTGTGTACGCGGCGCGCAAAGCGATCGTCGAACCGGTGTTTGGCCAGATCAAACAGGCCCGCGGCTTCCGGCAGTTCTTGCTGCGTGGACTCGAGAAGGTGCAAGGGGAATGGTCGCTCGTGTGCACGGCCCACAACATTCTGAAGTTGTATCGACTCTACGGATGACCGGAAGGCCCCGGCGCTTCGCTGGCTCGCCGCGCGCGTAAGACGCCAGTCAGGCGGCGCTATGACCAAGGTCAGCCGGGGCATCGCCCGCCAGCATGGTGGGCGCTCAGCACGAGGTACTGTGACCATCACAACGATTACTCGGTCGGGCTCCTAGGAGCTTGCTGAAAAACGCAGTGTAACCGGATCGACAGGCGCGCGGCGGAGTACTACCATGGGCGCATGCGAGGAGACGACCGCCGCCCCGAACCCATGTTTAGCTACGTGTCCGCGGAAGAGCGCATCCCGCGGGACCATCCCCTGCGGGCCATCCGGACGCTGGTCGATGACGTGCTCCGCGACATGTCGCGGGACTTCAGCCGGGTGTATGCGACGACGGGTCGGCCGTCGATCCCACCGGAGCAGCTCTTGCGGGCGCTGCTGCTGCAAATCTTCTACTCGATTCGGAGCGAGCGGCTGCTGATGGAACAACTCGAATACAACATCCTCTTTCGTTGGTTCGTCGGCCTCACGATGGACGATGCGGTCTGGGCGCCCACGGTCTTCACCAAGAATCGCGACCGCGTGCTCAACGACGTCATCGCCGGCCGGTTCTTCACGCACGTTCGCGAGCGGGCACAGCCGTACATGTCCGACGAGCATTTCACGGTCGATGGGACGCTCATCGAGGCGTGGGCGAGCCAGAAGAGTTTTCAGAAGAAAGAGGATCCGCCCGACGGCGATGGGCGCAACTTCCACGGCCAGACGCGCACCAATGACACGCACGCCTCCACGACCGATCCCGACGCCAAGCTCTATCGAAAGTCCTCGAATGCAGAGGCGCGGCTCGCCTATCTCGGGCATCTCCTTATCGAGAATCGTCACGGGCTGATCGTGGACGCGATGGCGACCGCCGCCGACGGCACCGCCGAGCGCGAGGCCGCGCTGCTGATGCTGCACGCGCGTTGGCGGCGGGATCCGCGCCGCCGCACGGTGGGCGCCGACAAGGCCTACGACACGCACGGGCTCGTCGAGGCGCTGCGGGAACTCGAGGTCACGCCCCACGTGGCGCAGAACCTGAAACGCCGCGGCGGCAGTGCGATCGACGCGCGCACCACCCGGCACCCGGGCTACGCGAAGAGTCTGCATGCGCGGCCACGGATCGAACCGGCGTTTGGCTGGCTCAAGACGATCGCCTGGATCCGGAAAGTGAAGCTGCGGGGCCTCGCGAAGGTCGACTGGCTCTTTCGCTTCGCCAGCGCGGCCTTCAATCTGCGACGGCTCGTGACACTCATGGCGGTGCCGGCATGACGCCTGGTGCCTCTTCCGGGGCGTGCGCGACTCGGTCCCGCGCTGCGACACGTCGATCGTCTCGTCCACCATGGCGCGTCCGGCGACTGACCGCGCGCCGATCGATGTCGATCGGGCGTTTTTCAGCAAGTTCTTAGAAGAAGGTGACAAGAACCTGGAGCTTCCGCTTCTTATTCTTGGGGTTCAGCTGCCGCCCAGCCGCTCCGATCTCGCGCTGCACGCTCTGCACGGAGTCGACGGCGTTCTTCATCTCGTCAATCAGCCGGCGCT
>DASQFI010000055.1:0-121017 GCA_035633215.1 Vicinamibacterales bacterium | reverse complement strand
CCTGCGAGACAGAAGCTGACCATCGCGGGCCAAGCTCTGGAGCGGAACACGCTTCACTGCATTCGCCCGGACTTCTTCAGCGCCGCGACGACGCGGTCGCCGGGCAGGCCGCAGGGGTTGCCTGATCCGTCGTTCTTGCCTCACTATCTCCCCAATTCAGTTCGCCAGGAGCAGACCCATGAGTCGTTCGATTGTCGTTCTTCTTGCCTTTGTTGCGTTTGGCACGTCCGTCGGAGTTCCGCAGAACAGGCAGGTGCTGACGACCGCTGACTATGATCGCGCGGTCAGGATGCTCGCGCCGGCGCTCAGCGGTCTGGTGGTCGGCGGCACCGTCGATGCGAACTGGCTGCCTGATGGACGCTTCTGGTACGTCCGTACCACGGCGACCGGGACGGAAAACGTCGTCGTCGATCCGGCGAAGAGGACGCGTGACGTGGTGGCCGCGCCGCCATCCGGCGGTCAAGCCGCGCCAGCCGCGGGCGCGGGCGGGCGTGGCGGCGGTGGCCGGGGTGGCGGGCGTGGCGGCGTCCCGATCACGAAGACCTGCGGACCTAACGTCACCGGAATGACCGGCCCGCCGCCATCGTCGATGTCGCCGGACGGCACCAAGGCGCTGTTCATCTGTGACTGGAATCTCTGGGTACGCGACATCGCGACCGGCCAGGATCGCCAGCTGACGACCGACGGCGAGAAGAACTTCGGTTACGCGACGAGCAACGCGGGCTGGACGACGAGCGCCGCGCCGTCGCTGTCGTGGTCGCCCGACGGCAAGAAGATTGCGACGCAGCAGCAGGACGAGCGGAAAGTCGGCGAGATGTACCTCGTCGAAACGCCCGTCAATGGCGGGCCCCCGGTGCTTCGCGCGTGGAAGTATCCGCTCCCGGGCGATCCGGTGGTGGCGATGATCAGCCGGGTGGTCCTCGACGTGGACACGGGCAAGGTCACGCGTTTGCTGATGGCGCCGGATTTCCATCGCGCGATGTCCGAGGACAACCTCGACATGGGCGAATACCTCTGGAGCCCGGACGGGGCACGCCTCGGGTTCGTCTCGACCGATCGGTATCACAAGAACTCCACGGCCAAGCTCGCCGACACGACCACCGGTGAAGTACGGACGCTGTTTACCGAGACGGAGAAGACGCACGTGCAGACGCGCGTGCAGTGGCAGATCCTCTGGGACACCAGCGACGTGCTGTGGTACTCGCAACGCGACGGCACCGCGCAGATGTATCTCTACGATCTGAAGACCGGTCAGCTCAAGAACCAGATCACCAGCGGCGTCGGGCCGATCACGCGCATCGTCCGGCTCGATCGCGCCACGCGCACCATGTGGTTCGAGGCCGTCGGCAAGGAAAAGGGACGGGACCCGTACTTTACGCACCTCTACAGGATCGGGCTCGACGGCAAGAACTTCGTGTCGCTCACTCCTGACAACGGCACACACGCGGTGCAGATCTCACCCGACGGCAAGTACGTGATCGATACGGTCTCGCAGCCGGACGTCGCGCCGGAGACCACGCTGCGCGACGGCGCGACCCGGGCGTTGATCATGCCGCTCGAGAAGGCCGACATCTCGAAGCTGCTGGCGACCGGCTGGAAGCCGCCGATGCCGATCAAGATGACGGCCGCCGACGGCAAGACGGAGATTTACGGCGTGCTCTTCCGGCCGACGAACTTCGATCCCAACCGGAAGTACCCGATCATTAATCAGGCGTACCCCGGGCCGCAGTCAGGGAGCGTCGGCTCGCGCGCGTTCACGGCGGCGCGCGGTGACAGGCAGGCGCTCGCGGAGCTCGGGTTCGTCGTGGTCAGCATCGACGGCACCGGGACGCCGAACCGGTCAAAGGCCTTTACCGACGCGTATTTCGGGGCGATGGGACGTCACAACACGATTCCGGATCAGATCGCCGGCATGAAGGAGCTCGCGAAGCGGTTCGCGTGGATTGATATCGACAAGGCCGCGATGTGGGGCCACTCAGGCGGCGGATTCATCACCGCTGACGCATTACTGCGGGCGCCGTACAACGATTTCTTCAAGGTCGGGATCGCCGAGTCCGGCAACCACGACCAGCGCCAGTACGAAGACGACTGGGGCGAGCGGTACCAGGGGCCGCTCGTGAAGAATCCCGACGGGACGGACAACTACGCAATCGAGGCCACGCAGACGCACGCGGCGGGGCTCAAGGGTCGCCTCTTCCTGATTCACGGCGGGATGGACAACAACGTGCCGCCCTACAACACGTACCTGGTCGCGGACGCGCTGATCAAGGCGAACAAGGAATTCGACATGTTGATCATCCCCAACGCCGGGCACGGATTTGGGCAGGCGGGGAACTTCGTGATGGTGCAGCGCTGGAACTACTTCGTGAAGCACCTGCTCGACGCCGAGCCGCCGAGGCACTACGTGATTCCCTCTCCGCCGGCTGATGGGGGACGACGGGGCGGCGGACCGCCTGAGCCGCGGCGGTGAGGCATCGCAAATGAAAACTGAGTTCCCCGGCGCCGTTCCCGAAATACCGGTCAGGGATATCGCGACGGCGTCGGCTTACTACGAAAACAATCTGGGCTTCAGCCGGGATTGGGGCGGTGACGACCTCGGGCTGGCAGGCATCTCGAAAGGCGAGTGTCGGATGTTTCTGGCGAACGAGCCGTTTCGGAAGACATACGGCAACGTAGGACCAACGTTGATTTGGCTCAATCTGGAAAGCAAGGACGACGTGGATGAGCTGTATCGCGTTTGGAGCGCCAGCAACGCTCGATTGATGTCTGCACCTGAGTCGAAGCCCTGGGGCTTGCACGAGTTCATGGCGGCAGATCTGGATGGCAATCTCTTCCGCGTCTTCTACGACTTCGGCACGCCCGAGCGCGCGAGTAGGCCGAGCGCGATCACTCGTCTCTGAGCGCGCGGAGCGGCTCGATGCTGATAGCGCGTCGCCGTCGACAACCGAACGTTGGCGGGTTACTTCTTCGCAGGCGCCACTGGTCGAAGGTCAAACTTTCCACTGCTTTCGACGAAGAACACGCATTCCGATGCTTTGTCGCAGGAGGTCGTGTGCCGGTAGTTTCCACCGGGCTGCATCATGTACGAACCCGGACCGAGCCGCACCTCCGCCTTCCCTTCGGGCGCCTGGATGTAGGTGCCCGAGAGAAACACGACCTTCATGTCGTAGCTGTGCGTGTGAAGCGGCGCGGCAAATCCTGCCGGCAGCTTGAAGAACGCGCCGAATGCCCCCTTGGCGTGATCACCCCACAGACCGGCGACCTTCACTCCGGGAGCGCCCTTCGGATCGAGGTCGATCCATTTCAAACCAGCGGCTGGCATGAAGATGGGTTGACGTGATGTGGCTGTCTGAGCCTTGTTGACGCGCGCGCCTCCGGATGACTGTGCCAGGATCGGCGTCGTCAGGACGAGGGAGATGCAAGACGCGAAGACGTATGTTGACCGCATCGGATTTTTCCTTTCGACGTTGCAGGTTATCCCGATCCGCATCGGCAGGGCCGAAAATAACGCCATCCCAGTCATCCCGTTTGCCGAAGGACAATGACCGGATCGACGTGCATCGCGCGGAACTACCGCGCTTCGAGCTGGCCGAGCCTCGTCCACGTGGTGCGACTCGCGGACGCGATCCAGGCTGATTATTCGTCCCGCGGATTAAGCGCGCCACGCAGCTTGTCGGCGAGCGACCCGAACCCGGACGCCCCGGTCGCCGCGTCCTCACGGGTCGCGTAGTCGCGTACTTCGGCGGCTTCCTCCGCCTTCTGAATTGCGGTCACACTCAACCGGATCCGACGGCCTGACGCATCGGCCTCGAGGACAACCACATCGAGGCTCGCGCCGACGGGAAACATCTTTTTCAAGTCCGCGTCGCCCGCGGCGCCGGTCTCGCTGCGCGGCAGCAGGCCGACGACACCCGGAGCAAGGAAGACAAAGATGCCGAATGGCTCGTGGCGGTCGATTTTGCCGGTCAGACGCGCGCCCGGCGCGATCGCCGATCGCACCGGCGTCGCGCCCGCGACCCGCGCCGATTCGGCGTCGACGAGAGCTACGCCAATGCGCTTCTTTTCGGCATTGATGCTCAGCACCTCGAACGCTCCCGTCGTACCTACCGCGATCGATTTCGCCCATCCGCCTTGCCGCCCGGTGGGCGCGAACGTTGACGCGTGCGCGAGTGCTTCCACGCCCGGCTCGAGCTCGACGAACGCGCCGAAGTCGGCGATGCGGGTCACGCGGCCCTGCGCCACTTGTCCGATCGCATACGTACTCTCGACCGACGACCACGGGTCGTCGCCGAGTTGCTTCAGTCCCAGCGCGATTTTTTCGTCGTTGCCCTTCGCGTCGATCCGAAGCACCTTGACCGTGATCTCTTCACCGGGCCTGACGACTGTCGACGGATCGGCCACTCGCGACCAGCCCATTTCGGAGACGTGGAGCAGTCCCTGCACCCCGCCGCCCAGATCGACGAACGCGCCGAAGTCGCGTACCGAAACGACGCGTCCGGTCACGACCGCACCCACGGCCAGGGTGCGACGGACGTCCTCGGCCCGCGCCTTCTGCTCTTCTTCGAGCAGCGCGCGTCTCGACACGACGAACTTCCGTCCATCTTCCCGATACTCGATGATGCGAAACAGGTACACGCGGCCGACGTGCGCGGCAGGATCGATCTCGCGAACGGTATCGATCTGCGACCCGGGACAAAAGGCGCGCTGCTGGGCGATGCCGACGGTGTAGCCGCCCTTCACCTGGCTCTCGACCTTGCCTTCCACGGGCAACCCGGCGCGAAACGCGTCTTCGAGCTGCTGACGCGTCGCCGCCCCTCGCTGCAACCGGCGCGACAATGTGAGGCCGCCGGTCGTCGCGACCACGGTCGCCTGGATGCGATCGCCGACCTTGGCCTCGATCGCGCCGTCCTCGTTCTTCAGCTCGCCGATGGCGATGGTGGCTTCGCTCTTGGCGCCGACGTCGACGAGCGCGACTTCCGGCCCAATGGCCACAATGATGCCGTCGACCGTCTGGCCGTTCTGGAGGCGTTTGGTCTGGACCGAGGCCGCGAATAGCGTGGCGAAGTCTTCCTCGTTGGGGTCGTTCTGATCGGTCACACGGCGATGTTATAAGAAACGTCTGCCGCCCCGCGCCTCGATCCGCCGCAGTGTCTCCCGGCTCACAAAGAGCTTCGCGTCGTACCTCTCGCCCCAACCGAGAGGCGTCACGTCGCGGTACTCGCGAAGCGGTCCGCCTCCGTGTCCCTCTTCGAGGCGCTGCCGGAGGGACGCTCGGACGTTGGTGTCGGCGCCCCGATCCAGCAGGAGCCGCGTGAAGCGCGCTTCGTCCGGCTGTCCCTTGCCGTAGTTGACCCAGAAGTTGCGCTGTGAGACGACCGTCGAGAACAGCGCGGTGTAGCCGCCGAAGCCGTCGGCGTCGATCGCCGCCCGCGCGTCCGGATCCATGCCCCGGTCGAGCAACCACTCCGCGATCTCCAGCTCGTCGAAGTAGGCCGCGATGTGGAGGAGCGTCGTCCCGTGCACCGGCGTCCCCTGTGCGGTGTACGGATCCCGGGCGCAGGCAGGCGCGAGCGGGAAGACGTCGGCGATGTCGAACGTGCGCGTGATGAGGTCTGGGTCGCGCGCGAGGTGCGCTTCGAGCAGATCGATGCGCCCGCGATGGAGCGCCATCACCGGCGTGTCGGGAGGCTCGAAGCCGTGCTCGACGTACATCTCAAGGATGCGGTGTTTCGCGGGCGGGTTTCGGCTGTCGGTCCCAAGGAGGTGCTCCATGGTGTTGTGGTCCACACCCTTGGGCCCGACAACGCGGGCGCCGAGCGTGAGCAGCACGGCGGTTCCTTCTACGCTCAGCGTGTACGCGGGACCGGCGAGCGACAATTTGTCGAGCGGTGGTCGCCCCGCCAGGTCGTGGATCATGCGCACCGTATCGGCTTTGCCTTGCAGCGCGGCCCGTCCGGCCGCCGACTCGAGATCTCTGGCGCCGAGGCTGTGAAGGAGACGGATGATAGCGTCGCGGCCAAGGTTCGCCGCGTACGTCATCGGCGGGCCCCAGTTGCTGTCGGTACGAATCAGGACATGCTCACGGATGAGCTCGGGACTGCGCGTGATGAGCGCGCGGACCTGGTCGGGGTCATCGCGCCAGATCGCGTCCGCGAGCTGAACTGCGCGGACGAGCCTCGTCCAGCTCGAAGCCTGGTAGCTGCGTGCGAGCACGAGCTGCGCGTCGGCCAACTTCGCTGCAGGCGGGTCAATCGATTCGGGATGGTGCTCGCGCAATTCGGCGATCGCATTCGCATCGCCGTCGTGGATGGCGCGGAGGAACTCCTTGGCCTGACGATGCAGCTGTTCCAGGTCGGGCCGGACGGGCAAGCGGCGGACGGGCATGACGAGCCTCCTCGAGTGAGCCCGTGGTCCGCTGGCGTCGGGCCTCTTCCCCTACTTCGCGCGGCCGACGTCAATGAGCGCTTCGCGTTTTTCGCCGTTCGCTTCGGCCGTCGCTTTGCCCTTGAGGCGTCCGTCGACAACCTTCAGATCGAACTTGAGAACCAGGCCGTTGGGCTGGGTGGCGTCAAACGTCACGCTGGTCACGTCCTTCTCGGTCGTGACTTTGCCGTTGGCGATCGGCACTTGCCGGTCCAGTCCCGGTCCCGCGGTACCAGTGACTTCCGCACCTTTCTGCTTCAAATCAAGGTGGGCCTCGCTTTGTTCACCGGTGCTGCGGGTGAATGTGCCCGTCCAGACACCGGTCACGTCGACCGGCTTGGCCTGAAACGCGGACAGTGTCGACGCGGCAATCAGAAGGGCGACAGGAAGTACGAGAATCTTGCGAAGGGTCATCAATTTCTCCACCTGAGTAATTACGCAGGGGAGGACAGACGGTTCCGTCGAGGCTTCGTCAGCGCGATTCTGTGGTCACTCGGACACCCGGGAAGAGCGTCGAGGTGCGCGGCTTTACACAAAGAACTTTGCATGGTAAAGTCACGCTGCATGAAGGCGTTTCTCTCTGCCAGGTCGTGTTCGTACAGGGGCGCACTACGCCCGGTCCTCTGCGGGCTGCTCGCGCTCGTCGCGATTGGTGCCGCTACCGCAACCGCGCAGTCCGGCGGGGCCTTGGTCCAGCGGCTGGACTCCATTGCCGGCGCTGGCGTGCTCGAGAATCGGTCCGTCGGCGTCGTGGCCGCCGCCGTCAAGGGGAAGGACACGCTGCTCCTCAATTTTTATCTGGCGTACGGCAAGGCCGACGTCGAAGGTGACGTGCCGACGACGGTGGATACTGTGTTCCCGATCGGCTCCGACACGAAGCAGTTCACCGCCGCCGCGATTCTCCAGCTGCGCGATCAGGGGAAGCTCAGCCTCGACGATGACATCACGAAGTGGCTGCCGGACTTCGAGACCCGCGGCAACAAGGTAACGCTGCGCCACCTCCTCGGCCACACGTCCGGCATCGTCGACATCGTCGAGATGCCGGAGCTTCGCACGATGCAGCTGATGAGGAACCCCACGGTCACTCGCGACGCCGTCTACACGGTCATCAGTCGTTATCCGTTCGCGTTCCCGACGGGGAGCATGCAGACCTACAGCAACTCCGGCTTCTGGCTCCTCGGTCTCATCATCGAGAAGGCGAGCGGGATGACCTACGAGGAGTACATCGAAAAGAGGATCTTCGAGCCGCTCGGCATGACGCGCTCGATGTACTGCAACAACTCGGAGAGCGTCCCGCGTCGCGCCTACGGATACGGCATGCGGTCTGGCGTTCCCCGCCGCGTGCCGGAAATCGTGCACACGGGAACCTACGCCGCCGGTGCGCTCTGCTCAACCGCGGAGGACCTGATCACGTGGTTGCAAGCGCTGCACGGCGGCAAGGTGCTGACGCCCAAGTCGTACGTCGAGATGATCACGCCGTCGACGCTCAACGACGGGACGCGTCTCCGGTACTCGATGGGACTCTTCGTGGGCGAGGACAGTCGCGGTCTGAGGTACATCGGACATGACGGCGGCGGCTTCGGCTTCTCGTCGCAGACGAGGTGGTATCTCGACGCGCCGCTGGCGGTCGTCGTCCTGACGAACAGCGAACCCGACGATACGACCGCGATTGCCGAGAATCTCGCGGCCGCCGTGCTGCCGGTGCCACCCCCGGCCAGCCCGTTCACGGGCGACGCGTCGCTGCTCGTCGGCACATACAAGGGGCTCGGGCGCGGCCGCGACATGGTCATCGAGGTGACGCAGACACCTCAGGGGATCGCGTTCGCCTTCGACGGCGTCGCGGCGGGTCCGCTGCCATGGGTCGAGGGTTGGACGTTCCGCCGAGACAGCTCGGTTCTGACCTTCCGACGGAGCGGGATCAGTGGTCCGGCGACGGAACTCCGGTACGACAGGGGCGGTGGCCACTTCATCCTGAAGCGGCAGTAGCTGTTTTCCGAAAAGCGCTGCTCTCGGCCGCCGGCGTGTACGCATTGATGTCGTTCACCGTGGCCCAACGCCGGCGGGAGATCGGGATTCGCACGGCGCTCGGCGCGCCTCCTCACCGCGTGTTGCAGAGCATCTTCTCGCGTGTCGTAGTCCAGATCGGCATCGGAGTGCTCGTCGGGATCGCTGGTGCCGTGACGATCGATTCGCCGATTGCATCCGCGACCGGTTGGCCCGCGCTGTCTGGTCCGCGAGCCATCGTGATCCCGGCCATCGCGCTCATCATGCTGCTCGTCGGCTTCCTCGTAGCATTCGGCCCGGCGCGACGCGGACTGAGCATCCAACCGACCGAGGCGCTCAAAGCGGAGTGAACATGGGCTTGAGTGGAGTCTCGATCCGCGTACTTGACAATCAATAAGTACAGGCTTATAAGTCATTCATGCAGAGCGCGGTCGTGGCCGAAGACAGGATCTTCCAGGCGCTGGCGGACCCCAGCCGCCGGGCGATCTTCAAGTCGCTCATGCGTGGCGAAGCGGCGGTGAAGGACCTTACCGCGCGCTTCGACATCTCGCAGCCGGCGATCTCGCAGCACCTCGCCACGTTGAAAAACGCCGGCCTGGTGAACGGCCGGCGCGACGGGCGCTGTGTCTACTACCGGGTGGAGCCGCGCGGGATGAAGCCGCTCATCAACTGGATCGCGCACTACCGAGCCTTCTGGACGGAGCACGTCGATCGCCTTGAAAAACTGCTGGAGAGGATGGACGAGTGACTGTCACCGACAAAACCGCACAATCGCAAACTGAATCCCTTTCGTTCGAATTCGACTTGCATCATTCGCCGGAGAAGGTGTGGCGCGCGCTCACCGACCCCGTCCTCCTCGCGGAGTGGCTCCTGCCCGTCATCGATCTCAAGCTCGAGCCGGGGGCGGCGTTCACGTTCAAGACGCAGCCGTACCCCGGATGGGACGGCACCGTGAATTGTCAGTTCGTCGAAATCGAAGCGCATCGGAAGCTCAGCTACACGTGGAGCGTCCCCTTCCTGGACACCGTCGTGACGTTTACGCTCACGCCCACGGCGTCGGGCACGCGCCTGTCCCTCGTGCAGTCGGGCTTCAGACCGGACCAGAAACAGAACTTTGGTGGCGCGCGTTACGGCTGGAAGATGATGGGCGGGAAGCTCGTCGACCTGCTCGGGAGGATCCCATGAGCAAGTTGATTCGGCAGACCCACCGCTGGCTGTCCATGGCCTTTACATTGACCGTCATCGCCAACTTCGTTGCAATGACGCGGGGCCAGCCTCCCGCCTGGGTGACCTACTCGCCGCTGCTCCCGCTCGCCTTGCTCATGTTCACCGGTCTGTACATGTTCGTGCTGCCTTACGCGGCCAGATGGCGGAGCGCAAGCGCAACGCGTCGGGTATCAGAGAACATTGGAGGATGAACCGTGGCACCAAAACCAAAGCTGGGGGACTGGCGCGAGGAGACCCTGGACCGCATTCGGGCGCTGATCCTGGAGGCCGACCCCGAGATGATCGAGGAGCGGAAATGGAGGAAGCCGTCGAATGCGATGGCGGGGGTCCCGGTCTGGTCGCACAACGGGATCGTCTGCACTGGGGAGACGTACAAGAACTACGTCAAGATGACCTTCGCCAAGGGAGCCTTTGTGAAGGACCCTTCAGGCCTCTTCAATTCCAGTCTCGAAGGCAACCTCAGGCGCGCCATCGACTTCCACGAGGGCGACAAGGTCAACGAGAAGGCTCTTAAGACTCTCGTCAAAGCGGCCGTGAAGCTGAACGCCGCGGACCGCGACTAGGGGACCGATGCGACGCTGGACCCGGCTGACGGCGACGGCAATCGCCGTGGCAACGCTGGTCATTGGCGTCCGGTATGGATCAAAGGTCGCAGGCGGGTCCGACTCCTACGGCTACGTCAGCCAGGCTGATCTCTTCCTGAGCCGGCAGCTCTCGATCTCGCAGCCGTGGGTCGAGGCGGTGCCGTGGCCGAACCTCACGTGGAGCTTTACTCCGCTCGCCTACCGTCCGGGCCCCGGCCGCTGGCTCGTCACGCCGCCGGTGCCGCACGAAGCGCGGGACCGGTGGGCGATCGTGCCGACGACCGCGCCGGGGCTACCGCTCCTCATGGCCGGCGCGAAGCGCATCGCCGGGCATTGCGCCATCTTCTGGGTGGTGCCGATCTGCGGCGCGCTCCTCGTGCTCGCCACGTACGGGCTTGGCGAGCGGATGGGATCGCCGGTCGCCGGGCTGATCGCGGCGTGGCTCGTCGCCACGAGCCCGACCACGCAGCGCATGGTGCTCGAGCCGATGTCGGACGTGCCGGCCGCGGCCGCCTGGGCGGTCGCGCTCCGGTGCCTGTTCGGCCGGTCGGTGAGCGCCGGCGCCTGTGCAGGACTGGCGGCGGGACTGGCGATCACGATTCGCCCGAATCTCGTGCCGCTCGCGATCGTGCCTGTCTGCTGGCAGATCGCGGCGATCGTACGCGCCCGCGGGGCGCGCGGCCGCGCCGCGTGGGCGGCAGCCGCGACGCTTTCCGGCATCGCCGCGGGGATTGTCGTGATTGCCGCGATCCAGTGGGCGTATTACGGGTCGCCGTGGCGATCCGGCTACGGCGCCCTCGACCAGTTGTTCGATCCCGCCAACGTCGGACCCAACCTCCGCGCGTACACGAGCTGGTTCGCCGGCGTCCACACGCCGGTCGCGCTCGCCGGCGTTGCCGCGCTGCTCGTGCCGGCTCGCCGTCTCTGGCGTGGCCTCGTCGATCGCGGAATGGTCGTCGCCGGCGCGCTCTTTGTCGCAGGTCTCGTGACGATCTACCTGCCCTACAGCGTGTTCGACTCCGAGAGCTACCTCCGGTTTCTGCTGCCCGCCTGGCCGTTCGTCATGCTCGGCCTTGCGCACGTGCTGCTGCTGCCGATCGGGATGGTGCGTTGGGGTTCGGCGGTGCAGCGGTCAATCGCGATCGGTGTGGTGGCCGCCGCCGCGCTGATCCTGGGCCTGCGCGGCATCCAGGCGGCCGCAGACGATCGCCGCACCCTTCAAGAAAAGGAAGCGCGATACGTCACCGTCGCGACGCGCCTGCGCGAGATCTCGGGCGACAACGCGATCGTGCTCGCCATTCAGCACAGCGGCAGCGTCCGCTACTACGCCGGACGCATGACGCTGGCGTTCGAGGCGCTGCCGCCGGCGTGGCTCGACAAGGCCATCGCGTGGATGATCGAGCGCGGGATGCATCCGTACGCGGTGCTCGAGGATTGGGAGATACGCAACCTGCGATCGCGGTACGCCGGCCAGGCCAGCCTCGCGCTGTTCGACACGCCCATCGTCCAGCACGCGCTCGTGTTCGTGTTCGACCTGAAGCCGGATCCGTCGGCGCCGGTTCGGACCGAGGTCATCGACGCGGCCGACGTGTCGTGCCGGCCGCCCGCCCCGCCGCCAGCGGTCGCCTGGCGGTGACGCGAAGGGCCACGGGGAGACGCTCGAGTAGAGCGCGGGACAGCCAAAAACGCTGGTCGGTACGACGGGTACGACGGGTCCCTGGAACGAACTGACGCTCGCCAGCTTTTATTTAGTTAAGAAAGAAGATGACCAGCGTCAGAAGGTTCCGCGGACCCGCCGTACCTGTCGTACCGACAAGCGCTTTATGACAGCGGTCCTACGCAAGGGAAACGCCGCTCCTATGTCGATCGCATGGCCACCATCGGCTGCACCGACGCGGCGCGGCGTGCAGGGGCGAGGCTGGCGACGACCGCGGTGAGTACGGCAATCGCGCCGCCGGCGACGTAGGCCAGCGGCTCGATGTTGCTGACGGCGATTCCGCCCTCGAGGTGAACAAGAACGGCAGGGATGAGAAGTCCGACGGCCACGCCGGGCGCCACGAGCTTGACGACGTCGAACAGGATCATGCCGATCACTCGTGGACGCGAGGCGCCCAGCGTGACCCGCACGGCGATTTCGCGAGTACGGGTCGTGACCATCAATCCGACGACTCCGTAGATGCCGAGGGCGGCAAGCAGCAGGGCCACGCCGCCGCTGATGCCGCCGAAGGCCGACATATTCAGGAAGTCGTCCATGCTGGATTGCCGGAGCCCGGCGCCGGTAACGATGCTCGCGCGGTCGAAATCCGGATCGACGTCGCGCATCGCGTTCTCGAGAGCCGCGGTCAGTTTCGCCGGTGGTTCCCCAGCCGCGCTTCGCGCGATGAGCATCACCGTCGGCGCTCCGCTGCGGTCGTCGCTCACGGGCACGGAGTCCCGACGGACATCTGGATGCTGCGCCAGCGGCAGCAGCAGCTGTTCCCGGTCGGTGCTCATCTGCGAGGTGGGGAAGTCGGCGGTGACACCGACGACGGTGAGCGTGCGCGGAGGTCTGTTTTCGTCAGCGGCAGCGCCGAAGGAGAGCCGCTGGCCGATCGCCTCGGCATCCGGGAAGAGTTTGTCGGCGAGCGTTTTCGAGATGACGGTCACCATCTCGGCGCCGGGGCCGTCATCGATCGCGAAGCCGCGTCCGCGCAGGAGCGCGATGCCCATCGTGTCCAGGTATCCGTCGCCGACGCGCGTCACGTGGGCGAAATCGACCTTCGGGGCGACATTCGCTTCCGTCTGCGTCGAGACTCTCGCGACGCGATACCTGAAATCCAGCGGGAGCCCGTCGGCGACGGTGACGGAGGCCACGCCGCTTGCTTTTGCGAGACTGTCGCGGATCCTGCGGATTTGGAAACCGATGTTCGCCTCCGTGGCAGCGTCGAGCTCCAGCGGCGCGGCGTACAAGAGGTCGCACGCGAATCCGAGGTCGGCGGTTGCCGTGGCGCGGACCCGTTCGATCGATACGAAGCTCAAGACCAGCAAGGGCACTGCGATCGCGACCTGCAACGCACTGGTCAGGCGATGAGCGCGGCCGGCCCTGAATCCGCCGCCGCCGGCTTCGTCCTTGAGCACAGTCATGATCACGGGACGGCTGAAACGGACCGCGGGCAGCCATCCAAACAGCAGGCTCGTCGCCAGGCAGAGCCCGGCGGTGATCGCGAGCATAGAGACGTCCACCCTGAGCGCCTCCTCCAACTGAGGCGGCAGGGGCTCGCCGACCCACCACGACGCCAGCGGCGGAATGTTGAAGAGCACGAGCGAAGCGAGCGTTCCCCCAACAGCGGCCAGCACGACCGCCTCGGCCAGAAGATGCTGGATCAGCCGTCCCCGGCTCGCGCCGATGGCCTGGCGGATGGACAGTTCGCGCTCGCGCATCGCGCTGCGAACCTGCACCATGCCGGAGACGTTCAGGCACACCACCAGAAGCGGGATCGCCGTCATCGCATGCCAGACGGCCATGATGACCGTCGCGTCGGAGGCCTCGACATTTCCGATCGCGTGGTACGGTGCGACGACGCCGGCTCTGAACTCGTTGGTCGCCGCGTGCTCTCTGGCCAACTGCGATGTGATGGCGGAAACGGCCGCGCTTGCCTGCGCCACGCCGGCGCCGGGCGCGAGACGGCCGTGGATGCGCACCCACTCCCTGCTCCGGTCGAAACGAGCCTTGTTGTCACCGAGGAGACTCGGGTGCCGTTCGAGCGGAAGGAAAAGTTCTGCGTCCTGAAACGGGAGAGGGCCCCCGAACCGATCCGCTGCGATGCCGACGACATCGTGTGGCGTGCCAGCCAGGGTGATCGTCTTCCCGACAATGTCCGGATCGGCGGCCAGGCGCCTCTGCCAGAACGTGTATCCCAGAATCACGACGGGGTCGGCCGTGTCGTTCATGAATCCCGGCCCGCGCGCCAGTGCCACGCCCATCGTCCTGAAATAGTTGGACGAGACGAACATCGTCTCCGCCGTCGTCTTCACGTCCCCTGAATCCGGAAGGGTGACTTCGCTTCCTCCCGTGGCCCACCCGCTCATCGACACACCCGTGTTGGCGTCGCGCAGGTCGATGTAGTCCGGGTAGGACCATCTGTCCGTGGCTCTCTGCGGGCCTACCTGCGTCGTGAAGACCTCGACAAGACCGTCCGTGTTCACACTCGGGGGAGGCGTCGTGAAGGCTCGCGCACCGTACTGAATCGCGATGACCGGCGTCATGCCGATTCCCAGCGTCACGACACACACGAACGTGAACGCTCGCGCCTTCGCCAGCGACCGGCCGGCATGAACCAGATCCCGCCAGATATTCATGAGGATGTTCACGATGACGGTGGACTTTATAACGTAAAGTATTTTGTGTCAATTTTCGCACGAGCGAAACTCCATCCTGCCCCCACGTCGTGACACGATCGCGATCATGGCCTCCTCCAACCAGCCTGCAGGCTTGTCCCCCCGAAGCCGCGAACAAAGTGAGCGGTTGGCGAAGGCGGACTTGTCCCGCCAAAGCCGCGAGCAAAGCGAGCGTTTGGCGACGGCGGACAGCCACGACCTGATCCGCGTCCAGGGCGCCCGGGTGAACAACCTGAAGGACGTCAGCGTCGCGATCCCCAAGCGGCGGCTGACCGTGTTCACCGGCGTCTCGGGATCGGGCAAGTCGTCGCTGGTGTTCGGCACCATCGCGGCCGAGTCGCAGCGGCTGATCAACGAGACCTACAGCGCGTTCGTGCAGGGATTCATGCCGACGATGGCGCGGCCGGAGGTCGATGTACTCGAAGGCCTGACGACCGCGATTATCGTCGACCAGGAGCGGATGGGCGCCAACACCCGCTCGACGGTCGGCACGGCGACCGACGCCAACGCGATGCTGCGGGTGCTGTGGAGCCGCCTCGGCAAGCCGCACATCGGGCCGTCGACGGCCTACTCATTCAACGTCCCGACCCGGAGAGCGAGCGGGGCGATGACCGCCGACAAGGGCAAGGGCGAGCGGGTCGTGGTGCGCGACGCCGTCTACCAGGGCGGCATGTGCCCGCGATGCGAGGGCATGGGATCGGTCAGCGACATCGACCTGTCGCAGCTCTTCGACGACACCAAGTCCCTCAACGAGGGGGCGCTCACCATTCCGGGCTACACGGCCGACGGCTGGCAGGTGCGCATCTTCGCGGCCGCGGGCCTCGACCCGGACAAGCCGATCAAGAAATACACAAAGAAGGAGCGTGAGGACTTCCTTTACAGCGAGTCGAGGAAGGTGAAGTTCCAGAACATCAACCTCACCTACGAGGGCCTCGTCCCACGAATCAAGAAGTCGTTCCTGTCCAAGGACGTCGAGGCGATGCAGCCGCACATCCGGGCGTTCGTGGAGCGCGCGGTCATGTTCACCACCTGTCCCGACTGCAAAGGCACCCGGCTCAACGACGCCGCGCGGTCGTCGAAGATCAACAAGATCAACATCGCCGACGCCTGCGCGATGCAGATCAGCGACCTGGCCGAGTGGGTGCGCGGTCTGAACGAGCCATCCGTCGCGCCGTTGCTCACGGCGCTGCGGCACACGCTCGACTCGTTCGTGGAGATCGGGCTGGGCTACCTCAGTCTCGACCGGCCGTCCGGCACGCTGTCGGGCGGCGAGGCGCAGCGGACGAAGATGATCGGCCACCTCGGCTCGTCGCTCACCGACGTGACCTACGTCTTCGACGAGCCGACAATCGGGATGCATCCGCACGACATCCAGCGGATGAACGCGCTGCTGCTGCGGCTGCGCGACAAGGGCAACACCGTCCTCGTGGTCGAGCACAAGCCGGAAGCGATCGCGATCGCCGATCACGTCGTCGATCTCGGCCCCGGCGCCGGCGCCGCCGGCGGCAAGGTGGTCTTCGAGGGCACCGTTGACGGACTGCGGGCCAGCGACACGCTCACCGGGCGACATCTCTCCGACCGGGCCTCGCTGAAACCGTCGGTGCGGAAGCCGTCGGGCCTGATGAAGGTGCGCGGCGCACGCACGCACAACCTGAAGAACGTCGACGTCGACATCCCGCTCGGCGTGCTGGTGGTGGTGACCGGCGTGGCGGGATCGGGCAAGAGCTCACTGATCCACGGCTCGGTGAGTGGCCGCGACGGCGTGGTGTCGATCGATCAGACGCCGATCCGCGGCTCGCGTCGGAGCAACCCGGCGACGTACACCGGCCTCCTCGATCCGATCCGCGCCGCGTTTGCGAAGGCCAACGGCGTGAAGCCCGCACTGTTCAGCGCCAACTCCGAGGGCGCGTGTCCGACCTGCAACGGCGCCGGCGTGATCTACACCGATCTCGGGATGATGGCCGGCGTCAGCACGGTCTGCGAGGAGTGTGAGGGCAAGCGGTTCCAGGCGTCGGTGCTGAACTACCGGTTCGGCAAGCTCAACATCGCCGAGGTGCTCGACTTGTCAGTCGAGGAGGCGGTCGGCTTTTTCGGCGCCGGCCCTGCGCACACGCCAGCCGCGCACGCGATCCTGCAGCGCATGGCCGACTGGATCATCGACCTCGGGCCGGGCGCGGGCCACGACGGCGGGCGGATCGTGTTCGAAGGCACGCCGGCCGATCTGGTGGCGGGGAAGTCGACGCTGACGGGGGAGCATTTGGCGGCGTTTGTTGGGAGTCGGGCGAAGGGCGGCGCAGCTCGCTGAGCGAGATCGCGTAGCCAGCCACCGGCGCCTGGAGCGCATGGCTAACGCGGCGAGGGCAAGGGTAAGCGGTCCCCCGAGGCGGCGACGGGGGAGCATCTGGCCGAGTCTTGTCGAACGGTGTTCGAAGGCGGTCTGTCAACCAATAGGACAAGCAGCGCTATCCAGGCGCACGCAACGCGAAGTGCAACTGCGTCCAGCGTTGGCCTGGCTCGGTCGCAATCAGCGTCATGCCTAGTCGTTCGAGAACCCGCACCGAGGCGAGGTTGGGCGCGTCGGTGCCAGGTCACCTCATAAGGACCCAGGCTGGTGCCGGCGGGCAGCTGCATGCGCGGGAGTTCACCCCAGGGTTCGCCAGCGGGTCGTAGAATGCGTGCGTGCAGTGGCGCCATCGACTTCCCGACAGCGTGCGGCCGTACGTCGAAGCGGCGCCGATCGCGGCGTTCTTCCTGGGTGTCTCGTCGGGTTTCGGGTTCGCGATGATCGCCGCGACGCTGACCACCAGGCTCGCGCAGGACGGGATCAAGAAGAGCACGGTCACGGCGTTTGCGTTCACCTTCCTCGCCTTCAACTTCAAGTGGCTGTGGGCACCGCTCGTCGACACCGTGCGCATTCCTGGACTCGGGCGGTTCGGTCAGCGCCGGGCGTGGCTGTGGCTGTCCGGCGGGCTCGTGATGATGGCAGTGGTGTTTCTCGGGAGTGTCGATCCGAAGACCTCGCTGTCGACCGTCGCCGCCGCCGCGATCCTGGTCGGCGTCCTGGCCGCGACCAACGACGTGATCATCGACGCTTACCGGATCGAGCTGCTCGAGCCGCGGCAACTCGGCGTCGGGTCGGGCATGAACCAGTACGGCTGGCGCATCGGGTCGGCCGGCGCCGCCTCGCTGGCGCTCGTGGTTGCGGCCCGCGCCGACTGGTCGATGGCCTACTACACGTGCGCGCTGCTCGCGCTGCCCGCGATGCTCGTCGGCGTGGTCATGGGCGAACCGGTCCGCCGCCGCCCGCCGTCGCCGGTGCCGGGCGTGCGCCAGGCGATCGTCACCTACTTCAGCCCCCTGACCGAATTCTTGAAGCGCGAGGGGGCGGTCGTCGTCCTGCTCTTCGTGCTCATCCACAAGGTCGGCGATACGCTCGCCAATTTGACGCTGCGGTTGTTGTTCGACGACCTCGGCTACACCAACGACGAGATCGCGTTCTACGACGTGTTCGTCGGGTTCATCGCCTTCCTTGTCGGCATCTTCGTCGGGGGGGCGCTCTACGCCCGCGTCGGCATGAAGCGCGCGGTGCTCGTCAGCCTGGTGCTGATGGCGGTATCCAACTTCAGCTTCGCCGCGCTGGCAGCCGCCGGGCATTCGAACCTCGGGATGGCTGGCGCGATCGGGTTCGAGAATTTCACGAGCGGCATCGGCGGCGTCACCGTGGTGGCGTATCTCTCGGCGCTGTGCAACTTGCGATTCACGGCGACGCAGTATGCCTTGCTGTCGGCGCTGGCGAGCATCGCGGGCCGGTTCCTCACCGGCACGACCGCCGGCGCGCTCATCGACGCGATGGGCTACGTGAGCTTCTACCTGCTGACCACGGCGATTGCGGTCCCCGGAGTGCTCCTGTTCTGGTTCATGGTTCGATCGGGGCTCGCGGACCTCTCGATCGGGTCAGCTGGCAAGGAAACCACGGGATGACGCAGCGCCGCGGAAGGACGCCGGCTGCTTGGCCACCTCCTCACTTCACTCGAACATGGGTAGTCCTCGGATCAGTTCCTAGGATCTCTTGTACGCGCGCTTGCTCGTGCCTTGCGGAGCCTTGGTCTCGACCCAGAGCACGCCATTAAGGTCGATCGCGTACGTCGCGATCGTCGTCACCGGTGTGCCGTCCTGTCCCGCGCGTACGGTCTCGATGACGATCTTGTCGCCGTCCCACCTGGCTTTGGCTTTCGCGTTGCCTTGGCCGATTCTGACTTCCCGCTCGACGCCGTCCAGTTTGTAGGTGGTCGTATTCGTCGCGCCGCCGTCGCCGCCCCGACGCTCGATGACCAACGAGTCCGCCGTTTGCTTGATGGTCATCGGGAAACCAGTCGGGCTGCTTACGAGTCTTCCGCCCGCGGACCTGGCCGGCGTATTCGCGGCGTCCGTGGCCGCCTGGTCGATGCTCCATGTGCCGGAGAAGTCCTTCTTCTGCGCGTAGGCCGGAACAGCGAGCGCAACTGCGACGATTGCCGTCAGTGCGAGTGTGCGATGCATGCTCTGATTCCTTGTGACTCGAGAGTTCACGAGTCCTGCTTGAGGATCACCGCCGGCGCCACGCTCAGCGCCCGCCGCGCCGGAATGACCGTCGCGAGGACGCCGGCGCCGGACAGGATGACGGCCACGATCCCGAACGCGATCGGATCGAATGGACTCAGGCCAAGGAGGACCTGCTCGAGCAGCGGTCCCACGCACAGGGACAGAAGCAGACCGAGGGTTAGCCCCCCAAGCACGGCGCGGCGAGCCGTCCGCAACAATGCGTTGAGGATCTGTCCTTTCTGCGCGCCCAGCGCCAGTCGAATGCCGATCTCACGCCGGCGCTCCTCGACGACGTACGCGAACATCCCGAACACGCCGAACGTCGCGAGCGCCAGCGCGAGCAACCCGCCGGCCCACGCGGCCTGGGCCGCCGCCTTCCCATCGCGAAGCCGAGTTGCCAGCCGCTCGGAGAGCGATCGCACCATGACGGTGGCGCGCGGATCGAGGCCTTTCAGAATCGTCTCGAGCTGCGCCGTGATGGCTGGGCCCTCCGCGCGGACCACGACGGTCGGGTTCGCGTCGGCGGCCACGGGGAGATGCAACATCGGGCCAATCGACTCGTAACTCCTGTAGTACACATCGCGCGCGACACCGACGACCGTATAGCCTGTCCCCGCAACCAGCAGCGTTTTCCCGAGTGCGGACTCGCCGCGCCAGAGCAATCGGGCAGCGGTTTCGTTGACGACCGCCTCTGTCGCATCCTCGCGATTCGCATAGGCACGCCCTACTGTCAGCGGAATTCCGAACACCGCGAACGCCGATGCCGACATCCGTGCGACCTCGAGGTGATGACCCTCGCGCGGCTCATCACCAGGCCGACGCACCTGGACGGAGTCGAAGGACGAGAACGGCAGCTGCTCCACCAGAGCCGTTTGCGGCAAGGTCCACTGAGCTGATGCCTGCTCGAGGGCCTGCCTGAGCACCGAAGCCGTGACGGGTCCTCGCTGAGAAGAGCCAGTTGGCCAGAACGTCGCCGTTGTGATTCCCGAGAGGGAATAGCCGACGTCGCCGGTGGTCGCGTGTAGGAAGGCGCGGCTCAGCAGGCTGGCTCCGGTCAGGAGCGCCATCGAAAACGCGATCTGCATTGACAGCAGGACCAGGTTGAAACGCGGCCGCCCAGGCGGCGTGGACGCATGGCCCACCGCATGCGCCAGGCTGACGCGCGTCGACCGCAGCGCCGGCAGCAGACTGAACACGATCGACATCGCGAGGGAGACGGCAACGCAGTACGCAAAGACCGTGAAGTCGGGCGCCCAGACCTCGGGCATTTGCATCTCCGCCACCGTCATCAGCGGGTCGAGCAGCGCATACACCATCGCCATGCCGAGCACGCCGGCAACCACCGAAAGCAGGAGCGCTTCGGTGAGGAGCTGACGCGCCACGCGGGCACGCCCTGCGCCGAGCGCCATGCGGGTCCGAATCTCGCGCGTCCGTGCCATCGCCCGGGCCAGTTGAAGATGCGCGATGTTGGCACCCGTCAGCAGCAGCACGATGAGCGTCGCGACAAGCACGAGCAGCGGAATGCCGAGGCGAACTGGACCGGTCGTCCGCTCCAGCATGTTCGTCCCCGACACCGTGACCCGCTGCTGCTTGTCTTCCGGGCGGGTGGCGCGCTGGCGCGCCAGGACCGTCAGTTCCTCGGCCGCGCGCTCGCGGGAGACGCCGGGCGCGAGTCGTCCGAGAAGTTGAGCGCAGCACGTACCTTGAATCGAAAAGAGCGGGTCGTTTGGCCTGAACATCCGGAGCGCCTGCATCGGGAGCCAGATGTCGTCTCGATACGGCTGTCCGCCGCGCCAGCCTTCGCGCGTGACACCGACGATCACGAACGGCGGGTTGCCCGGATCCGCGGATTCGCCGGCGATGAAGAGGTTCGGCGTCTTGGCAAGATAGACCGACTTGCCGATGACGTCGGCGGCTCCTCCAAACAGGCGCTGCCAAAGAACGTGGCTGATGATGATGACATGCGCGGGCGTGCCCTCGCGATCCTCATCGGGGTGGAAGTTGCGGCCCATCGCCATTCGCACGCCCGTGGCGTCGAAGTAGCCGGACGTGACGAATTGCCCGTAGACACGTTGCCCGGTCGCGTCCGGATCGATCGAGATGGACTGAAACGCCAGCCGGCTCGCCGCGAGGACCGCGAGGCTGCGGCTCTGCTGTTGGAAGTGCCGCAGATCGTCCAGACCGAAGCCGGATCGTGTGAGGGAGTCGACGCCTTCTGCCTTGATCAGGACCAGCGTGTCTGCGTTCTCGACCGGCCAGCCTCGAAGGATGACGGCGTTGAAGGCGGTGAACATCGCGGTATTGAGCCCGATGCCGATCGTCATCGTCAGAATCGCCGTCAGCGTGAAGGCCGGACTGCGGCGGAGGCTGCGGGTGGCGTAGCGCAGGTCCTGGACGAGCCGTTCGACGGACTGCCAGCCCCAGATCTCGCGCGTGACCTCTTTGATGAGTCCAACATTGCCGAACTCGCGCCGGGCCGCGGCACGCGCCGCGTCCGGGGATTCGCCGCGGTCGATCCGATCGCGTTCAGCCATGGCGAGGTGCGTGCGTACTTCTTCGTCCAGCTCCGCCTCTCGTCGTCGCGAGAATCGCCACATCGTCAGTTCTCCGTGTGCACGTCCGGGTGCCGGCTCACGCTCCGCCCTTTTGAAGGATGCCGGCGATGGCCGCCTGGATCTGCTCCCATCGGGAGCGTTCCGACAAGAGCTGCCGCTTGCCCTTCGGTGTCAGCCGGTACTCGCGCACACGCTGGTTGCTGTCCGACGTCTTCCAACCTGCTTTCACCCAGCCTTGACGCTCGAGGCGATGGAGCGCGGGATACAGGGAGCCGGTGTCCACGGCGAGCACTTCGCCGGAGTTGATGCGCATGGTCTGGCTGATCCCGTAACCGTGCTGCGGCCCCCACTGGAGCGTCTGCAGGATCAACATGTCGAGGGTGCCTTGCAGCAGTTCGATGTGGTTCTGGGCGCGGAGCCTGGCCATAGGATGTAGGCAGCCTACACCCCAAGGGTGTCGGTTGTCTACACCCTCGCGTCCATCTCGTTACTGTCTCTTCAGGGTCGACGAGCTCGACAGCGGCGACGCGCGCATCTCGTGGCGGTCGCCGCTGGCCAAAGCGCTCCTGACCGCGTCCCTCGGGAACACGGTGACGGTCCACGCCCCGAGCGCGTCGAGATCATCGCGGTCCGCTCGCCTCCATCGTCGCCTCCGCCTCCAGGCTGGCCGTGTCTCGGAACACGGTCGCGACCGCCAGCGTGCGTCCGTTCTTCGTGTAGGTCACCGTCGCGTCGTGCGCCGCGAGGTCGCCGTCCACCGTGGCCGAGTCCCACGCGTCCGCGTGACCGACGTAGTTGATGCTGATGTCGTAGTGCTGGCTCCAGAAGAAGGGCACGGCGTCGAACCGCTCGCCGAGACCGAGGATGTTCCGAGCGGCCGTCTGGCCCTGGCGCTCGGCGACGACCCAGTGCTCGACGCGAATGCGCTGGCCGGTGTGCGTGTCGGGCCAGCGCGCGATGTCCCCGGCGGCGAAGATGCCGGGCGCGCTCGTCTGCAGATGCTCGTCCACCACGACGCCGCGATCGATCGCGAGCCCGGCCGCTTCGGCCAGCGAGACGTTCGGGCGGACGCCGACGCCGGCGACGGCGAGATCGGCCTCGAGGGTGGAGCCGTCGCTGAGCGTGGCGGTGCGTCCGTCGAGCCGTGCCACCGTCGCGCCAAGGTGGAACACCACACCTTTGGATTCGTGCAGGCTTCGGATAAAACGACCGACCTCGGCGCCCATCACCTTCACGAGCGGCTCCTGTTCGGGTGCGACGACATGCACCTCGAGTCCGCGCGCGCGGAGCGAGGCGGCCACCTCGAGCCCGATGAAGCTCGCGCCCATGACGAGGGCGCGCCTGGACGGTGAGGCATCCGCGCTCGCGACAATCGCGCGGCTGTCGGGAAACCTCCGGAGATAGTGCACGGGAATCGCCGGTGTTCCGGCGAGATTCAGCCGCACAGGTTCTGCCCCCGTGGCGAGCAGCAGCGTGTCGAACGCGTGCGTCGCGCCGCTCTGCAGCCGTACCTGCTTGCTCTTGACGTCGATCGCCTCCACGCGCGCGTTGAGCTGCAGGTCGATCTTGTTGTCCGTGTAGAACTCGGGCGACCGGAGCGGAATCCACTCCTCCTTCGCCGTCCCGGCCAGATAGTCCTTGGACAAGTTCGGCCTATCGACCGGCGGCTCATCGTCTGCGCTGAGCATCGTGACGGCGCCGTCGAAGGCCCGGCGTCGCAGCATGTCCGCCGCCGCGAGACCTGCCGCGCCGCCGCCGACGATGACGACCGAGCGCGGCGTCGCGCGTGCTGCGGCCTTGAGCGTCGGCTGTTCGCCGAGTTTCTCCGTGACGATGACCGTATCGCCCCGTCGCTCGACGCGCCAGCAGGCGATCGGATCGAGCGCGGGCGCGCGCAGCGGCTCGCCCGTCCGAAGACTGAAACACGCGTGGTGCCACGGACACCGTACGGTGTCGCCGACCAGCATCCCGTCGGCCAGCGGTCCGTGGTAGTGCGTGCAATGCGCGCCGACGGCAAAGAATTCGTCGCCCCGCCGCACGACGATGATCTCGTCGTCGCCCACGTGGCCGGCGACGATGGCGCCGTCGGGAATGTGTTGAAGCGGAACGCCACTCCTGAAGTCGAAGCCTTTTGGATCGGTCATGGCCCCTCACTTGTGGGGGATTCAGATATTGTACCGGCGCTCGCCGCAATATGAGAACGAAGAGACCACTGAGAGAACCCGTGCGCGACGCGCCGGGGCCGAAGCTGAAGAACTACATCACGCCCGCAGGGTTGCAGCGCCTGAAAGACGAGCACAAGTTCCTGCTGTCGAGAGAGCGGCCCGCGATGACGCTGGTCGTGGCGTGGGCAGCGAGTAACGGCGATCGCAGCGAGAACGCCGACTATCTCTACGGCAAACGGCGGCTGCGTCAGATCGACTCGCGGATTCGCTTTCTGACGAAACGCATCGACGCCGCGGAAGTGGTCGATCCGGAAACGCCCCGGCAGGGATCGGCGGCCAGGCGCGTGTTCTTCGGCGCGACGGTCACTTGCAAAGACGCCTCCGGCGCCAAGCGAGTGGTCAGCATCGTCGGTGTCGACGAAGTGGACCTCAACCGCCACTACATCAGCTGGATGTCGCCGCTGGCACGCGCGCTCATGAAATCCGGGCCCGGCGACACCGTCGTCCTGCGCGCCCCGAAGAAGACCGAAGAACTCGAAATCCTCGATGTGAGCTATGCGCGCATTGCCATGGAGCCGTTTCGGGAACCGCCGGGCGCCGAATCGGCGCCGAAGACGTAAGTGGCTGCCGTGATGAGATAGAGAGGTGTTCCTCAGTCCCGACGACCAGACGGCGCTGGCCGAGCTCGAGGCCAGGCTCAAGCTGCTGCCGCGTGGCTCCTGCGCGCCATTGTCACCGAAAACGTCGCCGCGCGCGCTGTCGGCGGAATGCTCGATCTTCCGGTCGCACCGTCGTTCCGGCTCGAGAAGGAAATCAAGAACATCGTCACGGTCAGCGCCAAGACGAGCCATTACTGGCTCGAGCACATGCCGCGCGCGCAGCAGCGCGCCATCGCGGAGCTGCTCGCGTCGCTCGACCGCGTGTCTCCACTCGTGACACCGACCGAGCCGGCCGATGCGGAGGCCGCTGCCGCGGCGGCGCGGACTGCCCAGGCGATGGGGGAGCAGATCGAACGTCAGACCGGCCGCCGGCCGTCCGGGCTTCGCTGCACAGGATGGACAGGCGTTGATTGTCTCGATGCGTCGGTCGCGATTTGGATGATGCGCGCGCTCGTCGCGCAGAACGTGCTCGCGCGCCGCGAAGCACAGACGCTGTTTGTCCCGGTGAATCCCGAGGCTGATCCGGGCGGCGTCCGCGTCTGGTCTGCCGTGGCCACAGTCCACCGGCTCGTGCGAGGCCGCGGCAAGACACGCTGATGGCGGCGCAATCTCCGCGACTTCGTGCGCGGTTGTTGCACCCGCCAGGTCCACCGTCCAACTGGCGCCAGGTGACGATCGTCGGCGTGGACGAGCCTCCTCTCACGCGCGTTGATCGGCCGTGTTAGCATCGCGTCGATCCGCATGACGGCCGTGTTTGAGCGTGACGGATCGCCGGTGCTGTCATGGCGCCAGGCGCTCGTGATGGAGCTCGTCGAGGGTGAAACGCTCGCGAGCCGGATCGCCCGAGGCCCGGTGCCGGTGGCCGACGCCGTGAACCTGGCGGCGCAGATCGCCGATGCGATCGACGCCGCCCATGGCAAGGGGATCGTTCACCGCGATCTCAAGCCGGCCAACATCAGCATCTCGGCCGACGGTACGGTCAAGGTCCTCGATTTCGGGCTCGCCAAGACCATCGTAAGCAGTCCGGTCGCCGAGGCATCCGACAGCGATACGACGGTACTCGACGGACGTACCCAGGCCGGCACGGTGATGGGCACGACGGCGTACATGAGTCCCGAGCAGGCACGTGGAGAGCCCGTCGATGGCAGGACCGACATCTGGGCGTTCGGGTGTGTCGTCTACGAAATGCTCGTTCGTGATGAACACGCGGCCGCAGCCGACGAACGCGTCGCCCATACACGTCGTCCTCAACTGGAGGCCACGAAGGGAGTAGCGGCGCAATAGGCGGCTTTCGCCGGATGCAACAGGAACTCGCACGCCTCCTCCCCTTGCATCCGCCGCGCAAACCGGCTATGGTCTGCAGTGCAGACCGGTCTGCGACTACGCCGCCATGCCGACACCCTTCGAGCACCTCGCCGCGTTCGACCGGCTGGTCCACGAGCCGGCGCGGCTGGCGATCCTCACCGCGCTCTCGGCGTGCGAGAAAGCCGATTTCGTCTTCCTGCGCAACCTCACCGGACTGACCAAGGGCAACCTGTCGAGCCATCTGGTGAAGCTCGAGCAGGGCGGCCTGGTGGCGATCGAGAAGACCTTCGTCGGCAAGCAGCCCATCACCTACGTCGCCTTGACGGGGGAGGGCCGCGACGTGCTCAAGACGTACTGGAAGCGCTTCGACCAGGTCCGCAAGGGCCTGCGTCAGTTGAAGCCGCTTCGGGTGAATCAGCCATGAATCAGGAACGCCTGGAGCGTATCCGCTTGTTGAGCCGGCGGTTTCACGAACTGCAGGGTCTGCGTGTCGCACTTGCCGGCGCCGCGTTGGCGCTCGTCGTCGGCGGTTATCTCATGACCACGCCGGAGCCGTCTGATACGGGCGCGATGATCCCAGTACTGGTGTCGTTCGTGCTGATCGTCCCGGGCGTGTGGTCGCTGAATCGTTACTACGCCACGAGGTTCGGACGTCAGGTCTCCAGTCCACCGCGGAAGCTCTGGCTGATCATGCTCACCTACTTCGCGTACTTCGGGGTGGCCTGGACCCTGAACGCCAGGATCGAAGCGATTCCGGCGGGTGCGCCGACAGCCGCGACCGTCGCATTGGCGTCGATCTGGCTGGCGATTCGTGACTGGCCCTGGCGCGCGCACTACCTTGGCGCGGCCGCGGCGGTCGCGATCGGTTTCACCGCGAGCGCGCCGGTCACCGGCGTCCTGGAGCCGGGCATGACGCTGGCGATGATCTTCCTCCTGCTCGGCGTCTCGATGGTGCCGATCGGTCTGCTCGATCACCTTCTGCTGGTGAGGCTCGTGACGGAAGTACGCGAGCCGCAAGCTGCGAACGTGGAGAGTCGCCCTGGCGACGGGAACACCTGACGCGCCGCGCGAGTCTTGGCCAGGACTCGCAGGCGCTTCGATCGGAGTGAGCTGTCAGCCTGCGGTCGGACGGCCGCCGAAGCAGATGATGTAGCCGTCGGGATCCTCCACATAGAAGTCCTTCGTACCCCACGCGGTAGGCGTGAGCGGCCTCAGAATCGTTGCACCGTTGGCGACGCACTGCTCGAAGAAGGCTTCGATGCCATCCACGCCGGCTGCGGCGTCGAGGTGCTCATTGTCGCGCCGGTATTGACGCTCGTCCTGGTTCTTTGGCGTTTCCTTCAGGTGTAATTCCAGTCCGTCCAGATAGCCGATGGCGTAGAAGCCATCCCACGCCTCACCGAATGTGAAGCCGAGCTTCTCGTAGTACCGAATCGAGCGCTCCAGGTCATCGACGAGAAACTGAGGCGCGAAGGACGTGACGCGCGGCATGCGAGTGTGCTCGCAGCATAGCGCCAATTCAGAGGTGGGTGACTGAGGGGCGCGTATAATCCGCGTCCGGTGGCCCTGAGTCCCGGTGACCGGCTCGGCGTCTACGAAGTCACCGCCGTGATCGGCGCATCTATGTGCAGCGGTTTCCGCCGACGGCCGATCGGGTGCAGGTGTCGGTGAACGGCAGCGGGTCCGCCTCCTGGCGCAGCGACGGCAAGGAACTCTTCTTCAGCGCTCCCGATCAGAACATCATGGCAGTGGACGTCATGCCTGGGCCGGGAGAAGTGAATCCCGTCCGCCGTGACTTCGTCTACATCGTCCGGTGCGCGGACGGGTCGCTCTACACGGGCTACGCACGCGATCCCGAAGCGCGCCTCCGCGTGCACAACAACGGCAAGGGCGCGCGATATACGGCCGGGCGCAGGCCCGTGACGCTCGTCTACTCCGAAGCGTGTCGCTCGCGCTCAGACGCCGTCAAACGCGAGTACGAGTTGAAGCAGTGGTCGAGAAAGAGGAAAGAGCAGCTTCTCCGCGCGGCCTCTCGACGCTAGCCGGGCGACGTCGAGGTGGTGCTGCTCGGCTGGCGGTCAGGCCAGGATCGCTACCTGCGAAACGCATTGACGGCACTGGCTTTGCATTGTAAAGTTACTCAGAGTCACATATCTGCGACGCATCGAACTCACCGCGCCGCCGGCATGATCAAACTCACGCGGCTTGGAGCCGTTTTCGTTTCCGTGTATCGGGCGAAAACGGCTCGCGTGGTTTTCACCCAGTCGGACCAGAGGGGTCAGGTCTTGAATTGCAACATTTTCTGAAGGGACACACGACAAATGTTGCAATTCAAGACCTGACCCCTCTGGCTACGTACAATTGAAAACCGCGCGAGCGACGGGGCGGTGAAGATTGGGAGCCGGGGCGGAGCCGGGAAACTGGAAACAGAAGGGGCTCGCGCTGATCGGCGGGGGCCTGGGCGTGCTGGTCCTGGCGGGGCTGGGCCTCTATTCGTTCCTCATGGCCATGGCGACGCGGCTGCACCCGGACCCGCAGGCCGTGCCATCGGTGACGAATGCGGCCCCATTGCAGAAGTGGGCCGACGCAGTCGCACAAGGGCGACAGCTCGCCCGTGCGGGTCTCGTCGAGCAGAATCTTCCGGGACTATCGGTGGCCGTCGGCGCCGGTGGCGAGATCGTGTGGGCCGAAGGCTTCGGCTGGGCGGATCTCGGGAAGCGGGTACCCCTCGCGCCGGGTATGCGCTTCAGGATCGGCCACGCCTCCAAGCCGGTCACGTCGGCGGCGGTCGGCCTGTTGCTGGAGAAAGGCCTGCTGCGCCTCGACGACGAGATTCAGACCTACGTGCCCGCGTTCCCCAGGAAACAGTGGCCCGTCACACTGCGCCAGCTGATGGGACACGTGGCGGGCGTCAGGCACTACCGTGGTGAAGGGGATTACATGCCCTCCGCGCATTGCGAGCGGGCGTCCGAAGGGTTGCAGCCGTTCGCGAATGATCCGCTGCGCTTCGAACCGCGGACGCAGTACGGCTATTCGACGTACGGCTGGATTTTGGTGAGCGCGGCGGTCGAAGCCGCGGCCGACGAGCCGTTCTCCACGTTCATGCGCACGCAGATCTTCAAGCCGCTGGGCATGACCGACACGACGTTCGACTCCGCGATCGCGCCCGTCGCGGATCGGGCCACCTTCTACTACCAGGGATTCAATGGAGACCCCCGTCACGGGCGGGAGCTGGAGACCAAGGTCGACTACTCCTGTTTCGCGGGAGCCGGCGCGATCCTGTCCACGCCGTCCGACCTGGTGCGCTTCGGGAACGCGGTCGGCAGCGGCAAGCTGCTGCAGCCCGCCACCGTGACCAGGCTCCAGACACCACAGCTGCTGGCTTCGGGCGAGGAGACCGCCTACGGCCTTGGCTGGATGCTCGAGACCGCTCAGCTCGGGCGCGGACCCACGCGGCTGGCGAGCCATGCGAGCCGAACCTTGCTGGGCGGCTCCACGTCGTTCATGACCTTTCCCGGACGCGGGATCGTCGTGGCGGTGACGACGAACATTTCAGGCAAGGATACGAGGTCGATTGCGTTGGGAATCGCGCAGGCCTTCGCGGAGCAGAGGGCAAGCGACGCGTCCTCATCCAAGCGATAGACTGGGACATGCCGCACAGATCGCGAAGACGCGATTGCAGCGTCGACAGATTTTCTGACGAAGCGCCCGGTCCACGACGTCGAAGCAGAACGCGCCTCATTACCCGACGGCGCGCCTGTTCACTCGGAACGCGGGCGGATGTTCTGGTTGTGGTGGAAGACGTTGTCGGGGTCGCACTTGGGTTTCAGCGGCGTTTGCACGGAGCTGGGGACTCAACCCGATCGTGGTCCTGGTGATCAGGCTGATGTCCCGAAAGGCGACGGTCGCAGCGCGGAGCGATCACGCCCGCTACGAGTACCTCTTCGTGCGTGCCGACGGCGAACAGCTGGGAGAAATCAACCGGCTGGTGGAAAGCGGTGCCATCACACCGCTGGTCGACAAGGTGTATCCGCTAGAGAAGGTGCGTGACGCACTCGCGTATTCCGAGTCCGGCCGAGCGACGGGAAAAGTGGTGATCAAGGTGGCGTGAGCGACGATGGCTGCCCACGCTCATTGCCGTCGCGGACGTGCGGTTCGGAATTCAGGTGAACTCGACACGATTTCGCTGGGCCTGCCGGTTCGCGCAAGCGCCCGGCGATTCTGATGTCTGGTGAACGCCTCGGCGACCTGTAGAGCGAACGGGTCAACGCCTCTGGCATCCGTCACGTTGGCAGCGGCGGCAATCGCGACACCGAGATCCGGGAACGTCAGGAGCGAGACGGTGCCGCCCATGGGACTGCCCCGGTGACTGACCATCCGTGCCGGCTGGCCGGCGAGTTGGACACTCCCGACCGTCCAGCCCAGCGCGTAGGTCGTTGGCGCTCCAGAGACGAGCCGCCCTGGCGTCTGGAAGGCGGCGATAGTGGCCACTTTCAACAGTCCTGGCTTCAGCATCGCCGAGCCGAGTCGCACGAGGTCCGTCGGCGTGGAGAGGAACGCGCCAGCGCCCGCCACACAGGAGTAATCGGGTCGACGCCCAGCCCCGTGCGTGACGGCGTCGAGGCCCTCGGTCTCCGCGACGACGGTGCGCGCCATGGCGAGGGGCTCGAACACCTGGCGGACCATGAAACGATCAAACGGCTCCCCGGCCGCTCCCTCGACCACGCCGCTGACGAGCACCCAGCCCCAGATGGAGTAGCGGTGTTGCGTGCCCGGCTCGAACAGGAGCGGGTCGCCGGCAAGCATCGCCACCGCCTCGTCGAGGCTCCCACAGTGGCTGACAGGCATGGCGTCGTTGTTGTCGCCGCGGATGCGGTGGACGCCGGCAACGTCGCCCATCAACCGGCGCGTGGTCACCGTCCATTGCTTCCGGGGGTACGCGGGAACATACCGCTGCACGGGCGCATCGAGGTCGAGGCGCCCCTGGTCGTGCAGAAGGGCGGCGGCAACCGCCGTCAGCGGTTTTGAGAGGGCGCCGAGACGGAAGCGCGTGAGCGGCGTGAGCGGCGTGCGGCTCTCGACGTCGGCCCAGCCAAAACCTTCGGCCCAGGCGATCTCGCCATCCACGGCGACGGCAACCGAGAGGCCCGGTAGGTTGTCACCTGCGACCAGTGCGCGCGCGAGCCGCCTGGATTCCTCCACGGAACCCGCGTGCCGGTCGGAGTGCGCGGCGGCCGCCGTTGACGGCACCGCCGCGGCACTTTCGTGAACGGGCATCGTGGACCCGAACCAGAAGAACCAGACGGCTCCGCCGCCCACGACCAACATGACGACGGCCAAGAGGACGGCGAGCGCCGCCTCGGTACGCCAGCGCGTCGATTTCACACCACTATGTTAAAGAACTTTGCATATCAAAGCAACACCGCGCGGTCCACCGCCGCGTCGTCGCAATAAATACCGAGGAAAATCGCGACAAAAGGGATTCGGGTTGTCTGGGACAATTCCCGCAACTGGATCGTCCGCAGCCTCTGAGTGCCGACCGCTCCAACGGTCAGCGTCTCGCTGTCCTACCCTCTTCCGCCACGTCAGGACGAGCGCGCTGTTGAATCGCGAACACGCACGGTGGATGTGCGGTCATGACCGCCGCACAGCGGTCGCCAACCATCGATTGAGCGGGTTACTCGTACCTAAGTGCCGTCAGTGGATCGATCCTGGTCGCCCGACGAGCGGGCAAATAGGACGCGATCGAGGTGACGGCTGCAAACAGCGCAACCACTGCGACATAGGTCACAGGATCGAGAGGCTTGACGTCGTACAGCATTCCTTCGATATACCGCGTCAAGGCAGTCGCGCCCGCCAATCCGATGCCGATGCCAATACTGGTAAGCAGCAGACCCTGACGCAGCACCATTGCGAGGACATCTCGGCTTGTGGCGCCGAGCGCAGTTCTGACACCGAACTCTCGCGTACGTTGCCCGACGGCGTAGGCCAGGACGCCGTAAATGCCAACCGCGCTCAGCAACACGGCTATCGCGGCAAACGCGCCCATGACGGCTGCATAGAACCGTTGGCGCGTCAGCGACGACGCCACGAGTTGGTCCATCGGGATCAGCGCGTCGATCCCGACGTTCGGGTCAACTCGACCGACGAGCGATCGCATCGTCGGCATCAAACGAGTTGGGTCGCCATCCGTTCGCACGACGAACGACAGGAAGCCAAACGCGAGACGTTCCTGCTGGGGAACAGGCATCTGCCTCGTCTGCGTCCACGCGAGCACTTGTCGATAGTCGACGAAGAACTGTGGTGTCGGCTCCTGGTCCAGGCGCCCCTGCCGCATGTCGTCGACAACACCGACGATCTGCTGTGGTGGCAAGTCC
This sequence comes from Vicinamibacterales bacterium, assembly GCA_035633215.1. Classification (GTDB taxonomy): domain Bacteria; phylum Acidobacteriota; class Vicinamibacteria; order Vicinamibacterales; family SCN-69-37; genus DASQFI01. The sequence goes on along the minus strand of DASQFI010000055.1, from coordinate 88,760 downwards.
ATTCGACCGTCCACATGGACCATCCGTCCTACGGGATCCTCGGAGCCAAAGACCAGCCGCGCCAGCGAACGATTGATGACGATCACGGCCGGCGCGCCCGCGTCATCACGCGGCTCCAGCCACCGGCCAGCCCGTAAGCGCACCCCCATGGTCTGGAGGAAGTCGTGGCTGACCGAGCGGATGTGACCCGTGGATAGGTCCGGCATGTCCTCGGGCGTACGTCCGGCCGGCACGAACTTGCCGACGGTATCGATCAGCCCCAGCAGCGCCCCCGCGTAGGTGAATCCCGCGGCCTGAACACCCGGCGTCCTGCGCAGTTCGACGAGCAGTTCGTCGATCAGCATCGCCTTGCGTTGTGTGGTGTAGTCATGGGGTGCGGCCAGGTAGAACGTGAGCAGCTCCGAAGCGTTCCAGCCCGGATCCACACGTGTGAGCTTGGCGAAGCTGTTGACCAGGAGGCCCGCTCCGACGAGCAGCAGGGTAGCCGCGGCCACCTGACCGGCCACGACCACACTGCGCAGACGGGTGTCGCTCCGTGCGCCGCTCGCCGCCCGTCCGCCCATCGCCTGCACGTGATCGGTCCGTGAGAGTCTCAAGACCGGGAGCACGCTGATCACCAGAGTTGTGAATGCTGACAACCCCACCGCGATCACGAGCATCCATCCATCGACGGCAACTTCGTGGAGACGCGGGATCATCACTCCACCGAACGAGATGAGAAACGGGCCCGGCGCGTTGGGCGACGCAAGACTGCGCAGTACCTGCACACCGCCAACGGCGAGCAACACTCCGAGCCCGCCGCCGATCGCCGTGAGGATGACGCTCTCGGTCAGCAGCTGCCTGGCGATACGTGACCGGCTGGCCCCCAACGCCAGACGAACGGCGACTTCTCGATGGCGTGCCGTGCCTCGCGCCAGCAACAACGTGGCGACATTCGCACAGGCGATGACGAGCACGACGCCGACCGCAAGCGCGAGCACCGTGAGTGCCGACCGACTCGCGGCGATGGCCTGTTCTTTGATCGGTTCAACATCGAAACGGCGCGCTCCTTCAGGCAGTGGCAGCGAGAGCGGACCTGACGTTGGTTTCGGTCGCAGCGCCTCGCCAATCACATTGGCTTCGTCCGTCGCCGCCGCAGCGGAGATGCCGTGCCGTAGCCGAGCGATCACCTGACCCGATCCAGGCCATGACTGAACCGGCGACGCCGCGGTGATCGCGGCCCAATAGTCGCAGTACGGCACCGGAAAATCGAACGCGTGGGCCATCACGCCGACAATGGTCAGAGCCGTGCCATCGAGAAGCCCGGCTTGCGGTCCCAGCGCCTTGAGCGCGACCGTTCGGCCGATGATGCCTGGGTCGCCGTGAAAGTACCGCTGCCAGGCTTCCGCGCTGATGACGACGGTGTTGGCACCAGGTGCCTCGTCGCGAATGTCGAGCGTGCGCCCAAGCTGTGCGTGTGCGCCCAATATCGAGAAAAGATTCGGTGATACCAGTGCGCCACTCAATCGCGCCGACCCTTCCGGTGTCGACATCAAGGTAATGGGGGGGCTGATCGTGTACGCGAGCTCGGACAGCGTTGTGCTTCGCGCTCGCCACTCCATCAGTTCTGACCACGTCATGCTCGTCCGACGGAGGAGTGGTGCGCCTGTGGTTCTCGGAGCCGCGCGCTCGACGACCCGTACGAGCCGATCGGAATCTTGATAGGGCAGGGGTTGCAGCAGCACGGTATTGACGATGCTGAAGACGGCGGTGGTGACACCGACGCCGAGGGCCAGCGTGGTCACCGCGGCAAGCGTGAAGTTTCCGTTCCGCGCAAGCGACCGGATCCCGTACCGGACATCACGCCAGGTCGCCTCCCAGGTCGCGGTCCAACCCACATCACCGACGGCATCCCTGACGGCCAGCGCGCTGCCCATCTCGAGCCGAGCGGTCCGCGTCGCCTCTTCGCGTGACATGCCGGACTGCATCTTGTCCGCGACAGAGGCCTCCAGGAAGGTGTCGAGTTCATCATTCAGGTCGTGATCCGTAGTGCGCCCGCGGACGAACGCACGCATGTCATGGAGGAATCGGCGGAATGTTCGCATCACAGCTCCCCGAGAGAGGCTTTGAGCACGCGGGAGATTGCCGCCGTCTGACGCTGCCATTCCTTCCGGGTCCTGGCGAGCATCTGACGCCCTCGCGGCGTGAGAGAGTAGTACTTCGCGCGCCGGCCGTTCTCGGTCGTTCGCCACTCAGCGGCGATTTCGCCATCCCGCTCGAGACGCCGGAACGCAGGGAAGAGCGAACCGGCGTTGACACGCAACGCACCGCGGCTGATCTGCTCGAGGCGTACACCAATGCCGTAGCCATGCATCGGCTCGAGGGCGAGCGTCCGGAGGATCAGCATGTCGAGCGTGCCCGGCACGAGCCCAGTTGGGTTGTCGCTTTCGACCATGGCCTTCCTCTTGTTCCTCTAGAGGAGGAGAGTCTGGTGCCCAATATCTAGATTGTCAAGAGGAAGTTCGCCAGGACCCAACTTGCTGCGCGCGATGCTTTGACAAGCTGTCAATTGCGGCCGTTCTCGTGGGTCCGCACCATGACGCCCCAATCACCGACGTACGCGGCAGCCGCTTCTCGTGACGACCCTATCCCACCTTCATGAACACGATCGGGTCGGCATCGAGGGCTTTTCGTGCGGCACCGAATGTCGCTACAACGATGCATGCTGCAAGCAGGCCGCCCACAGCAGCCATCGCGAGCACCGCCCCGTTGGCAGCCCGGTCAGAAGCACCGCAAGGCTGTGGCGCATCGCGAATCAGATGAGCTGCGATCGCGTGGCCCCAAGCGCCGACCGCCGCGCTGACTATCTCTGCTTCACCTGAAGTTTGTCCACAACGCTCGTTACGCCGACGGTCTCACGGGCCAGCCGCACGGCGCGCTCGCGTTCCTGGTTCGACTCGACGGTTCCGGTCAGCGTCACCACCGAACCGGTGGTGTCCACGTTGATCGTGCGTGCTTTCACCATGTCGTCGAGGGCCATCTTCGACTTGATTTTTAGGGTCAACGACCCGGCGTCGACCGCCTGTTCGAGCTTCGTCGCCGCCTGTCCAGCCGTGGCCGCGGTCTTGTCGACGATGGTCTTGGCCTGGTCACGCGCAGCCTCAGCATCCACACCGGCGGAACCGGATGGGCGAAGCGTCAGGCCTTTACCCGACCAGTAGTTGTAGGCGAGCACCCCGATCACCGCGACGATGATCAACACGAAGACCGTACGAATGAAACGCATGTGTGCCTCCTGCCTCCATCATGGTATGGCGGACGGATCGATCTGGTCACACTTATCCTCCGCTTCGACGCGCCCGGCAACCGTTCTGACACGCCGCTGTGCGGTCGCCGTGAACACGCGGAAAGCCGCAAGCTTCCGCTCCGTCTGCGATCCATACCATCGGCTCGTGTGTTCCAGAACTCCTTGCCGTCGACGAGCGTCCCGATGCCGTGGATGACCATCAGGTCGCCGGTCTGCGGTTGCGGTCCGTTGCCGAGCTGCGTGAACTTGTAGACGAGGCCGGATTCGGTCGTGATCGTCTCGCCGATCTTCGGGCGGTCCTGAGCCAGGGCTGGCGCGGCGATACCAAGAGCCACGACGGCAATGAACAGTTGTCGAGTCATGAGGGAATCGTAGCGCGAGACTGCCACTTTGAAAGCGGCCAAGGCTGATGACGGGCGTATACTCACACCTCCCATTTTGTCCTATCGCGCACGGTGATTCAGCACTGGACGCCGAAGAAGTAAAGCCAACGTTTATGAGACGCGTGACCGAGTCGCAGCCGATCTCCCTCGACGAAATCCGCGCGCTCGCCGCGCCGCGGTTCGGCGACATGATCAAAGGCGTCGTCGATCTCGAACGCGGGATTCTGCTGCTCGATGCCGACCTGCAGGCCGATCAGGAGGCCAGCCTGCTGGCCGACGGGTCGAAGCAAGCGAGCCTCTGGGGGATCAATCTCTATCCTGACGTCGCCGGGGAGGACTGGCTGGAATTCGATTCCATGATCAATCTCCGGCCGTCCGTCGGCAACCGGTCTCGCGGCGTCGATGATCCAGCCACCCGCGCGGCCATCGCCGGCTTCATCGATCGTGTGGTGCGTCGATGACCGAGTGGCAACACGCGGACGCGGCGCGCGGCCGGTGGTGGAATCTGTCGCTCGCCGAGCAATTCGGCAACGTGGGCAGCGAGATCAGCCGCGCCATCCGCTGGTCGACGAAGAATCCTGAGACCGCCCAGGCCGCGCTGTACCGGGGGCTCGAGCTGTTGGACCTGATGCTGGACGACCCGCGGCATCGCGCGTCGGTCGCGCGTCTGCGCGAAATCGCGCGTGCCCGCGAGGTGGTGGTCGATTTTCTCGCGGGGGCGAACGAGTACGGCTCAACCGGGCCGTCGCTGCAGAAGTACTTCGATCAGTTCGCCCTCGCCGCGCGCCGGGCTCATCTCGCAGGTTGAGTGTCCGCGGCCCTCCTTACAGTAGACTCACCGAGCCCATGCCGCTCGCCACAGGTACACGACTTGGGCCCTACGAAATCATCGCCCCCATCGGTGCGGGGGGCTCGCCGAGCCGAGCGAGTCTGCGAGCCGAGGCGAGGCAGCGCATGGGGGTGGATTCCCCACCGTTTGTCAAGCCGCTTACTTCGTATGGCTCTCAGCCCAGGGACGCGCCTGGGTCCCTATGAGATCCTCGCCGCGACCTTTGCCTCCAGCGGCGCGGTCAGCCACTAGAGCCGTTCTCATTCTCCTGTAGCGAGCTGGTTGCCGGAATTGGGCCGAATGTCTCGCGATACTTGTCGGTTTTGCTCTACGAGGAAATGAGAACGGCTCTAGCCTGGGCTCCGTGCCAGAATCTAGCCCGATGCCGCTCGGCCCGGGGACCCGGCTCGGTGCGTATGAGATCGTGTCGCTGCTCGGCGTGGGCGGGATGGGGGAGGTCTATCGCGCCCGCGATCCGCGGCTCCAGCGCGAGATTGCTCTGAAGGTTCTGCCCGACATTGCGGCCGCCGACCCCGCGCGGCGCGAGCGGTTCAGGCGTGAGGCGCTCTCCGTCGCGGCCCTGAACCACCCTCACATCGTCACCATCCATTCGGTGGAGGACGCGGACTCGACCCTGTTCCTCACGATGGAGCTTGTGAGCGGACGGTCGCTGGCCGACGCGTTGCAGCCCGGCGGTCTGCCGCTCGCGCGCGTGCTGACCATCGGCATCGCGATCGCCGATGCCATGGCCGCCGCGCACCAGAACGGCATCACACACCGCGACCTCAAGCCGGCGAACATCATGCTCGGCGAAGGCGCCCAGGCGGGTCGCATCAAGGTGCTCGACTTCGGGCTGGCGAAGGCGATCGAACCGGGAGTGAGAAGTAGCGAGTCCGGTACAGGGAATTCGCTGACAATCACCTCGCCCGCACGGACCCAGCCGGGAGTCATTCTCGGCACCGTCGCGTATATGTCGCCCGAACAGGCCGAAGGGCGAGCGGTGGACTCACGATCGGATCTTTTTTCGCTCGGCGTGGTGCTCTATGAGATGGCGACCGGGCAACGCCCGTTCTCGGGTGACACGGACCTGTCGATTCTCTCCTCGATCCTGCGAGACACACCCAGACCCGTGACCGAGATCAACGCGGCCCTTCCGCGCGATTTTGAGCGGATCGTCCGCCGCGCGCTTGCCAAGGATCCGGAGCGCCGGTATCAGGATGCCAGGGACCTGCGGAATGATCTCGAGGATCTGAAGGCATTACTCGACTCAGGCGAGCTGACCTCGGTGCCAACTGCCGGCCGGACCATGGTCGTCAGGAACCGCTCCCGCAAGCTCGCCGTGGCCGCCGGCGCGCTGCTTCTCGGCGCGGCCGCCCTCGTGGTGTGGACCTTGAGTCACGACGCCACACCGGCGGCGCCGCAGCCGCGCTCCACGGGCCTGTCGCTGGCGGATTTCCAAGTCACGCAGTTGACTACGAGTGGCACTGCGGAGCGGCCGACCATCTCACCCGACGGGCGATACGTGGCGTACGTGCAGCACGACGCCAACGACTACAGCCTCTGGCTTCGCCAGACGACGACCACGAGCAACGTGCAGATCGTGCCTCCACAACCGGGGGTGACGCTCCTGGGTGCGACCTTCACGCCCGATGGCACCTCGATCGATTTCGTGCGCCGAGCAACCGGCGCGCCGGCGGAGGTGTGGCGCGTGCCCTTCCTCGGCGGCACGCCCAGGCTGTTTGTCGCCGATGTCGCTAGTCCCATTTCGTGGGCGCCAGATGGGCGTCATATCGCCTACCTCCGCACGCGGTTCAACCCCACGCTCTCGTCACAACTCATGGTGGCTGCCGCCGACGGTGGGCAAGAGCGCCAGCTCGCCAGCGATGTCCCAGCCGAACCGTGGATTTCACTGGAGGCGCCGTGGCGTCCCAGCTTCGCTCCCGCCTGGTCGCCGGACGGCCGGCTGATCGCGGTCGCCGCCTCGACGCTTAGCGGCGGCGGCCGCGTGATCTTCGTGGACAGCGAGAACGGGTCCGCTAGCGCCGTCGCCGTGCCAAGCGGCATCAGGTGGGGGCTCAGTTGGCTCAACGGCGAGTCGCTCGTGCTCAACCAGCCGTCGCAATTGGTGGGCCCGAACCAGCTGTTTCGGCTTCCGTATCCGGCCGGTCCTCTGGCGCGCCTTACCAACGATCCCAACGATTACGTCGGCGCCAGCCTGAGCGGGGACGGCAGTTGGCTCGTCACTGCTCGGCGCGATGTGCGCATGGACGTGTGGGTTGGCGACGGCGGCGGCGCAACGGGAACTGAGGTCGTGCGGCGCGCGCCCATCCGGGGGGAGCGCCTCGCGGATGTCGCATGGTCCGGTCATCAATTGTTGTACGGGACGGTCGTCAGCGGCCGGCCAGCCATCCTGCGAGTGACGCCGGGCCAGGATACGTCGGAAGAGGTCGTGCTCGACGCGCTCACGCCCGGAGTCACCAGCGACGGGCGCACGATCGTGTTCGTCTCGTCGTCAACCGATAGCTTCCTCGACCTGTGGACGGCGGAAGCGAATGGTCGCCGGGTTGCCAAGCTGGTGCCCTCGGTCACGGCGGAGCAGGTGGTGGTCACGCCCGACGATCGTTCGGTGATTTACATTTCGATCGTCGGGGGCACCGTATCAATCTGGATGGTGCCGATCGGCGGTGGCACACCCACGAAGCTCGCCGACGGCGGCAGCGCGTCGGTGTCGCCTGACGGCGGATCGATGGCATTCGCCGACAGCCGGGCATCGCTCATCGTCTGCGCTCTTCCCGAGTGTGCGTCGCGGCGAACCATCGGTTCCGCACCATTCCGCGGACCGCTCTCTTGGACTCCTGACGGGCGCGGTGTCGCGTACCCAAGGGAAGGAAACATCTGGGTGCAGCCACTTGGCGGCGGCCCACCGCGTCAGCTCACGCGCTCCGCTGACCGCCGTCCAATCGGGTTCTTCGCGTGGTCCAGGGACGACAAGCGCCTGGCCATCACCCGAACGACGGAGACCAACGACATCGTCCTTCTCAGGGGCTTGAAGTGATGGCCTGGCTCGGTACCGATCTATGAGCGACAGCTTGGGAGACTCACGCAACGTCGATCGGCGCAGATTCCTGCAAGCGGCCGCGGCCGGCCTGACGACGGCCGGCGCGATGTTGACGCCGCGTGAACGGGCGCTCGCGCAGAGCCTGGCCGAGAAGGCACGCTTCGAGCGGATCGCGGGATGCACGTGGCCGATTCGATCGCTCTTCAAGACGCGGCAGAATCCCAATCGCGGCGTTGGCGCAGGCGGCCGGGCCGGTGGTCCCGAGGGCGCGCAGGCGCCGCCGGGCGTCGCGATTCCGGCCATCCCGGCCAATCGCGATCAGACGACCACCGCGCAGATGAAGCAGCGGTACGGCGAGATCACCCTGCTCGAGTATCCGCAGTGGATGAAGGATCACTTCCCCGGGCTCACGCGCATGGACATCTACTCGGGGTTCTTCGGCGACATGGTCGACGCCGCGATGTACTTCGCGCCGGGCAGCCCGCAGGGCAGCGGCTTCGATCCGTTGAGCGCCGCCGGCCGGAAGTGGCTCGACGCGCTGGCGAACACGCTGGTCAAGACCGGCACGAAGGTGCAGCACATTTCGAACAACGCGCCGTTTGGCCTCGCCGATTTCGGGTCGCCCGAGGCGGACGCCCGGAGGAAGGCCGGTGTGGCGATGGCCAAACGCTGGATCGAGGGGTGCGCGGTGCTCGCGCCCGTCTCCATGCGGATGAATTCGCCGCAGGCACTCGGGCCATCGATCCGGCCGAACGCCATTCCGCGCAGCGGCGACGGCTACCCGCGCAACCTCGAGATCGTGCCGCTCCTCAACGCGGCGATCGAGTCTTATAAAGAGATGGCGGACTTCGGCGGTCAGTACGGCGTCAAAGTCACGTTCGAGAACCACTGGGGCCTGGCGGCCGATCCCATGAACATCCGGATCATGATCGACGCGGTGAACCATCCCTACTGCGGCGCGACCCCCGACTTCGGCAACTGGGAACACGAACACATGCTCTTCAGCGGACTGAAGGCACTCGCGCCGTACACCAGCTCGAACGTCCACGCGAAGTATTGGGACCGGTGGGGCGACGCCAACGACGTGCAGCGGTCCGTGCGGATCATGATGGCGGCCGGCTTCAAGGGCACCTTCGCGCTGGAGTACGAAGCCGGACCTCTCAACGGCGTCGAGGGCGCGAAGTATCTGTATCGGGAAGTGCTCGCGGCGCTGACGAGGGCTGAAACCCTGTAGACCCGATCCGGCCGTCACGGCTCGTCACTACATGGGAACCGAAACCGCGCTAGAATCGGCCGCGGAGGTGTCTGTGCAGAAGCAAACTGCCCTGGGCTCGATCGTCGTGGCGACACTGTTGGCCGCCGCGTCCGCCGCCGGCGCCCAATCGCCGGATCCTTGGATTGGAACGTGGAAGGTCAATCTGGCCAAGTCGACCTTTAGTCCCGGCCCGACGCCCACGGCGACGGCGACGGTCAAAATCGAGGCAACGGCCGGCGGTATCAAGACGACCATCGACTTGACCGACGCGGAAGGCAAGCCGGTCCACACCGAGTCGGACGCGAAGTTCGATGGCAAGGACGTTCCGGTCAAGGGCGCCCCGCTGCCGAACACCACCACGGCCATCAAACGCATCGATGCCAGAACGTACGAGGCCACCGGCAAGGTCGAGGGCAAGCCGACCATCACGACCAGGATCACGATCTCGGCCGACGGCAAGACGATGACCGCGACGCAGACGGGGACGAACGCGGAAGGCCAGAAGGTCAACAACGTCATCGTCGCCGACAAGCAGTAGCCAACTCGCGCGGACGCCGGAGGGATTTGCTCAGGATTTCGAGTCATTCTCTTTCGCTTCCGGTTTTATCCGCGATATAGTCGCGGCGCCACATCCGTAGCTCGCCGTTCATGCAGCGGCGACCGCATCGTCACCGGCCACATCGTCATCGCTCAGGGGTGATTTCAATGAAGATCGCGCAGAGCATCGTCGTCGCTGCAGCCGCGGCCATTGCCATGACCGCGATACCTGCGACCGCCGTCGCGCAGGCTGACCCGCATTCGGGCACGTGGGTGTTGAATGTCGCGAAATCGACATACTCACCAGGCCCGCCGCCGAAGGAACAGACCTCGGTCTATACCGTCGATAGCAAGAGCGTCAAGGTCGCGACGAAGGGCACGGCCGCCGATGGAAAACCCACGGCGACGGACTTCACGGCAGCGTTTGATGGAAAGGACTATCCCGTCACTGGCAACCCTGACTGGGACGCAGTGGCTGTTCGCCGTGTCGATAGCCAGACGCTCGAGTTCACCCGCAAGCGCGGTGGAAAGGTCGTGCAGACGGCGACGAGCGTTATCTCAAAGGACGGAAAGACGCGAACGGTTAAGGCCAGCGGAACAAACGCCCAAGGTCAGAAGATCAGTACCGTCGGCGTTTACGAGAAGAAATAGGGGACACGCTCCTCCCGCAGATGCCGGGACGCGGAGGGTTAATGCGCCGGGCACGCGCCTGGGCCCGTATGAAATCGTCTCGTGTTGCTGAACGGCGTGCGGTAGACATGCCTCTCGAACCGGGAGCGCGACTCACGGGCTTCAGCAGTGGATGCCGAAGAAGTAGACCGGACGAGGTCGGGCTATGCCGGTGAACGATATCGTGATATCGTTGGCCGTGGGGGTGGTTGAGTGGCGCAGTTCGTGGTCCGACACCTCGAGGACGACGTCGTGGACAAGTTGAAGAAGCGGGCGAAACGGCACGCGCGCAGCATGGAGGACGAAGTGCGCCACATCCTGCGGAGTGCCGTGCAGGACGGGCCGGCGAAGGTCCGCAAGCTCGGATCTCGCATCGCCCGTCGCTTCGAGCGGGCGGGGCTCACGTCGGACCTGCCGGAATGGCGTGGCCGCGTGGCCAGCTCGGCCGACTTCGACTCGTGATCATTCTCGATACCAACGTGTTGTCCGCGCTCATGCGGACCAATCCTGATGCGGCGGTCGTGAGCTGGTTGGACGGTCAGCCGGCCGATTCGCTGTGGGTCACGAGCGTCACCGTATTCGAAGTCCGATTCGGCTTGGCCGTGCTGCCGCGAGGCCGAAAGCGGATCGGACTCGAGGCCGCCTTCGAGAAAGTCCTCGAAGAGGATCTCGAGAACCGGGTCCTGGACTTCGACAGGGCCGCTGCGGCCGCTGCCGCTCGTCTCGCTGCAGATCGGAAGGTCGCTGGGCGAACCGCCGACCTTCGCGACACCTTGATTGCCGGAATTGCGCAGGCGCGCCACGCGACGATCGCCACGCGCAACACGAAACATTTCGAGGGCCTCGACGTCCCCGTCGTCGATCCCTGGACCGCCTAGACCGTTTTCGAGATCGGTGTAGCGGATTCCTGCGCCCTCCCGCTCGCCGCTTGCCGCAAGGCAGCGGGATTGGGCCTGCCTCGCGGCGCTCGCAAAGGTCGGCCGCAGGAACCGCTACACCGATCTCGAAAACGCTGTAGCGTCCGCGCGACGCTGACGCACCGGTGAAGAAGTAGCGCCCGCGCGCTCGATTACCGAACGCGCGGGCGAGCCAGCGTGACGTGCCTTGCTACTTTCTGTCGTACACCGTGACGTTGTCGACCTTCTGGCCCTTGGCGTTGGTGCCCTTGGTCGAAATGGTGAGCGTCTTGCCGTCCTTGGAGACCGTGCGTGTGCCGGTGAGCACAACCTTGCCGGCCTTCGTTTCCGTGAACTCGGTCGTATTCGCGTCCACGCGCTTGAGACTCAGCATGTCGGCGTCATCGACGCCGGTCAACGCCCGCTCCTTGCCGTCGTACACCACGGTCCAGGCCGCCGAGGTGGCCTTGCCGTCGGCGTCGACTCCCGTCGACGTGGCCTTGATCTCGTTGCCGGCCACGGCATACGTGCGCGATTCGCTCTTCGGAGCCGGACCCGGGCTGAACTTCGACTTGGCCACATTGAGCACCCAGGTGCCGACCACCGGGTCGTTGCTTTGGGCGCGGGGTTGGAATCCGAACAACACCAGAAACATGCCGAGCATCGTGAGTCGCCTGAGCGTACCTGCTGCCATGAGCCCCTCCAGCGGGAAACGAACGGGCAAGTCTACCGTGGAAGCATCGGCGGGCTTTGCCCAAAAAAGTGCGCGAGCGATCTCCGCTTCGAGCCGGCGGCTCAGGCGTCACCGTCCGAGTACCGAGTGGCGCCGGGGAAGGGGCACGCGGCGTGTAGCACGCTGCTGGCCTCAGCCGCACGCTCGCGCGCCTTCCGCTGAGCAGACCATCAGGCGCGCTGCGGCAAATTCGGCCTGCAGCCTGCTACACGCCGCGTGCCCCTTCCCCCGCATCCACGTCTGTCGTCCCGTGTCCTCCTCGAAAACCAGTCGGGTGAACCACGGCCGGGCGCGGACACCGCTGTGAATGACACGGCGCGACTCGGCACTCGTCTGCGACATGTCTGATCCTGAACGCAAGCAAACACGTCGACGAAGAACGACGTTCTTGGGCAAGCCGCATCGGCGTTTCGCTCGCCGGGCGCGCGCTGCCACGAGGCTGCCGTCGCGTGATCAGCGCAGCGCCGCCAGCGCTGCCGTGGCCGTCTCGTGGTCGCGGATTTCAACCGCCGTCTTCTTCGGATTGAGCTTCAGCGCCGTCTCGTAACTCTTGATGGCTGCAGGTTTGTCTCCGCGTGTGGCCTGAAGCCGGGCCAGGGTCTGATGCAGCTGATACGCCTCCGGCAGGAGCGTGAGTCCCAGCGCGAGCACCCTTTCGTTGGTGCCCGGTTCCTTACGATTCGCCGCGTTCGCAGCCGCCTGAACGCTGGACGCGCTGACGTAGTAGTCCTTCAGATTCGGCGTCGCCTTCGCTTTCGCGATGGCCTCGTCAACCGTGCCCGCCCCAATCGCTTCGCGCATGAGCTTCGCGAACGACAACGGCTTGACCGCGAGAATCTCGTAATCGAAGACCAGCGTCGAATTCGCCGGGATGCCGGTCCGCTCGCGGGCGGCGTATCCGAGCTCCGGCTTCATCGTGATGATGATGCGATCGCCCTGGCGCACGAAGCGCATGCCTTCCGAGAAGCCGCGAATGACGCTGTCCACGCCCAGCGTGTACTCGTACGGCGAACCATCGGTTCGAGTGTTCCAGAACTCCTTGCCGTCCGCGAGAGTCCCGATGCCGTGAATCACCATCAAGTCGCCGGTCTGAGGCTGCGGTCCGCTGCCGAGCTGCGTGAACTTGTAGACGAAGCCGGATTCGGTCGTGATCGTCTTGCCGATCGTCCGATCCTGGGCGACGGCTGGCGCCATTCGACTCTCGCTCATGGCGCCCCGAGCACCGTCGAGGGGCGCGGCGATGCCGACAGCCAGGAGAGCGAGGAACAGGTGTCGAGTCATCAGAGGATGGTAATCCACGTGGGCGCCGGCCGTTCACAGCGGGTGCAACGCTAACGGACCAGCCGCTGAAGCTCGCTCTGCATCGTCTTCAAGAGCGGGCTCGCGACGGGCGCACGGATGAGGTTGTGCTCCTCGAACGGATCGGATTCGAGGTCGTACAACTCGTTCATACCTGTGAGCTCGCGGTACTCGATGTACTTCGCCTTCGACGTGCGCACGGCCGAGTAGCCCATTTTCAGAATCCTCGGAAAGACCGTGTCGCTGTAGTACTCGACGAGAAACGAGTCGCGCCACGCTCCAGGCATGCCGGTGAAGATTGGCACGAGCGATCGGCCCTGCATGCCCGGCGTCGGCGTCAGCCCGGCAAGCTCCATCAGCGTCGGCGCCAGATCGATCGTCAGCGCCATCTCCGCGGCGACCGTGCCGGCCTTCACGCGCGAGGGATATCGAACGAGGAGCGGAATGCGAATCGTCTCCTCGTAGGCCAGCCGGCGCTCCTCGTTGAGCCCGTGCTCGCCATAAAAGTAGCCGTGGTCGCTGGTGAAGACGATGACGGTGTTGTCGAGCGTGCCGGCCTTCTCGAGGGTCGCCAGTATCTGGCCGAGACTGTCGTCCACGCCCAGCAGCATCTCGGCCCGCCCTCGCATCTCGTCATCCGTCGTCGCCGTCTCGCGTCCGAGGGGCGGAAGCGTGCCGATGTGCCGCATCAGCGCCGGCTTGTCGACAGGCGGCTTGAACGCATTCGGTCTCCGGGGCATCGTCCGACCGGCGTATCGTCCGCGATGGCGTTCGGCCGCGACGAATCCGCCCGGCTGCCCCGGCACCGGGACGAGTCTCCCGTCGTTCTGCTGGACAATGTTCGGGTGAATCGCCTTGTGCGCGAGGTAGGCGAGAAACGGTCTGTCCCCGGCCCGCTGGATGAACTGCTCGACGTAGTCGGTGAGCACATCGGTCACGTAGCCCTTGGCCTGCAGGCGCTGACCGTCGACGTTGAGATGCGGATCGATCGCCTCGCCCTGGCCGGGCATCGCGACCCAGTGGTTGAAGCCGGGCCTCGGACTGTCGTCGTTGCCCATGTGCCACTTGCCGAAGAAGCCCGTGGTGTAGCCCGCGCGCTGCAATTGGCGCGGGAACGTCGGCAGATCGTGGCTTGGCCGGGCGGTGTTGTCGATGATGCCGTGGGTGCGCGCATACTGCCCGGTCATCAGACTGGCGCGGCTCGGCGAGCACAACGGCGTCGTGGCGAATGCGTTCAGGAACCGCACCCCCTCGCGAGCCAGACGATCCATGTGCGGCGTCTCGAGCACGGGATGTCCCACCACCCCCATCTCGTCCCACCGCATGTCGTCGACAAGGATAAAGACGATGTTCGGCGGGCGAGGCGGAACGGCTGGGGCTGGCGGCGCCGGGGCCGCACAGCTCGCCGCTGAAAGCGTCGCCGTCAGAACCACCAACCGGAGAGACGCAGGCATGCGCGCAAGGGTACCGCAACAAGGACGCTGCGGACTCCTCGGACCTCTATCTACTCGCCACTTACATCGACGCTGCGCTCGCCGGTCGCGACGCGATGCCGGGCCGCGACGACACGATCAGGTAGAGCGCCCACGCGGCTGCCGCCGCGATGAGGAGCGGCGTGGTCAAGGACAGCGCCGCGTACCAGGATGTTGCCACGAGCGGGACATTCTGAAGCGCGTTATTTGCAAAGACCATGGCGATGAGCGCGAGCAGACCGAATCGCCGGAGGATCCAGACATTTGCGGCAAGGGCCAGTCGAGCGCCTGGCTCCGTGAAGATTGGGACAGTATGACCGTCATTGATCTGAGCGCGTCGACGAACCGCCGGCGCGAAGGAGCGCCGCCTCACGGTTGATAGCCGCGTAGCGATTGGCGGGACTCGGATGATCGCTCAACCATTCCGGACCGCCATTGCCGCTGCGTCGCGCGATGGTCTGGAACATGTTCGCCATATCGCGCGGATCGTACCCGGCCCGCGCCATGATTTGCACGCCAAGCAGGTCCGCCTCTCGTTCGTACTCGCGGCTGTACTTCATGAAATAGGTACCGATCCCGATCTGGGATCCCTGCGAAATGACGGCGCCCGTCCGGCCGCCGACGAGCGATCCGAGGATCTGTCCTGCGAGCGCGCCAAACTGAAACTTCTGCCCCTTCGTCGCCTGTGCCGTGGCGTGCCGCAGCACGACGTGACTGAGCTCGTGCGCGATCACGCCGGCGACCTCGCCGTCGTTTCTCGCCGCATCGAGCATGCCGCGATTCACGAAGATTGGTCCCCCGGGCAGCGCAAATGCATTGATGTCCCGGCGATCGACGACTTGGAAGGTGTATCGGAACTGCGGCTGCCGAAGTCTGGCAGGAATCGCCGCGACTAGACGCTCGCCGATCCGTCCGACCTCTGACTGGCGATCGCGGACAAGCGGCAGTTCCCGCCGAAGTTCCGCAGCCGCGCGTCTGCCCAGTTCGACATCCTGGGCCGGGGAGAATCGATTCTTATCGGGATCGATGCGTGTCTGCGCGGCTGCCGACGCCGAGACGGTCAGACCGGCGGCCAAGGCGACCACGAAGTGAAGTCTGGTACGGCGGAGTATGAGAGCCATGCCGAGTGGTAGGGCAATCCCGATGCCAGCGCGGATCGCGCGTTATCTCGCGCAACAGGCCATCTTTCGTGCTCACCACGGCTCGAGTGTCCTCGATGCTGGTCAGCTCGAGAGAGTGGGAGTGAACTCGACGAGAACGCCGCTCACGCACTTCTTGAAAAGCCGCTGTTGCCGTCATGATGTAACTCGGAATGTCACCCCGTCCTTGGCTCTTGGTTCTTGGCGTCGCCCTGCTAGTCGCGTCGCGTCCGAACGCCGCTCCGCGAATCGAGCTGCATGTCGACCTTAACGAACGCGTCAACGCGGTGTACCACCTCGCGTGTCTCGCCCGAAACATCAGCTGCTCGACGGACGCGTTCGAGCGTTTCTGGAAGGAGCGTCTCGGGTGGACCGATACGGACGAGGCCGCGCTCGATCTCTGGCGCCGGACCCTAACGGAAGTCTCTGCTGCCGCCCCGGTTCGACCTCCCGCCCCGCTGCTTCCCAACACGGCTCGATTCCATCCCACGCAAGTCGCGCGAACGGCAGTCATCGTTGCGGCCATCGAAAGTGCCTCGGTCGACGACCTGCGTCGACGAGCCGGCGGCGCCCTCAATCCTCAGTCGGCAGCGGGAGTGAAAGGGGCGGTCGATCACTTCGAGCGGCGGATTCGTTCCTGGTTCAGAACAACTGGTCGTCGGCTGATCGAACACCGCGTGGGGCAAGTCAAAGACGCTGCACTGCGCCGTCGATTTGCGGATGCAACGGCCCAGATGGCCACGTTCTTGGAAACGGAGCTGCCGGATCCGAATGTCTACCTGCATGTCATCGTCGGGCCCGAACCGCAATCGACAGACTCCGCTGCCACACTGCTCGGCAGGCACTTTGTCATCGAGGTTGTTGAAACAACCACAGCTAACCACATCGTCGAAGGAGCTACGCACGAGCTGACGCACTACTTCTATGACCGTGTCCCCGGAGCCAAACATTTAGCGCTCATTGAGACCTTTGTCACGTCCAAAGCCGAATCGGCTGCAGGCCTCTACACGTATCTGAATGAGGCCGTTGCGATCGCCAGCCAGGCGTTGCTCGCAGAGCAGGGTGAGGGAGCGTCCGACGATGACGGCTCGTACCGCCATCCGTACATCGCTCCTCTTGGTGCAGCGACGATTCCTCTCGTGAGGGACGCGCTCGCCAATAAGCGGACGCTGCATCAAGGCTTCGCATCGAGCTACATTGCGGCCGGCACGGCCGCACTCAAGGAAAAGCTCCTGCAGCCGCAGTTCGTGCTGGCCCAGGTTGGCCTGCTCCTTCCGGACAACGGTGATGCGATCAGGACTGCATACTTCCAAAAGATGTTTCCGCAAGGGTCGGCCCAGTTCCGCGACGAGCGCGAACTGGACGCCTTCCCGGATCTCAGTGTTGTGCGCTTTGAGCGGTACGATGCGCTTGGTCCGTTGACCGGCAGGATTCCTGGACTCGCCAGCCTCCGCAATCATCGTGGGTTCGCCTACACGATTCCGAGGGGGCGTGGCGCGCGAACATATCTGCTCGCGGCACGTGACACCGAGGCGATCGTCGACTTGATCGAAAGACTGGCGGGGATGGAAAGGCTCCCGCCTGAGGGTCTGCTCTTCACTTTGGATTGACGATTGCCTTGAAATCCTGCTACTTCACCAGCCCGCGCCAGCCGACGACCACTCCGAATTCGGACGGCGCCGGCTCGGGCCGGCGATCGAAGAAGTAGATTCGCTGTCCGTCCAGAGAGACGTCGTACTGGATGCCTCGATAGCTCGGACCGATCGTCGGCACCCTGAGAGGCACAGGCGCGCCGAATCTGGGCTTGCCATCCGGGTCCATCGAGATCGATGCACTGTGCAACAGGCCCTGCGGACCGACGAAGAACAACTCCCGGCCGTTACGGTGCCAGACTGGTTGATCGCCGCCGGCGACCGAGATCACGTCACGCTGAGGCGGCCCGTCGATCCTCTGAACCGAGACTTCGGGCCGTCCAGCCTCTTCCGAGACGTACGCAACAAATCGTCCGTTCGGAGAAACGCGCGCGTCGCGCTCCGGGAACGACTGCGCGAACAGTGGCCGTGCGGTCCCGCGGCCGTCGGCCGGAAGCATCCAAACGTCCTGATTGCGCTCTCGTTGGACGGTGGCCAAGAGCCAGCGTCCGTCGGGTGACCAGTCGGTCGGCTCGCAGTGCTGCCCCGGACATTCGACCGTCGACCCGGCGCCTGTGCCGTCAGCGGCCGCGAGGGTGATGTCTCCCTGGAGCGATCCGGCAACGTGCGCCAGCCGACCCCCATCCGGAGACCAGATGGCGTAAAGAGAGACGTGATTACTGGTGACTCGACTGCGAGTTCCGCGGACGAGATCCTCGACCCACACAACCGGGCCGCCCCGGATGAAGTCGACCTGTTGGTATGCCAGTCGAAGCCCGTCTGGTGACACTCGCGGGCGACCTTGTACTTGCCGCTGCTCGCCCAGCGTCAGGTTTTCTCCATTGCGTCCGATCGAGGCCTTACGAACACCGAAGGAAACAGCCGAGCCTCCATGCACCAGCACGTCGGCCGACACGCTCAACATCATCCCGGTGTCGGGTGTATTGCCCGCCGCTGGAAGGTCAATCGTCCGGGGATCGCCGGTCACAGCCCGCGTGCGGGCGTCGAACGGCCGCACCTCGATTTGACCGCGCGCGACCGTCAGCAGAACACCGCGATCGACACCTTCAACTGGCGCGTAGAGCGCCTCGGATTCCGACCGGAAGAGCGGCGGCCCGGGCGTTGATGCCTGGCGATCGATGCGCCCGACATAGACCCCGCGTCGTTCGTCGACAAATGCGCGGACGAAGTACAGAAAGTGGATGCCGTCGGGCAGGAACACGGGCCAGCGATGGGAGTTCTCTCCCTCTGGAACGTCCAGCAGCGTGGCCGGCTCGACGCGGCCACCGTTCTCCGAGACTCGCATGAGCCCGGACTCCATCTGACGCGGTGAGAACACGATCGTGCCCTGGCTGCTCCACGCGCCGCCGCGTGGCTCGGGCACGTCACAAATCTCAACAGGCGTGCCGCCAGCGAGTGCGATCTTCAGGAGCTTGCCGGCGGCGAAGTAGGCCACCGATCCGGAATTGGGCGACCAGAACGGCAGCCTCGCGCCCTCTGTTCCCGCGAGCGGTTGAGCGACGAGCGCGCTGAGCGATCGCACGTACAGCCGCGGCTGGTCACCGGTCGCGGCTCTTGCGGTAAACGCGACAAGCTGCCCGTTGGGGGAGATCGCCGGAGGCGAATCGAGCCCGAGGCCGGCCGGGAGCGCCCACGTGAAGCGCGTCGTGCGGATTGCCGGCTGATCACTGGCGCCGATGCCGTGGATCCACCAGCCGAGCCCGATTCCTGCGGCCAGAACCGCGAGGGCGACCGCCACCATCCTCGCCGTGCCGCGAGGACGAGTCCGCTCTGGCGGATCATCCGCGTTCGACAACGCATCCTCGATTTCGATGCGCACGTCCGCGATATCGTGGAGCCGACGAGCCGGATCTTTTTCGAGACACCGTCGCAGGACCCGCCTGACGCTTGGCGCGAGCGCGGCCGGCAGACGGGACCAGTCCGGCTCGCGTTCGAGCACGGCCGCGACGGTGTCCGACGGCGTGTCGCCGCGAAACGCGCTCGTGCCCGCCAGCATCTCGAAGAGCACGCAGCCGAACGCCCAGACATCCGTGCGCTTGTCCACCCGTCTGCCACGCGCCTGCTCGGGACTCATGTAGGACCAGGTGCCCACAATCATTCCCTCGGTCGTCCCCTCCGGCACGCGCGTATCAGAGCCAACCACCTCGCGCGGGATCTGTTCCTTGGCGAGGCCGAAATCGAGCAGTTTGATGCCTGATCCCGCCGCGATCTTGATGTTGGCAGGTTTCAGATCGCGATGAACAATGCCTCGGTCGTGCGCGGCCTCGAGCGCGTCCGCGAGTTCCCGCGCGAGTGTCAGGGCCTCCTCCGGCGAAAGCGGCCCGGCCCGCAGGCGATCACCTAGCGTCGGTCCTTCGACGAGCTCCAGCACGAGGAGCCGCAGGTCTTTGAACTGCTCGACACTATGAATCGCCGCGATACGCGGATGATTGAGGGACGCCAGGATCCGCGACTCCCGTTCGAAACGTGCGAGCCGCTGCGGGTCGGTGGCCAGGGCTCGCGGCAGCACCTTTATCGCGACCTCCCGGACGAGCTGTGTGTCCTGTGCCCGGTAAACCTCGCCCATGCCCCCACGGCCCAGGACTCCGAGCACGTCGAAACGGCCGAGGCGGTCTCCGGCCTGGAGCGCCGGCGCTGGAGCGTCAGGGGTTGCATGAACGGCCGGAGTCTCCAGGAAGCCACCCGCGGCGTCGTGCGCCGCGAGGAGATCCTCGACTTCCCGGCGGATCGCCTCATCACCTTCGCATTCAGCAGTGAGGAAGGTCGCTCGCTGCGCGTCCGGTAGATCGAGGGCTCTCTGAAACAACGCGCGGGCCCGTTCCCACCTGCTGGTGCTCATCGGGCCTGCTGAAGCTCGTGGAACAGCCACGCGCGCGCGTGCGCCCAGTCCCGCTTGACCGTGATTGGCGCGACGTCGAGCGCCGCGGCGACCTCGTCGACGGTGAGTCCAGCGAAGAATCGGAGCTCGACGAGCTTGCTCTGCCGCGCATCCAGAGCCCCGAGTTTGTCGAGCGCGGCATCAAGCGCAAGGATGTCCACGTCGAACGGGGGAGTCGCCGCATCAGCGGCATCGAGGCACACCGTCCGGTCTCTCCCGCGTTTGGCGGCCGCGCGAGAGCGCGCATGGTCGACAAGGATCCGGCGCATGAGCTGCGCCGCGATTCCGAAAAAATGCGCGCGGTTCTGCCAGCGGACCCGGCGCTGGTCCACGAGCTTCAGATACGCCTCGTGCACGAGCGCCGTCGGGGCCAGCGAGTGATCCCGTTCACCGCGGAGATGGCGCCTGGCCACGCGGCGCAATTCGTCGTACACCGCCTCAATCAGGCGGCTGGCGGCCGCCTGGTCCCCCTCACTCCACGCCAGCAGGAGCGCCGTCACGTCCGCGTCGTCTTTCATGTCCCGCGCGCTCCAGGAAAGGCTGAGTTAGCGCGATTCTACCTGTCCCGCAGGGGCGAAGCCCTCGGATTCCTCAATGAGACCGTCCGCCGCCCTTTTCCGCGTTACTTGGGTGTAGGCAATTCCTTCACATGCCGGAGGCTCTATGAAACGTCCAGGTCTGAGTTCGGGTGTCTTCGTTCGCGTAATCGGGATGGCCGCGGGTCTCGCCGCCATGGCGTGCTCCGACCTGCCATCTCCGGTCGCCCCAAGCGTCGGGGTCACGGGCCGGCAGTCCGTGGCCAACGGCGGTCCCGGGCTTCCGCTGATCCCCTTCGTCGGCACTGGCGCTGGAAGCTTCAACCTCGTTCACACGGAGAGCAATCGGGACGGCTTCACTGGAGATTCGCAACTCACGATTGCGGTGCACGGGGTGACGCCCAACACGGTGTTGTATGTGCGTCGCGCCGGTGATCTCGGACTGCCCGGCGGGCAGCAGGCCGACGGAATCTGTCAGCGCGCGGCCGCTGGCCTCTTTGGCCCGGTTCCCGCGCCGGACGGTACGCCCGTGACATTGGAGACCTCGCCGGGAGGTTCGGGAACCACCCACATTCACAACTATGGCACAGGCGAGGGAAACAGGTTGGACTCGGTCTGGCGCGTCGTCGATGCCCTTCCACCGGCTGTTCCGACCATCGATCTCAGAACACCGTGCTTTACGTTCACCGTGAAGTAAGCCGATCAAAGAGCGACTTGATAGGAAGGAGGCGCCGGTGGATTTGCACGACACTGGCGCCACCTTCATGCCACTCGAAGCCGGCCACCGTCTAGGTCCGCGGAACTCGACGCGATTTGATGAGGGAACCGTTGAAAACCCTTCGAAAATCGAAACTCCGAGTGACGAAGGCAAGGAGAAACACGCTTCCGATCGTTTTTGCGGAAATGTTCAGGAAATCACCAATTTGGAAATGGCGGAGAGAGTGGGAGTCCTGGCGCGCGATCTCGCGAAAGCCAATGTTTACAGCAGTTTCCGGCTCATCTCACGCAACCGCAGCGATTTAGCGGCGTCCGGAATTGTCCTGTGTTTTCGTCCGTTTGCCGGCTTTTGCCGATTTTTCTATTTCAATGGAACTCGAAACGGCACTCGACGCGACAGACTCCCTAGAAGATTTCCCCGCGTCCTCGCGAACATCACGCCATGTGATGGCAGTGCCCGCGGGCTAGGGGCCTTCCTGATGTGCGATTTGCCTTCATTCCGAACCACACCATGATTGCCGCCATCAAGAGCCCAAGCCCGGTCTTGAACGAGACTCCGAACCAGCCGACCATGCCCGGCGCGCAAGTACGCACGGGAGCGCACGCGCGCGTCAATCCCCCAACAGGGCTATTTCTCACCTCGTCTAGCGCTGTCAGATTCGTGTTTGAATTTTTTTGTTCCAGGGCCGTCGCCACCCGGCTTATGCGAGCCCAGCGAGCGTGCACCCTGGCCGGTACTGCGACGGTTCTGGCCCCGGCTGCCCTGGTTCCCGCCGGCATCCTTGCCGACTTTGTCCTTCGGGCCCTTCTGATTCTTGCCGGACACCGTCTTCTGATGGTCATTGTCGGTCGATCCTGAATTCCTTGCATTCCGATTTCGTGTGGTCCCCATTTACACTTCCTAACCACAGGGCATCAGGGAAGCGGCGGCGGAAATTCGGCTCGCTGCCGGGATCAAAGGACGTCGCGGTTACATCGTCATCGATCGCATCGAGCGGCCGACGCCGAACAGCCCGATGTTCGCACCGCCGTCCCGTTCCCGAGGCGCGGGTCGATGAACCTCGCCGAGGTCGGCCCCTTGGTCGGAATCCACAACCTGCGGCTTGTGGCGCTCATCTCCCAACCACTGTTTCAGAGCCAACTATTCCATTGTTAGCTATAGCAAAGATGGGTAGAATGGTTCGATGCCGCTCCGCCGTGAAGGCCCAGAACCAGACGATTTCCTTCCGCTGCCGCGGGATACCTTCGATGTGCTCGTCTCGCTGGCTGATCGAGAGCGCCACGGCTACGCCATCCTGCAGGACATCGCTGAACGCACGGACGGCCGTATCCGCCTGAGTCCGAGCACCCTCTACGCGGTGATCAAGCGGCTGCTCGAATCCGAGCTCATCGAAGAGCTGAGCGACCGACCTGATCCGGCACACGATGACGAGCGTCGCCGCTACTATCGCCTGACGCCGTTGGGCCGGCGTGTGGCCGAATCTGAAGCCGCCAGGCTCACGCGCCTGCTCGCGGATGCGAGGGCGAGCGGCCTCGTGCCGCGGAGACGATAGCAATGCCCGTTACACGCATTGAACGGCGCGCGCGGCGTTTATTCGGAGCCGTACTGCATCTCTACCCAGGCTCGTACCGTGACGAGTACGGGAGGGAGATGACGCTCGTCCTGGTAGACCGGCTCCGCGCCGAACACACTGCCGTCGCGCGAGTGGTCGTGTTCCTGGGCGCTATTGCCGCGGTCCTCGCGGACGCTCCCAGACAGCACGCGGTCATCTTGGCGCAGGATCTTCGACTCGCCCTTCGTCTGCTCGGGCGCGAGAGATGGTTCGCGACGGTGGCGATTGGTACCGTTGCGATCGGAATTGCCCTGTCGACCACTGTCTTCAGTGTAGGGAAATCCTTGTTGGTAGATGAACTGCCATACCGCGAGGCCGAGCGCGCGGCAATGGTCTGGGTGACGAATCCGCGCCAGGGGATTGACCAGGACGTCACGTCGTACCCGCGCCTCCTCGCCTGGCGCGCGCACAGCCAGCTGATCGAAGCGTTCGCGGCCTACGCGTTCAGGCGGGCGGTCCTGACCGGCAGTGGCGATCCCGAACAACTGCGCGTCGTCAGAGCCTCGCCAGAGTTCTTTCACGTCGTTTCCACCGAACCGGTGGTGGGGCGATTGTTCGCCGCGACCGAAGAACAAGCCGCAGTCGTGGTGCTCAGCCACGGCGTCTGGCAACGGAAATTCGGCGGGCAGCGGAGCGTGGTCGGTCAAACCCTCCGGCTGGATTCGGTCCCGCACACCATCATTGGGGTGCTGCCACAGTCGTTTCAGTTTCCCGAACGCGACCTGGACGCGTGGGTCCCGTTACAACCAAGCCCAGAGGATCGAAGCAGTGGGGCCTTCTGGCTGGAGACTGTCGCACGACTCAAGCCCGGTGTGTCACTCGTCCAGGCGCAACAAGAAATGACCGCGATCGCGGCTCGGCTGGGCGCTGAACGGCCTGACGATCGAGAACTTGGCGTAGCCCTCGTCGGTCTGCGCGACGAGATCGCGAGTCCATTCAGACCGGCGCTCATCATGCTAACCGCTGCCGTGGTCGGCGTCCTGGTGATCGCCTGCGTGAACGTCGCGGGAATGCTCACGGCGCGCGGGGCGGCCCGGCGCCGGGAAGTCGCTATCAGGACCGCGCTAGGCGCGTCTCGGCGTCGGGTCGTCCGGCAACTGCTGACCGAGGCGGTCATGCTGTTCGTTCTCGGGGGCGCCCTCGGCGTCACGCTCGGGTCAGTGCTCCTGCGGTTGCTCGTGAACGTCGCGCCGCCGACGCTTTCATGGCTTCGTGATGTTTCACTGGACGGACCGATGCTTGCGGTCGCGCTCGGGATGGCCGCTCTCACAGGCGTGCTCTTCGGTGTCCTTCCCAGTTGGAAGACTGCCGGAGCCGACGTCGTTGAAGTCGTCGCCAGCGGGGTCAAGGGTGCGGGCCGCGGTGGGCTGTCGCAACGTTTCCGGTGGGCGCTCGTCGTCTCCCAGATCGCTGTCGCCACGATTGTCGTGTCGGCGGCCAGCCTGTCGCTCACGAGCCTCGTCCATGCGCAGCGTGTCGACCTCGGATTCGAGCCAGGCCATGTGCTGACCGCGCGAGTGGAGCTTCCGCGAACCAAATACCCGGAACCTGCGGCTCGCCAAGAGTTCTTCGATCGCTTACTCGAACGGGTGCGCGCATTGCCTGGTGTCACTGGTGCTGCCGCGGGGAGTCTGGTCCTGGGTCGGTCGAGCTCTTCTAGTTTCACGATTGAGGGGCGACCAGAGGCGATTCAGCAACCCCTGACGTTCGACATCATCACACCGGATTTCTTCCAGGTCCTTCAGGTTCCCCTGCTCCGTGGGCGCTTTTTTTCGGATCGCGACCGCGCTGACGGGCAGCTCGTCGCCATCATCAACGAGACCACGGCGAAGACGCACTGGCCCAACGAGGACCCGCTTGGGAAGCGTTTCACATTCGGGGGTGATCGGTGGATGACGGTCGTAGGGATTGTGGCGGACACGCGAAGGGCCGGTGTCGATCACCGTGTGCGCACCGAGTCCTATCAGCCGTACACGCAAAACCCCGGGTCGATGACCGTCCTCATTCGCACCGCTGGAGAACCGACTGCGATCGTGCCCGCGCTTCGGGCGGTGGTTCGCGAGTTGGATCCGGAGCAGCCTCTCGCTCGGGTCGCGCCGCTGGACGAATTGATCGACAACCAGACCGCCGCTCGCCGCTTCAACACCTGGCTGCTCGGCGCCTTCGGCGCGGCCGCCATAACCCTCACGGCGATCGGCCTGTACAGCTTGCTCGCCTATGTGGTTGCTCTTCGCCGACACGAAATGGCGGTACGTCTCGCAATCGGCGGAACACCTTCGCACGTGCTCCGCCTGATCGTGCGACACGTCTCGTGGATTGTCGGCATCGGCATGATCGTCGGCTTGGCCGGGGCGCTGACCGCGGCGCAGTCGATGCGAAGCCTGCTGTTCGACATTGAACCGTGGGATCCGTTTTCGCAGTCGGTCACCATCGCGGTACTTGGCGCAGTCGCCATCGCAGCAGCCTGGATTCCAGCGCGTCGCGCTATGCGTGTGGATCCAGCCCGTGTGTTGCGAGGGGACTAGCTCTTTCCAGTTCGGCTCAACAACATTGGCGGCGGAGTTAGGTGATACGCCGACTGGACTCTGCGCTGCGCCTAGGAGCTTTTGGCGCTCCTGAAAGAGGGGCCGTGAGTCCCCACATAGTGGCGCAGGCAGCTGAAACATCGCCGACCATGGTGCGTATTTAGGTTGGGCGCGGGGTGTATGCTGCGGGCCTTGCCGAACGTTGAGCGGAGCAGGATTACGAAGACACTGTCGATTTCGAGCCTCGCGCTGATTGCCGCCGTGGGAGTGTGCGCCTGCGACCGCGCAACAGGCCAAACGACCGGCCAGCCGGCAACGGCTGGCAAAGCCCAGGCTGAGGCTCCGGCCATCGTTCAGCCGGGCGCCCCCGGCCAGGCCTCGACTGTCGTCTCGAAGGTCCCCGCGTTTCACGACAACAACTACACGGACGCCGACGTGAAGTTCATGCAGGGCATGATCCATCACCACAATCAAGCGCTCCTGATGGCGGCGAAGATTCGCACGCATACCGCGAGTCCGGAGTTGATCGCGATGGGGCAGAAAATCCAGCTCTCGCAGAGCGGCGAGATTCAGGCCATGAAGGAATGGCTCACCGCCCGGAAGCAAACGGTGCCGATGATCATGGCGGACGGCACGGTCATGGACCACGGTGACATGGCCCCGATGCCGGGCATGCTCACGCCACAACAGATGAAGGCGCTCGACACCGCGCGCGGAGCCAGGTTCGACGAGCTCTTTCTCACCGGCATGATCCAGCATCACAAGGGTGCGCTGAAAATGGTCGCCGATCTGCGCGAAGCCGGCGGAGGGAAGGAGCCGAACATCGGCGACTTCCTGAACGAGGTCGACAACGATCAGCGGATGGAAATCGTTCGCATGTACGGACTCTTAGGGAGGCCAGTGGAATGGTCATGAACTCGCGCACTCACGTTCGCCTCATCATTGTCAGCGCTGCCCTTTGTCTGGCAGCCACCACGGTCTTCGCGCAGAATCCTCCGGCGGCGCCGCAGGGTGCCGGCGCCGCAGCGCCGCAGCAGGGACGCGGCGCCACGGTGGGACAGATCCCGATTCCGCAGCCCTGCACACCCGAGCAGATTGCGGCGGCTCAGGCGCCTGCTCCGGCTCAAGCCGGTGGGGCCGCTGGGCGAGGTCGCGGCGGTCGCGGTGGCGGTGGAGTGCCCTGCCACATGCCCGATCCGCGCGAAGGCCTCAAGCCCGGCAAGTACGACGCCGGCGAGGCCGCGCTCAACATGAAGCTCGTCACCACGATGCGCCAGCCCGAGGGCATGTACGATCCGAATTCCACGAACGGACGCAGTCTCGAATACGCAAACTCCGATCTCGCTTTCGGCATGAACGGCAGGCTGGCGCTCCAGGGCAACTTCCACGGGTTGATCTTTTACAACATTGAGGATTCCGCAAAAACCTCGCTGCAGACCATCGTGTCCTGTCCAGGCGGGCAGGGCGATGTGTCGATTTGGGGGAACCTCGCCTTCATGTCCGTCGAGAGCTATGGACGGCTCGACTGCGCGGCGCCGACGCCGAACGCCGGTCGCGGACGCGGCGCGGCCGCGCCACCGGCAGCAGGCGCGACGCCTCCGGCAGCAGGCGCTGCGAATCAGCCGGCACAGGGTGCCGGCCGCGGCACGGCTCCGCCCGATCCGGATCGCATGTATGGCGTACGGATTTTCGACATCAGCGATCCGCGAAAGCCGCGCCAGGTCGCGGGCGTGCAGACCTGCCGCGGTTCGCACACGCATTCGATCGTCACGGATCCCAACGACAAGGAGAACATCTACATCTACGTCTCCGGCAATTCGTCGATTCGCTCGCCTGAGGAAAAGGCGGGTTGTGTCGCCGATCCGAACGCGCCGAACACATCGAGCTTCGGCATCGACGTGATCAAGGTTCCGCTCAAGAACCCGGAGCAGGCCGCGGTGGTCAGCCACGCCTACATCTTCGCGGATGCCAATACCGGGCAGATCGCCAGTCTCCACGGCCGCCGCCAGGGCACCGGCGAGCCCAGCCCGAACCCGACTGCCGGGTGCCACGATGTGACCAGTTTTCCGTTCCATCAGCTACTCGGCGGCGCGTGTTCCGGCAACGGACTGCTGCTCGACACCAAGACCGTGACGAAACCCAAGCGACTGGATGACGTCGCCGACCCCGCATTCGCGTTCTGGCACTCCGTGACGTTCAACAACGATGCCACCAAGATGCTCTTCTCCGACGAATGGGGCGGCGGTACGCAGCCGATGTGCCAGTCAATCCATCCAACCATGTGGGGCGGCAACGCGGTGTTCGACATCCAGGGGACCGGCGACGGCCGCCATCTGCGCTTCGGTGGCTACTTCAAAATGCCGGCGTGGCAGACCGCGAGCGAGAACTGCGTCGCGCATAACGGCAGCCTCGTGCCGGTGCCCGGGCGCGACATCATGGCCCAGGCCTTCTATCAGGGTGGTGCGACGGTCTTCGATTTCACCGACTCCGCCCGCATCCAGGAAATTGCCTACTTCGACCGCGGTCCGATCGACGCGAACAACCTGATCATCGGCGGCTACTGGTCGGTCTACTACTACAACGGCTACCTCTACGGCTCGGAGATTGCGCGCGGCCTCGACATCTTCGAGTTGACGCCGAGTGAGTATCTGTCGCAGAACGAAATCGACGCCGCAAAGCTGGCCACGCGCGAGGGCTGTGGCGCGCCGAATGATCTGAACGTGCAGTGCCAACCGCACTACGTCTGGCCCGCCAGTTTCGTGGTCGCGCGTGCGTATCTGGATCAGCTCGCACGCGACAAGGCGCTGCCGCAGGAACGGATCGACGCGCTCAACGCGGCCATGAAGGACGTCGAGAACGCGAGCGCGGCCAACCGCAGGGCCGCGGTCACTCGTCTTGACGGGCTGGCCGCCGAGCTGGCGAAGGACGCCGCGACCGCCATGGGCAACACCGCCGCGCGGATGCGGGCCTGCGCCTCGACGATTCAGAAGCGCAACGCGCAGTTGAGGTAGTTCGTGTTGAATCTCTGGCTGGTCAGGCCCGCGAGCGGGCCTGACCGGCAAAGAGATGCGTCGTGATCATCGCCAGCACGCCCGCCGCCAGCAGCGTCGCCCCGCCGATCGACAACGCCGGCCAATGCTCCGGAACCTCCGTCAGGGCGCGCCACGTGTAGTACTGGAGCTTGGGATTGTCGCCCCACGTCCGCAGCAATGCCACGCTGCCAAGCAGGAAAGCCGAGAGCGGCAAGAGAAGGAGAAGCACCCAGAGCGCGAGCTGCGGATGCGCCGCGTACCACCTGACGATGCGCGCGGCGGTCCGCGCCGGCTCGGACTCGGGCGGCGGCACTTGCCGTAGGAACAGTGCCGCAACGAACAGGACAGCCGGACTGACCAGGGCCGAGGCCAAGGCAGCAATCACGTCGTTGGTGAGAGCCATGATTACTTTATAGCGCAAAGTCGTTGCCGGTGGCGAGTCGTGCTAAATGGCACCCGACGCGGGTGAGTTCAACGACCACCTGCGGCGCGCAGATCAACCCACGGCAAGTGACGCAGCGCGAATTCGCCGGGTCTGAAGACCCGGCCACCTATTCCGATCGCAGCGCGCGCACGACGTCCACGCGCGACGCCCGCGCCGCCGGCGTCACCGACGCGAGGATGGCCGCGGCGACTAGGACCATGGCCGCGGCGGCGATGGGCACGAGGCCGGGAATCTGCACGTCGGAGACGAAGCTGCCAACGACGCGCGCGAGCAGTACGCCACCGACGACGCCAGCGACGATGCCGAGGATGCCAATCGCCGCGCCTTCCTTCAGCACGCCCGTCAGCAGATGCGTCGGCGTCGAGCCGATGGCCAGACGCACGCCGAACTCGCGCGTCCGCGCGCTCACCGAGAATGCCAGCACGCCGGCCACGCCCACCACCGCGATCAACAGCGCGACGCCGGCGAACCCGGCGAACACGAGCGCGTTGACGCGATTCGGCGCCAGTACTTCGGCGCGAATATCATCGAGCGTCGCCGGGCGCTCCACCGGCTGATCGGCCGCCAGCTCGCGGACGACCTTCGTGACCGCCGGCACTAATGTGTACGGATCGACCTTGGCGTGGATGAACAGCCGCCCACCGTTCATCTCCTGCTCCATCGGGTGATACACCGTCATCGCCGGCTCCGGCACCAGGTTCTCGTCGTCGATATTGGCGGCGACGCCGACGATTCGGCGCGGATCGTTGCTCACGCCGATGAACTTGGTGACCGGATCGGTCCACATCAGCCGGCGATTGAGCACGTCCATGCTCGGGAACATCCGCTTGGCGACGCTCTCACTGATGATGACCACACGCTCGCCATCGTGCCGATCGCCGTCGTTGAAGTCGCGTCCGGCGATCATCCTGACGCCCAGCGCCGAGAAGAATCCTGGTGACACCGTCCGGAATCGTGCCCGCGGATCCTCCTCGCCGTTGGCCTTGCGGTAGCCCTCGACTGTGAACTGCGCGGCGAAGAAGCCGGGATCGCGCCACGGCACGACCGTGCCCAGCGCGACCTGCTCGACGCCCGGCAGTTCACCGATGCGACGCAGCACTTCCTTGTAGAACGTGCTCACCTCCGCCGGCTTCCGCTCGTAGGACACGACCGGCACGTTCAGAGCAAGCACATTGCCGGTGAAGCCGGTCTGTTGTCGCTGCAGCGCGAAGAGCGTCGTGATGAGCATGCCGGCGCCCGCCACGAGGACGAACGACGCCGCGATCTGCGTCACCGCGAAGACGCGCAGCCGGCGGTTCGTACCCGACGTGAGCCGCAGGCTTCGGCCTCCAAGGCCGATGCCATTCGACGACTCGGCCGACGGAAGTCTGGGCACGAAGGCGAGCAGGATGGCGACGAGGACGGCGAGCGCGCCACCGACCCAGAGCAACGTCGCGTCGACCGTCACGTCGTGAGCGCGCACCGAGAAGCGCGCCGCATACTGCGCCAGCACGGCCACCATTGGTCGCGCCAGAGCGACCGCCAGCAGCGCGCCGGCTAGACAGAGGACCACGCTTTCCGCGAGGAGCGTCCTTCGTAGCGCCGCCCGGCTCGCGCCGAGCGCCGCGCGCACCGCCAGTTCCCCTTCCCGGCGCACGGAGCGCGCCAGGATCAAATTGGCGACGTTCGAACACGCCACGACAAAGACCAACGCCGACGCGGCGAGCAGCACGAGCAGAATCGTGCGCGCCGGCGAGATGATCTCGTCGCGAAGACTCTTCGCGTCGATCCTGAAATGCGCCTGCCCTTGATACGCCTCGGGATGCGCACTGACCATCGCCGCGTGCGCGGTCTTCAGCTCAGCGCGCGCGCTGTCCAAGGTGACCCCGGGTGCGAGACGACCGAAGAGCTCCGTCATGCGATGCACGCGTCCCTCCACCATCGTCGCGTCGAGATGATGCGGGCTCGTGATGACGTTGGCGATGATCTCGGTTTCCTGCGGGTACGGCACCGACGGCTCGAGGACGCCGACGATGGTCGCGGGACGATCGCTGAGTGTGATCTTCCGGCCGATGACGGTGGGATCGCTCTTGAAGGCGCTGGTCCAGAACCGGTACGTCAGCACCGCGGCCCCGTCCGCCTTCGGTCCGTCATCGCCCGAACCGAGCAGTCGCCCCATGACCGCCCGCAAGCCCATGACCTCGAAGTACGAGCCGCCAACGACTCCAGCTCGCACGGAGCGGGGGTCGCCAAGGCCAACCATCGTGAACCCGATCGTCGAGAAGTCGCCGAACGCGGAGAGCGATTTCACGCCGGCCCGCAGGTCTCTGATCTCCGGTACCGAAAAACTCGCGTTCTCGACGCTGAGGCCCGGCGCGCTCTGTCGGATGTAGATGAGCCGGTCCTGGTCGCGATTCACCAGCGGTCTGATCAGGACGCCCCGGACGACGCTGAAGATGGCGGCGTTGGCGCCAATCCCCAAAGCCAGGGTCACGACGACGGTCAGCGCGAGGCCTTTGGCGCGGAAAAGCGAGCGAAGAGCGAATCTCAAATCGGTCATTTCTTACTCTGGGGGCTTCGCCCCCAGACCCCCTACTCGCTCACTCGCGAGATTTTGCTCCCCTGAAAAGCACTACGCCAAATCTCGCTACGTTCGCGAGACCTCGCTCGCAATGCTCGCTCGGTCGTTAATATTACGAGCGGGTCCGCCGCTGGACCGCGCGCATCCGCTTTGCCTTCGCGCGCGCGAACTCCTTGCCGAAGTCCTCGGCCTCGATGATCGGGCGAATCTCGATCTCCGACTCCTCCCCGGGCATCGGATCGGGGCAGCGCCTGACCCACTCGACCGCCTCCTCGATCGATTTCACCTGCCATATCCAGAAGCCGGCTACGAGCTCCTTGGTCTCTGTGAACGGCCCGTCGACGACGGTTCTCTTCCCCTTGGAGCCGGTGAAGCGCACGCGCTTGCCTTTGCTGCTGGGGTGGAGGCCATCGGCCGCCAGCATTACGCCTGCCTTTACGAGCTCGTCGTTGAACTTGCCCATCTGTTCGAGCAGCTTGTCGAAGCCCGGATCGCCGGGCAGGATGCCCGCCTCGGACTTCTTCGTCGCCTTGACCATTACCATGACTCGCATCGGTTATTCCTTTCTGAGGACTTCGTCCCCAGACCCCTGACTGGCTCTCTCGCGTGACTCGTCTCCAGTAAGAAAGCACTTAGACAAGTCACGCTTCGTTCGCCAGACGCGCGAGCTGACCGCTCGCGCGTTCCACTCTGGGGACTTCGTCCCCAGACCCTGACTCGCTCGCTCGCGAGATTCGGCTCCACTGAAAAGCGCTTAGCCAAATCTCGCTCCGTTCGCGAGGCTCGCTCGCAATGCTCGCTCGGCACCGCGGGACGGCGGCCGGCTCGAAATTGGTCGCCACCGTCGGTCCTTCAATATGGTGTCGAACGAGGCCGAGCCGGATCGACACGCCCGCCGATCTTTTTTTCTGGACCGGGCTAGTTGAACGAGTGGTTAGGCGTCGCCGGTGCTCGGATAGCGGCGCTTGACTTCTGCGACCGATCCGGCAATGAGTGCCTCGAGGACCTCGACATCGAGGTCCTCGAAGCGCGCGAGCACCGGCACCTCAATGTGGTTGATGACGATCGTGTCGTCCAAGTTGTCGGCGTCATTTCTGAGCGAGTTGACCAGCAAGAGCCTTCGTCTAGTTACTTGTCGAGGTATTCCTTGCGGCCGCGAACAAAGTAGTCGGGATTCTTCATGCGGATTCGGACGCTGTGCCACTTGCCGTCTTTCACCGGACGGTTCGGGTAGTAGCCAATGCTGTATTGGCTGCGGAGTTCCGCAGCAATCGTGTCGAGAACCGCGTCCATATTCTTGCCGAATGCGGCCTCGGAGATCTCCCATGCCCTGCCGCCGCTCGCTTCGCCGAACCGGTTCAGCACCTTCATATCGACGGTGGTGTGGTTCGGCGCGCTCGATCTGGGGTTTCCGGAAAGTGGATCGGTTCCCATGTCGAATCCCGGCGCTCCCTTGATCCCGACGCTGTAGACCAGCATTTCGGCTTCGCGGATGTATTGCAGAGCCTTGTCGAAGCGCGTCACGCTCGTGGTGTCTTCGCCGTCGGTGACGAGCAGTACCGCCTTCTTCTCATAGCGGCCCTGTTGCACTTTCTGCAGCGCCTGATACAGCGAGTCGTACAGCGCGGTGCCACCGCTGACGTTCACGCCGGTCAACAGCGCGTTCGTGAGTGTTGTGCGATCGGAGGTGAAGTCGGCGATGAGCGACGCCCGCAGGGCGAAGGTCATCAGGAAGATTTCATCTTCCTTATGAATCATCGAAAAGAAGCGGCCGACTGCGCGCTGAGCTGTGCGGATCTTGCTCTGCATGCTTCCGCTCGCGTCGAGAATGACGCCGAGGCTGATCGGCAGATCCGCCGATGGCACGAAGAGTTTGATCGTCTGGGGCTGCCCGTCTTCTTCAACGATGAAGTCGTCGATGGTGAGATCCGGTACCGTCCGGCCTTGTCCGTCGACGACGGTCGCGACCACGTTGATCAACAGGACGTCGCCCTTCAGTCGCAGTTGAGCGCCAAGGAGTGCGCTCAGGAGCAGGAGGGCGACCGTCGTCGAGACAACGGTTCGCATGGTCAGAAGGTGAAGCGCGTGCTGAGGCGGACGACGCGTTCACCGATGGAGGCCGTCGGCAGATTGAAGAATGTGCCGGTGGTTTGGTTGACGCCGGTCACGGTCTCGGCGCCGGCGAGGTTGAATACGTTGAACATCAGATGAA
Organism: Vicinamibacterales bacterium; assembly: GCA_035633215.1. Taxonomy (GTDB): domain Bacteria; phylum Acidobacteriota; class Vicinamibacteria; order Vicinamibacterales; family SCN-69-37; genus DASQFI01. Next base: position 55,034 of record DASQFI010000055.1, on the reverse strand, counting down.
GCCGCAGTGTGTCCTTGATGACGAATTCCTTCTGCGCACGGATGTTGATCACGTTGATGGCGGGCAAGTAGTACGTCCCGGGCTTCTCAGCCACGATCGTCATGTTGCCTTGAACCAGCGGGGCCGTCCGATTCGGATCCGCCAGCTTCAGGTACTGCTCAGTGACGGTGAAAAAGCGGCCGAACGGCTCGCCCTTCATGGCGTTGTAGGAGAAGCCGACCAGCACGCCCCACCTGAAGACGTAGCTTCCCGATGCTTTGAACGTCCAGCCGGTCGTCTGCGTGTTGGTCGCGTTCCAGGCCACGATGTTCGGATCCTCGGAAAACAGCGACGACAAATTCCGTTTCGTCCAATTGAAGCCGCTGGTCAGTTGCCAGTGATCGCTCATGCGCTTGGTAACGCCGATTTCTACCGTGTCGTAGGTGTCGCCGATCGCCTTGTTGGTCAGATAGTAGTCGGTCGTATCCGGAGGCACGCCGGTTTCCCAGACCGTGATGGTTCGGTCGTCGGCAAGCGCGCCGTTGACGATTCCGTCGGGACCCGGATCGACGGCCTTGACCTGGGTGTACGAAGACACCGTACGAAGCCGGTCATACCTGCCGAACATGTTCTTCTGCCGCTTCCGAACAAAATTGACGTAGCCGCGCAGGTCGCTGGCGATCTCCTGCTCAACACCGAACGTGTATTCATCGGTGTACGAGTCCTTCAAGTTCGGATCGACGGTCGTCGGCGTCAGTTGCGCGCCGCCGAAGATCGGCTGACGCGTCGCGACATATGCCGGCGTGATCCGGGTTGCGGCGACCTCGGGATCCGCCGTCAGGTCGTTGGTGTCCCACGCGTACTTCTTGGTGATGAGGTCGATCGGATTCACGAGCGCGGAAATGGACTCCGCCGGGTTCGTCGAGAATTTGCCCCAGCTGGCCTTGAGGGCCGTCTTCGAGTTGCCGAAGAGGTCGTAGATGAGCGCGACTCGCGGAACCACGGTGTTGAACGTCACGACGTGGCGCGCCGGCGTGACCGTCTTGACGGCGAACGGACCGACGTCGCAATCGGTATCGTCGACGCATGGCTTGTTGTCGTTCAGGCCGAATCTCTGCTCCGGATAGGAGCTGTGGTACTGATCGAAGCGGATGCCGTAATTGAGCGTCAGTTTCGATGTGACCTGAAATTTGTCCTGGAAGAACAGCGCGTGGTTCTTGAGGATGTTCACGTTCCACACGGGTCCGTTGTCTGTCCAGAACGAGCTCGGCACGCCGTTTGTCGTCGCGATGTAGAAGTGGCCCGTGGTTCCGTCCGGACCCGGAGCGCCATACGCGGTGTATCTCGGTGCGTACCACTGATACATGTAGCCGATCTTCATGTCGTGGCGGTCGGCGTAGAGGGTGAGGTTCGCGTTGTAGTGCCAGCGCCGATCCTGCGAAAGGCTGGGCGTATTGTAGGCGCCGCTCCGGGCGAACGTAACATCGTCGATGATCGGCGTTTTGTCGGTGTGAGCTTTGAGCGGGAAGTGGGTACCGTAGAAATTGATCGAGGTGTCCAGCGTCGCGCGATTGCTGATCACGCGCATGTAGTCGACCTTGCTGATGTCGCTCCAGCTATCCTGAAGCGCCGTCGACTCGACAAGGTACTGATAGGCGCCGGCGCCGGAACCGCCCCGGTAGGGTTGATATTTCCGGCCCCACTGCGTCATGAGCGTCAGGGTGCTTTTGCGGCTGAGTTGATAGTTCAGCTTGAGGGTGTAATCCGTCGTTTCCGTGCTGAACGCCTGACCATCTTTGCCGCCCTTCTCTGCCGGCTTGTCGTACATCCCGGTGGTGAACTCGTTGTACTGATCGCGGAATGACGTGAAGTACCAGAGCCTGTCCTTTATGAACGGGCCACCGAGCTGGGCATTGATGTCGCGATACAGCACGAAGTTCTCCGCACCGGTGTAGCGTTTGCTGCTGCCGGGTTTGACGTCGCCGTAGAACTCACCGTGCTGCTTGTTGCTGCCGCTCTTGATCACCGTGGTCACCGCTGCGCCCGCGACTGGAACTTCTGCGGAGTTTCCCGCTGCAGAAATCTTCGCTTCAGCCATCGCACCGTAGTCGATGTAGGCGCCGACGCCGTCGGAGCCTGCGGTGATGTTGACGCCGTCCACGGTCGTGATCGACTGGCCCGACAATCCGTACGCCCGATATGACGACTGCGTTCCCGCAGTATTGCCGCCGACGTCCACGCGCGGCATCGTGATGCCGGGTGTTAGGGCAAGCAGGGCAAAGAGGTCGCGCTGGGTGGGGATGTCGCGCAACATCGCTTCGCCGAAGTTCGTTCCGACGGTCGCGTTCTTCACATCGACGATCGGAGAACCGCCGGTGACGACCAACGTCTCTTCGATGTCGGCGATCTGCATCGTCACGTTCATCGTGATGGCCTTGTTGACCTCGACCTTCGCGCCTTCGTAGACGAGCTTCTTGAACTTGGACTTCTGATACGTGACGCGGTACTCACCCTGCGGCAGATACAGGAAGCGATAGGAACCGTTGGCTTCCGACTCCGCCGTTCGCTGGCCCTGAATCGCGTCTCCTTCCACCGTGATCGAGACTCCAGGCAGAAGCGCATTGGTCGGGTCCACGATTCGTCCGTAGATACTGCCGGTGAACTCCTGTGCTGAGGCATCGATGCCGGCGGCCAGGAGAAACGCAATAACCAGGATTTGCTTTCGCATGATCGCGGCGTTGAACAAGCCTGTCTCGCTCACGCGCACCTCCAGCGTTCAGAACCGATAACGCACGCCGAACAGGAACGCGGCTGGGGACATGGCATAAGTATAGTGCACAATGTGCAGTATATAATGGGACCCGATGGCCGACTACCTCGGTGAGTTCGAACAGCTCATCCTCCTGGCGCTGGCGCGGCTCGGTGAGGACGCCTACGGCGTGACGATTCGCGCGACGCTCATCGAGCGCACGAAGCGCCAGCCCTCATTTGGCGCGATCTACAGCACACTCCGACGCCTGGAAGGCAAGGGCCTGGTCCGCTCGTTCGCGGGCAAGCCCGAAGCCGTGCGCGGCGGCCGCGCCAAGAAACACGTCGTGCTGACGCCCAGAGGCCGCGCCGCACTTCGCGAAGCGCACGCGGCGGTCGTGCGGATGGCGGAGGGGGTCTCGCTCAAGTGAAGCACCTTCTCACTGTCCTCCTCCGCGTCGGCCGTTCCGATGACGAACGGGTGTCGCTGCTGGGCGACATCGAGGAGGAACGCCGCGCCCGGCTCGCGCGTGGCAGCAGTCGACTCGCGGTCTTCGCGTGGTCCACGGCAGAGATCTCTCGTGCGCTTCTATGGGGACTGCGCGACGCCCTCGTGCGTCGCGCCTTTGCACCTCGCGCCCGGTTCATGCTCTCCTGGCCCGACATCAAGCTCAGCCTCCGGCTCCTGATCAGGAACCCCGGCCTGACAGCCGTCTCCACCGTCGGGATCGCCGTCGGCATCGCAATCGCGGCGGGAATGTTTGGCTTCTTCCACGCGAACTTCGATCCCACGCTCCCGCTCGAGGAAGGTGACCGCATCGTCGCGCTCGAGAACTGGGACGTCGCGGGAAACAACGAGAACCGTCGTTCGCTGCACGACTTCGTGACCTGGCGGGATCAGATGACGTCCGTCGTCGAGATCAGCGCATTTCGCGAGACCGGCGCCACGATGCGGGCAGGCGATTTTCTCCCCGAAAACGTGCGGATCGCCGCGATGAGTGCGAGCGGGTTCCGGGTGGCGCGCGTGCCGGCGCTCGTCGGCCGGTTTCTCACACCCGACGATGAGCGCGAAGCTGCGCCGCCGGTCGTCGTGATCGGCTACGACGTCTGGCAATCCCGGTTCGGGCAGGATCGAGGCGTCATTGGGCAGCAGGTCCGGCTCGGCAGCACCCAGTTCACGGTCGTCGGCGTGATGCCCGACGGCTTCGCGTTTCCGGTGAACCATCAGTACTGGATTCCGCTCCGCGTGAGCCCGTCGACGATCGCGCGCGGTGCCGGTCCGGAGCTGTTTGTGTTCGGGCGACTGGCGCCAGGCGCGACGATGGCGTCGGCGCAGGTGGAGCTGTCGGTCATCGGACAGCGCGCGGCGGCGGCGTTTCCACAAACGAACGCGACGCTGAAGCCGCAGGTGCTGGGCTACACCAGACCGATTATCGACAATCAGGACATGGGCCTCGACGCGTGGGTGATGGGACAACTCACCGTCAGTCTCGTCCTCGTCATCGTCGCCCTCAACGTCGCCATTCTGCTCTACGCCCGGACGGCCACTCGACGGGGAGAGATCGCCGTGCGGACCGCGCTCGGCGCCAGCCGCGCCCGGATCGTCACGCAGCTTTTCGTCGAGGCGCTTGTCCTCGCCGTGGTGCCGGCTGTCCTGGGCCTCGCGCTCGCCCAGTACGGGCTCGAGCTCGGCAACCGGCTGATGTTTTTGGACCTGGTGGGCGGGGCCGCGCCGTTCTGGTTGGAGCAAGGCCCTCAACCGTCCACGATGCTCTATGTGCTCGTGCTCGTCGTGGTCACTGCCGCGATTGCCGGCATCCTGCCGGCGCTTCACGCGACGCGACGTCGAGGCGGCGCGGACCTTCGTCAGCTCGGCGGCAGCACGGGCCCACGACTGGGCCGGATGTGGAGCGCGCTCATCGTCGCGCAGGTGGCGTTTGCGGTGGCCGCCCTGCCGGCCGCCATCAAGCTGGGCCTCAACGAAATTCGCAGCAGCCTCACGCGGCCGAACTATCCGGTCGAGGAGTTCGTCGGGGCCGCCGTCTTGACGGAGATCGGATCGAGTGCCTTCGGCAATCGGCTGCTGGAGTTGAGGCGGCGTCTACAGGCTGAGCCCGACGTGACCGGCGTGACGTTTACCGGGTCCCTGCCCCAGCGCAACATCACGGGACGGATCGAAGTGGAAGGCACCTCGGCGGAAGGCGCCGCAGCGACCAATGGAATGCGTGGCGTGACGACGTTCGGTATCGACACTGAGTATCTCGACGTCTACGGCCTGCGTGTCGTCGCGGGCCGTCCGTTCAACGCGCTCGACGCGAGTGCGACCGACGGCCCGGTGATCGTCGACATTTCCTTCGCGCAGCGATTCCTGAATGGCACGTCCCCAGTGGGCAGGCGCATGCGCTATGCCGCCAGGCCGAACGGACAACCGTCGCCCTGGTACGAAATCGTCGGCGTTGCCGAGAATCTGCGGCGGAACCCGATCGACCCCGACATCGTCGGCCCAACCGTGCTCTATCCCGTCGCACCCGAACAACTGGCGGGTGTGAGCCTGACGGTGCGACTGCGAGGATCCGCGGCATCGCGGATGAACGAGGGCTTCGCCCGGACGGCGCACCAGATCCTCGCCGCCGTTGATCCCGCGTTGCGGATGGCCGAGCTGCGAGCGCGCGACCAGGCCGAAAGCGAGGATGCGCTCGCGGTCCGCCTCGTCGGGCTCGTGCTGTCTTGCATCCTCCTGACGGTGCTGCTGTTCTCAGCGGCCGGTGTCTACTCGCTGATGTCGTTCACCGTGGCGCAGCGCCGGCGGGAGATCGGCATTCGCACGGCCCTGGGTGCGTCTTCGATGGACGTGCTCCGCAGCGTGTTCTCGCGGGTGGCCGCGCAGGTCGGCATGGGCGTCGTCCTCGGCGCTGTCGGAGCGATGGCGATCGCACCGCTCAGTAACGTGGTGTTGGCCGGGCGACTGGCGATGGTCACACCTGCCATTGCGCTGACCATGGTGGTGGTGGGTGTGGTCGCCGCGTACGGACCGGCGCGACGCAGCCTGCGGATTCCGCCGACGGAAGCGGTGAGGGCGGAGTAAGGAGCCTGCTATAGGACCAGCGATCGACTCGATGCAAATAACTTCGCGAGGGCTAGGTTGCCGCTTGTCATGGATAACCAGGGTGATCCCGTTTGTCGCTAGTGCACGCGGCCACTGCGGAAGTCTTTCTCGGCGGTGTCGATGTAGGCGCGATAGCCGTCCGGATCGATGAAGGGGTCCGTCGGGTTCTTCGCGGTGCTGCTGGCGACGAACTTGCGGTAGCGGCCCCACCACCGTGCATGGCAGGTCACCCAGATGTCGACCGGGAGACTCCGCAGAATGCGGAAGCTTCGCTCCAAGTCCGCCGCTTGTTCTGCGTACCGTATGACGCCCAGTACTCCAAGGTCACAGGCACTCACGACGTTCAGAATGCGCTCCCCGTCTCGAACGGAGAACGACCACGAGGTGCAACCGCGCGTGTGGCCGCCGGTGATGTGCGCCGTGAGTGCGAGCGGCCCGAGGCGGATGGTGTCTCCGTCCGTGAACCGATGGGCGACCCGCATCTTCGGATAACCCAGAACTCCGATCCACACGAGGGCCCTCAACGGAAGGACCGTGTCCGGGTCATCGCCACCGGAGGCGAGGGTATAGGCGCTCGCTTCACTCGCCCACAGTTCGGCACCAGACGCCTGCTGGAGCACGCCCAGCCCGCCGGCATGGTCGGGATGAGGCTCTGAGTTCAGGAGCACTTTAACGTCCTTGATGCTGAAGCCGAGCTTCGCAATGCTCGCGATGATCATCGGCGCGGTGCTGGGATAGCCGCCATCGAGCACGATATGGCCCTCGGGCCCGGTGATGAGGAAGGCCGCGGCATCGGTCGCGCCAACGTAGTAGAAGTTGCCGGCGATGCGGAACGGTTCGGCGGGCCCCTGCCCGCCTCGCTTTGTCGCGTTCAGCCACCTGCCGATGAGGACCAGCGCCAGCACACTCACCAGTCCCAGGAGGACCACCAATCGGTATCGCTTGGTGAAGTGGGGCAACCGTTACTCTCCCATGGCGAGTTCGCTCAACCGGATTCGCGGCGCGGCGGTCTATTTCCGTTCGCCGAACACGTCAGCCACTTTCAGCGCGAGAGCGGCCGTGTTGGCGTGCGCGACGTTCGACGCCACGGCAACGACGATCCCGTTGTCGCGGCGCGTCATCAGCGACATCACGCTTCCGCCTGCGAGTTCGCCGTTGACGCTGTCTGCTTTCGTCGCCAGCGCGAAGCGGACGAGGTCGGACGGCGTGGAATAGAACGCCATCCCACCCGCGCAGCACGCCAGGTCGCGCATGTACATCAGTCGTCGTCCACGGCGGGGATTGTTGTCATCGGATCTCGGGACGTAGAACGTCGCGCGATCGCCCGGCAATGGCTGCGCGGGGGCGGCGACACCAATCGGCCTGAGGATGATGTTGTGGACGAGCGTGAAGAGTGGGAAGTCCTCTTCCGGCTCCCCGATATGACCGGGGCTCCACTCGGCCGCCGAATCAGTGCCGGTGTTGGTCATGCCGAGGGCCGCGACCGCGGCGGCGGTGACCACAGGTGCCGCGGTGCCGATGTTGAATCGAGTCTCCGGTGTGACGGGCGTCTCTGTGACGACGTCCCTCCATCCGAACCCTTCGGCCCAGACGATGCTCACGCCCATGCCGACCGCGATCGAGACTCCTGGCAGGTTCTGCTCCACGATGGCCGCGCGCACTATCGGCCGCGCGCGATCGACCGCCGCCGCCCATTGCGACGAGGGCGCGGACTCGCTGACCGACGGCACGTCCGGTGGTTGAGCGAAGAGAGGCGCTGCTACGGTGACTGCATGGGTGAGAAATGCCGCGAACGCGGCAATGAGAACGCCGACCGCCAGTGCGATGCGCCCGGCCCAGATCGGCAGCCGGTTCCGTGCGATCCTCACGCCGAACAGGACCGCGGCAAGCATCAGCAGGAATCCGATGACCGCCGCGCCGGGCGCGTCGTCGGCGTTGGCGATGTAAATGCCCATCGCGGCAATGGCCAGGCCGAGGGCGATGAGGGCGAATGCCTTCACGGGGTTCGTCACAGAGGATGTCATGTGCTAACACTCCCAAAACCAGCGTGGACACGCGGAGCCAGCTGCCCGGTATCGAGGCCGTGCGCCTTACTCTATAGTGCAAAGTTCTCTGTGTATAGGCGAATCGACAGGTGGACCGGTTGACGCGTGGGCACCACTTGAAGGCCGGAATATCAATGGTGGGCTACGCGTGCGGTTCTAAGTCGAGCAGCCCGGTGTTCCTCTTCGTGTCTCGGTACATCCGATGAGCCCGAGCGGCTGAATGCCACCGAAGGATGGAACTCGTTGGTTCCCGCCTGGTGAATCGCACGAGAAGTCTAGGAAATTCGCTGGCGAGCTTCGCTAAGGCAGAGAGAATCAAGCTCTCGGTCGTTCTTGCAGAAATGCTCAGGAAATCGCGAATTGAAGGCTGGCGGAGAGAGTGGGATTCGTGGCGCGATTACCGAATCGCGTTTATCCGAGTCCTAGCGCCCTATTTCCCAGACCATCGTGTCGCCGTTGATCAGATGGATTCGCAGAAGATCGATTTCGCCATCCGAGTCGACGTCGATGACCTCAATATGCCACCAGCTCTCGTCATCACCGGCAATCATGAGTAGACGTTCGAGCAGCCGCGGCAGCCTGATCGGGATGGGCGCCGGAACGGCGCCGCTTCCATTGCCGGGACCCACCGTGGTACCGGACGGTGCCGCCAGTCGCGATGAATCGGCCGGCGGCGCACTCGCGGCCGAGCGGCTGTTCTTGAACAACTCCGCCCGATGGGCTACGTTGGCGGGCCGTTCCTGTCGGCTCTGAAGTCGATGGCCGGTGTCGGTACTTCACGACTTTGCGTGTCCTCATGTTGTAGGTGTCGCCGGCGCCGAGTAGGTAGTACGGTTTTTCCCATAGGTGGTACTTCCGCGTGTTGTCGTGAATCGCGACCTTCGACTTACCCGTTACTTCGAACTGATCGCCCTTCACGACGATTGCGGTGTCTTCGGACAGACCGATGCCGAGCAGGTTGGGATACTTCTTGATGACGGGAATCAGGTCGTCCCAGCGGTTACGCACGTCGATGTGCTGGTCGATCGCGGACCTGCGGAGAAACTCGAACCCTTTCTGATGATTCGGCTCATCCGTCATCACGATGTGGGCTCCGCGGGTATCCCCGCGCACGAGGTACTCGCCCTGAATCGTCGCGCCCGCCGAGTTGCCGCCGATGACCCCGCCGCGCTCGAGCACCTTGTGGAATTCCTTGTAGGTGAGCGTCCCGGCATAGGAGTCGACGATGTTCCAGTGGCGCCCGCCGGTGAACCACACGGCGGTCGCGTCCGACAGGACCTTCGCAAACTCCACCGTGTCGGCGATCTTCGGATCGTGGGTGTGCAGCATCTTCACGTTCTTGAGGCCGCGCGTCAGCCAAAAGCTGATGACCTGCGACTCCACATACACACGCACCTTCTTGTCGTCGCCAGTCCCATCGAAATTCCCGTTAGCCGTCGGCACGATGACGAACTTGCCGTCGACGCCGCCGCCGAGCTCGATGAACTTGTCTATGAGCGTGATCGGCAAGCCCTCGGTCGAGCCGCCGGCGATGAAGAGCGTGCCGTTGGGCGGTCCGTACTCCGGGGCCGCGGCCTTCGCGGCTGATGGCCACGGCGCGGCTGTCAGCGTGGCCGCGCGCGGCGCAAAGGCAATTGCCGAAATCAGCAGGACGGAGGGGGCGAGCAGTCGGCGGCGTGTCATGGCGTCCCCTGGGGTGGGAACATTCTAACGTGCTGTAGAACCTGTACCATCCGCGCGCGCCAATCATCGTTTGGGGGTGCGCGCGAGCGTGAGAGCCCTGTTCAAAGCCGCGTTCGCGCCTCTGTGCTGTCGATCGTGATCGCGTCACCCGGCGCTCGAGGTCCTCAACGTGCCTGCTCTCGAGCCTCTGAGGCACATTCCGAGGGCGACGAGGGCGAACGCCTTCACGGGGTTCGTCACAGAGGATGTCATGTCCAGTCGTGGCGCAAATGGCGGCGAGAGTCTCGCTCAAAGGCTCCGAACAGGATCACCGTGCGAAAACTCCGGCCTCACCGTGGCAAAGAGAGTCGTGCTCTTTTCCGGGGCCTGGGCGCGAGGATTTGCCAGGAATTCTGAGTGCGCCGGAGTGCAACGCGTGTCGATTTCAATCCAAATGGAACGCGAAATGGAACTCGGTCGCTATTTCCGCTGACAAAATCGAGAATTTGCTGAGGAAATTCGCAAATCGAGGACTGGCGGAGAGAGTGGGAGTCCCTGATTGCGGTTTCGCGAAAGCCAATGGAATCAATGGTTTCGCGATCATCTCTCGCAACCGCAACGACTTAGCGACTTCCAATCTTCGCAGCGTTTTCGTCCGTTCGCCGACTTTTGTCGATTTCTCTATTTCGATGGCACTCGACATGGCACTCGACGGAGTCTTCCTACAAGCGCTTCGACATGACAATCGCCGTTGACGGACACGCGCGCTTGTGAACCGACGGAGGCTTGCACCGATTCCGGAACATCAGAACGATCGATCTCTTCGAAACCGAGACTCGGGAATGACTCTCGCACGAAACCCTGACGAATACGTTTGCTGGCATCCGGCCAGTTGATGCGCCGGGGTTCATCGCCGCGCAGCTTGTTGGGGCGGTGCTCGCCCTGGCGTATAGAATCCCTACACCAGCCCCTGCCAGCTGAGACGATCCATGCGGACGACCGGGCCTGTTCTTACCTCGGCGCTCGTCATCGGCGCGCTGGCGGCGGCGCTCACGTCGGCCGCGCCGCGCCTCACGGACGTCGAGCCGCTCATGGCTCGGTTTGTCGCCGACAGCAATGTCGTCGGCGTTTCGGTCGGCGTGGAACACGGCAGCGACGTGATCGTCCGCGGCGGGTGGGGACTGGCGGACCGCGGAACCGGCCGGAAGGCGACCGCGGAAACCGCCTACCGCTTGGGATCGACCAGCAAACAGTTCACCGCGGCCCTGGTGATGAGACTGGTCGAGCGCGGGTTGGTCGGCCTGGACGACTCCGTTGATCGACACCTGCCGCAGATGCCCCGCAAGTGGCTCGGCATCTCCGTCCGGCAGTTGCTCAATCACACGTCCGGCGTGCCCAACTTCACCGACACCGGTTCCAGCAATTGGGCAAAGAAGCTGTCGCCGGCAGGACTATTGGCGCTCGTCAGCGGTCACGGCCTGCAGTTTCCGGCCGGGTCGAAGTTCGCCTACAGCAACAGCAACTACGTCATGCTTGGCCAGATCGCGGAGCGCCACTTTGGCAAACCGCTCCCGCAGATTCTCGCGGACGAATTGTTCGGCCCGCTCAACATGACATCGACGCGGTACTGCGAAGACGAGTACGGTGCGAATGGTCAGGCCATGCCGTACATGCGCAACGGCGATCGCGTCGAAGACGCACCGTACTGGAGCGTAGCGCACGGTTTTGGCTCGGGCGGCATCTGCTCGACCGTCGCGGACTTCGCCGTGTGGACTCGCGCGCTGCACGGCGGCAAGGTGGTCAGCGCCTCGTCGTACGCGCAGATGACGACATCCGAGGGCGCGGCAGCGCCGGAACGATACGGCTTCGGCCTGATGGAGCGGAGCGTGGCTGGGCGGCCGGCGCTGCTTCACGGCGGAACGGTTCCGGGTTTTATCGCGATGCCGGCTTGGCTTCCGGCCGAACAGTTGTCGATCGTCATCCTGATGAACACGCGACCGACGCCACAAACGCCATTCCTGTTGCGCGATCTCGCGCGACTTGCACTCGGCGATCCTGTGACGATCGTTCCGGTTCAGACTGGACCGCCGCCCGATGCCGCCGCGCTCAGACCACTGGCTGGCACCTACATCATCAACGTCCCCAGCCAGCCGTTCGAGATCAGATTCTGGGTCGACGGCAAAACCCTCATGAGCCAAGCCGCGGGCCAAGACCGTGTCCCGTTGCGGCCAGCCGGCCCGCACGCGTTCGGCGCCGCGCTCGACTGGTCGCTTCGCTTCACATTCAACGTCGCAAACGGCGCGGCGACCGGCCTGACGTTCGAGCAAGGCGGCTCGACGTTCACCGGACTGCGGAAGCGCTGACGGCGATTCGTCCGAGGTCTCGCCGAAGTCTTCGGCGAAGGCGGAAACGTGCTGGGCGAAGGGGTCCTCGCGAGTGAGCTCGTAAGGGGGGGCGGCGGGACGAAGTTCTGATGCTTAGAGGAAGCGCACGAGCAGAGCGAAGTGCGCCCGAGCGAACGGAGCGGGGCGAAGGGGTCCCCGCGAGTGAGCTCGTAAGGCGGGTGCGGCGGGGACGAAGTCCCCCGCATAAGAAAGAACGCCAGTTTCTTGCTCACAGATGCTCGCAAGAAACTGGCGGAGAGAGTGGGACTATTCGATCGCGATCTCGCCAAAGCCAATGAAATCAATGGTTTCGCGATCATCTCGTGCAACCGCAACGATTTAGCGTCTTCCAATCTTCGCCGGCTCTTTCGTCCGTTTGCCGGCTTTCCCCGATTTTCCTATTTCAATGACACTCGAAATGACACTCGACGCGAAGGCCATTCCGAGTTCGCCGCGATGGAGGCTCGACGATCCCGCATGCGGGCGGCGCTATGATCGCCCTTGCATCTACCGGGAGGCTCACATGCGCTCGATCTCATCGTGGCTGATGTCCGGACTCATCGTCTCGACGCTCTATGTCTTCAGCTCGACCATCCACGCTCAGGCACCCGCCGCGCCGACGATGTATGAAGTCTGTCGCCAGGCGGTCACGCAGCAGGCTGGCAGGCTTACGACGCAAGTCATGTACTTCAGCGGTGTTATGCGCCGTGGGCAGATCGATGACTTGACTTATAGCACCGCGTTCGCCGCGTTCCTTCGCGAGAAGTACAGTATCCCGAAGAACATCGGCATGACGCCCGAGTGCGGGGCAGCGTCCGATGAAGCATCGGCTCGTCGGGTGATCGAAGAGACATGGAAGGATAAGTCGGGGCGATACAAGTACGTCGATACGGGTTGGACCTACCCACCGGCGGCGCCGGCCGCAGCTCCCACCGCATCCCAAACCGCACCCTCGTCGCCAAGCGAGACGGTCACCTACGATTGCGACGAGGCTGGTACGAAGGTCACCGTTGCAGTGACCTTCTACTTCGTCGAAGGCAGCCGTACACCGAGCCGAGCCTCGATCACTTTGGACGGGAAGACGATCGAGATGCGACGGGACAGTGGCAACGCCACCGGATGGGCCTTCGGTTCGGCGACAGGCTTGGGTTTCACGAGGATCGGGTCCAGCGGCGGCATGTTATTCCGCGGCTCGAGGCCGAGTCAGTGCAGGACACGGTAGTAGGGCGGTTGCGATCCCCCGGGCCATAGTCGCTGTCCGCGCGGAATGGCGCTCAGAATGGAACTCGACGCGAATAGCGACGCCTACCTCGTCAAATCCCGAACGAATTGGCAGAACTGCTTCGCTGTGGCAGAGAGAATCGTGCTCTCGTTCGTTTTCGTGAAAATGCTCAGGAAAACGCGACTTTGAAATTGGCGGAGAGAGTGGGAGTTCCTGAACGCGTTTTCTCGAAAGCCAATGGAATCAATGGTTTCGCGGATCATCTCTCGCAACCGCAACGATTTAGCGTCTTCCAATCTTCGCCGGCGTTTTCGTCCGTTCGCCGGCTTTGGCCGATTTTCCTATTTCAATGGCACTCGAAATGGCACTCGACGCGAGACGCTCGGACGACATCTCCCGAGAACTCCCCAGCAACTGTCATAGCGGACACCTTGCCGACGCACTTACCTGCCGAGCAGTTACCGCCGTTGGCGTGAACCTAACGCCGCGACACCTCCTCGAAGCCCGAGTACGTGATCGTGACCTTCCCCTCGGTGCGCCTGGCGGGATTCGTCCGCGACGGCCGCATCGTGAACGGCCCGCCGACGGGCATTCGCAGCGTACCGCCGGCGACCGGGACGTCGGCGAAGTCCACGCGGACGGTCCCGCGCGAATCGACGCCGTCCACGTACTCGAGCTCGAGCCGTCGCGCGAGATACGTCGCCGAGTCGAGCCAGATCGTGCCGAGAATGTCGAGGAAGTCCCGGCGCGTGCGCAGAGGCCGGAAACGCAGTCCCACCTCACCCTCGCCACGTGCGGGCGCCGCGACGAGGCAATGCGTTTTCAGGAAGTCCTCGTGCAAGACGTCCAACTCGTTTGGCACGTAAAACCCGTCGCCCGAGTTGTTGCTCGGACCGTAATAGCCGCGAGAGAGCCGCTGCTCCCGGTTGCGCGCGGCGTTCTTGACTGCCCACTTCGGGTCGCTGACGTAGGGCTGATCGATCGTGCCCGGCGCGGTCGGACCGTCAGCTCTCAGTTCGTATGACTCCTCATGATTCAACACGTGGTAGCGGAATCGTGCCATGAGCTCGGTGCGCACCGACGCTCCATCTCGCGCTTGTTGCCAGAGCGTCTGGAGCTGTGGGTGTTCCTTGAGATTCTTTGCCGGCACGCAGACGTCCGCCGTGACGGTGACCGAGACCGGCGGCAGCATCAGTGGCTGCGAGGCCACGCGGAACTCGAACTGTGCCGTCTGGCCGGCTGCGACTTGCACTGGGTCTGACAGCACCGGTCGGAAACCTATACGCAGCAGTTGCACACGATAACGTCCGGGCGTCACTCCCTCGAACCGGTATCGCCCATCAGCGTTCGTAATCGCTTGCGGTGGATTCTCTGAAGGTACCGGGCTGGACTCGGCGTGGACGAGCTGTACCAGCGCGAACTGTACCGGTGCGCCACCCTCCGCGCTGGCGCGGCCTTCGACGGTGGCCTTTTGGGCAATCGCGCCAGGTCTCGCGCTCATGCCGAGAATCAGGAAGGCGGCGAGCACCGCGGTCGGGCGGCCGGTCATGGGGGCCTCCTTGCGACGTTCCGCAGCATAACGCGGAACCAGCGCGGCTTGGATGCGGTGCAACTGGACAAGTCATTAATTGAATGACGTACTGCCCGCGATCATGTTATCGCTGCCGTTATCTCTGCCACTGCACCGAAGCGACGACGAAAAATGCGAGGAAAATCAATCTCGCCGTGGCGGAGAACCCCAGGAAAAACTGGCGGAGAGAGTGGGAGTCCTGGCGCGCGATTTCGCGAAAGCCAATGAAATCAATGGTTTCGCGACCATCTCTCGCAGTCGCAACGATTTAGCGTCTTCTAGTTTTCGCCGGCGTTTTCGTCCGTTTGCCGGCCTTTGCCGATTTTTCTATTTCAATGGCACTCGACATGGCACTCGACGCGGCGCACTCGGAGAATGGTCTCTCGAGAGCCTTGACGAAAACGACGCGAGGAACTTCTCCCGGATCGTCCTCGGGCGCTACTAAACACTGCGGCGTTTATCGCGGGTAACACCAAGCTTCTGCCGCCGCCGCAGCAGCGCGCTAAGAACACCCACAAACGAATCATGCCCTGAATGCAGTCCGGCTTCGTCGCCGCAGGGTGCGGGCGGCATGCCCGCACCCAAGTGCACGCGTTGATCCAACCGGCCCGACGGGAGGACTGCTATTTGCCGAACACCCTGGCTGCGGCTTCTGCTGCCTGGGCATCCTCAACGATCGGATTCAGTTCGATATCAATCAGGTCGCCCCAATTATTCACATGCTCGGCGAGGGCGGTCATATCGTTCGTTTCCAGGACGTGCCAGCCCAGAACCGAGCCGGGCACGTGATACCGAGCAACCTGTTCCACTCCCTTGGGCGGCGGACCGCCGGCTTCGAGAAACTGCTGAAACGCCGCCTTGTAGAGGCCGGGGCGCGTTCGCCACGTAAGCATGAATTTCACGGGTACACTCTCCTTACTTCATTACTTCATTTGAGGTGTGGAGCGGACGTCGCACCATACCACGCACGGTTTGGCGTAGGAGGCTGACCAGCCTATCCCACAAGTCCTGCCTGGTCGCCAAGGGTAGAGGAACCGTTCGGCGCATGCGCCAGGAGCCGCGGATCGGCGGAGAATGCCACACGGGAATGGCACTTGAGCGATTTCGCGCTGGGGATTTGCCGAATTGCTCAGCAATTCTCTGCATCAGGCGCACGTTGGCGGAGAGAATTGTGCTCTCGATCGTTCTTGCGGAAATGCTCAGGAAATAGCGAAATTGAAACTGGCGGAGAGAGTGGGATTCTTCGATCGCAATTTCTCGATCCCCAATGTTTACGGTGGTTTCTGGCTTATCCCTCGCAACTCCAGCGATTTAGCGTCTTCTAATCTTCTCCGGCGCTTTCGTCCGTTTGCCGGCGTTTGCCGATTTTGCCAGCGCAATGGCACTCGACATGGCACTCGACGTGATTGCCTCAAACGATGTCTTCCGAGCGACTCTGATACGAGCGCCACAGCAGACATCCTCTTCGAAGTTTCCGGAGTCTCCTAAACACTACGGCGTTATGGAGGACCTATTTGGTGATCCTAGGCGCTCGCCACTTGAAACCCAGATCGCGGCCTGGCTGCGTCAGTAGACCGCCAGCCTCGGCCGGTTCGTCGGGGGGATGCTTCTAGCGAGTGCCGGCGTAGCGGCGTCACTTCGCCGCATGAGCCGCGAGCCGCACGTCGTCTTGTGTGAAAACCGCAAAAAGAAACCGCTGTGATTCGAGGAAGTGCGCCAAATCGCGCAACGTCAGATGGAGAGCCGACAGCCGGCCCTCATCAACGAACATTTGGCTGTTCTCCGGTTCGAAGGATGTAATCAGCTGCTTGGCCTCAGGATCAAACTTCTCGTGCAACAGGTCAACGATCGACTGCGCAAAGTGCCGGCGGTCCGGCGACGACGGTTCCGACGGCATGCCATGGTCCGCGGTCACCGCGAGAAGATAGTTGTTACCGACCTTCGCCTCTAGTGCTCGCAGCAGTCGCGTTAAGTGACGGTCCATCTCGGCGAGAGTGACGCGGAGCTCACTCGAATCCGGACCGTACTTGTGGCCCACGAAATCCGCGCCCTTGTAGTTGAGCAGAATGAGATCCGCGACGTTGTCTGCGCCCACTGGCTCGCGCTCAATCATTGCCGTCATCGCATCGGCTTCGAATGCCGGAAACAGAGCCGAATAGCGCACAGCGGCAGCCGAGTCGATGCTGTGACTCATCCACTCCCGGTCAGCCTGCCACAGGGCGCTCGCATTTCGCTCCTTTAGGTACGCAGGCAGCCGGAAGCAATTGGGGTTCGTGGTCCAGTTGCCTGTCTGTTGATCGTAGCTTGCAAACACGACTGGCGCGCCATTCAACTGACACGCTCCATGCCCTGCGAGCGGCGTCGCCGCTCGGTCGATGCTGCCCTGTGCCAGTACGATCGCGCGACCAGCCGTTGCGAGCTGCCAGACGTCTGCCAGCGTCAATGCCATCAGATCGTCCGGCAGTCCTCCAGCGAACACGTCGTGGCGCCGTCCGTGAGTGCGATCGTACACGCTTACGCCGGTGATTCCGTGCACGCGCGGATCGGCGCCCGTCGAGATCGTCGAGTGCCCCACGGCGGTGTTGGAGGGCAGAACGTTCACCCGTGCCTGAGTGAACCAGGCACCCTGCCGACGCAGAGCGGTCAGCATGGGCATGGACGCGGCGTAGCGATCGAAGTAGTCCCGGCGCATACCATCGAGGACGAGCAGCATCACCACTCGCGGTCGAGCAAAGCCCTGCCGCAAAACCGGTAATAGGCGGCCTGTCGCTGTCGGGGGCATCTGTACGCCAAGCGACGCCGCAAGTGTAGGCGCGACGTCCTGTTGCGCGGCTGCGACCGAGTACACACCGGGTTTCACCGCAGGGCCTGCAAACATCAACGGAATCGAGACGTCATAGGACCAGGGCGACCCGTGCATATATTCGACGTTCGGGTCAGGCCGCGTGATGAAGTCGCCTTCACGCGGCACGATCAGGAGTTGGCCCGTTCGTCCGGGAAAATACGCCCGGGCGAACATTGCCAGGAACCGCTGTCGCGCTGCGGAATCGGGCGGCGCGGAACGCCGGATTCGACGAGCGTCGCGCTCAGACGGCTGCTTGACCTGCTCGCCCGAAACCGTCCAAGGGATCGCGACCAGACCCAGGGCGAGGAGACTGGCACCGCAACGGGCCAACAGTGAGAGGACAACGGTTCGCCGGGTCGTCATGCTGGCTCCCTCGCTTCACACCGGATGACCGTACTGGACCGCGAAAACACCGAACCGCTCGTTCGATTATTGTCTGCGATTGGTCGTGAGTAGTCGGTAAGTGGAGAGGAACCGGCCGGGGCATCCGCCGGGAGCTGCGGATCGGCCGCGAATGTCACTCGGGAATGGCACTCGGCCGATTTCTGGCTGAGAGCTCGCCGAATTGCTCAGCAATTCGTGCGAAACGCGCGAGTTGGCGGAGAGAATCCGTGTCTCATTCAATTCGCGAGGTTTGCTGAGTAAAAACGCGAAAAGAAACTGGCGGAGAGAGTGGGATTCGAACCCACGGTAGAGTTTCCCCTACACACGCTTTCCAAGCGTGCTCCTTCAACCACTCGGACATCTCTCCGTTTAGAGTCAACGATTTGCGAGCGGTCGAACCAGTTTAACGCAACACGCTGCGTCAAGAAACCTAATGTCCCGCGATCCGACTTCTTTCCATCGGTTTACTGGACTTCAGCAGGCAGCCGTCGCCAAGATTGTGTAACACCTCAATCTCGTTGTCCCACTTACGGGTTCCCACGTCGATGAAATCGAACGCGGCGTGGACTCCACTGAGCGCGACAGAACGAGGTGCGGCATCGCGAGACATTGCAGTTCATCAGGTGGCGAGCGGCGCCCATCTGGCGTACGATGCGTCGCCTTGCCCTTCGAAACGACGCAGTGGAGTCTCGTGCTGGCGGCCGCCGGGAACGACTCGCAGGCGCGTGAAGCCCTCTCTTCGCTCTGCCAGACCTACTGGTATCCGCTCTACGCCTACCTCCGCCGCCGAGGTCTCGACCCGGAAGATGCGCGCGACCTGACGCAGGGGTTCTTGACATCGCTCATCGAGCGGCAGGACTTCGAGGAACTACGTCAGGATCGGGGCCGATTCCGCGCGTTCCTTCTGGCGTCGCTGAAACACTACCTGTCCAACTGGTCGGCACGTGAACGGGCGCAGAAGCGCGGCGGTGGTTGGCAGATGGTCCCGCTCGAGAACGCTGAAGGCCAGTACGTGGTCGAACCCAAGGATCACGCGACCCCAGAAACGCTCTTCGAGCGGCGCTGGGCATTGACGGTCGTCGACTGCCTGCTCGCCGACCTTCGCGCGCAATGGACCGCTCAGGGACGCGCGTCCGAGTTCGACGAGCTTAAATCGTGCCTGCTGGGACAGGCGCCGGTTGGGGGCTACGCCGCCGTGGCCGCCCGCCTCGGGACGTCGGAGGGCGCGGTCAAAGCCGCGGTCCATCGTCTCAGACGCCGGTTTCAATCCCTGCTGCGCCAGCGCGTCGCGGAAACCGTTACCGATGGACGGGACGTCGACGACGAGATCCGTCATCTCATTCAGGCGTTGAGTGCGTAACCCCGGACGACGGTTCTGTCTGATCCAGATGAACGAGGAGATCTGGCCTCAGACGAACCGGGGGATGTGATGTCCGAAACCGTCAACCACCCGTCGCGACGTTGTCCACGGTGCGGACGGCAACTGCCGCCTGATGCACCCGAAGGTCTGTGCGCGTCGTGCCTGCTGACCGCTGGGGGGGAAACGCTTACGGGATCCAGTGACGCGACCTCGACTGGCGGGGCATCCACGGGGTATCCGCCGCGACTTGGCGCACCGCGCCTTGTGGACGGGCAACGCTGGGGGTCGTATCGGGTCATCCGCTTGCTCGGCCGCGGTGGAATGGGCGAGGTCTACGAGGCCGAGCAACTCGAGACAGGACGACGCCTGGCGCTGAAAGTCTTGCGCACCACGCTGCGGGGCAACGAAGATCGTGCACGGTTCCTTCGTGAGGGGCAGCTCGCGGCGTCGATCAGCCACGCGCACACGGTCTACATCTTCGGCAGCGAAGAAATCGGCGGCGCGCCCGCGATCACGATGGAGCTGCTCTCCGGCGGCACGCTGAAAGATCGCGTCTCGGCCGAGGGGCCGATGCCTCCATCCGCCGCCGTATCGGCCGTGCTCGACATCATCGGCGGCCTCGACGCGGCGCAGGCGGCGGGGATTCTCCACCGCGACATCAAGCCGTCGAATTGCTTTGTCGACGCCGACGGCGCCGTCAAGGTTGGCGACTTCGGGCTCTCCATCTCCACGCTGACACGCGACGTGCGGCACGAGCTGGCGACGGCCGGCTTCGAGGGCACGCCGCAATTCGCGGCGCCGGAGCAGTTGCGAGGCGAGCCGCTCGACGTTCGCGCCGACATCTACGCTGTCGGCGCGACGCTCTACTACCTCTTGACGGGACGGCCGCCGCTCGACGCGCCGGACCTGCGCGAGCTCGTGTCGAAGGTGGCCTCCAAGACGCCCGCGTCACCGCGCGTGCTTCGGCGCGACATTCCACGCGGACTCGCGGCCGTCGTGCTTCGCTGTCTCGCGAAGGCTTCCGCCGGACGACCGCAGTCGTACGCCGAGTTGGCGGATCTCCTACGGCCGTACGGGTCCGCGGATGAAGCTCCTTCTCCGCTCGGGGCGCGCCTCATCGCGTGGATCGCTGACTCGGCAATCGTCTCGATCATGATCTGGCTGCTCATATCCTCGACCTGGATGGTCGGCGTGACGCTCGGATCCGCGGGCTCGGCCATACTGCTCCGACTTTCGGCGTGGTCGTGGCTCGCGCCGGTGATCTACTTCTTCGTCCTGGAAGGCGGCTGGGGCGCGTCGCTGGGCAAGCGGCTCATGGGCTTGCGCGTGACGTCGCAAACCGATGATCGGTGGTGGCTGCGCGTTGGCCTGCGTACCGCGGTGTTCCATGTGCCGACTCTTTTCTTCATGGGCGCCTGGAATGTGCCGCCTGACGTCTTGCTGTCGCTGCTGCTGACCATTCTGCTGTTCTCGACCGCCCGCCGTGGCAACGGATGGACCGGCGTCCACGAGCTGCTGAGCCGTACGCGTGTCGTGCAGCGGAACGTTAGGCCCGTCGCATCCGCCGCTCCGAAGGCGTCACCTGCCGATCTTGTTCCCGCCCTTTCCTCTTTGGGACGCGTCGGACCGTACGCCGTGCACACGATCGTCGGCGAGACCGGCGGCGGACGTTTGCTCATCGGGATCGATCCGATCCTTCGCCGTCATGTCTGGATTCACGAAGTTCCGCCAGGAACACCGCCGGTCGAGGCCGCACGGCGTGACATGTCGCGGCCCGGGCGACTGTACTGGCTCGCGGGGCACCGATCGGCGACTGAGAATTGGGACGCGTTCGAGGCGCCGCGGGGCGAGCCATTCCTGACCGCGCCGCCGACGTCCGATTGGCGTCAAGCGCATCGTGCGCTCTCGAGCCTGGCGACCGAGCTCGATGCCTCCGCTCATGAAGACAGGGACACACGGCTCACTCTCGCCCACGTGTGGAGGCGAGCGGACGGACAGCTCGTGCTTCTCGACTTCTCGTGGCCCGGACTCAACGCGCCGGAGGCCCATCAGACGCGCAGTGCCGTGGAACTTCTGGCGGCAGCCTCCACGCGCGCGCTCGATCCAACTCCCGAGCCGTCCGCGCCGCTCTCTGGCACAGCGCTGTTGCGTCGACTTGGGAGTGGAGCGCCGCCGGCGCTTGCTGACGTCAAGGCGGAACTCCTGCGTCTCGCATCGATTCCCAGCCGGCCCTCACGCGTCCGTCGTGCCCTGCCGATGGTGATAGCGGCGATGCCGTTGGCCGTACTTGTCCTGATCGTCAGTGTGATGCTTCCCCTGTTCGCGAGATCGCTCCAGGGAGACGCCAGCAACGTCTTCCGCCAGAGAAGCGAGTTCACGACGTGGATGATGTGGATCACTGACTCAGGTCCCGAGGCCGAGTTCAAGACTCCAGAGCAGCGGACCGCGGCGGAGCAGTATGTTGCTTCAAACTATCGCTGGCAGCTCACGAGCGACGAGTTCTGGAACACTCAGGCACCTCAGATTGAACCGTTTCTCGGTATGAGACGAACGGCGGCGGAGATCGCCGCGCGTTATCCAGCGGTCTCTCCCGACGAGCTCGCTCGTGCCTCCGCCATCGTCGCCCCGCAGATTCAAGACTTGGCGGCCCGGAGCGCAGCCTTGAGCGCCAACTTTCCCGCCGGTGGCGAGGCGCTCCGGGGTTTTGTCGCCAGCGGGTTCGCATCCATTCCGGTGTTGGCCTCGATCGTGTGCGGCCTGATATCGGTGCTGGCCGTGCCGGGCGGTCTCGTCACGCGGGCTCTCCGGCATGCAGTGGTGAGGCGCGACGGCCGCGAGATTGGCCGGGCGCGATCGGCGATCCGGTTCCTGGTCGCCTGGTCGCCGGCGCTCGCGTGGATCGCCTGTGTCGGAGTCCCGATGTTCGGCGAGCCGCGTGTGTCTCCGGACGTAGCGTTCGTCCTGGGCAGTCTCGCGTTCCTCTTGATGGCGGCAGGCGTCGCGTGGACCATCGCGAGTCCAGGGCGCGGACCGCACGACCGCATGGCCGGCACGTGGGTTGTGCCAACGTAGGCAACGGACAGGGAGTAGACAATGCGGATATCAGCGTTGTGTACGGCAGTCGTCACGTACGTGGTCGTAGGCCACCCGCCGCCGGCGGTGGCACAGGTCGATCAACAGCGCGCACAGGAGTTCTTCAAGGACGTCCAGGCGGTGTGCGAGCGGGAGGGGAAACGCCTCTGGGGCATGTCGATGTGCGGGCCCATGGTCATCGCCGACCTGCGGACTCAGACGATCGCCACCAGCCAGCCCGCACCGGAAGGGCCGCGCCCGCGGGGGCTCGGCATTCTGAACGCCCCAATCGAGTGGGGCGGCGTCACCTGGGCGGCGTACATGTGGGACACGCTCGCCAACGCGCCGCCGCGCGTCCGCAAGGCGATACTCCTCCACGAGTTGTTCCATGGCATCGTGCAACGCAAGCTCGGGCTGGCGGCGTCGGAGCTGCTGAATGAACATCTCGACGCCATGGATGGACGGTATTGGCTGCGGCTCGAATGCCGCGCGCTCGCACGGGCGCTGCGAGAGTCGGGCGCGCTGCGCACCGCGGCCGCCCGCGACGCGCTCGCCTTCCGGCAGGCGCGGCGGACGCTCTACCCGGGCAGCGCCGAAAAGGAGCGCGCCCTCGAGATCAACGAAGGCGTCGCCTCGTACACGGGCGTGGCGGCCGCGGCAGACTCTGAGGCCGACGCAATCGCCGGTGCTCTCGAGGCACTGGCCGGCGCGGAGACAGGGGAAAGTTTCGTTCGCACGTTTGCGTACTTCACCGGCCCCTCGTATGGGCTCCTGCTCGACGGGTCGTCTCCCGGCTGGAGGCAACGGATCCGCAACACCGACGATTTCCCCGCGCTGCTGGCGGGCGCGTTCGGCGTTCAACCGGCCACCGACGCCACGGCGGCTGCCGCCCGATACGGCGGCGCCGAGATCCGCGCCGCCGAGGAGCAGCGCGAGCGAGGGCGGCAGGAACGCCTCGCCGAATTGCGCCGGCAGTTCGTGGACGGTCCGGTGCTCGTGATTCGCGGCGGAGGCGGCGGCATGTCCAATTCCATGGGCGCCGTGGTGATTCCGGACGTCGGCACGGTATTCTTCGGCCCCTATAGCCACAATGGGGACTCGGGCGCACTCGTAGCCGAGAAGGGCGTGCTTCTCGAGAGCGACGGTCGCGTCCGCCGTGTGCCGGCACCCGTGCGAAAGGACGACACCACAGCCGTTGGAGACGGCTGGACATTTACGGCAAGACCAGGATGGGTGCTTCGCGAAGGATCACGGCGGGGCGACTACGAAGTCGTCCGGCAGCAGCCATGAGCGGCACTCCCTTGCGTTCACCGGTCGTGCTGCTCGCGCTCGTCGCGTGCGCCTGTTCAGCGACGACACGCGGAATCGGCACTGTCCCGATACCCGCGCGTCAGCCCCCGGTCACAACGGATGTGGTGTACGGGTACAAGGACGACGGGCTAGCGCTTATGCTCGACGTGTACCGTTCGGCCCGCCCCAACCGTGCTGGCGTCATCGCCATCGTGAGCGGCCAGTGGCAATCGAGCGTGGAGCTCGCCCAGGTTTTCGCCCAGGCCTCCCCCCCGTTGAACGAGAAGGGATTTACCGTGTTCGTCGTGAGACACGGCAGCCGGCCGAGGTATCCCTTGTCGTCGGTCGTGGCGGACATGCGGCGATCGGTCCGCTTCATCCATCAGCATGCGAAGGAGTACGGCGTGGATCCCAACCGCATTGGCGTCTTCGGCAACAGCTCCGGGGGACACCTCGCGCTACTGCTCGGTACGACCGGCGACTCGGGGAATCCGTCGGCCTCCGACCCCGTGCTCAGGGAATCCAGTCGCGTCGCGGCGGTCGTGGCGAACTATCCGGGCACGGATCTCGCTCGATTGGCGACACAGCAGCCCGCCGTCAAGGTTACGGAAGCCGAAGCGGCGCAGTTCTCACCCATTCGCTTCGTCTCGCCTGCCTCCGCTCCCTCGCTCATCGTGCACGGCGACGCCGACACGACGGTCCCGATAGACCAGGGAGAGACGATGTACGCGGCGTTGATCAAGGCGGGCGTGCCAGCGTCATTCATTCCAATCAGGGCCGCGGGACACGGGTTCGAGGGCGCCGATGCCGAGCGCGCCTTTGCCGCACTGATCCAATGGTTCGAGCGGCATCTTGGGGTGCAACCGGTTGCGGACGCGCCGGTGACTGCCGCGCGATCCGCCGAGCTCCGCGCGGCCGAAGAACTGCGCGAGCAGCAGCGGCAGGCACGGATCGCCGAGTTACGTCAGCGCTTCGTCGACGGCCCGGTGTTCGTGATGGCGTGCGGAGGCAGCGGCACCTCGAATTCTCTGGGCGCCGTGGTGATTCCCGGTGCCGGGACCGTGTACTTCAATCCCTATCGCCTGTCGGGACGCTGCGGCACGCTCGCGGCGGAGAACGGCGTGCTCGTCGCGCCCGATGGCGGCTCGCAGCGTCTGGCGGCGCCCGTGCGCGGCGACGATGCGACGATCTCCGGAGATGGGTGGACGTTCAAGGCCGCGGCGGGCTGGGTGGTGCGCGAAGGCGCGCGCAGGGGCGACTACGAAGTTGTCCGTCAGCAGCCGTGAGCGGCACTCGCGTGCGTTCGTCGGTCGTGCTGCTCGCTCTTAACCAAGGCGCGCGTGCCCGCGTCGTTCATTCGAATGGAAGGCGCGGGACACGGGTTCGAGGGCGCTGCTCCCGCCGATCTCGAGCGCGCCTATGCCGCACTGATGCAGTGGTTCGAACAGCATCTTGGGAGCGCCGCGAAGTAGAGCCTTCTCGGGCACGGTTCGACGATCAGAGACAGCAACGGCGCAGAGCCGCTTACAAGTCGCACTTCGAACTGTGTAGAAATTGTGTAAGGCTGCCCCGAAACCGCCGACAAACACCGACGTTTACGGGTTCACGTGGAGAAGCATGTTGTGGCGGGAAGTCGTTGAACCGAATGCGCTAGGAGGTGTTTCGGTATCGCTCGGTGAGCCTGGAAAAAACCGCTTTCCAAGCGTGCTCCTTCAACCACTCGGACATCTCTCCGTCTTTAGAATCAACCGCGTACGGGCGAGACGCTGCGCCGGACACCGAATTGTGTCACATCTCCAAATGTGCCGGGATCACATACGGGAACGAGACCAGTGCGGTCCGCAGCATCATGCCTGAGCCGGCGTTCGCGGCTCGATGAGGAAAGGCAAATCCTTTGTCGCCTTGCTCACCCTGCAGTACCACGGGTGCCTGCGTCGGACTCGACCGCATCGAACCGGACAACGAGCAGCGTGATATTGTCGGGGGCGGCTCCTTCATTGGCGCGCTCGAGCAGCTTTTTCGCAGCCGCCTCGGGGGCGGGTTCGGCGTCGAGCGTGACTGCAATCACGTCATTCGATACCATCTCGGTCAATCCGTCCGAACAGAGCAGTAAGCGATCGCCCGCCTGCACTTCGAGCGCACGCGCTTCCACCTTCACTCCAGCCTCATTGCCGCCGACGACGTTCGTGACGACGTGGCGGAGGCGGTGCTCGGCGACATCATCTGGGTGAAGGGCTCCGCTGCGCACCATCTCGGCCACCAGCGTGTGGTCCTGTGTCAGCTGGTGCAGTTCGCGGTCTCGGAACAGGTAGGCCCGGCTATCGCCCACGTGCACGACGCACAGCTGCGCACCGAGCTGAAAGGCCATCGTGACGGTCGTCCCCATGCCGCTCAATTCCGGACTCCCGGCGGCTTCTTCGACGATTTGCGCGTCAGCTTGACTGAAGGCGGACTGGAACTGCGTGAGCACTTTCTTGGCCACGCCGCTGTCCGACCCAAAGAACCACTTGAATGAATTGAGCGTGAACTGCTCGATGGCCGCGACCGCGAGGGCACTCGCCCGTTCGCCCGCGCGGTGCCCGCCCATCCCGTCCGCGACGAGGAACAAATGTGCGCGCTCCTCGCCGACTTGCAGCTTCGGCTCGGGCAGGCTCGTTTGCCAGATGCGCATCGCTTTGGTGAGCTCGGCGATGAGGAACTGGTCCTCATTCGCCGTGCGCACCTTACCTTTATCGGTGACGCCAAAGGCCTTCACGGCGAGCGGGCGGGGAGGCGTGGGCGTAGCGAAATCGCCGGTCATCGGCAGCTTCATTCGTGCAGTCTCGATTGTATCCGCGCTGCCACCAAGGGAAGTCATAGTACTGCGGTCCTTTCAGCGGAGCCCTGCAGCGGTCACGCACTGCGACACGCGCACGCCCGCACATGATCGTTCGGTTTACGCGAGAGGCTCGGATAGAGCCTACCGTTGCACGGGGACGTAGCGATGTTCCGTCTGATACACGGCCGCACCGGAAAGTGCAACGGGAGCAAGCTCCGGTGATGTGGCCAGCGTGTCTCAGTACTCCAGCACGCGGAGTCCCGGAACCCGCCGGAAGTCCTTCGCGTTTCGGGTCACGAGCGGCGCGTCGTCCACCATCGCCGCCGTCGCGATGAGCAGATCCATGGCCGCGACAGATCGGCCGCTCCGCTCGATGGCCGCGAGAAGCCGTCCATAGGCCGGCGCGAACCTGGCGTCAGGATACGCCACCACCAGTCCCGCCAGCAGGCGGTCCAGTTCTTCGTGCTCCTTCAGCGGCTTACGCGCGAGCTCGGCCCCAGCCCTGAGCTCGCAGACGACGTGAACGGAGACGCCAAGCGTTTCGTCGTCATCGATCGCCTCGAGAACCTCGAAGGCCGGTCCCGGTCGCTCGCGGACCGTTTCCCGCAGGAGATCGATGAGCAACGAACTGTCGAGATGGATCACCGCCGCACGGCCCGGGCGGGCTCGCGGCGCCTGCCACGGACCTGACGGTCGATGCCGTCGAGGGTGGTCTCGTTCAGGCGAATCGTCCGTACGAGATCGCGAAACCGGCCAGCCGTCGGCTGCGGACCGAAGTGGGCCTTGATGACCTCGGAGAATGACTGCCCGGCTTGTTTCCGGCGCGAGAGTAGCGCGTACGCTTCGAGGTCGATCGTGATGGTCTTCACGGCCATGCACTTATCATGCACTTACACTCAAGCTCGGTCAAGATCGGCGGACGAAACTGGGAGGCTCACCTCCGCGGGCCCATTGCGATTTGAAGGCCGATCATCGTCGAGCCCGCGCCGGGCGAAGCCGAGCAGCGGATGACGAATTCCGGATTCAGCCACATGCGTGATGTGCCCATGCGCCGGCCAACCGCGATGCCGGCGGCGAGCGCGAAATTGAGCCCGCTCTCCGTCATCGATCCCGACCAGGCCTGCAGGGCGACACCGCCAACTGGCCGGACGTAGGTCCGCCGGCCGATTTCCGGGCCGGCAAGGACGTAGAACGTGTGGAGCGTCTCGTCGAAGTGAGGATTCGGCAGGCCGACCGGTTGGAACGCGATTTCGAAGGACGCGCCCACGCGGCCCTGCGTGCGGTGGCGTACCTGCAAACCCAGAATCACACCAGAACGAGATAACGACTCCGGATCGTCGTCTCCGAAAACACCGCCCTGCCACACGACACCAGCGGCATAGCGCGTCTCGGCGCCGCCAGCCGCCTGTTGCTCCTGCGCCAACGCCGGCGACGTCACCGCGAGTGCCAACAGCGCTGCGCCGGCGATACTCACTCCTGACATCTGGCCCCCCACACGAGGAATGCGCGAAAAGGTTCAAAAGCGGCTCAAGTTTGAAGTTCAGGCCGCGCGGCGGCCTGCTAGAATCCCGCCCTACCTCTGAGGGAAACCCTATGTCGCGACGGCTGCTGGAAGAGTTGAGCGGTGTCGGCGAGATCCAGGCCGGCGCGCTCGTGTTGCGGTCAACCCCCTACCAGCTCGAAGTGTGGGGGGAGGAGACAGACGCCAGTCATCTGGCGCACCCGGTCATCGAGGGACACATCGACATCGCGGGCATCGCCGAGGCCGTGGTCCTGGCGGGACCCGAAGGTCTCACGCTGAAACTGGAAGACGGCCGCCGTCTCCCGTTTTCGATCACGGACACGGGCGGCAAGATCGTCGGTCGCGGCTTTCACCAGGCCGCCTGACCTCGGGTTTGTTTTTTGCTCTGTTCCCTCAGCGTGCGCTTTCAGGATGTTTGCGCATGTACGCACGCACGAACGGGCACGTCACGACGAGTCCCAGTCCCTCCGTCCGCGCGGCGTCGATTCCTGCTTTGGCGAGCAGATCACCAAGATGCCGGCCGCGCAGCGGTACGGGCACTTCCGTGTGCACGAGCGTCAGTGTCGTCGCCGTGCGGTGATAGCGCAGGAACGCAATCTGGCCGTCCACGTCGAGCTCGAACTGGCTCGCATCGCGATTGTCTCTGACCTGCGGTGGTGCCGGCATGCCGATGCGGATGCCGGTTTCAATCGTATTGGCCGGCGCGTCGCTCGCCGGGAACGTTTCCTCCAGCGTCTCGTCGAGTAACTGCTCCTGGCGGTCTTTGGAGTGGTCGATCGGCATAATTACTTGACTTTGACCATGGCCGAGCCGAGAACATCGGCCCCCACGTCGTAGACGACGATCTTGATATGCCGGACCTGTGCTCGGACGGCGATGCGCTCGCGATACGTCAAGCCTTGCGAGGTGAATCGCGCGAAGGCATCGGCCGTCATCTTCAGATCCACCGAGTTCCACGACTGGCCAACGAGACGCTGGTTGGCGTCTGCGCAGAACACCGCGATCTCGATCGTGCCGAGCTTCATGCCGTTGGCCTCGCTGAACGTCAGGCGATCCGGCGCGATGTGGACCTCAACGTGCGCTTCACGCGTCTTGTCTGCTGACGTTGCGTTGACGGCGGTTGCCGCGATCGCGATGTCCGGGACTTCCTTCGCAAAACTTGCGGCGGTGGTGACGCGGTTGTAGCTCAGCATGCGCTTGCGATCGAGCGGCGGCAGCTCGGTGCGGGCGAAGTAGCCGTGGCGAAAGAGCACGTTGACCCCGGGCCGATTCACCCTCACGGTGATCTGCCGGTAGCGGCGGTCCAAGGTGGCGTTCGTCGGGTAATAGCCGAGCACGTACCCGTTGCGCGTCACGTCGTCGAGGCGATTGACGAAGTCTTTGGCGTAGCTGGTGCTCGAATAGATCCCGCCGGTTTCCTCGGCAGCCGTCCGTGACGTCATTCGCCGCCAGTCGGTCGAGTCGCCAGACCCCACCCCTCCAGTGTGCACGATGCTGATGGCCACGCGCGCGTCGGCCGCGATCGACGCCAGGCTCCGGTCATCGTCTGCGCGCGGCAGGAAGACCCCGGAGGGCGAGACGAAGATCAGATGCTTCTCGCCGTCCAGATAGCGCAAGTACTGGAGTCCGGTGTAGATCTTGCTGAGATCCTGCGTCGATTGCGCGTTGAGCGCGGCCAGCTCGTCGAGCGACATCTTGAGGCCCAGGAGTTCCACCGGATCGACCGCATCGGTGATCATCGCGCTGTCGGGCGATCTGGTGGCCACGATCTCCGCGCGCTGGACCGCGTCCGTGGCGCGACGCTGGTCATCGGCAAGCCGGGCCGGGTTCGCAATCGGAGCGTCGATCACGGTGTTGACCTTCGTTCCGCCCGGACCGGCAAACACCATGTCGATGTCTTCCTGAATGCGCGCGGGCATCTCTCGACTGCCGTAGATCGCGGCCAGGCCGCTGAAGTGCATGGCGAGCGCGGATTCGATCGCCTCATGCCGCTTCTTGAAGCGTTCGAGCATGTCTGCGACCTGATCATGATTCACCGTGAAGTCCGTCGCACGGTTCCAGGCGAGCACGGCGACCTGATCTTGTGGCAGCAATCGCTCGCGGACGAAGTGAAGCATGCCGTCAACACCCCTGGCCGGCGGCTGCAGTCGCCCCCGGCCCAGGACGATCAGGAAAATCCGCGCATTTTGCCTTCCGAGCGGGGCTGGGACACCGCCGCGCGGCAGGCGCGGCCCGACGCCATCGGCGGGCGGCTCGGGGGTCAACGCGTGTACGGAGAAGTGCTTGATCTGCTGCCGGACGCCGTTCTCGAGAATGACGAAGTCGTTTTGCGAAAGGTCCGCGACCGGCTTGCCCTGGCGATCGGTCACCCGGACATCGACGGGAACGAGCGACGTGCTGCCCCGGAAGACTGGCGGTGCCTGAGGCACCTGCGGCGCCGGCTGCGGGTCCGCTGAGGCCGCGGCGACGGCCGCAGCCGCTAGGCAGAAGGCGAGTGCACGACGCAACAACGCATGTCCGAGCATCGAGGGCTTCGGCAACAGCCGCATGGCATGGATAGGATACGTCGCGCGATGACGGGCAGATTACCCCGCGTCCTACGGACGCCGAACGGGCTCCAGCCAGGTGTGTTGGCCTTCGGGATGCTTGCGCAAATACGCGCGCACGAACGGGCAGTGGATGACCAGAGTGAGGCCCTCGGCCTGCGCGGCGTCGATTCCGGCCTTTGCCAGGGCGTCGCCGAGGTGCCGGCCCCGCAGTGGCTCGGGAACTTCGGTATGCACGAGCGCGAGCGTCGTCGCCGTGCGCTGGTATCGCAGGAGCGCGATCTGTCCATCGACTTCGAGCTCGAACCGGCTGGCATCGCGGTTGTCTCTGACCGGCGGGATCGGAGTCTCGTCGAGCGGTCGTTCTCCGGGGTCGTCTGGTTTGTAAGTGGGCATCGGCTGAGAGCCCTCACTTTTCGATTTTTTTGAATTCGACGGTCTCAATCTTGCGCGGCACGCTCACGAGGTGAAAGGGAGAGGTGATCACTTGCGCCGTCATCGCGCCCGCTCGGGGTCGCCCCTCGACGTATTCCACTACGGCGCTGGTCTCTTTGGCTGTGACCGCGGTAATACGAACACTGAACCCGGCCGTCGGCCGTGTTCCGAGAAAGACGCCCACCACGATCACGCGTGAAAAGTCGACAGTCGGCGCGGGCGCTGAATCGTGCGTCGTCCAGAGCGTCTGCCAGTCGGCGGCCGTTCGCACCACCACCTGACGCGGTTCCTGGATCTGACTCCTGCCGCCCTGGGCGACCGTGGTGAACGAGATGGATGTCGACACGACCGCCTGCGCAAGAAGCAACCAGAGGATGAGCCGTTTGCCAGCCATTAACGGCAGCACGTACTCATCCTATCGCGCTATCGTGGGGACGGAATATACACGTCTCCGTGAGTGCGTCCCGGGCGGCCTCTTCGACTCGCTCAGGGCAGGCGGGTGTGTCCTGCCGGTTCAGCTCAGGGCAGGCAGCTGCCCACACAAACCAGCTTGATGGGCGCTCCATTCTTGCTGGTCGTACCGGTGGCGACGGCGCTGCCTTTGAGAGCGGCTTCCACGTCCGCCGGGCCCATACCTGGATTGAGCGACAGATACACCGCCCCCGCCCCGCCGACGTGCGGCGCGGCCATCGAGGTTCCGGACATGGTGGTGGTGCCGCCTTTGTTCCTGGTCGACAGGATGCTCACGCCCGGCGCCCAGATGTCCACGCACGATCCGAAGTTGCTCCACGACGCTTCGTTGTCGTTGCTGTCGGTCGCGGCCGTCGTCATGACGCCGTTGTGTGTGCCGGCACGGGCCGGCGAGGACGTGCAGGCGTCCGCACCGGAGTTGCCCGCGGCGACGGAATAGAACACGCCGCTGTTCGCCGAGGCTTTGACGGCGTTGTCGAGCGCGGTGCTCACGCCGCCGCCGAGGCTCATGTTGGCGATGGCCGGCTCGACGGCATTACTCGTCACCCAATCGACGCCTTTGATGACTCCCGACGTCGATCCGGTGCCGCCGCACCCCAGGACCTTGACGCCTGTCAGGCTCGCCCCCGCCGCCACGCCCAGCACATCAATCGTGTTGTTTCGCGCGGCAACAGTGCCGGCGACGTGCGTGCCATGGCCGTGGCAGTCGCTGTTCGGACCGCCGGCAAACTTGACGTGGCCGACGACATTCAGATCGGCGTGCTCTGTGTCGATTCCGGTGTCAATGATGTAGGCGTTCACGTTGGACACGCTTTGACCGCCGTCGATACGCGCGACACCCCACGGAACTGTCTGAGCGGCGACGAACATCGTGCCGTCCGGCTCCACGAGCGCGATGTCCGGATCCTGTTCGAGCGCGTCGATTTGACGACTGCTCAGCCGCGCCGCGAACCCACGGAGCGCCGCGCTGTAGACATGGTCCGCACGGAAGCCATGGCGCCGTTCGAGCGCCATCACACTGCCGACGACGTCGCGGTCGAGATATCCCCACGCATCGGGGTCAGCCGCCGCACGCTCATCGGCGCGAAAGTCGGCCCGGTGATTCGACAGCGGAGCGTTGCCGCGGAACACCACGATGACCGGAAAGCTGGCGGCCGGCCGTTGAGCCATTCCGGCCGTACTCGATATCGCCACCACGGATGACAAAATTACCAAAAAGACAGCACGACGCATTGAGATCCTCCCTGAAAGTGCGGAAACCCGGGTGATAGATCCAAAAGGCGGGCCAACAGGAAAACCCAATTCGTAATGGAGTTTCAAAAATGGTAAAGCTCACCACGCGTCGCTAATCGCCGCCCAGCCGCCGCCGATGAGGAGCATTCCCCCGAAGGCCATTGCGAGGACCGCCAGGATTCCACCGAGCTCATCGGGTCCGCCCACCTTTTTCACAATGAGCAGCGTGCCGATCGGAAGCGCATACAGCGACACGATGCCAATCGCGACGAGGACGACACCGAACATGAAATACCCGGGCTGGCGGCTCCGCGGCGCCACCTTCATGCCCACCACGACCACGGCCAATGCGAGCAGGGCCAATCCAACAGGGAGCGCGTACGGCGTCGTCGCGAACCACGACACGAACACGGAGCCGATGCCGAACTGTGTGACGAGGTACGCCAACCCGGCGAGAATCAGCAAAGCCGCCAATCCCAGGGCTCGGGGCGGCCTTCGGCGTCGCAACTCGCCCTGTTTCGGGACGATCGTTCCCTTGACGTCGCGGACGACGAACTCGACCTGCCGGCCGTCTTCGAGAAGCAGAAGCAGCTCGGTCCCTTTGGTCGCGAACTCGGCGCGCTCGGCGTCCGAGAAATCGATCGAGATTCTGAGAGAAGTGGGTGGCGCAGTCCCTGGGCCCGCACCTGGATGCGCGGCAGGATTCCCGTGCTGCCACACTTCGATGTCGTAATGTCGAGTGCCGACGGTCGTACCGTCGCGGCGCCGTACCTGACCCTCGCCGGAGACCCACTCGAGCAGCGTGCCGTTCGACGTCGCCATCATCAACGTGAATTCCCGAACGCCGGGATCCTACACCCGGTTTTCGGGTGATAGACTGCGCTGGAGTCTGCGCGTCGGACCGCGGTCCGGACCCTGTGCAAGTTCAGCCGACGAACCGCGTCAGGGCCGGAAGGCAGCAGCGCTAAGTCGATCCTGTGCTGTGCCGCAGGCCCTCCGGGCCGCGGTCGGGGGCGTGGTACTGAAAAGCATTTGTTAACTCAGAACTGAGAACTTAGAACTTGGGTTCTGAGGGCGGTTCCGTGCAACAGATTCGCGTTCAACGTTCGACGCTCTTGATCAAAGGCTCACGTTTCTGAGTTCTCAGTTCTCAGTTAGTCGATCCTTTCATGCCTTATCTCGCCCTCGCACGCAAATGGCGGCCGCAGCGGTTCGAGGACGTCATCGGCCAGCGCGGCGTCGTCGAGACGCTCAAGAACGCCATCGGGTCGGGCCGGCTGGCGCAGTCGTTCATCTTCGCGGGGCCGCGCGGCGTCGGGAAGACGACGACGGCGAGGATTCTGGCGCGCGCGCTGAACTGCGTGACGGGCCCGACGCCCGAGCCATGCGGCACGTGCGACGCGTGCCTCGAAATCGCCGACGGCCGCGACATGGACGTTCTCGAGATCGACGGCGCGACCTACACGGGCGTCGATGCCGTGCGCGAGGTCATCGTCGAGCCGCTCGCCATCGCTCCGATGCGCGATCGCTTCAAGATCTTCATCATCGACGAGGTCCATCGCCTCTCGAAAAGCGCGTTCGACGCCCTGTTGAAGTCGATCGAAGAACCGCCGCCGTACGTGAAATTCATGATGGCGACGACCGATCTTCATTCCGTGCCGGCGACCATCCAGTCACGATCGCAGGTCTTCGAGTTGAAGACCCTGCCGTTCGGGGCCATCCGCGACCAGCTGAAAACGGTCACCTCGCGCGAGAAGGTGCAGATCGACGACGCGGCGATCGCGCTCGTGGCGCGGTCGGCCGAAGGCAGCATGCGCGACGCGCTCTCGGCCCTCGATCAGATTCTGGCGTTTTCGAGCGATCGCGTCACGTCCGCCGATGTCAGCACCGTGCTCGGACTCATCGGGCGCGACCTGCAGTTCGAGATCGCCGAGACGGTCGCGCGTGAGGACGTGGCCGGCGCGTTCCGCCTCGCCGGCGTCGTCGTCGAGTCGGGCTTCGACCTGCGCATCGTCTGCCGCGAGCTGGCCCGCCTGATGCGCGATCTGATGGTCGTGAAGATCGATCCGACGCGCCTGTCGGATCCGGAGATCGCGGGCGAGGACGAGCGCGACCGGCTCAAGGGTCTCGCGGAACACTACTCGCGCGAAGACCTCATCCGCGCCTTCGACCTCATCGCGAAAGCCGAGACCGACATCCGCGCGTCATCGCAGCCGCGGCATCTCTTCGAAATGGCGCTCGTGAAGTGGATTCATCTTCGAAAGCTCACGCCGCTGACGGAGTTGATCGGCGGATTGGAGCGCGGCGGTTCCGGTCAGGCCCAGGGGAAACTTCGACCTTCGAACTTGGAACTTCGAACTTCGGAAGGAACGCCCGCTGGTGGCAGCGTGAAAAGCGCACCGGACACACAAAACCTCGCAGCGAGCGCCCGGGGCCCGCGGCACGCCTTCAGCTCGGGCGCTAGTGGTGGGGCCCCGCGAGCACAAAAAAAAGAAAATGGCCGCGATCAGATCTCAGACATCAAGACAAAGCTCTTGTCGTCAGTTCGCGACCAGAACAAGAGCTTCTACCACATGGTGATCGCACAGGCGAAGAGCGTCGAAGCCGAAGGCGACTCCGTCGTCTTTACCTTCGCGCCCGTGCACAAAGGACTGCGCGCTCAGCTCGAAGGCCGCCGCTCGTGGCTCGAGCAATTGGCGCACGCGACGAGTGGCCGTAAGATTGCCATCGTCGCGCGCGAAGGGGCGGCGGCGGCCGCGCCGGCGGCGGCCGAGGATCCGGCCGTGGCGCACAAATCGGCCTTGCGCGCGCGGGCGAAAGCCGATCCAGGCGTGCAGGCGGTGCTCGACGTCTTCGGCGGCGAAATCGAGGATGTGGAAGAGATCAAATGAACATTCAACAGATGATGCAGCAGGCGCAGCAGATGCAGGAGCGCCTCCATAAGCAGATGGCCGAGATGCGCATCGAGGGCGCCGCCGGCGGCGGGATGGTGACTGTCATCGTCAGCGGGCACAAGCAGCTGCAGTCGATCAAGATCGATCCCGAGGTCGTGTCGAAAGATGACGTCGAGATGCTGCAGGACTTGATTGTCGCGGCCGTGAGCGACGCGCACCGCAAGGTCGACGAGGCACTGGCCAGCCAGATGCAGGGCATGATGGGCGGCCTGCGCATTCCCGGAATGTCCTGATGCCGAAGTCGGAACCGCTGGCCGAGCTGGTGGCCGCGCTCCAGCGGCTGCCCGGCATCGGTGCCCGAAGCGCCCAGCGTCTTGCGTACCACGTCCTGAAAACGCCGCGTGAGGAAATAGACGCGCTCTGCGCGGCGATGCTGTCCGTCAAGGAGCGCGTGACCTACTGCACGCTCTGCAGCAACATCACCGACGTCGATCCCTGCGTGTACTGCACCGCCGATGATCGCGATCGCCGGCTCATCTGCGTCGTCGAACAACCCGAAAACGTCGCGGCGATCGAGAAAACCCGCGGCTTCAAGGGCCGGTATCATGTGCTCATGGGCACGATCTCGCCGCTTCAGGGCATCGGCCCGGACGACCTCAAGATCAAGAGTCTGCTGTCGCGAGTGGGCGAGGGCGGCGTCGAGGAAGTGATTCTCGCAACCAATCCAACGGTCGAAGGGGAGGCCACCGCACTCTACCTCGCCAAGCTGCTCAAGCCGCTCGCCGTCCGCGTCACGCGCATTGCGATGGGCATCCCGGTCGGCGCCGATCTCGACTACACGGACGAGTTCACGATGGCGCGATCGCTCGACGGGCGACGGGAGATGTAGGGCGGACTGAACCTCAAGTCCGCCGCGGCGGTGGGTCCCGAAGCGCAGGTGCGTTGCCGTGGCGACCTCCGGGAGCGACGCTCGAAACCGCCGCCTCGTTCGCGCGGCCTGCGATCTCGCGCCCGTCGGGCCGTCTCCTATTCGGCCGAACGCCTTCGCCCTTCAGAAAAGGACTTCAACTGGGCTCGGCGGCCTAACGGAGCCGGCCCTCGCAGGCCGCGCTCACTCCGGCGCGGTTTCAGACTGCCGCGCATCGCGTCGCTCCAAGTCGGTCGCCGCGGCAACGCACCTGCGCTTCGGGACCGGTGTCCCACGCCTCAAGCCCCACGCCGCAAGCCCCTCTTCGTCAGCAGCGCCAATCCCACTGCCGCCCACACCGCCATCCGCCCGGTGCGAATCAGCGAGACCGTCGTGCCGATGGCCGGCGCGAGGCCGATCGCGACGGCCACGCTCTCCGATGTGACCTGATCGACGCCGATTCGGAACGGAATCATCTTCGCGACGATGTTCACGATGCGGTTGAACGTGTCGAGCACCAGCGCGAAGAGGGGAGCCGAGAGGTCCGTGATCAACCAGATCGTGAGCCAGGCCTCGAGGAAGCTCAGTAGATGGAAGGTCGCCTCGCAGAGAAAGACAACGACGAGGCGGCCGCCTTGCCGGCCGGCCGATCCGTATGTCTGAACTTCAAAGTCGCGGACACGGTCGACGATCGCGGTCAGCCGGCGGAATGGCAACCCGGAGAGGATCGTGCTCGCGAGCGAAGGTTTCTGCCAGGCCGTCCACGCGGCCGCGACGAGCACGCCCGCCATCAGGACGAGCGCCGTGATCCCCGCGAAATGAATCTCTCCAGGGAGCGGGAACGTGCGCAGCATCGCGGCCGTGCCGAGCGTCACGTAGATGCCCACGGACACGCTGTAAAAGAAGTTCTCGGCCGTGAGCGCCGCCAGCGAGCGCGACGATCCCGTCCCGCTATCGAGGTACATCGCCTTCGTCGGCTCGCTGACGAGCAGGCTCAACGGGGTGACGTTTCCCAGGGCGTCGCCGCTGATCGTTGCCGCCACCGCCCGCATGAGCGGTACCCGCTGCCCGATCAGCGTCGTCCAGGCGATCGATCGGGCCAAAAACCGCAGGAACGACAGGAGCAGGATCGCCAGGAAACCCCAGCCGATCGTGCGGAGTCCGCTCGAGATGCGGTCGACGCCGACGAGCTGCACCTGCCACACCAGCAACGCCGCGCCGACAGCCAGCGCGATGAGGGTGAGGATGGTCCTGCGCACCGCCGGAATCATACCGGGTCCGCCGCGTCCGTCAGGCACGTCGTACCTGATATGCTTTTTTGATGCTGCCCGTCCGCTTCGCAGCGCCAGCGGCGCTGGTGCTCACCGTGGGCGGACTCATTTCCTGTTTCGCCGGCTACCGGTTGTTCCGCTTCGTCCTCGGCCTCTACGGGTTTTTCCTTGGCGCGATGCTGACGACGTCCACGATGGGGACGGCGAACATGTGGTACCTCGTGCTCGCGGCCGTGGTGGGCGGCGTGGTCGGCGCGGTGTTGATGATCGCCGCCTATTTCATCGGCGTCGGCCTCATCGGCGCCGGTCTGGCGGCACTCGCCTTGAACGCGCTCTGGCGCATCGGCGGCGGCGGCGATCCGCCGACGCTCGTCCTGGTGCTCGTTTGCGTCCTCGGCGCCCTGGCCGCGCTCTCCGTCGTTCGCTACGTCGTCATCTTTGGCACCGCGATCGCCGGCGCCTGGACGCTCATCGTCGGCGTCATGAGCCTCACCGGCCGAGCAAGCCTGCCCGGCGCGCCGATCAACGATGTCTGGATTCTCTATCCGCTCGATCCGATGCCGGGACGATGGTGGATTCTGGCGATCTGGTTCGCCCTCGCGCTCGCCGGCGTCGTCGTGCAACTCTCGACGACGACGAAGGGTGGGAAGAGGAAGACGCGGCCTGCGGCTGCTTGACGAGGCTCAAAGGCTCAGAGCCTCAAAGCCTCAAAGCCACAAAGCAATGAATGGCCCAAAGGAGGCCGAAAGCAACAATACCGCCCGCGACAGAGCCTCCGAGCCTTTGCGCCTTTGAGCCTTTCTTGATGTGCACTTCAGGAGAAAAACATGCCGACATTCTCACGACACGCGACCGTTGACTGGACAGGCACGCTGCTCGAGGGCGGAGGCGAATTGAAGGGCGGGACCGGCGCGTTCACGCTGCCGGTGTCGTTTCCACGCCGCATCGGCGACGCGCAGGGCGGGACGAGCCCGGAAGAGCTGATCGCGGCCGCGCACGCCACGTGCTACGCGATGGTCGTCGCGGGCGCGCTCGCGAAAGCCGGCGCTTCGAGCCGCGGCACACGCGTGACGTGTACAGTGACCGCCGACAAGAGCGACGCCGGCATCAAGATCACGACGTCGAACCTCGAAGTCGTCGCCGACGGCCTCACTGGAATGGACGCCGCGACGTTCGAGAAAACCGCCCGCGAAGCCGAAGGACGCTGCCCGGTCTCGAATGCGCTTCGAGGCTCGATGGCGATAGAAGTGCACGCAAGCGCGTCGTAGAAGACGCTCGCGAAAAGCACTCGTCGGTCGTACCGACGAGTGCTTTTGCCGAGCGTTTTCAGTTCGCCCGCGATCCAGCTGCCGTCGGCCGATGCGGCTCGGAGATCGCGGTCACCGTGTTCGCCAGCTGCGTGACGGCCTCGTCGCGCTGCCGGCTGGTCGTGTTCCGCGTCTGCCGCGCCACATCCGCGAGCGACAGGATGCCGATGAGCGAGCCACTCGCGCTCACCACCGGCAGCCGATGAATCTGTTTTTCCGCCATCAGCCGTTCCGCGTCCACGACGTCGTCATCGGCGCCGCACGTGCAGACCTGCTGCGCCATGACGTCGGCGACGGGGATGTCTGTCAGCGTCCGATTCTGAAAGTGCGCGGCCATGCACAGGTCGCGGTCCGTCAGCACGCCAACGACACGTCCGCCGCCGTCGATGACGGGGACGACGCCGCAGTCGTGTTCCCACATGATTTGCGCCGCTTCATTCGCGTGGTCCTGAACGCTGCAGCTGTACACGGGTTGTGTCATGAGCTCTTTGACACGCATATCAGGTTCCTTTCGTGCGCGGACCGCTGGCGCCGCAGGTCGCGGACACACCGGTCTTGCGTGTTGGGAGGGGGCCCAAGATCCACTCTATCAAAAGCAGCGGCGCAGGAGCTTTGGCACGAACGCCCAGCGGTTGAGCCGGGCTGCCCCGGATGAAGATCTCAGATGTCCGGGCCCGGGCCGAGAGGTGCCCTTGGGAGGCGTGTCGTTCTGCGGCCTCCGGCTTCGTGACGCGGAAAAACGTCGCGCCACGGAGTTCGTCTCGGCAAACGCGCGTGGGGGCCCCCAACCCCACGCGGTGTCACCCCGTTCTGCGACGTTTTTCAGACTCTCGCCGTCACGTCACTCCGCAGTCGGCCGCAGGACGACACGCCTCCCAAGGGCAGTTGGCCCACGGGCCCGCGCTTGTCATGATCGGTCCCCGCGGCGCGTACGCCTGCTGGCGAGCTTCAGAGACTCGAGCGACAAAGGGACCGCCCGCTTCGCACCAAGATCGTAGACAGACCTTCATGGACAAGCGGGCACGGGCACCTCTCGGCCCGGACAGTCTGAGATTCTCGTTGAAAGCAGACGGCCGCGATCAAGGCGGGGCGGCAAAAAAAACCAGGGCGGGGCATGACGCCCCGCCCTGCGTGTGTCAATGAGCGTGTCTTACCAGCTGAACCGCGTCACGAGCTGGATGACGCGCGGTCCGTTGGAGCCCGTGATTTCCCAGTCGGCCAGCGTCGTGGCGCCGACGCCGCTCTCCGGGTCGAGATCCACGAGGTTGAACGCGTTCAGGAAGTCGAGCCTCAACTGGAACGTCTTCCGTCCAGTGAAACGGACATCCTTCACGAGGCTGATGTCGAGGTTGCGCTGCCACGGCGACGTGATGACGAACGACCGGAGGCCGCAGTCACCGTAACCGTTGGCGATCGTCTCGATACACCCGTCGAGGCCGGCCGGCGCAAAGTACCGTCCCGTCGGCTCGCCCTTCGTGAAGCCGTTCACGTCGCGGCTGAACGCCTTGATCGTGTTGTCGATGATGTCCTGCGGCCACATGTAGATCGGCGTGTTGCCCGAACCCGTGTAGCGCACGCTGAACAGGTTCTGCACGTCTTTCGTGCTCATGCCGACGACGTTGATGTTGCCGAGGTTGATGAGCTCGCCCGTCTGGAAGCGCATCGTGCCGGAGACCTGCCAGCCGCCGATGAGGCGGTCCATGAGCAGGCCGGCGCCCGTGCCAAAACGCCTGCCCTGGCCGAACGGCAGCTCGTAGACGAACGTGCTTTTGATCGCGTGGGTCACGTCGCCTTCGCTGCCCGTGTTGCGGGTCGACAGGAACGGCACCCGGAACGAGTAGCGCGTCGCTTCATACGCCTTGCCGTAGGCATAGTTCACGTCGAACTGCAGGCCGCCCGACATGCGGCGGCGGAACTGCATCTGCATGCCGTCGAAGTCCGTGAACCCGCCGTTGCCCGTCACGTTGGCGTTGTTCACGTCCGGATTCGCAATCCAGAAGTTGGCCGGAAGCCCGGCGTTCAGCGCACTGGTCCGGCGTCCCGCGCTGCCTCTGAGTCCGGTGTTCGAGTTCGTGCCGGCCGGCGTGAACGGGTTCGGGTTGAAGCGCGACAGCGCGTTGACGAAGTCGTCGCTGCCGAAGTTGCTGCTCGAGTACATCGTCGTGCAGGCGGCGATGCTGGCGCACTCGCCGCCGAGCGCCACCGACGTCCCGCTGAAGTGCGCAAGGTAGATCGGGAGGGGCGATGTTCCCGTGCCCGGTCCATAGTACGCAAAGTTCGTCCCACGTCCAGCCGCGATGTTCGCGTAGAGGTTGCTCTGCGCCTTCCGGAACTCGTCGAGGAAGCCGTTGTCGAGGATGTTCACCTCGTTGAAGTTGTAGCTCCTCCACTGCTCGCGGTTGCGCGTGCCGATGTACCGAATCTCGAACGCCGCCTTGCGGCCGACCGCGCGCTGGTAGCCGACCGTCCAGGAATCCGAGTAGGGCACCTGGAGGTTCGGATCGAAGATGTTCACGCTGCCGCTCGTCGTCGCGGCGATCGGATAGCTCGGCGCTTCCGGAATGCAGGCCGCGGTCACGGCGCCCGTGCACGTGGCCGGCGCACCGAGGTTGCCGTCGCGCAACAGCAAGGGAAGCGCGCCGAGGTTGCCGTTGCTCACGTTCCGGTTCGCGTTGACCGTGAGCCCCGGGTTGCCGCCGAAGACGCCCGTGAAGTCCGACATGCCGTGGCGCTCGAACGCGCGAGCCCAGCCGAACGAGAGCGACGTGTCGCCCGGCTCGCCCAGCATCTTGCGCAGGAAGCCGCCGTCCACGTTCGGCGTCCAGTTCACCCCGAAGCTCGGCGCGAAGTTGTTCCAGTCCGTGTTGTAGGCGCCGACGCCCTTCGCGAAGTTCTGGTACGTCGTGACCGTGCCCGGCATGACGCCCGGCTTGAACAGGTTGCAGGTGTCGACCGTCGCGTTGCTCAGATCGCAGCCCGGAACGTACCCGGAAACGCCGAAGACATCGTCCGGCGTCGCCGTCGAATACGTGCCGAACTTCGCGTAGAAGGGCATCTGGATCACGTAGCGCACGCCGAAGTTGAGCGACAGGTTCGGCCGCGCCTTCCAGCTGTCCTGAATGAACAGGTCGACCTCGGGGAGACGGCCTTCCTGCCGGCTGCCGCCGTTGTAGACGTACTGGCCGGTGTTCTGGTCGAGCCGCGCGGTGCCGCCAATCTGGCTGACGTGGCCGGTCAGCACGGCGTACAGGTCGCGCGCCGCGTTCCGCTGATTGGAGTTGCTGCTCGCGAAGTTGCCCGCGCTGAACATCGCCAGCGCCGGGTCGCCGGTCGGCAGACTGAAGCTGATCGACGGCACGCGCGTCTCGCTGAGCAGCCACACGTCCGCACTGGTGTAGTTGAACCCCATGCCGAGGCTGTGCGAGCCCTTGAGCCAGTTCAGCGTGCTCTCGATGAACTTGGTCGACGCCTCACGGGCGGAGTAGCCACCGCCCGACCCCGCGTTGGTGATGCCCGTGTTGTCGCCGCCGGTCTGGGCGAACCCGGCCGCGCTGATCCCGAGGTCGTACCCACCCTGGTTGGCCAACGCGCCGTTCCACATGCCCGCATTGAGCCCCGGAGAGAACAGCGTCGCGCCGCCGCTCATGCCGAACCTCAGCTCGTTGACGATGTTGGTCGAGATTGAGGAGCGGAGGGCCGTCGTGAAGACGTAGCGATCCGAGACCTGCGCGCCCGTTACCGGGAACCCCGGGAATCGCGGCTGGCGGTTATTGGTCGTGTCCGGCGTCGAGACCAGGTCGTTAAACGTCCATGAACCGGTCAGCCTGTGCTGGCTCGACAGGTTGTAGTCCACGCGCGTCGTCGGATACCGCGTGACGCCCTTGGCGTCCTGCTGGAACCGGAGACGCTGCGCGTTCGGGTTGCCGGCGATCGGCTCGACCAGCTTGCCTTGCGCCGAGGCGGCGATGTCGTTCAGGAGCTTGCCGACAAGCGGATCGGGCGTCGACGTCTGCCCGTTGGCGGCCGCCAGGGCGTACACATTGACAGCCCTTTGCACGCCGTCCGTGCCCGTGTAACGGTAAATCCCGCTCTGCGCCTCGGGCGTCAGGAAATCGGCGTTCGTGTTAATCGTGCGCGGCGAGCGGCTCTCCTCGTAGTTCACGAAGAAGAAGGCCTTGCCACGGCCGTCGTAGATGCCTGGCAGCACGATCGGGCCGCCCACGCGCACGCCCGGCTGGTACTGCACCGATTCGTTCTTCGGCAGCCCTCGGCGGATGTTGAAGTAGCTGTTCGCGTTGAGCGTGTCGCTCTGGTAGTAGTGGTAGGCGCTGCCCGAGAACATGTTGCTGCCCGAGCGCGTCGTGAACTGAATCTGCGTCGCGCCCTGTGACGACGCGTTCGCGCCGTTGCCGGCCGACACCAGCGTCACTTCCTCGACGGCGTCGAGCCGGGGGCTCAGGCGCGCGAAGAAGCCGTCGGTCGTCTTCAGGTAGTTGTCCTGAATGCTGACGCCGTCGAGCGTAATCGCGATCGAGCTCTGCGGCAGACCGTTCACAATCGAGTCGCGGCTTCCACCCGGCGTCTGGACGCCCGGCAGGAAGGTCACGAACTCGAGCGTGCTGCGCGATCCGACCGGCAGGTTGGCAATCTGGTTGGTCGTCACGTTCGACGCCGCGGCAGACGACTGCGTCTGGATCACCGCGCTCGCCCCTTCGACGACGACGGTCTCGGAGAGACCACCGACTTCGAGCACCGCCTTGACGTTGGCCGGCGTGCTCGCCATGACGTCGACGTCTTTGAGCACGGCGCTCTTGAAGCCCTGGAGCGCGACGGTCACCGTGTACCTGCCGGGGTTCAACGCCGGGATCGTAAAGGCGCCGCTCGCGTTGGTCACGGCGGTGGACACGCCTGCCGTCGCGTCGTTCGTCGCGGTGACGGTGGCGCCTGGGATGACGCCGCCGCCCGAGTCGGTCACGACGCCGACGATCGACGACGTGTTGCCGCCCTGTGCGAAGGCGGGCCCGCTGATGAGCGCAAAAACCAGCGCTATCAGCCCGACCTTAAGCAATCGAGTGGTCATTAACATGCCTCCTGGGACTTGGCCCTCGCGGATGGGGTCCGCGTGTGTCGAGGTGCCGTCCTCGGGCCGTGAACGGCGGTGACGGAGTGATAAGCAAGAGTCGTGCTGTCGGTCTGCAATTTATGCGGCCGGCCTCGTGCGATCAACTGGTCATTTTGGCCGGATTCGGGCGGTTTCGCGGCCATTCGCCTGATACTGACGATGGGTATATGCACATTGGCTCGCTGGCTTCATCGGCTTGGACTGCGGTGATCCAAATTCCCCGATGCACTGGGGAAAAACCCGCAGGTCACGGTGACTAAAGGCGAGGCGTGCCGCGACTTCTGCTGATTGTCGCTGGGCGCCAACGAATTGCCCGGAGCTGTCGTGGTTCATCCACCATCTCAGACTGTCCGGGCCCTGCCTGAGAGGTGCTCGTCGGTGGCGTGGGCCGAGGCGACCTCTGGGAGCGACGCCTTGGGCGCCGAAGCCTGGCGAAGGCGGCTCGAAAACCGCTGCCTCCCCGTCGCGCACCCTGCGGTCTTCGCCCATCGGGCCGCCTCCTATTCGGCCAAGAGCCGTCGCCCGGCTCGAGAAACCGATCCGGGCTCGGCTCCTGCGGCGCGGTTTCAACCTGACGCCCATCGTGTCGCTCCAAGTCGGTCGCCTCGCCACACGTCACCCGCGAGCACTTACCCGGGCCCGCTTGTCATGAATCGATGATTGCCTG
Source organism: Vicinamibacterales bacterium (assembly GCA_035633215.1). Lineage (GTDB taxonomy): Bacteria > Acidobacteriota > Vicinamibacteria > Vicinamibacterales > SCN-69-37 > DASQFI01. The sequence continues at coordinate 10,174 of DASQFI010000055.1, read as the reverse complement.
CGTGCATCGCAGTTCACTGGTCGAGAACTCGAGGTCGGCCAGGTGCCAGCTCCAACCGTTGTTGACGCAGTGCCGGCACGATGCGACCGCGGGGATCCGCGCGGGCAACCAGTGATTACTTCGCGAGCGGCGTCGCGAAGTTCGGGAGTGGAGAGCCGGATTCGGGACTCTTCTGGAGTCACTCGAAAGACGGTGACTTCATGCGCGCTGGGATCGCACTAGATAGAAACGACTGACAAACCCTGGAGCCTGCGAATTGCCCTGGGCTGTCGTGTCGTGGTGGCGGCCCGACTGCGTAACGCCGCGTCGGCGAGAGTCTGAAAAACGTCGCAGAAGGGGGCGACGCCGCGTGGGGTTGGGGGCCCCCACGCGCGTTTGCCAGGACGAACTCCCTGGCGCGACGTTTTTCCGCGGCGCGAAGCCGGAGGGCCGTCACCACGACACGATAGCCCGAGGGCAATCTGCTACAGCCAAGGGGCACGTGCGTCGGCTCGTCTGCGGGCCAGGCGAGGAGCACGATAGCCATTGGGACATTGCCGGGCCCGAAGCGCCAGCCTACACTGTCGGCTCACGTGCCTGCACCTGGCCGCGCCGCCTCGGCCGAGTCGTCTCTCGTCCGGTCGATCGGGACGGTGGCGCTCGCCGCGAGCATCGTCAACATCACGATTGGCGGCGGCATTTTCCGTCTGCCTGCCGACATGGCCGCGACGCTCGGCGCGACGGCGCCGCTCGCGTATCTCCTCTGCGCGCTCGCGATGGGGTTGATTGTTCTCTGCATGGCAGAGGCGGGGAGCCGCGTCTCGCTCACCGGTGGCCCGTACGCGTACGTCGAAGTGGCGTTCGGGCCGTTCGTCGGATTCCTGGCCGGGTTTCTGTTGTGGATGCTGCTGACGTTCGTGATGGCGGCGGTTGCGACGGTGCTGGCCGCCGGGATCGGCGCGCTCGTGCCGGCGCTCGCTTCGCCCCTCGCGTCGGCTGCGGTACTCGGCGTGATCTACGTCGTGTTCGCGACCGTGAATATTCTGGGAGTCGAGCGTGGCGCGCGGGTGAACACGCTGCTCACGGTCGCCAAGATCTTCCCGCTCGTGCTGCTCATCGTCGGTGGCGTCTTCGCGATCGACCCAGCGAATCTCGAGGTCACCACGCCGCCGGACCTGGCGACGCTTGCGCGGAGCAGCATTCTCCTGATTTTTGCGTTTGCCGGCATCGAAGCGGCGCTCGTGCCGGGCGGGGAGGTCAAGGATCCGGCGCGCACCGTGCCACGCGCGATTCTTCTCGCGACGGCGACCGTGACGATTCTCTATGCCGGGCTGCAATTCGTCGCGCAGGGCGTGCTCGGTCCGGCGCTCGCGACGGCCAAGGCCTCGCCACTCGCCGACGCCGCGGGCGTGGCGCTCGGCGGCTGGGCCCGGCAGCTTCTCCTCGTCGGCGCGGTCATCTCGATGCTCGGCCACGCCGGTGCGATGACGCTCGCGACGCCGCGAACATTGTTTGCGTTTGCCCGAGACGGCTTTCTGCCCGCGGCGCTCGCGCGCACGCATCCGGTGTATCGGTCACCGGTCGTGGCGATTCTCGTGCAGTGCGCCATCGTGCTCGTGCTGGCGATCTCGAGCACGTTCGAGCGCCTCGCGATTCTCGCGAATCTCTCGACCCTGGTGCTGTACGGAACGTGCTGCCTCGCGACCTGGCAGCTGCGGCGCCGGGACGTTCGGGCGGGCGGGACGCCGTTCCGCGTGCCGATGCCGGGGCTCGTGATCGCGCTGGCGTGTCTCGTGATTGCGTGGATGCTCAGCAGCGTCACGGCGGCGGAGTGGGGGGCGTTCGGAGTCGCGCTCGTGGTGGCGGCGGGGATCTTTCTGGTGAGACGGAAATGACCTCGCGGCGGGCTCTCGCTTTCATCCGGAAGCACGGCGTCGTGCTCGAGTCCGCGCGCGGGCCCGTCCCGTCACTCGCTGAGTTCATCGCTGGAGGGCCGGTTCGAGGCCGCTGGTGGTGCACTCGCACCGTTCGCCAAGATCGAACAAAGAAACTCGTCCAACTCAACGCGGTGATATCGTCGCACGACGTTCGGACATCCTGTAATGTGACCGGGTCGGTCATGGCTAGATGGTGCTCCCGAGTCCTCACGTTCGCTGCCGCAGGGGCGGTACTGGGCTGCAGCGGTGGACGTCCTGGCGCACCCTCTTCGGTGCCCTCGTCGATCACCGTCACCGGCTTCAACGGGCCGCTGGTTGTCGGCGGAGCTGTGCAGCTTACGGCCACGCTCATCTCGTCAGACGGCTCAACCCGACCCGTCACGACTGAAGCGGTCTGGCAGTCGTCGAACGTGGCGATCGCGACGGTTTCGAATACCGGGCTCGTGTTGGCAGTCGGGCTTGGCACGGTGGAGATCCGGGCAACATTTCAGGGCCGTACCGGAAGCGGTTCGCTTTCCGTCGCCGACCAGGGGCCCCCGCCGCCGGGCCTCAGCTGTGGCGTCGAGCGCTGGTCGGTCAAAACGCTTTCGGACTCTGCCGCGACGTCTGTGAACGTTGCGCAGGTCCAGGCGACGACGATTCGAGCGTTGAATCAGCAACCAGCACACTGCTCCGGACTGCCCAGCGCCCGGACATTCAGCCAGGAGTTTCAGGTGTACGAGGTCCTTGGGCGAATCACGTTCGTGCGCCTCGAGGACGATCGCGACTACCACGTCGCGCTCGCGGATCCCGCGGACCCGGCGTTTTCGATCGTGACCGAGGTTGCCGATCCTGTCTGCCAGGGCCTGATCACGTCGCCGTTCTTCACGACCCTTTCGGGCGCGCGGAGCCAGTTCGACAACTTTCGAGGCGGTCGCGCGACCAGTCTGCTCGTCGGGGAGATCGTCCGGGTCCGAGGCGTCGGCTTCTACGATTTCAACCACAACCAGACTGGACGATCGCAGAGCTGCATCGAGCTGCATCCGCTGCTCGGGTTCGAGCGAGGGCAGTGAGAACGACCTCGGGTTTCGTTTTACGGATTGTGTAAAACGACTCCCGAGGTCCTTGCAGCTTACTTCCCGTGCAACGGCTTCAGGAACTTCTGGAACACCCAGTGCGCCACGCGGGAACCCTGGCGCATCGCATCCTCGTCCGCGAAACGGAAGTGAATGCCCTGATAGATCCGCGCGTTGATCACGTCCTCCTGAGCGTCCGAGAAGCGATGGTACGAACGCGGGCTGATGGCCGCCGTCGGGCCCGGAACCGTGAAGTCGAGCTCGTCGGTGCCGAAGAACAGCTGCAGAATCGTGGTGAATGAGCCCGTAAAGTTGTTTGCGCCCGAGGGGTGATCCGGATAGGCCGGAGTCGTCAGGAATGGCAGCCAGGTAGGATCGCCATCCGTCCTCGGGTTGCCGTCGACGTCCCCCTCCTGGATCGCCGTGATCGGCCGCCAGAAGTTGTAGTGGTACTTCGCCGTGAAGGCCGAGATCGTGGCATCGGCGGCCGCGTAGCTCGCGAGCGCGAAGACCCTGGCCTGGTCGCCGATGTCTGACAGGTGCGTGCTCGACAGGCCCCGTAAAGCGGAGTACCACTGCGGAACGAAGGCCTGCCAGAAACGAGCGATATCGGTCTGGGCAGTCGTGCGAAAAGTGCTGTTGAGAGAACCGAGCCTCTTGACCTCGTCGTAGTCACGACGGTACGCCTCGCTCTTCAACGGCGGCGGCGGTGGGGGCCGGAACTGATCATTACGAAGCAGTGTGAACGGTTCCGTCTGGGCCAGATAGGTGTTGGCCCCTGGTAAAAAGGCTGGTGCCGTCGGACGCCATTCGCCGGGAGAGGTCCCACCGGTAAAAGGATCCGTGGCGAGCGTGAAGACCGGTCTGTAAAGAGGCAGAAACGCCTGGGCGGCGTCGTTTCCTGCCTGTAAGCCGAGGTCTCCCGCATAGGTCGTGGCCGGGTTTGGCACAGTCGCCAGGCACGCGACGTTGGGCCCATACAACCCTCGAAGCACGCCGTAGGTTGCAGCCGCCACAGCCGCCTCTTCCGAACCGACCCCAAGCCTGGACGGGTCCACGTAGTGGTACGACTCGAACCTCCCCTGGATCGCCTGCACGGCGTCGTGCACGGCGCCCTGGACAAGGGCGATGTCGAGCTGGTTGGTCGGGCCTGGCCGGTTCGCCCCAGCACAGCTCACGGTGATGACATTCCAGTTGTTCACGACTTGACCGGAAGCGGGTGTCGTCCAGGCGAGAGCGGACGCGAAGAGTAGCGCAATGAGCTGGGGTTTCATCGGTTGGTTCTCCCTTCCGTGTGTGATTGATACAAACGACGCCGCGAGCGAAATAGGACTGATTTCGCCATCCTGCCGGAGTTCTGACGGGAGCCGCGCGGCATGTTACTGGGCTAAACCTTGGAAAATGCTGGGTTAAAGCACGCCGCGGGTGCGTGGCGTCGAATGGTGTGCTTTGGGGTGCGCGCACGTGCGCGCTTACGTTTCTGCCGCCGGCGAGACCGGCTACAATCCGCGGCCTGACGAGGTGAGATGGCTGCCGATCCCGATGCCGTCCGGACGTCCGCCGCGTCACCGGGCAGGCGCCTCGAGTCCTGGAAGGAAATCGCCGACTACCTTCGCCGTGGCGTCACGACCGTTCAGCGCTGGGAACGCGAGGAAGGACTGCCCATCCATCGGCATGTGCACACCACCGGCGGATCCGTCTTTGCGTACGTCGAGGATCTCGATCGCTGGCGTGTCAGCCGCGAGCCGTCGCCGATTGCCGCACCCGACGGTCTTCCGAGCGCGCCGACCGACAGCGGCGCGTGGGAAACACCGGGCGGCGCGATGCCGCTCGGCTCGCAGTTCTATATCTCGCGTGCGGCTGACGATGAGTTTCGGGAGGCCGTCGCGAGACGAGCGGCGATCGTGCTCGTCAAAGGCGCGCGGCAGGTCGGGAAGAGCTCGCTCCTCGCGCGCGCGCTCGCCGACGCGCGAGGGCGGCGCGCTCTCGTCGCCTTCACGGACATTCAAGCGCTTGGCAGCGACGACCTGCGCTCGCCCACGGCGCTCTATCAGGCGCTCGGGCGCAGCATCGCCGAGCAGACGAAGATCACGTCGTCAATTCTTCACACGTGGAACGACCACGACAGCCCCAACACGAATTTCTCGCGCTACGTGCAGCGCACCGTGCTCGGCGGCGAGCAGCACGTCGTCTGGGGACTCGACGAAGTCGATCGGCTCGTCGGCCGCGAGTTCGCCGTGGACGTCTTCGGCCTGTTTCGCTCGTGGCACAATCGCCGCGCGCTCGATCCCGCCGCGCCGTGGGGCCGGCTCACGCTCGCGATCGCGTACGCGACCGAAGCGCATCTTCTGATTGCAGACGCCAATCAGTCACCGTTCAATGTCGGCGTGCGCGTGGCGCTCGAGGATTTCGGGGCTGACGATGTCGCGTTGCTCAACGAACGGTACGGATCGGTGCTGGGCGAAGCGGCGACCGTGACCCGGCTCATGGCGCTCGTCGGCGGGCATCCGTACTTGTTGCAGTGCGCGTTCGACGAGCTCAGGCGCGGCGCCTCGCTGGAGAGTCTCGAAGAGGACGCCCGCCGCGAGGCTGGATCGCTCGGCGAGCACCTGCGGCGTCTGCGCGCGATGCTGCAGCAGGAGCCTGCGCTCGAGCGGGCGATGACTGCCGTCGTCAATGGCGGCACGTGCCCGGACCGCGACACGTTTTATCGACTGCGGAGCGGCGGCCTCATCCAGGGTTCGTCGCCGGCTGACGCCCGGCCGCGCTGCGGTTTATATCGTCAATTGGCCTCTGCTTAGTGGCTTGTGTTCGCTTGTTCACTCTCGGGCAGGACCCGACGGCGATCGGTGTTGAATTGGTGAAAACAGGCCACCAGGCATGAGGCCGGACCCCTCGAGCTTCTTCGTCACCGGCGGCGCGCTGTCGTCCGAAGCGCCGAGCTACATCCCGCGGCGCGCCGATCGCGAGCTCGTCGACGCGCTGCGGGCCGGCGAGTTCTGCTACGTCCTCACCGCGCGGCAGATGGGGAAGTCGTCGCTGATGGTGCGCACGGTCGCGCAACTCCGCGCGCAGGAGGTCGATGCGGCGGTCATCGATCTCACGGCAATCGGGCTTCACGTGACCGCGGAGCAGTGGTACCGCGGTCTGCTCACCGAACTGGGTGAGCACCTCGATCTGGAAAGCGAGCTGAGCGCGTCATGGCACCAGCACGCCGACCTGGCGCCGACACAGCGGTGGCTTCGGGCGCTGCGCGATCTCTTCAGGTCGGGCCGTCCTCGACCGATCGTCGTGTTCAACGATGAAATCGATGCGGTGCGCAGTCTGCCCTTGCGCACGGATGACTTCTTCGCCGGCATTCGTCAGATTTACAACCGCCGCGCGCGCGAGCCGGTGCTGCAGCTCACGTTTTGTCTGCTCGGTGTCGCCTCGCCGACGGATCTCATTGCCGATCCCACGCTCACGCCGTTCAACGTCGGGCGGCGGATCGAGCTCACGGATTTCACGGAGGCCGAGGCGTTGCCGCTCGCGCGTGGCCTTGGGCGATCGCCGGCGGTTGCGACGGCGATGCTGCAGCGGGTGCTGCACTGGACCGGCGCGCATCCGTATCTCACCCAGCGTCTCTGTCAGGCGGTGGCGCTCGACCATGAGATCACCCGCGCCAGGCAGGTGGATCGCTGCTGTCACGATCTGTTTCTCTCGCCGCAGGCGCGCGACCGCGACGACAATCTCGTCTTCGTCCGCGAGCATCTGCTCACGGAGAACGAGACGCGGACGGCGCTGCTCGACCTCTACGGCCGGATCCTTCTCGGTCAGGCGCGCCGCGGCGACGCGCGCATCAGTCCGCTTCTCGGCGAGCTGCATCTCTCTGGCGTCGTCAGTACTCAACCGGGCCGGTTGAAAGTCCGGAACCGGATCTACGAACAGGTCTTCAATCGGGACTGGGTGGCCCGGCATCTGCCGGACGCCGAGGTGCGCCGCCAGCGCGCGGCGTTTCGCCGCGGCGTCATTCGGGCGAGCTCGATTGCCGCGTTGATGCTCGCCGGCGTCCTCACCGCCGCCGGAGTCGTCCTTCACCAGCGGAATCTTCTCCGTGTGGAGCAGGCGACCAATCGGCGGCTGCTCTACGGCGCCGAAATCAATCTCGCCGCGCAGGCGTGGGAAGCGGCCAGCGCGACGCGGACGTCGATGCTTCTCGATCGCCAGGTCCCTGCTCCCGGCCAGACCGATCTTCGCGGATTCGAGTGGTTCCATCTCTGGTGGCTGTTGAATGGCGACCCGAGAGGTGTCTCGGGCAAGGTGGAGAACGCGACGGGCCTCGCGTATTCGCCCGACGGGCTGCATGTCGCCGTCGCTGGCTGGAACGGGGTCATCGACCTCTGGCACGTGCCCTCTCGTCGCGTCGTCAGGCAATTCGCGTCAAAAGATCACCCAAACCTGAATGACCTGGCCGTCTCGGCGGACGGGCGGCTGGTCGCAGCCGCCGGTCACATGAGCGTGCAGGTCTGGGACGTCGGGACTGGTGAAGCGCTTTTCCACCTGGCCGGTCACGATCAAAGCCTGTCCAGCGTCACGTTTTCGCCTGACGGGCGTCTCCTCGCCACCGCCAGTGCTGATCGCACCGTTCGTCTCTGGGACGTCGGGACCAGACGGGAGCGCGCCGTTCTCCGCGGCCACACGAACGGCGCGACTGCCGTGCGGTTCTCGCCGGACGGCAGGCGGCTTGCGTCAGCGAGCGCCGACTCCACCGTACGTCTGTGGGACGTCAACCGAGGAATGCAGATTGGTGTGCTTCAGCACACAGCCCCCGTCGATGACATCGCGTTCACGCCGGATGGCCGGCGCCTGGTGGCCGGAGGTTGGGACGCGGCCGTCAGTGTGTGGGACATGGCGACGATGAAGCTGGTGCATCGCATGGACGGGCACACGTCGCTCATCGTCTCGATTTCGACCGCGCCGGACGGGCGATCGGCCGCGTCGGCCGGCATCGACGGCACGGTCCGACTCTGGGATCTCGAGACCGGCCGTGAGCGTTCCAGGCTTCGCGCACTGGCCGGACGCCACATCAGGTCCGTCAGCTTTTCTCCCGACGGACGGCAGCTCGCCACCGTCAGCGACACGGGCGTGCTACGGATCTGGGATGTCGAAGCGGGCGAGGTCGCGCAGGAAGCGAAGACGCTGCGGGGCCACAGCGAGCAGATCACGTGCGTCGCGCTCTCACCGAATGAAGAACGGCTGATTACCGGAAGCCGCGATGGGACGGCGCGGGTCTGGCGGACGGCCACCGGCGAACAGCTCGCCGTGCTCCGTCACGCGGGTATTGTGAGCGCCGCGGAGTTCTCTCCGGACGGAAGTCTGATCATGACCGGAGACGATGGCTCGCGATCGATCACGATCTGGGATGCACACTCCGGGGAGCAGCTTCGATCGATTCGTGCAGCGAGGCCGCTTGGCGGTCCTCTCTTTTCGCCCGACGGCTCGCATGTGTTTGCGAGCTCAAACCCGGGCGTGATCCTCCGGTGGAACGCCGCAACGTGGGCGATCGACGCGGAGATCGACACCGGCGTGCCGCTCGGGCGTATCGTCGGCATTTCGCCGGACGGTTCCACGCTGGTGACCGGCAACAGTTCGGGCGCCGTCAGGTTTTTTTCGGCGAGCTCGCTTCGCGAGCAAGGGTCGTCGACGGCACATACCTCCGTCGTGAGCGCGATCGCGTTCTCGCCTGATGGGCGGGTGATGGCGACGGGCAGCTTCGACGGATCGGTCCGGCTCTGGGACTGGCGCGCGGGCACGGTCACGGCGGTGCTCGAGGGGCATCAGGGCTGGATTGGCTCGGTCGCGTTTACTCCTGACGGCCGGCGGATTGTCGCGGGTGGCCAGGACGGAACGGTCACGTTCTGGAACATGGCGGATCGCCAGGAGCTCGTCTCGTTCCGGCGCCATCCGGATCTCGTCAGCGGGCTTCTGTTCAGCCGCGACGGGCGGGTTCTGGTGAGTTCGGGCGGGCCGGTCGCGCGGTTGTGGCGGGCGGCGGGGCGGGAGGAGAAATGAGGCAGGAACCCGTGAGTCCGACGCTTGATCTTGCGGACGCCGTCGTCGCGTCCTGGAAGACGAACCACCGGGTCACGGCGTTCCTGTTCGAGAACCTGCCTTCTGAAATCTGGGACGCGCCGCTGCCTGGCATGCCCCGGCGGACCGTGCGGATGATGGCCGGTCACATTCACAACGCTCGCTGCATGTGGATCAAGATGCTGGGAAGACGACACGTCCGTGTCCCAAGGCGAGTCGACCGGCACACCGTGACACGCCGTGAGTTACTGGCGGCGCTCGAGCGAAGCAGTCAGGGGTTCATCGAATTGCTTCAATTTGGGATCGCTCAGGGCGGTCGCATCCCTGTGTCGGGCGTGCCATGGGTGAATCTGCCCTCGGATGTGGTGCACGTCCTTGCCTACCTGGTGGCGCACGAGGGGCATCATCGCGGACAAATCGTGCTCGTGGCGCGACAAACGGGTCATCGGCTGTCCATCGACATCACTGGAGGCTTGTGGCAATGGTCGAAGCGACAAAAAGAAGCGCGCGTGCCGCGTGGGTGACGGCTGACGACTCGGCAAGGGTAAGCTGAGGACCGGACGCCATGGCGAGGATCGATCCAGACGCTGCCCCGGCCGAGAAGCTCACGAGAGTCTTCGTCGCCCACACCCTTGCCGCGGCCAGGAGCGCGGAGGAAGTGCTCACGCTCAAAGGGATCGACTACGTCGTGACCGTCGACGATCTTGGCCGAACGCTTTTCGGCTCACCGCGAAACGTCGCCGTCTTCGAGGTTGCTGAATCCCAGGCGACGTACTGCGCGGAAATTCTGACCAAGGCGGGATTCGGCAAGGGTGTGATCAGCGAATGACTAGACCTCGGGTTTCGTTTTACGGTTTTTGTAAAACGAAACCCGAGGTCTTTACAACGTCGGCCGTGGGCGGTTGGGGCGATCTGCCAAACCACGTTAGAATTGGGGTCCTGCCGCGGGTTCGCCCTGAATGTTCCTCGGTAGCTCAACGGTAGAGCATCCGGCTGTTAACCGGAGGGTTGCTGGTTCGAATCCAGCCCGAGGAGCCAAATCTCGTTGTTTGGCAACCACTTGCGGGCGTCGAGGATTCGGAACGCGATCCGGAAAGAACCCGGAGGGTCGCTCGCGCATACCTTCGGGGATTC
>DASQFI010000054.1:0-286273 GCA_035633215.1 Vicinamibacterales bacterium | reverse complement strand
GACCACGTCGCCGTGCCGTATGGGGCGCGTCGGGAGCACCAGACGTTCCGCCGCAAGCAGCGTCGGGGCAAACACGAACTTGTTCACGAGCAGGTGATCGCCGACCAGGAGGTTCGGCTCCATTGAGCCGGTCGGGATCTTGAACGCTTGCACGACAAACGTGCGAATGAACAGCGCGAGGATGACCGCCACGACGATCGACTCGAAGTATTCGCGCGCCGTCGATTTTTGGAACGTGCCCGTCGCCATCACTCATCCCCGATCTTCAATACGGCGAGAAACGCTTCCTGCGGGATGTCGACCTGCCCCACCCGCTTCATACGCTTCTTGCCCTCTTTCTGCTTCTCGAGCAGCTTGCGCTTGCGGCTGATGTCGCCGCCGTAGCACTTGGCGAGGACGTTCTTGCGCATCGCCCTGACCGTCTCGCGCGCGACGATGCGGTTGCCGATGGCCGCCTGGATCGCGACTTCGAACATCTGTCGTGGGATGAGCTCGCGCATCTTTGACGCGAGCGCACGTCCGCGCGCGTAGGCGTTGTCCTCGTGGACGATGATGGAGAGCGCGTCGACCGGCTCGCCGTTGACCAGAATGTCGAGCTTCACGAGCGGCGCTTCCAGGAAGCCGGTCACGTGATAGTCCAGCGACGCATAGCCACGCGAAATCGTCTTCAGCCGATCGTAGAAGTCGAGCACCACTTCGTTGAACGGCAGCTCGTAGGTGACGAGGACCCGGTCCTTGGACACGTATTCCATGCCCTTCTGGACGCCGCGCTTTTCCTGGCAGAGCTCGAGAATGCCGCCGACGTGCTCGGACGGCGTCAGGATCATCGCGGTGATGATCGGCTCCTCGACCTTCGCAATCCGGCCCGGCTCGGGCAGCTTGGACGGACTGTCGATCTCGGCCACCACGCCATCCGTGGTCGTCACGCGGTAGAGCACGCCCGGGGCCGTCGTGATCAGGTCCTGGTCGAACTCGCGCTCCAGCCGCTCCTGGACGATCTCCATGTGCAGAAGCCCGAGGAACCCGCATCGAAAGCCGAAGCCGAGCGCCGCCGACGTTTCCGGATCGAAAAAGAACGACGCGTCGTTGAGCCGCAGCTTTTCGAGCGCCTCGCGCAGCTCGGCGTATTTCGACCCCTCCACCGGGTACAGCCCGGCGAACACCATCGGCTTCAGTTCCTTGAACCCGGGGAACGGCGTCGCAGTCGGGCGCCCGATTTCCGTGATCGTGTCGCCGATCTTCGCGTCGGCGACGTTCTTGATGTTCGCGGTCATGAACCCGACCTCGCCGACGCCCAGCGAGTCGACCGGCACGGGTTTGGGCGAGAAGACGCCGAGTTGCTCGATCTCGTAGTCCTGACCGGTCTGCATCAGCCGGATCTTCTGTCCGGGCCGCATGACGCCGTCGATGATCCGCGTGAGGATCACCACGCCGCGGTAGGTGTCGTACCACGAGTCGAAAATCAGGGCCTTCAGGGGCGCCTCGGGATCGCCCGTGGGGGGTGGCAGCCGTTTCACGATGGCTTCGAGGATCTCCGGCACGCCGCGGCCTTCCTTGGCGCTCGCCAGGATGGCGCCGCTCGCGTCGAGGCCGATGATGTCCTGAATCTGCCGCCGCACTTCTTCCGGCTGGGCGCCCGGCAGATCGATCTTGTTGATGACCGGAATAATCTCGAGGTTGTTCTCCACCGCCAGGTAGGCGTTGGCGAGCGTCTGCGCCTCGACGCCCTGCGACGCGTCCACCAGCAGCAGCGCGCCCTCGCACGCCGCCAGCGACCGCGTGACCTCGTACGAGAAATCCACGTGCCCGGGCGTGTCGATGAGGTTCAGCACGTAGTCCTGCCCGTCGGCCGCCTTGTAGCCGAGCCGCACGGCGTGGGCCTTGATGGTGATGCCCCGCTCGCGCTCCAGGTCCATGCTGTCCAGGACCTGCGACTCCATCTCGCGCGGCTGCAACGCGCCGGTGATTTCGAGAAAGCGATCGGCCAGCGTCGATTTGCCGTGATCGATGTGCGCGATGATGGAGAAATTGCGGACAAGACGGGAATCCATGTGGCGTACCTATGGTACGTCAGGACGAATCGCCGCTGCCTTGCCGCCCTCTTCTACCTCTGCTCAATCGGCAGAAACTGCTGCGGATATGGCGGCCCGATGTAGTCGGTACGCGGGCGGATGAGCCGGTTGTTGGCGTACTGCTCGAGGACGTGCGCCGTCCAGCCCGAGATGCGGCTCACGGCAAAGATCGGCGTGTAGAGATCGACAGGAATCCCGAGCGAGTGGAAGGTCGAGGCCGAGTAGAAATCGACGTTCGGATAGAGCTTCTTTTCGGCCATGACGACCGCCTCGATACGCTGGGAGAGCTCGAACCACTGCGGCTCGCCGGCTTTCTCGCCGAGCAGCTTCGAGAAGCGGCGCAGGTGCGTTGCGCGCGGGTCCTCGGTGCGATACACGCGGTGGCCGAAGCCGGCGATCTTTTCCTTGCGCGCCAGTTTCGCGCGGACGTAGGCCTCCGCGCGCTCGGGCCCGGCGTCCCGGCCGATGTCCAGAAGCATCCGCATCACGTCGGCGTTCGCGCCGCCATGCAGCGGGCCCTTCAGCGTCCCAATCGCGGCGACGATCGCCGAATGGATGTCGGTGAGGGTCGCGGCGGCGACGCGCGCGGCAAACGTGGACGCGTTCAGCTCGTGGTCGGCGTGCAGCACGAGCGAGACGTCGAAGGCGCGCGTGGCCAGCGCCGACGGCCGCTGCCCGGTCAGGAGATACAGGAAATTGGCCGCCTGTCCGAGCGCCGGATCCGGATCAATTGGACCGCCGCTGGCCATCCGGCCCCAGGTCGCGACGATGGATCCGATCTGGCCCGTGAGACGCACCGCCTTGCGGTAGCTCGCCTGGGCGGACCGGTCGGATGCGTCCGAATCGTAGTGCCCGAGGATCGAGGTGAGCGTCCGCAGCGCGTCCATGCCGTCCACCCGAGGGAGCGAACGGATCGCGCGGATGATGGGCTCGGGCAGGATGCGGGCCGACGCCAGCTGCGTCTGCAGGTCGCCCAGTTCGGCGCGCGTCGGCAGGCGCCCGTGCCAGAGGAGAAAACAGACTTCCTCGAACGACGCGCCACGCTCGGCCTTCGCGAGATCGTGAATGTCGTAGCCGTGGTAGGCGAGCACGCCGCGCGCGCCGTCCAGATAGCAGATGGCCGATTCGCCGGCGACGACGTCCTCGAGACCGGCCTTGGATTTGGTGTCGACGGCCATGGGACTCAGAACAGTGTAACGGGACGAAGTAACGGTGGCCATCTTTCTTATCCAAGAAAAGATGCCACGTGTCAGGTTCATTGGACCCGACGTACCCGTCGTACCTGATGTACCTGTCGTACCGACAAGCGGCCAGGAAGCGGCAGACGCCGGCCGGTTATTTACCGCCCGCGATTTGCGGCGCCTTGACCAGGAGGTCGTCGCCGCCGATCTGTTGGAAGAGCGACATCAGCCCGGCGTAGAGGAAGCCAACCTGGAAGAGCATCAGAAACGGCAGCGTGCCGTAGATGCCGTGGGCCAGCGCGTACAGCACCGTGCCGGTGAAGTAAATGCCGAGCGCGATCTCAATGAGCGGCTGGATCGGCATCGTCTGGTGATACTTCTTGTGCTGCCAGTCGTCGTCCGAGCGTTCGATGCCGTATTTCGGCGTGCGCGTGAACTCGCCTGGCTCGCCGAACAGCGCCTCGACGAGCGCTCTCGTGTTGTTCACCGCGAGCCCGATGCCGAGCGCCATGACGAGCGGCAGGTATTTCACGCGGGAGCGCCAGTCGGGATATGCCTCGCGCTGGGAGACGAGATAGAAATTGATCACCGACGCCGTCGCCGCCGCGAACAGCGGGACGTCGATGAGCAGCATCTCGGTCCATCCCATGTTGTACCGGTAGTACATCGCCGGGAACATCAGGATCGAGAGCAGCACCATCAACACGTAGTTGAAGTTGGCCGTGAGGTGGAAGAACGCCTCGACTTTCACCTTGAGCGGCAGGTCCGCCTGCAGGATGTACGGCAGCAGCTTGCGGCACACCTGGATCGAACCCTTCGCCCAGCGGTGCTGCTGCGACTTGAACGCGTTCATTTCGACCGGCACTTCCGCCGGCGTCACGAGGTCCGGCAGGAACAGGAACTGCCAGCCGCGCAGCTGCGCGCGATAGCTGAGGTCGAGATCTTCGGTCAGCGTGTCGTGCTGCCAGCCGCCGGCGTCGCCGATGGCCTCGCGCCGCCAGACCCCGGCCGTGCCGTTGAAGTTGAAGAAACAGCCGGAGCGGTTGCGGCCGCCGTGCTCGAGCACGAAGTGGCCGTCGAGCAGGATTGCCTGGATCCGGGTCAGCACCGAGTAGTCGTGGTTGAGATGGCCCCAGCGCGCCTGCACGAGCGCGAGGCGCGGGTTGGCGAAATACGGCACGGTCCGCCTCAGGAAGTCGCGCGGCGGCACGAAGTCGGCGTCGAAGATCGCGATGAACCCGCCCCGTGCCACTTTCAGCGCCGCCTCGAGTGCGCCGGCCTTGTAGCCGATGCGGTCAGTGCGGTGGAGGTACTTGATGTCGAACCCTCGGGCGGCCTGCCGGCGCACGGCCAGCTCCGCGATCTCCCGGGTCTCGTCGCTCGAGTCGTCCAGCACCTGAATTTCGAGCTTCTCTTTCGGGTAGTCCAGCTCGCAGACCGCGTCGATCAGCCGATCGGCGACGTACATCTCGTTGTAGAGGGGAAGCTGGACCGTGACGACCGGCCACTCGTCGATAGGCGGCGGCGGACCGGGCGCGCGGTCCTTGTGCTTCATGTACAGGTAGACCAGGTAGTACCGGTGCCACCCGTAGATGCCGAGGATGCTGAGAACGAAGAAATAGGCGAGGAGAACGACCGTCTCGAGGGACATCATAAAATGAGGGACCGCCGCCTCGGCACGATCCGCAATTCTAGGTACGGGCTCTCGGCGGAGTCAAACGTGAATCCGTGGACGAACACCCTTGGCATCCCGCCGGCCCTCTGGACTCGCTTCGCGCGCTCTTTGATGCCGTGCGCGAGGGCCGGCTCGATCCGTCCGACGCCGAGCGGCGCGCCAAGGACCTGACCAAAGTGGGTGACGCGCCCTTTGAGGACCTCGGGTTCGCGCGCATCGACCACGACCGCGCCCACCGCCAGGGGTTTCCCGAGGTCGTGTTTGGTCAGGGCAAGACCTCCGAACAAGTGGCCCTCATCGCCAAGGCCATCGTCGGTCGCGGTCACAGCTTGCTGGTCACGCGGACAGACGCTGCCACCCACGCCGAAGTAGCGAAACTCGTACCGGATGTCCGCTTTCACGAACAGGCCCGGATTATCGAGCGACGCGTCCCGGTGGCTGCCGGCCATGGTGTCATCCTGGTAGTAGCAGCGGGAACTTCTGACATACCAGTGGCGGAGGAAGCCTCAGTCTCGGCCGAGGTCATGGGCAACGTCGTGGACCGGCTCTACGACGTCGGCGTCGCCGGATTGCACCGTCTGCTGGCCGAGCGGGAGCGCCTCCGCGCCGCGCGCGTCGTGATCGCGGTGGCCGGCATGGAGGGGGCCCTCCCGAGCGTGGTAGGCGGACTTGTCCGCGCGCCGGTCATCGCCGTGCCGACGAGCGTCGGCTACGGCGCAAGTTTCGGCGGCATGACGGCGCTCCTCGCGATGCTCAATTCCTGCGCGACGGGAGTGTCGGTGGTCAACATCGACAACGGGTTCGGCGCAGCGGCGGTGGCGAGCTCGATAAACCACTTGGAACAGGGGTAGGGCGGGGCTTCAGCCCCGCCGGCCCTGAAGGGCCGGCCTACATCCGTCGGCGCTTCAGTCTCTAAACGGATCGTATTCGTCACGCCCCGCCATCGCGACGCCGATCGGCCGCAGCACGTGAAGCACGCGAACCGTGTTGCCGTGATGCGCCAGCACGTCCGACAGCCGTTTGTAGCACTCGGGCGCTTCGTCGGCGCCGCCGCCGCGGAGTTCGATGCCCTGCTCGGCAATCGTCCGCTTCACCTTCTTGAAATCGACGAGGCCGGGACTGATCGTCTGGCCGGTCCGCCGGTTGCGCTTGCCGGCGGCGCGGGTGCGCGAGAGCACTCGGCCGGCGCCATGCACCGTGGAGTAGAGCGACGCTTCCGATCGCTCGCCGGCCCGGCCTTCGAGAATCACAGCCGGCTCCCCCATCGTCCCGCCGACGAATCCGCGCTGGCCCGGAAACGCCGGCGTGGCACCCTTGCGATGCACCCAGAGCTCGCGGCCGTCATGGGTTTCTTTCCAGGCGAAATTGTGGTGGTTGTGCACGCGATCGAGGGCCGTCGCGCCCAGGATGCGCAGCACGCGATCGACCACCCAGTCGCGTCCGGCATACGCGTACCGGCCCGCGCGCTCCATGCCATCGATGTAAAGCTCGGCGAGCTCCGTGCGCAGCCGGATGACCGCCGGCGGCGCGTTCATGCCCTGGCTCTTCTGGCCGATGCGATCGAGCGCCCAGGTCGCGGTGCGATGCCCGAAGCCACGCGAACCGAAATGCACGCCGACCCACAACGCGCCGTCGTTCTCGTCCTCGAACAGATCCACGTAGTGGTTGCCGCTGCCGATGGTGCCGAGCTGCTGAGCGGCCATGTGCGCCAGCCCCTTCTGAAACGGATGGCCGCACTCGGCAATCTCGTCGAGTACGGAATGCTCGACGCGTTCGGCGTTCCGGCGGCCAATGCCGAACGACAGCACGCGCCAAATCTCGTCCATCACGGCGCGACGGTCGATCGACGAGGCGGACACGTCGGTCCGCACCGCGCAGTTGCCGCACGCGATGTCGAAGCCGACTGCCGACGGCGAAACATGCGACTCGTAGCCGACGACGCCGCCGATGGGCATCGAGTAGCCGATGTGGTTGTCGGCGCAGAGCACGGCCGGCGCGGCGCGTTCGACGCGCTGGCACGTCTCGATCTGCCGGCGCACGGCGTCTTCGACCGGTCCGAACGTCACGAGACTCATCCCGGCGATCATATGGGGACCTGTGTCATAATGTTGGATTGCCCCGGCACCTGGGGCGCTCCCAATGCAATCGGCTGTTCTTCGGGCTCTCGAGTTCGATCGAATCCGCGAGGCGTTGGCGCGTGAGACGCTGACGCCTTTCGGGCGGGAGCGCGCCTTGATGCTCGACCCGTCGACCGACGCGGAGCGCGTCCAGCGCCGGCTCGATCAGACGCAGGAAGCCGTCGCGTTTCTCAAGGCGGGTGGCACCCTTTCGATCGACGCGACCGACGAGCTGCCGGCCGTGCTCGACGCACTCGGCGTCGCGGCCGAGCCGTTGACGCCGCTCCAGTTGCTGGCCCTGGCGCGCTTCACCGAGTCGATTGCATCGGTCGCCGGGGGCGTCACCTCGCAGGGATCCAGCAGGCTGCTCGCCGAAATCACGGCGCGAGTCGCCTCCTTCGCGCCGGAAACGGCGGCCGTGCGACGGGCGATTTTGCCGTCAGGCGACATCCAGGACGGCGCGAGCCCGGCGCTTCGGGACATTCGCGACGCGCTGCGACGTCAGCGCGCCCGCCTGCGCTCGACGCTCGAGGGCCTGACGCGCGGGCGTGAGACCGCCAAGTATCTGCAGGATCAGATCGTCACCGATCGAAACGGCCGGTACGTGGTCGTCGTGCGCGCCGAGCATCGGACCGCGATTCCTGGGATCGTGCACGGCGCGTCGGCGAGCGGGGCCAGCCTCTATCTCGAACCGCTGCCCACCGTCGAGCTCAACAACGACATCGTCGCGCTCGTCGATCGAGAGAAAGAGGAGATCCTCCGGATTCTGACCGCGCTCACCGACGCATTCCGGGTCCGGAGCGTGGAGCTCGACGCCGCGGTCCATGCCGCGGGCAAGCTTGATGAGCTCCAGGCCAAGGCGCGACTGGCGGAGCGCCTGGGCGGCACGGCGCCGGCGCTCGCGCGCGATGGCCGCCTCGAGTTCCGCGATGCGCGGCATCCGATCCTGACAGGGACGCCGACCCCAACCGATCTCCTGATCGTTCCGCCGACGCGGGCGCTGGTGATCTCGGGCCCGAACACCGGCGGCAAGACCGTCGCGCTCAAGGCCGTCGGATTGCTGGCGGTGATGGCGCAGGCCGGACTGCTGATCCCGGTCGACGCGAGCAGCACGTTCACGCCGTTCCGATCGATCTTCGCCGACATCGGTGACGAGCAGTCGATTGCCGCGAGTCTCAGCACGTTTTCGGCGCGCGTGGCGAACCTCGTCGAGATGGACCGCGCGCTCGAGCTGCCCGCGCTCATCCTGCTCGACGAAGTGGGCAGCGGGACCGATCCGGCCGAAGGCGGCGCGCTCGGCGCGGCCGTCATCGATCACTTCCGGCGCCGCGGCGCCGTCGTCATCGCGACGACGCATGACGATGCGCTGAAGTCATACGCGGCGACGACGCCCGACGTCGCCGCCGCCGCGTTTGGTTTCGATCCGGATACGTACGCGCCGACCTATCGGTTGATCTACGGCGCCCCCGGCCGAAGCCTGGCGCTGGAGATCGCCGAACGCCTCGGGCTCCCCGTCTCCGTCGTGGCCGACGCCCGCGCCAGACGGTCCGGCCGCGAGTCGCTGCTCGCCGCGCACCTCGCCCGCGTCGATGCGGAGCTCTCGTCGCTCGAGCGGCAGCGAAAACTCACGGAGGACGAGCGCGCCACGCTCTCGCGTGAGCGCCGCAACCTGCTCGATCGCGAGATGCGTCTGGCCGAACGCGAGGCGGTCCTCAAGAAGCGGCTCGATGACAAGCTCAACGAGCGGCTGCGCGAGGCGCGCGCCGAGGTCGATGCCGTCGTGGCGGAGCTCAAGACGCGGGCGGGCGCGCTCGCCGGGCGGGCGGAACGCCAGCCGCGCGCGCGCGGACCCGTGCTGTCGACGGGAGACGTCGGCGGGCTTCGCGCCGCAGCGCGTGCCGCGCTCGACACGATTGGCGCGTCGCTCGAAGCCGCCGCGCCCGACGGGTCCGAGGGCCGCGCGCTCGACGTCCCGCCGGAGATCGGACAGCGTGTATTCGTGACGCCATTCGGATCCGAGGGCATTGTCCGCGACGTGTCCGACCGCCACGTCGAGGTGGACATCCGCGGCAAACGGATGCGAGTGGCGGTGGGAGACCTGCGGACTGGAGTGACGGCAGGCTCGGAAGCCAGGAAGATCGAACGCCGGGAAGCCCGGACGGCCGCGCGCGAGATTCGGCAGCCGGGAATCACCGACGCCGTGCGCCTCCCGTCCGCGGAACTCATCGTGATCGGCGCGACGGTGGACGAAGCGCTCGCGCGCGCGGAGAAGTTTCTGGACACGGCGCTGCTCGCTGACGAGCGTCGTCTCAGAATCGTCCACGGCCACGGCACGGGCCGGCTGCGCGACGCCTTGCGGAGCTACTTTCGTGAACACGTGCTCGTCGCAAGCGTGTCGCCGGCGCCGGAAAACGAAGGCGGACAAGCAGCCACTATTATTCAGTTAAAAGAATGATCGCCAGACGGTCAATCTGAGATGTGGAATCTGGAATCTGTAGTCTCTGCCCGTTGACGTAGATAGATTGCCGATTCCCGATAGATTCCAGATTCGCAGATTTCAGATTGCCCGATGCAAGATGACAGATTCCAGCTTGAAGATTTCAGATAGACACGACTCACGATGGCGCTGTTTCCCCAGTCTTTCCTGGACGACTTGAAGTCCCAGACCGACATCGTCGCGGTCGTGGGCGATGTCGTGCCGCTGAAAAAGGCGGGGGCGACGTGGAAGGGACTCTGTCCGTTTCACCAGGAGAAGTCGCCGTCGTTCACGGTGAACCGGGACAAGGGCGTGTTTCATTGCTTCGGCTGCGGCGCCGGCGGCGACGTCGTGAGCTTCGTCGAGCTGCACCAGAAGATCGCGTTTCCGGAGGCGATCCGGTCCCTGGCGCAGCGCGCCGGCATCCCGGTTCCCGAACCGACAGGCAGCACCGAGGATCGCCAGGCGGCAGCCGAACGTGACGCGATCGTGAAGCTGCACGAGGAAGCCGCGGCGTTCTACCGCGACCAGCTGGCGACGCCCGCGGGCGCCCGCGCGCGCCGGGAGCTCGAGTCGCGCGGACTGAACGCGGAGACGATCGCGACCTTCGGCTACGGATACGCGCCAGCCGGCGGGCGCGACACGCTTCAATCCCGGTTCGCCGACCAACGGGTTCCGGTGGCCCTCCAGCTCAAGAGCCGGCTGGTCATGCAGCGCGACGATGGCCGCATGGCCGATTTCTTTCGGAACCGGCTCATGATCCCAATCGCCCGGGACACCGGGTCACTGGTGGCCTTCGGCGGCCGGGCGCTCGACCCGGGCCAGGTGCCGAAATACCTGAATTCGCCCGAAACCCCCATCTACACGAAGGGCCGGACGCTGTACGGGTTGGACGTGACGAAAGGGGCCGTTCGGAAGCACAATTACTGTGTGCTGGTCGAGGGGTACTTCGACTTGGCGCAGGTCTGGCAGGCCGGCGTTCAGCCGGTGGTTGCTTCGTGCGGAACCGCATTGACGAGCGCTCAGGGCCGCACGCTGAAACGCTTTACCTCGAAAGTCGTTCTCAGTTTTGATCCCGACGCCGCCGGGCAGGGAGCCGCCGTACGCTCGTCAGAGCTATTGGTGACCGAAGGGTTCCAGGTCAACGTCGCGCTGCTCCCGGTGGGCACCGATCCCGATACGTACATCAGGGAATCGGGCGGGCGGGCCTACGTCGAACGCCTGACGGGGTCCCGTCCGTATCTAGATTTTGTGCTCGATCGTGCCGCCGAACGCCTGGATTTGAGCCGGCCGGACAGCCGACGGACATTCCTGAACCAGATGCTGGCCGTGGCCGCCGGCATCCCAGATGCCGCCGTGCGCGACCAGTTTGCCGACCGCCTGGCCCACAAGGCCCGGATCACCGAAACGGTCATCCGGGATGAGATTCGAAAAGCGGCGGCCGAGCGCCGGCGCGAGGCGCCCGCCGTGGCAGTGCCCCCGGTGGCCCGGATGAACCCGGCCGAGCAGGGGCTGCTCTGGGCGCTGGTTCACCGGCCCGTGGAGGGGCTGGCAGCGGTCGCCAGGCTGGATCCGGGCGATTTGGAGGGGCTGGTGGCGGCCCCCATCTACGGGCTGGCCGCCAACCTGGCCGATGTGCCGCCCGACCTGTTGCCGAGTCTGCTCCGGGAGCGTCTAAATGAAGGGGAGCGCGCCCTGCTCGAGCGGGCGGCCCAGGCCGAAGCGCCAGTCGCGCCGGCGGCCGACTGCGTGAATACGCTGCGGCGGGGGCGGTACGACCGCGAGCGCGCCGCCATCCAAGAGGAGATCGACCGATTCCAGGAGCGGTCGCCGGCCGGGAACGACCGCGAGCTGGCACAGCTGTGGGAACGGAAGAAAGCGGTGTTGAAGCGGCTCGAGGACCTGAACGCGTAAGGCGCGTCACAGGCGCGCCCCGCCGGAGCGGAGCGCGGCGTAGGGGCCCCCGCGAGCGACGGCGATGGGGGGTCCGGCGGGGCGAAGCCCCCCGGTTTAGTAAGGAGACTGGCTTTGTCCATTGAAGAGAAGTACGACGAGATCAAACAGCTCATCACGCTCGGCAAGGAGAAGGGGTACCTCCTCTATGACGAAGTGAACGAGCTGCTGCCGGCCGACATCACTTCGTCCGAGGAGCTGGACGACCTGTTCAGCACGTTTGGCAGCGCCGGCATCGAGGTCGTCGACTCGGAAAAGACCTATCGCGACGACAAACTGCAGGGCGAGGGCGGGGACGAGATGGATCTCGACCTCACGCCCGGCGCGCTGGACAAGACCAACGACCCGGTCCGGATGTACCTGCGCGAGATGGGCACGGTGCCGCTCCTCACCCGCGAGGGCGAGGTGGCGATCGCCAAGCGCATCGAGCAGGGCAAGCTGGCCGTGATCAAGTCGATCTCCCGCACGCCCAAGATCACGCAGGAAGTGATCGAGATGGGCGAGCAGCTGAAGCGCGGCGAGCGCACCGTCCGCGAGCTGGTGGTCTTCAACGAAGAGGAGATCACCGACGAGAAGATCGCGGCGCGTCAGCGCGACTTCCTGAAGCAGATCGACCGCGTCCGGGTGGCGCTCGAGGCGGTGAAGAAACTCGAAGAGAAGCACAAGGACGTGCCGAAAGCCGAGAAGCGGAAGTACCGCCGGGCGCGGTGGAGGATCGGCCGCGCGCGCGTCGAGCTCTCGCGCTCGATCCGCAAGATCGAGTTCACGGAGATGGTCAAGCGCCGGCTGATCGACGGCATGAAGAACGCCGTCGAGGAAGTGCAGGCCAAGCAGCGCGAGGTCCGCATCATCGACCAGAAGCTCGAGTCCAAGGGCAAGCGGAAGCTGCGCGAAGAAGAGAAGCGCATCCTGCTCAAGCACAAGGACGAGTCGCGCAAGGAGATCCGCGCGCTGGCGCAGCGGCTCGAGCAGCCCGTCGAGGATCTGACCCGCACGCTGCGGACCATTCTCGAAGGCGAGGCGCAGGCCGAGCAGGCCAAGAAGGAGCTGGTCGAGGCCAACCTCCGGCTCGTCGTCTCGATCGCGAAGAAATACACGAACCGCGGCCTGCAGTTCCTGGACCTGATTCAGGAGGGCAACATCGGCCTGATGAAGGCGGTCGACAAGTTCGAGTACCGGCGCGGCTACAAGTTCTCGACGTACGCGACGTGGTGGATCCGCCAGGCGATCACACGCGCGATCGCGGACCAGGCGCGGACGATCCGCATCCCGGTCCACATGATCGAGACGATCAACAAGCTCATCCGCACGTCGCGCGCGCTCGTGCAGGAGCTCGGCCGTGAGCCGACCTCCGAGGAGATCGCGCAGCGGATGGACATCCCGGTCTCGAAGGTCCGCAAGGTCCTGAAGATCGCGCAGGAGCCGATCTCGCTCGAGACGCCGATCGGGGAGGAGGAAGACTCGCATCTTGGCGACTTCATCCCCGACACGAACGTCGTGTCGCCGTCGGAAGCCGTGATCAACCTGAACCTGAAGGAGCAGACCGACTCGGTCCTGAAGACGCTCACGCCGCGCGAGGAGCGCGTCATCAAGATGCGGTTTGGCGTCGGCGAGGGCTCCGAGCACACGCTCGAAGAGGTCGGCCAGAGCTTTGCGGTCACGCGCGAGCGGATTCGACAGATCGAGGCGAAGGCGCTCCGCAAGCTTCGCCATCCATCGCGGAGTCGCAGGCTAAAGCCGTTTCTCGAAGGGCGATAGGCGAAGCCTGCGAACTTTGAACTTCAAACTTCGAACTTCGAACGGCGGAATGAACTAACGCTGGCCATCTTTTCTTAGAAAAAGATGACCAGCGCCGCGCGTTCCTGAGTTCGACGTTGAAGTTTGAAGTTCGAAGTTAAGTACGTCAGCAGACAACCGTCAGCGCATAAATCGGATGAGATAGTCCGACACGCCCGACATGAAGAACCGGGCGGTTTCGCCGGCGACCTTGTCGGTGCCGCTGCCCGGTTCGAGACCGAGCACCTGCGGATACCAGTTGCCGCCAGAGAGGAGCCGCTTCGGCGTCGACCACGCGGATGGATCGTCGAGGCGTGTGGCGTACGACACGTAGATGCCCTCCTGCCCCCAGGAAATGTCTTTCGCGCGGTTCAGCAGCATCACATACCTCTCAACGGCCGTGTTCCAGTGGACGGACGGTCCCCAGAACGCATCGACCTTGTCGTCGCCGTTGTGCCAGGAATCCTTCGCCGGGAACAGCGGAAAGCCCACGGGATAGGCCCAGCGCGCGGGGGATGGCGGATCCATGGACTCCTCGACGAACTGGGCGGGAACCCAGTCATTTTCGTAGAAGACGTTGATCTTCCCCACCGGCTGGTCGCGATCGGCCCAGGCGAGACGGGCGACGGCGATCCCCTGCGATTCCACGCCGCCGGCGTACTGCGAGTAGAAGATGTACAGGTACTGCTCGTCCTGATCGAGCATCACGCTGAAGTCGCCGACGCCTCCGACGAAATAGGTGTTCCAGGAATTGCAGTCGTCCGTGTCCGCCGGTGACTCGAGGACGACGCCGAGATCGTCCCACGTCTTTCCGTGATCGCGCGAACGCATGGCGCCGATACGCGGCGCGACGCGTTGCGCATCCTCGGCACAGAGCGAGGACTGCCGTTCGTTGTGATAGAAGCCGTACCAGGTGCCTTCGGCGTCCGCGACGACCGCTTCGAGCCAGTTGCCACCGGTCGGCCACGGCATGATGTTGGTCTCATACGGTCCATCCATTGTGTCGAGCGTCAAACCAAACCAATGGGTCGGCGCGCCGGCAATGGACGTCAGGACGTGCAGCATCGGATCGCCGAAAAAATCTGTCCAGAGCGCGGGACTATTGCTGTCCACGTCGCCGGGTAGTCTCAGCGTCTGCGCCGGGATGAGAACCGCTTTAGGTCGGGGGCGATACCCCTGTGGTTCCTGGGGGGTGACGCGTCCTGTCTGAATATTGACGACCAGAAGTATTGCGACGATCAACGAGCTGCACTTTAGGGGGACTAAAGGCATAGCTAGTTCGCTCCTCCGACAGACGCGGCATACCGAACCCAATGTACCTGCTTGCCACGATCACAGGGGCGCGTAATGCGTCCGTTGGACAGGACGCGCTCGACGCCGGGTTTCCACGCTGGGGAGCATGTGAAGGTCTCAAACCGCTGGGTGCCCGCCCCGGTGCAAGGCGAAGGCCAGCCGTTGTCGAGACCAGATCGGCCGCAAGACTCTTGGACACTGTATCGGCCAGGAAGTTACATCCCGGGAGCATGCGTCCCCAGGATTCGTGAAGCGACGGCCGATAATCGTTACATGGCGCCGGTTCGTGGTGTCCGGTGCGCTTGCTGACCGACGCCCCGGGTTTGCAGTTCCCCGCTCGAAGCTCTAAGTGCTAAGTTCGCAGTTCGAAGTTCGAAGTTCCCTGTCGGGCCCCTAGCTCAGCGGTCTAGAGCTGCCGGCTCATAACCGGTTGGTCCCAGGTTCGAATCCTGGGGGGCCCACCAACCTCAGCCAAGCGCTCGCTACGCTCGCGGCTTCGGTTGGCAAGCCGCGTCATGCGAGGGTGCCGCGAAGGTTGTCCACCATAGCGGCGCTGCGTCAGTTCCAGCCGCGAAGGTGGACCACAGCGCGGTGCGAACGAGCTGGATGCTGAAAACGCTGAACGCCATGAGCGTGCAGACCTTCTACCGCCTGGCCGTCTGGTTGCCGTTGGCCGTGCCCGGCGTGGCCGTCGTCATCGTTCACGGTCTTGGACTGCGAGCGACCGGCACGGCGCTCGACAACATCCTGCAGCTGCTCCTGGTTTCATTGGTCTACGGCGGGATACCGTACGCGCCCATTGCCGTCTGGGCGACGATCTGGATCGGCGGCCGGACTGAGAAAGAAATCCGACGGCGGGCTTTGCGCGCGCCGATCTGGATGATCGTGACCTTTCTTCTCTTTTCAGCATGGTTGGCGATCGTCAGTGCGAACCTCGTCATGGCGGCAGCCGTTTTCGTGCTCGGCGTCATCGTCATCCTGCCGCTGGGCTATTTTTACGTCGCCATGGTCTTCGCTCTTCGGGAATCCGTGTTCGGTCAGTACACCGCGAGCGTGCCTCAATCGTGAGGCGGCCGGCCGAGCGTCCGTAGTACGCTGACGCCCGTCCAATGGCGACCGTTTCGCCGGGCCGGGGAGCCCTCGTCCAACGGCGTGGTGTTCTCGTTCCGCTCGCCGCCCTCTTCTTCTTCTCCGGTATCAGCGGCCTCATTTACCAATCGCTCTGGCTGCGCCTGCTGTCGCTGGTGTTTGGCGTCACGATCTACGCGGCCAGTACGGTGCTCGCGTCGTTCATGGGCGGGCTCGCGCTTGGGACGATGCTCGCCGGCCGGCTCACCAGACGCGTGCGGAATCCGCTCGCCTGGTTCGGCGCGGTCGAGATCACGATCGGGATCGCCGCGTTGTCGACGCCGTGGGCGCTCGGCGCGATCGGGCATGTGTGGCCGCTCGTCTACGACCGGCTCGGCGATCACGCGTGGGCGATCACCGTGGCGCGGGTGCTGTGCGCCGCGGCCGTGCTGATCGTGCCGACGTCGCTGATGGGCGCCACGCTGCCGCTCGTCGTGCGCTCGTCGCTGACAGAAGGCGCGCTCGTGGCTCGTGCGGTCGGCGTGCTGTACGCGACCAACACCGCGGGCGCCATTACCGGCGCGCTGCTCGCCGGCTACGTCCTCGTCGGTGACTTCGGCATCGCAACCAGCTTTCGAATCGCCGCGGCGCTGAACGGCATCGTCGGCCTCTCGGCGCTGGCGCTCTCGCGTCGCGCGGAAGCCTCCAGGAGACCAGCCGCCGAACCAGCAGCGATCGCAGGGCGCGATTCCCGGCGCCAACTGGTGCCGATCGTGTTCGCGGTGTCGGGCTTCGCGGCGCTTGCCCTGGAAGTGGTGTGGTTTCGGGTGCTCGTCCTGGTGGTGAACGCGACGACGTACGCCTTCACCACGATGCTCGCGACCGTGCTGCTGGGCATCGCGCTGGGCAGCGCCCTTGCCGGACCGCTGCTCGCCCGCCGCTGGCACTACGTGCGGGCCTTCGGCATGGCACAGATTGCGACGGGGCTGCTGACCCTTGCCTCGCTCGCGTTCTACCTTCACGGCTACCATGCGGGCCGGCTGCGGAGCTCCGACCATGTGGCGTCGCTCTTCGTGATCCTGCCGCCGGCGCTCGCGATGGGCCTGGCGTTTCCACTGGGCGTGCGGGCATGGACCGGCGAGCACCACGAACGGTCGAACGACAGCGCGGCGCGCGTCGCGACGCTCTACGCGCTCAACGTCGGGGGCGCGATTGCCGGATCGCTCGCGGCAGGCTTCGGGTTGCTGCCCGCCTTCGGCAGCCGGATCAGCGTGATCATCCTGGCGGCGGCGTTCGCGTCAGCCGGTCTCGCCTTGCTCTGGTCGGCCGCCTCTGGTCTTCGTCAGCGGCTCGTCGCGGTCGCGACGGTGCTGGTCCTCTTCGTCGCGGCGGTGCGTGTGCTGCCGAATCCCCTGTCGGCGGTGCAGGGCCAGCGCGTCCCGCCGGGCGAGCGCCCGCTGTTCCTGGAGGAAGGCCGGCAGACAACCGTCGGCGTGTATCGCCGCCCCGGCGGCACCGTGCTCTATCTCGATGGTCTGCACCAGGCCAACGATTCGTACGCGATGGTGACCCTGCACCGGCAGATCGGCCTGCTGCCGGTCGCGATTCATCGCGCGCCGGGACGCGCACTCGTGATTGGGCTCGGCGGCGGCGTGACCGCGGGCGCCGTGAGCCTGACCGACGGGCTGACCATGGACATCGTCGAGCTCAGCGACTCGGTCGTCCGCGGCGCGGCGTTGTTTCGCCATGTCAACGAAGACGTCGTCAATCGGCCCAACGTCCGGCTGCGCATCGACGACGGCCGGAACTACCTGACGACGACGCACGAGCGCTACGACATCATCACGGCCGACATCATTCAGCCGATCCATGCGGGCGCCGGCAACCTGTATTCGGTTGAGTACTTTCGACTGGCGCGGCGGGCGCTGGCGCCGCACGGCGTCATGATGCAGTGGGTCGGCATTCGTCCCGCCAGCGAATACAAACTGATCGTCCGGACGTTCCTGACGGCGTTTCCGCATGCGACAGCGTGGGCCAACGGCGCACTGCTCGTCGGGACGACCGAGCCGCTGCAGCTCGACGCGCGCGCGTTCGAAGAGAAACTGTCGCGGCCGGCGACACGCTCGGCGTTGTCGCTCATCGACATCACGTCGTTCGAGAGCCTGCTGGGACAGTACACGGCCGGCCCTGAACAGCTTCGCGCGTTCCTCGGTCCGGGGCTGATCCTCACCGACGACCGGCCGCTCGTCGAATACCACCGGTCGCTGCCGCCGAACGAGCCCCCGATCGACACCGGTTCGCTGCGTGACGATGCGCAGCGCTGGGTCGTGCGGTAGCCGGTAGGGATTGAAAGATCGCTCTATCGGTCTATCGATCTATTGAAGAACCTGGCCGGGGCTGGCGCCCCGGCCTTCGTTTTTCCGGACGGGCGATGTCTTTCGTAATGAGCAATTCACGCCGCGCGTCAGCGCGAAGGTGTCCAATAGATCGATAGATAAATAGATCGATAGATCGATAGATCGATAGATCGATAGGGCGATAGAGCGATTCTTTCTTCATTTTCCGTGCGGGCCCGCGAGCACGGATCTGAGGTCGTCCGGAATCTGCCCGGTGAGCTCCCACCTGATGAGCGAGATCGGAATGAGGCCCGCGGCGTCGAACTCGTCCATGAAACGCCGCATCGTGAACCCGGCGCCGAGCTGCCTCCGGCGATCGGCGAGCAGCCGCTCGATCTGGATCTTGCCGATCAGGTAGCTCGTGCCGTAAGCGGGCTGGCGCAGATACAGGTGCTGCTCGGCGCGGACGAGATTGCCTTCGAGGCTCAGCCAGCCGCGCGGCGTGTTCGCGGCCGTGAAGGCCGCGGCCTGCTCGAGCGTGGCCTGGCGGGCGTGCATACGAAGGTCGCCCTGGGCGCGCGCGGCGCGCTGGGCCAGCAGGATGTAGATCAGCTCACGCGACCGCGGGCGCCGATCGAACATGCCGGCCTCGAGCATCATCTCCTCCCAGCCGGTGGCGTGCCCTTCGGTGCGCGTGATGAAAATGTTGTAGAGGAGCGGCCCACGTCGAACGGGGCTGGCGTGCGGCTCGTGGGCCATGCGCGCCTTGTCGAACCAGTGATAGCCGTGCGTACGCATGACCTGCGGGTCGTGATGGTCGACCTCGCCGAAGAACTCGCGTGGTCCGGCGGAATACCGGCCGAGGCGCGCCCGAATCGCCGGATCCATGTAGTCGCGGATCGCCAGGAGATCGTGCTCCTTGAGAAAGAGCATGTAATCGGTCACCGCCGCCTGCGCGCGCTTCTCGTACTCGTCGGCCGAGGCAATCGGCGTCGACGGCGGCTGACTGGCGTTGCGCAATTCCTCGAGCGCGAGTGCGGTGTGCGCGCGGGCGAGCTCCCGCTCCATCAGCGTCAATTCGTCCTGCCACGTGTACGGCAGAAGCTCGACATTTCGGAGATACCAGTCGTAGTTCTCGATCCCGATGCCTGACGGTCCGGTCTTGGACGGCGTCTGGTTGTCCAGCCAGGCCGCGAAGGCGTCGGTCGCGGCGCGCGCGCGCTCGACGTCGGGAACGAGCTCTTTCGGCCCGGCCTCGGCGAGCCGCGCACCCAGCCGCTGCAGCTCCGTGCTCTGTGCGCGAACCTGCCGCGTGCCAAACGTCCAGAGATCCTGGCCGGTGCCCACCAGGTTGACCCGCGCCTGATCGAGCAACGGCGGAATGGCGGCCAGACCCGCGCGGATCTCGGTGACGCTCGCCTCGTCGAGCGGCCACGCGTACTTCCAGAGCTCGACCGATCCGCGCGCGAAGTGCCCCTCACGCGCCGGCTGGTCGCTCTCGGAGCCGAACGCAGCCACGTAGAACGCCGGATCGTTGGCCCACGGCCGGAGCACGCGGTGATCGAAGTCGAGTCCGTTCATCTCCGCGCGCACGATGTGGTAGTCCACCTGCTGCGGAATCGGCCAGGCCGATGGGTCGATCGCGACCAGCCGGCGTCGGTAGTTCGCGAGCTCGCGGTGCTGCGCGGCCATCGCCTCCGCCCGATAGTCCGGAACGCCGTTCACGAGCGCCGGCGCCTGAAATGCACGCCAGTCCTTGAACAGCGCGACAAGATCGGTGTACGTGCCGGGCGTCGAGGACGCAGGCTCGCGCCCGCCGCACGCCGCCACCGCAAAGGTCAGCGCGACCGCACAGGTGACCGCACAGATGGAGGCCGACCCTTTAGCGTCGGCAATGTGTGTCCGCCCTCTCATTGACCCCCCGTCGGGCGCTGCGGCAGCGGCACGTGCACCGGATACGCCTTCTCGCCGGCGAGGATCTTGACCGGCAGCCGGTTCTCCTTGAGGGGGATCGGACACGTCGTATACGGATTGAACGCGCAGGGCGGGTTGTACGCCTGATTGAAGTCGATCACGGTCGTCCCGTCGTCGAGCAGATTCGAATAGACGAATCGCGCCGCCTCGTACGTCTCCTGCCCGCCCGACGCGTCGCGGAAGACGAAGTAGAAGCGTTTCGGCCGTGTCGTGAACGGACGGAGTCGAAGCGTCTGCCCGTGCAGCGTGAATTCGACGACGCCCTCGGTCGAGTACGTGTCCAGGTCGCCAAACGTGTTGACGACCGAGAGCTTTCGCGGCTCGGCGTCCCTGATGAAGCGTCCGGTGACGCGGTACTGCGCGTCGATCGGAAACCAGGTGAACCCGAGGAAACCGCGCGCGAGCTCGCCGTTCGGATCGCGCACGCGAATCGATCGTCGCTCGCCGCTCACGTGCACGACGAGCCGGACAGTCCCGGCGAGCAGCTCATCCGCGCCCGGCCCGCCGTCGTCTTTCAAATCGATGGGCGCCGTGACCGGCTTGTCCTTGAGCATGACGCCGGCGTTCTTCGCCGGCTCGAACCGGACGCGCTGTCCCTCGAGGACGAATCGGCCGAGCGTCGCCGGCAGCGACGCCGGGAGATGGATGTCGTTGCCCGCAGCGCTGCCGGCGGTATTGGGCCCGGCCTTGAGATCGTGCAGCCCGGCAATCGTCACCCAGTCGCGGCGATAGTCGACTTCATGTTTCGTCCGCCACGCCTCGATCTCTTTCACAACCTCAGGCGTCAGCGGCGGCGGAGGCTCCGGCGCGCGCGCGCAGGCGCTCGAGCCGAGCGACATGAGGGCGAAGGCGGTCGTCGCCACGAACAGTCTCCGCATGTCGACCAGCATACCGCCGCCGGGCGATAATGCTACGCATGCGCGTATTGACCGCCCTTGCCGTGATTGCCCTGACCGCACCGCCGTTCTCGGCCGACCAGACACTCGGGGCCGGTGTGAAACTCACTGAGCCGACCTCGATTGCCGTGCTCTACGCGGACCCAGAGAAGTTCGTCGGCAAGCCGGTCAGGCTCGACGGCGTCGTGACCGCGGTCTGCGAGGAGATGGGGTGCTGGATGGCGTTGGCCGATTCAGCCGACTCCAAACAGACCGTACGCTTCAAGGTCGATCACGACGGCGCCATCACGTTCCCGATCGCGGCGCGCGGCAAACGCGCGTCGGCCGAAGGCGTGTTTCAGCGCATCGATGCCGCCGACAAGGAAGGCAATGAGGCCGCCAGGGAACAGTTGGCCGCGCAGCCGACCGCCTCGGACTTCGGCAAGAAATATCAGGTCAAGGTAACTGGCGCGGTGGTGAAGTAGCTGAGGCTGGAGGCTTGCTTGCCCGCCGAAGCTCGACAGAGCGAAGGCGGGGGCCCTGGGCCCTACTGGCTGCCCGCAATCCGATACAGCTTCGTCATCGTCCGAACGAACATCGCGTCTGGGGCGAGCGCAGGCGTCGCCAGGCTCATCTCGCCGAGATCGTTCTTCGCCAACTCGACGTACTTGTCGCCGGCCTCGATCCCGAACGTGACGCCGTCCTCGCTGAGGAAGAACACTTTCCCGTCGACGGCCCAGGGCGACGCCGAGAACGTGTTGCCGACGCCGCCGACACGCGCTTTGTAGATCTCGGCGCCGGTCTTCGCATCAAGCACCAGGAGAATGCCGTTGTCATTCACGATGTAGACGCGTCCGCGATACACGAGCGGCGACGACGTGTACGCCGAGGCGCGGGGATGTGACCACGCGACCCAGTTGTTCGTTGTCTCGCCGGCGGCCGGGGAAATGTCGCCTGTTCCGCCGGCCCGGACCGCGAAGACCGGCCGGTTCGATTCGCCCTGCGATCCGGTGCTGAGGTAAAGCATGTCATCCGATGCGACCGGGCTGGGAGTCGACTGGCCGACCAGGCCGCGGAGGCGCCAGAGTTCCTTGCCGTCCAGACTGTACGCCACCGCATGCTGACGCCTGATGAGGACGAGCTCGGTCCGTTGCGCGTGCGTCCAGACGAACGGCGTGGACCAGCCAGACCCGCGAGCCACCGGCATGTCGCCGGCGACACGCCACAAAATCTTGCCCGTGCGCGCGTCGACGGCGGCGACGAATGAGACGCCGTCGTTGTCGTGCAGAATGAACACGCGGCCGTCGTGGACGACCGGCGACGACGCGGTCCCGAAGTTCAAGTACATCGGCTGCGGCTCGAACTTCGTCGTCCAGATCGGCGTGCCGTCGAGCGCGTAGCAGAACAGCCCGACGTTCCCGAAATACACGTAGAGCCGTTGACCGTCGGTGACCGGCGTCTCGGACGCGAAGGT
Source organism: Vicinamibacterales bacterium (assembly GCA_035633215.1). Lineage (GTDB taxonomy): Bacteria > Acidobacteriota > Vicinamibacteria > Vicinamibacterales > SCN-69-37 > DASQFI01. The sequence continues at coordinate 264,003 of DASQFI010000054.1, read as the reverse complement.
GTTCTTGCGATGCCGTCCGCCGAATGGCGCGCCCTTGTGCGCCTCGCGCTCCCAGCGCACGCGTCCGGTCGCGCTGTCGAACGCGTACACCATGTAGCGCACTTCCCCGCTCTCGTCAGAGGACTCGAGATCCCGGGCCGAAACCCGTTTCATGACCTCCTCGGGCGACAGCCCTTGCGCCGTCAGCTCGGCCGCGAAGTCGTTGCCGAAGATCCCGGTCGACGGGGCTTTGAAGCTCCCGGCGCTGATGGCCGAGGTCACGAACACCTGATCCTTCCAGGCAACCGGCGACGACCAGCCGCGCCCGGGCACGTCCGCGCGCCATGCGACGTTGGAGGAGGGTGACCATTCGAGCGGCAGCTTCGCGCCGTCGAGAACGCCGGCGCCTGCCGGACCGCGGAACTGGGGCCACGCCGCATCAGCGACTGAGCTGGCCCGAACTGGCCCGAGCACGGCGGCGGCCAGAACGACGATCGAAAGCACCACGCAAATTGGACCCGGACCCCGACGCATCGCGCGATGCTAGCACGCGGTTTCGAGATGACCCCGGATGGCTCATAATCAGCAGCACCCATCAGTCTGGAGCACTGCCATGACACAGCGTATGTACGGCATCGCCACGTTGAGCCTTGCACTCGTGGGCGGCATCGGCGCGTTTTCGATCGCGCCCGTCGCGGCCGGCGCCGACCAGGCCGCCAAGCCGCGTCTCATGACCGTCAAGGACACGCAGAACTTCGTCAGCGTCGGGTCGCCCGCGATCTCACCTGACGACCGCTGGCTGCTCTACACCCAGACCGTGCGCGACTGGGATGATGCGCAGTGGCGCACGAAGACGCACATCTGGCGGGTCCGGATGGACGGCACGGGCGCGCGCCGGCTCACGTTCGGCGACGCGAACACGACGTCGCCCGCGTGGTTCCCCGACGGGACCCGAATTGCGTTCCTCTCATCGCGTCCCACGGGCACGGCCGCGCCCTCGCCCTCAACGCCAGCCCCCGCCGCTGGCGGCGACGGCGAGGGGCCCGGCAACCAGGTGTTCTTCATGTACACGGACGGCGGCGAGGCCTGGGCGGCGACGAAGCACGATGGCGGCGTCTCGAGCTATTCGCTCTCGCCCGACGGCAAAAAGCTGCTGTTCCTCGCGCAGGATCCGCTGACGCCCGACGACCGTCGCCGGCGCCGCGAACGTGACGACGCCGTCGTCGTCGACGAGGCGTTTCGCTGGACGCACGTCTGGTACCTCGACATCGAGTCGGGCAAGGAGAAGCGGCTCAGCGAAGGCAAGTTCGTCGCCAGCGACGCGCAGTGGTCGCCCGACTCGCAGACGATCGCCTTCGTCACGCGACCGACGACGAAGGTGGACGACTCGGCATGGGCGGATGTCTGGCTGACCGATCTCGAAGGCCGCGCGCGCAAGTTCTATGACAACGCCGGACCGGACACGACGCCGCGCTGGTCGCCGGACGGCCGCACGCTCGCCATCGCCTCAAAACGACAGTCAGGCAACACGCAGTGGTACGACAAGCTGCACCTCTTTCCCGTGGCGGGCGGCGCGCCGAAGGTCGTACTGCAGAACTTCGATCTGGACTTCGGCCAGCCGACATGGTCACACGACGGCAAGATCGTCTACTGGTCCACCGGTCAGGGCACTCGCACCGCGCTCTTCGGCGTGGACATCGTCACCGGCGAGCTGACGACGACACGTCCGCCGGTGACGGGCGTGAGCGGAAGCTACGAGCTTTCCCACGACGGTTCAACGTGGGTCTACTCGTACAGCACGGGCACCCAGTCGTCGGACCTCTGGGCGGCCAGGCGCGACGGCAACGGCTACTCGACGCCTGTCAGGCTCACCAACGCGAATCCCTGGATCGAAAAGGAGCAGGTGCAGCTCGGACGCGTCGAGACGATCAAGTGGACGAACTCGGACGGCGGGACGATCGAGGGCGTCATCACGCGGCCGGTCGGCTTCACCGCGGGCACGCGCTACCCGCTCGTCGTCAATCCCCATGGCGGACCGAGCGGCGCGTCCACCGAAGGGTTCAGCTCGACGAACCAGGTGCTGGCCGCCAACGGGTTCCTGGTGCTGCAGATCAACTTCCGCGGCAGCACCGGCTACGGCCAGAAGCACCTCAACGCGAATCAGAACACGTGGGGCATCACCGACTACGACGACATCATGAAAGGCGTCGACTACGTGATCGCGCAGGGCTGGGCCGATCCGAACCGGATGATCGCGTATGGCTGGAGCTACGGCGGCTACATGACGTTCTGGATGTCCACGCAGACGGACCGCTTCAAGCTCATCTCACCGGGCGCGGGACTGACCAACCTCTATTCGATGTATTCGACGACCGATATCCCCGCATATCTCGGGTGGTTCTTCGGCACGCCGTGGGAGAACCAGGCGATTTACCAGAAGCTGTCGCCGATCCAGCACGTGAAGAACGTGAAGTCGAAGATTCTGATCATGCACGGCGCCAACGACGCGCGCGTGCCGCCGACGCAGGCCGACGAGTTCTACAAAGCGTTGAAGGATCTCGGCAAGGACGTGACGTACGTGCGCTATCCGCGGCAGGGCCACGGCATCACCGAGACGCGCCTGGCGATGGATCGTCTGCGCCGCTACGTCTGTGCGTTCACCGACGCGGTGGGCTCGCCGTCGACGACCGAGACCTGCAACGGCGCCGTGCCGGTTCCCGAGCCGGCTGCGTCGAGTGGCTCGAGCCGGGGCGGCGGCGTGATCGAGGTGGATCTGCCGCCGAGCGGATTGAACTCGGACGCGGCTGACGTGCTGTTCGATCGTGGTGTGTTCGAGGTGATTGAAGTTCGGCGTAAGCAGTAGGGCGGCCTGAAATCTAAGACCGCCATTCGCACGGCGGATTTGGAATCAGTCCGCCCTACAACTTGCACGGCGTCGGCCATGTCTTACACGAGCCGACGCTGTTCGTCCGCGTGTAGACAAGCGTACTCACGCTCTTGTCAGCCGCCTCGCCGAACGTGACGTCGACGGTGAGCGTCCGGCGATCGGCGCTCAGTGAGAAAGACTCCCTCACTCGGATGGCGCCAGCCGTCGATTCCTGAGTCCCTTCACTGACGAGCTCCCGGCCGTCCCATCTCGACATCGCCGTGATGCTGCCGGTTGGCCACATCGGCGTGGTCGTCGTGCTGCCGGGCTTGAACACGCGGGCATGGCTCTCGTTGATCTGGCTTTCGATGACGACCGTGCCGTTCGCGGCGTGCGTGAGGTGCAGGACCTGCGGCGCGCCGGCTTTGATCAGACCCGGCAGCGTTGCAGTTGACACCGTGCTGCGCGCCGGGTCGAGCTTCCAGGTGCCTGAAAGGTCCGTTGTCAGCTCAATATGTGGCGCGACTCCGGGCAGCGGGCGGATGGCCGGGCGCGAGGTGAGAAGACCGTTCGCCCTCGATCCGAGATCCAGCGCGACGATCTTTTCTCGATCGCGCGCATACAACGTCGCGCCCGCCAGTGTCGGCGCGGTCCATGACATCGTGTCGAAGAGTTTCGCTTGCGAGAGGACGGTGACCCCCTCGGGCGTGAGCCTCGTCAGCACGAGATCGCCGTCCTCTTCCAGCAGAATCGCCTTGCCGTCGGCGTAGACCATGCTTGCGCGACCGATGCCGCGATGCTGCCAGACCATCTGGCCGGTTTTGATGTCGATCGCAGTCAGGAACGACGGTCCGAGATCGCCGGCGGTGCCGTACACATAGTCACCGAGGCGCAGCGCGCTCAGAAACATGTACCGCACGCGATTGCTGAACCAGAGCTCCTCGGTCTCGGTCGCTCCACCGTTCGGTTTCAGCCGGATCGCGCGGCTGCCGGCCTTGTACGCGGACGAAAGCAACAGGGTGTGGTCGCCCGCGCCCCAGATCGGCGTGTTGATGTTCAGGTCATTGCCGGGATCGTGGGGATGCGACCAGAGGACCGCTCCGTTGTGCGGGTCGACTCCGTTGACCGTGCCGCCACCGAAGACAACCAACTGCTCCCGCAAGCCGAAGGTGATCAGAATCGGCGCGGCCTCAGATACCAGAAAGTGGCCGCTCTTCCAGGCGACGCTGCCGTCGTGCTGGCGGAACGCCACGACGGACTGCCCGGGCCCGCCGACCGAGCAGATGATCGTGTCGCGATAGGCGATCGGGCTGCAGCCATAACCTGCCTTGACGACCGGCCGAATCAGCAGCGACGGCGCGCCCAGCTCCGCGATGAGGTCGTGCGACCAGAGTACCTTGCCCGTCTTTTTGTCGAACGCAAAGAGCTGCTTGTTCGTGCCGATCGTGAAGAGGCGATCGCCAACGATGAGCGGCGTCGAATGGGGACCGGCGCCGTAGTTGAAGTCCTCGATCTTGGACGGGTACTTGTGTTCCCAGAGAGTCTTCCCTGTTGCGGCGTCCAGGGCGATAACGGATTCAGCCGCGTCCCACGGCCCCTGTCGCGCACGGCCGTTGCCCGCGCGATACATCGTGAACAACATCCCGTCGTCGACGAGGATCGACGAGTGACCCGGGCCAAGCGGCCGGCTCCAGATCGTCCGTGGTCCGCCCGGCGGCCAGGAGTCGGCCAGCCCGGTGACGTTGACCATGAAGTCTCGAGTGGGGCCGCCCCACTGACGCCAGGCGCCGGCGTCGCCCGGCCGCTGGTCGCGCTCGAGACTCGCGACCGGGAGCTGCGAGCCGAGCGCGACGACGGCGACAAAAACCGCCGCCATTCCCCGACCAGGGATGAATTGAGCCACGTCGGGCGGATACTAACACCTGCATCGAGCGCATGTGCCAGTGAATCGAAGCAGACGTGGGTTCTTGCGCGGAGCGGTCGTCGTCAGCCTGCTCGTCGTGGCGACGAGCGCCGCCGGCCTGATCGTGCTCGAAGGCGTGAGCAGCAGTTTGCTTTTCGCGCGTGAGTTGTTCCGATCCGGCGCGCTTGGCGACGTCGCCGAAGCGCGACATACGAGACACGACAGTCTGCTGGGGTGGGTGAACGTGCCGAACGCGTTTTTTCCGGACGTGTACGGACCCGGCATGTACGTCCGCATCAATGCCCAGGGATTTCGGGCGAATGGCGACGTGCCCGCGCACGTGCCCGACGGATGGACCCGCGGCATCTGTTCCGGTGATTCCTTCACGTTCGGGTACGGCGTGGACAACGAACACACCTGGTGCGGGCTGCTGCAGAACGACGGCCGCCGGTTCGAAACCGTGAACATGGGCCTCGGCGGCTACGGCGCGGACCAGTCCTATCTGTCGTATCAGCGCGACGCCGAACAGCTCGGGCATCAGGTGCATCTCTTCGCGTTCATCACGCTCGACTTCCAGCGAATGGCGTCAACGACGTTCATGGGCTACCCCAAGCCGACACTCGATCTCGAGAACGGCAAACTCGTCGTGCGGGGCGTGCCCGTCCCGCGACGACCCGTGTATGCGCCTTGGGTCGCACGGTTCGCGCCGGCGCTGCGGGAGCTGCGTATGACGCACCTGGCCGGACGCGTCGCGTACCGGCTTGGTCTTGCGGCCGGCGGTGCGCCAGAAGTCCCGGATGACGCGATCTGGACGATCGCGTCGGTCATGTTCGAGCGGCTGCGGGACCTCAACAAGTCTCGCGGGAGTACGCTCGTGCTGGTCTATTTGCCGACGCAGAAGGACTACGCGAACACGAGCGTGGATGCGTGGCGGACACGCGTGAAGGATCTCGGCGCGCGGGCGGGGATCGCCGTCGTCGATCTCGTCGACGAGTTCCGCAAGCTGCCGCCGCCGGAAATGACGGCGATGTTCATTCAGTCGAGCCGTCTCGACTACGCCAAAGCCGCGGGCCATTACACGGTCGCCGGCAATCTCTGGGTGGCGCGGATGTTGTCCGCGCGCCTCGTCGCGTTGCCTGGCGGCCTGCCACGCACTCAGCCGTGACGCGAACGGCCCTTGCCGGCGCGTGGCTGTCGGTCACGCTACTCTGGTCGCAGTTTTTCCTCGCGTCCCGCTACGCGAGCGTGGAAGGCGCGCTGCACGGCTCGAAGCGGCTGCTCTATCTCGCGGTGCTCGTCGCCGCGTCCGCGGCGCTCCTGCTGCCGGGTCGTCGCACGGACCGCGGTGAACCGGACCGGGCACTGGCCATCGTGGCCCTCGCCGCCGGTGTGGCGCTCATGACCGCTGGCTGCCTGGTCTGGTTTCCGCCGTCGTCCTGGAGCGCGATTCCCTACCTCGACAACTGGACCACGCGGTTCCTATCGACCTCCGACGGCGTGGCGCTGCTCAAACACGGCGCCGCGGTCGGCTGGAACTGGGATTTTCTGGGCGGGTATCACACTGCCTCGGACATCACGCAAAGCCTGACGCTCCTCGGGCTCGCACCCATGCTGCTCTTCGGCGACGCGGCGGGGTTTCACCTGCTGCACGTCGTTCTGCTCCTGGGCATCCCGGCAGTTGTCTATCTCGATCTGCGGCTCGATGGAGATCCGCGGCTCGCAGCCCTCGGTGCCGGCCTGAGCGCGTTCGGCGTCGCCTCGATCGCATACGTCCTGCTGCGGAGCGGGGACACGAACTCCCTCGCCGGCGTGGCGACGACGATGCTCGCGCTGACGGCGGCGCACGCGGCGGCGCTGGGCCGCCGGTGGGGCGCTCCGCTTCTCGTCATCACCATGGCGATGGTGGCCTGGTCGCACGCGGGCTTCCTGGCGTATGTGTTGGTGTTTCTGCTGATGGACGCGGCATTGGCGCGCGACCGGCACCGCGCCATTCGCGCGGTTGGCGCGAGTCTCGTCGCCGTCGTCGCGGCGCTTCCGCTGACGTGGGAGCTGTGGCGGTATCCGTCCTACTTCATCGCGAACAACGTGATGCTCGATCCGAGCCACCCGATCGACTGGCTCGGCGTCGCGCGCAAGGTTTTCTACAACGTCGAGCTGTTCTGGCTGCCGGGCCGCTGGTTCAACGACGTGAGCGGCCTGACGTACGTGCTGTTGCCGCTGCTGGCACTGACCGGGTGGCGGGCGCGGGGACGTGTGCAGTTCTACGCCGTCGCCGCCGTCGGCGTCATGGCGCTCACACGGCTACAGAGTCCCGAGAGCGCGTACTTCTTCGTTCGACCGATGCATCTCCTGGCCGTGTTCACGCCCGTGGCCGTCGCCGGGTTCGTCAGTGTCGTGCTGCAGGATCGATGGCGGCGCTGGGCCCTTGCGACCCTGGCGGCGATCTATTTGCCCCTCTGGTGGCACAGCGTTCCGCATCAGCGCGCAGAGACGATCGAGCCTGAGCTCGTCCAGCACCTGCGCGGTCTCGACGGCGCGCTCGTCCTCCTCGAAAACACGCCGCATCGCGACATGGACGCGGATCCCACGCGCGACATCGAGCCCGCGCCCGTCCCGGCGCACTTCGAGAGCATCGTCCCACGCCTCACCGGCGTGCGCCTGTACGCCGGCATGTGGGACGGCTGGCAGTGGTGCCCGCAGCGCCGCAACGTCCTGGCGGGCGGCGCGTTTCGCGGTGCGTCGATCTCCGTCACTCCGCCTGCTGACGTTCACGCCGAGCTGACTCGCTGGGGCGTGCAGCACCTGGTGGTCTGGAGCAACGCGTCGAACAGGTTTTTCGAATCCGATCCGGCGTTCGTCCGACGATGGTCGGCAGGCCCGTGGACGCATTTCGAATTCCTCGCAGCCGATCCACACGAGGTTGTCGTCGCTGCCGGACGCGGTCACATGACGGGCCGCACCCCGCTGGGCGCGCGCGTCCAGCTTGATGGTGTGAGGCAGGGAGATCGCATCGTCGTGCGAACGAATTTCTATCCGGCGTGGACGGCGTGGACCGGGTCGTCTCCGGTCACGCTCGTTGATGATCGCGGGCTGCTGGCATTCGACGCGCCTCGCGAGGGCAGCTACGAGATCGAATTGCGGTATCCGGCGCGGACCTGGCTGCTGTCGCTGGCGTTCGGTCTCGTGCTCGCCGCGACCCTCTTTGCCGCCGTCAGTCCTGGTGCCGGCCGACGACGATATGGACGTGCGGAAGGCGGGCGATGAGACGAACGTCCGGCTCGAGTCCGGCCCGCCGGGCCCAATTGATGAGCGCGCCGGTGCCGGGTGTCTGGCGCGGAACGAAGATGCCGAACACCGCTTGCGGCTCCCGAATTGGCGCGGCGGTGACCGCCGTCCAGCCGCCGTTGTCGATCGCGGCCTTGAGCTGGAGCGCGAGCTCCTGCGATTTCTGGTCACCGGCCGCATAGACGACGTCGTATTTTTCCGGCGGAAAGTTTCGGAGCATTGTCGACAGCGCCTGGAGCTGCAGGAAGGGACCGCGCGCACCTCGTCGCCCAGCTCGGCCGGGGGGTGGCCCGCCCGGTCCACGCCGTCCGGCGTCAGGCACGATCGGCGGCGCGTCCGGCGCTACCGGAGTCGCCGCTGGGGGAGGTGGCACGAACGGACGAGGTTCGGCTGGCGGGCCGCCTCGGGCCGGAGCGTCGGGCGCGCGCACGACGGGCGGCGGCGCAGGCGGCGGACCGATCGTTGGCGGCGGTGGGTTCGGAATGGGTGCGGCAGCGGTCGTCTGTCCGGCAGGCGCGCGCAACCCGCCAGCGCTCGGCACGGCTCCTGACGGCACGGGCGGCGGCGTGCTCGGCGTATCCGGCTGACGCCAGAAATACGAGCGAGCCGCGAACGCGATCACGAGCCCCAGGGTCAGCCACAGCGCCCGCCGCGGACCGCGTCGAAAGCGTTCCGGCGCGATCTTCTGCGGCAGCGGTTCGGCCGGCGCCGAACTGGCGATCGGCGGAGCTGCGGCCGGCGGTGTCCCCACGGGGACCGGCACGGACCCCGAACTGCCCCGCTTCACTCGCATGAGATCCGCGCGCAGCTCGGCTGCAGTTTGACAACGCAGCGAGCGATCTTTCTCGAGTGTTTTCAGGATCGCGTCCTCGAGGCGCGGCGGCAGATCCGGGCGCAGCGACCGCGGCGCCGCCGGCTCCTGGCCGAGAATCGCCGCGGAGACGACCGCCGACGTCGTGCCCGTGAACGCGCGCTGCCCGGTCGCCATTTCGTAGAGGACGAGCCCGAACGAGAACAGGTCCGACCGCGCGTCGAGCGGCTCTCCGCGCAGCTGCTCGGGCGACATATAGGCGACCGTGCCGACCGTCGTCCCGAGGATCGTGAGCGCGTCGCCGGCCGGACGGGTCAAATCGGGCGCCGGCTCGACGAGCGCCTTGGCGACACCGAAGTCGAGGATCTTCGGCACCTGGCGCGACGTCAGAAAAATGTTGGCCGGCTTCAGATCGCGATGAATCAGACCGTGCGTGTGCGCGACGTCGAGGGCGTCGGCAAGCGCGATGGCGTGATCGATCAGCGGGCCGGGCTCGAGCGGGCCCCGGACGAGCCGATCCTGCATGGTCTCGCCGTCCAGCAGTTCCATGACCAGGAAGTCGATTTTGTCTTCTTCCTCCGCGCTCGTGGGGACCCCACTCGCATCGCGCTCGACGTCTTGCAGACTCGCGTCTCGCGCGAGCCGCGGGCGCTCGTGACCGACGTCATGCAGCGCGCAAATGTTGGGATGGCTGACGGCGGCGATCGAGCGGGCTTCGCGATCGAACCTGGCCCGCGCGGCCGCGTCAGCGGCGAGATGGCTCGGCAGGACTTTCACGGCGACCGCGCGGTCGAGCCGCGAGTCGCGGGCGCGGTAGACCTCACCCATTCCACCTGAACCGATGGGACTGACGATTTCGTACGGCCCAAGCCGAGTACCGGGCGTCAGTCCCATCGGTCGCTTGTGGAATGGGCGAGGTCGCGTCGCTTCAAGAAACGGCGCGGGGCCCCACCCCCGCGCCAAGAGCCGCGGCGCGGCTCGCAGACTCGCTCACCGCGGCGGCCGCAGGCGCCCATGCCGCCCGCGCCGATCGGGCTGACGATCTCGTAAGGGCCGAGACGAGTACCAGGCGTCAGTCCCATCGGTGCCTTGGTTATCGTCTTTTTGGCTCTTTTTCTTAAGTTCTAAGTTTGAACTTCTGAGTTCGAAGTTCAGGCCGCGTTTTTCAGCGGCCTGTTAAGACTCCCCCTTCGGATGCATCGTCTTGCCGCCGACGACCGTCCGCACCACTTTGATCTTCATGATCGCGTCCGGCGCCACCTGATGCGGCTTCTGATCGAGCATCACGAAGTCGGCCAGCTTCCCCGCCGTGATCGACCCCTTGGTGTTCTCCTCGTAGGACGCGTACGCGCCGTTCAGCGTCGCGATCTTCAGTGCCTCGTCCACGGTGACCTTCTGATTCGCGCCCCACTCGCGCCCGCTGTAGTCCTTGCGCGTGACCATGCTCTGAATGGCCATGAGCGGCTCGAACGGACCGGGGCCGTAGTCGGACGCGCCCGGAACGACGATGCCGCTGTCGAGGAACGATCGGTGCGCGAACATCCAGCGCATCTTGTCGTCGCCGTACTCGGACCACTTCTCGCCGTGGTAGTAGACGTAGGTCCAGAACGGCGTTGGCACCGTCCCTGTCGCCTTGATGCGTTGGAGCAGTGAAGGATTGACGAGGCTGCAGTGCTCGATTCGGTGGCGGCGGTCCGGATGGGGCCATTGCTTGAGAACCCGTTCGTAGGCCTGGAGCACCATGTCGATCGTCACGTCGCCGTTGGCGTGAATACCGACCTGCCAGTTGTTGCGGTGCGCGTCCTCGACGCGCTGGTGAATCTCCTCCTGTGTCATCGTCAGGATGCCGTAGTCGTTCGTGCCGACGTACGGCGTGCTCATGCGCATCGTGCGTTCGGAGGCCGACCCGTCGGCGCCGTACTTCACGCCCCCGATGCGGACCCATTCGTCGCCGAGCCCGGTGTACACGCCGGCGTTGCGCAGTTGCTCGTAGGCGCCGCGCACCATGATGTACGCCCGATGTCTCAGGTCGCCGCTCCGGTAGACGTCTTCATAGGTGCGAATCTTGTCGGCGCCCGCGCCCGCATCGTGCACCGTCGTCAAACCGGCCGCGGTCAGCAATTCCGAGATATGACGCATGCCCTGCCGGCCGCGGTCGCGCTGCTGCTCAGGAGAGAACTGCTCTCGACGTCCCACGCGGCCGAACACGCTGCGCGCCTGCTCGGCGACTCGGCCCGTCAACGCCCCGCTGGCATCGCGAAAGAAACGGCCGTTCGACGGATCGGGCGTCGACGGCGTGATGTCGGCCAGCTGGAGCGCCATCGTGTTGTACCAGCTCGTGTGACCGCCGCGGTGGTTCACGACGATCGGATGGCTCGTCGAGACGGCATCGAGATCCTGCCGGGTCAGCGGACGATCGAGCTTCGTGTCGTCGAACATGTGCCCGCTCACCCACTGCCCCGCTGGAGTGCTGCTGGCCTTCTTCTTGAGACTCGCCTGAAGCTCGGCCATGGTGCGTACGTTCGCGTTCACTTCGAACAGCTCGTTGACCCCGCTCGGATGACAGTGCGTGTCGATGAAGCCCGGCACGACCGTCATCTTCTGCGCGTCGATCACGCGCGTCCGCGGCGACGCCACGTTCCGAATGTCGGCCGAGGTGCCGACGGCCAGAAACCTGCCGTTCTTCACGGCCAGCGCTTCGGCCCGTGGCAACTCCGTGTCCATCGTCTGGACGTCGGCATTGACGACAACCAGGTCGGCCTCGATACCGGTGCCCCTGGCCTGTTCGGGTGGTAAAGGCGACGCCAGGGCAGCCGGAGGCGATTCCAGGCGGGTGGCGCCGGCAAGGAGCGCCGCGAATCCGAGGAATTCGCCACGCGTGATCTCGCTCATGGGCAGCTCCTCGTCAGAAGGTTGAGCGGATTCTACAATGACAGTAATAAGATTCTGGTCTCTACCGTGCCTTTTCCCTTTTCCTTTCCCTTTCCCCTCCCCTTTGCCCTTTGCCCTATGCCCGTTGCCCTTCTATGCTTCCCGCGCTCGAAGCGCTGATCGCGCTCCAGGCGCTCGACACGGCGACCGACGGCGCGCGCCGGCGGCTCGCTGACCTGCCCGCTGCCGAGCAGGCAATCGCACAGCGCCTGGCGGAGGCGTCCGGAGTCGTCGACGACGTCAAGCACCGGCTGCAGGAGAACCAGCAGTCGCGCCGGGCGCTCGACAAGGACGTCGCCGCCGTGGACGTCCGGCTCGCGCGGTTCGAAGATCACAAGGCCGCGGTCAAGACCAACCAGGAATACACGGCGCTCCTGCACGAGATCACGACGGCCAAGACGGAGAAGGAGGCGATCGAGGATCGCATCCTCCTGCTGATGGAGGCCGCCGATGGCCTCGCCGCGGAGCTCAAAGCCGCGGAGACCGCCCTCGCGCAAGCCAGGCGTGATGGCGATGCCGAACGCGCGGCACTCACCACCGAGCGCGGAGCGCTCGAACAGGAGCTGACGCGCCTCTCGACCGAGCGCGCGCGCAGGATCGGCGACACGAGCCCCGCGGTGTTCGCCAAATACGATCAGATTCTGAAGAGCCGCCGCGGGCTGGCCGTGGCGCAGATGGTGGGCGAGATCTGCTCGGCCTGTCACGTCCGGCTGCGTCCGCACGTCGCGCAACTCATCAGGCGCAACGAGGAAGTCGTCCAGTGCGAGAGCTGTCAGCGGATCCTGTACTACCGGGCCGATCAGGCCGCGGGCATCAAGTCCTGACCTCTCTTCCGATGTCCGAGTTCGTCGTGAACATCGACGGCGGCGCACGCGGGAATCCTGGACCCGCCGGGTGGGGTGTCGTCATTCGCACGCCGGCCGGCGATCCGGTCGCCGAGCTGATGGGTGCGCTCCAGCACGCGACCAACAACGTCGCCGAATACAGCGGCCTGCTCGCGGCGCTCGATTGGTGTGCCGAGCACGACGCCTCCAAGGTGCACGTGCTCTCGGACTCGCTGCTGCTCGTGCAGCAGATGCGCGGGGTCTACAAGGTCAAGAATGAGGGCTTGAAGCCGCTGCACGGTCGCGCGCGCCTGTGCGCCAGTCGCATCGGGCGGGTCACCTTCGAACACGTCCGGCGCGAGCTGAACGCAGACGCCGACCGGCTGGCCAACTTGGCCATGGACGAGGCTGAGGGTTTGGAGAGATCTCGATAAGGGCAGAGGGCAAAGGGCAAAGGAGACGTGAAAGGGAGAAGGCACGAAGGCATTCATGGAACCAACCACCTTTCACCTTTGCCCTTCGACCTCCCCTTTGCCCTCTGCCCTTTGCCCTTTGCCCTGTTACAGTAGCTTTTCACTTCCATGTCTGACCGGAAATACCGGCAGCGCGGCTACCAGGACGACGACCGCTCCCGCGGACCGAAACCCGATCAGGCGGGCCGCCGGCCGCCCGAACCGAGAGACCCTCGACTGCCCCGTGACCCGCCGGTCCCGAACATGCCGGGTTTCCGGCAGGTGTTCCGATGCGCTCGGTGCGGGGCGATCGAGAGCCTGGAGGTGGGATCGGCCAGTAAATGCGGGAAATGCGGCGTGGAGCTCCACGCCTGTATCCACTGCGAGTCGTTCGATCCCGGCGCCCGGTTCGAGTGCCGCCAGACGATTCCCGCCCGCGTCGCCCCGAAGGACGTCTCGAATTCGTGCACGCTCTTCGCCCCGCGTCTGCAGGTCGAGCGCGAGACCGGCTCGACCCCGCCCACGAGCGCGCGGAAGGCGTTCGACGATCTGTTCAAGTTCTAGGAGGCTTCGGCACGCCGCGGCAGTTGTGCCGGTTCGCGCGGAGGGGTCTCTACGGACGCCCGAGTCGGATGGCCGCTGCAAGGCGACCCGTGCCGGATCCCTCGGCGCGGTAGGAAAAGCAGTCGCCAAGGTTGTCGGCCGTGCATAACTTCGCCACGTACACCGACGCCGCGGGTACGCCGGCGTCCTCGAGCTGTTGCGCGTTCGCCTGCCACAGATCGAGCGTCCAGTGGCCCGGACCGTCCTCCTCGAACCAGGCGGCTGCATCCGGCGTCATGCCAAGAAACGCCGTCCGCACCCGATCGTCCACCTGATAACAGCAGGGACCGATGCAGGCCCCCACAGCGGCAACCAGATCCGACGGGGCCACGCCGAGCTCCGCGATCACCTCGACCGTAGCCGCCGCAATACCGGCACAGGTGCCCCGCCAGCCGGCGTGCACCGCGGCGACGACGCGATGCGACCGATCGGCGAGGAGGATCGGCACGCAATCGGCGACGCGGACGGCAATCGCGCGGTCGGCATCGGTCGAGACGATCGCGTCGGCTTCCGGCTGATTGTCGACGATGGTACCGGGAGCGATGGCGAGAACCGTTCGTCCGTGCACCTGCTTCACGCGCACGATCCGCTCGGGCATCACCTCCAGGACCGCGCCCAACCGCCGATAGTCCTCGTCTGCCGAGGGGCCACGAAACTGCAGTTGACGAGTCGTGAAGACGTGCGTGGCATGCGAAAGCAGCGCCGCGGCCTGGAGGATTCGGCCCGCGGTGCCGTCGGCCCAATGAAAGCCTGCGGAAACTGAGGTCGTCACTTTACGGGTGCTCAAGCGCCTGGCGGTAACTCGAGTGGACGTTTCACGCGTCGCGCACGTCAACGCTTCCTGACGGCCGAGGCGCAACGCTCCATCCTACCGGCGTTTCCGGCGATTCGTCGACTCGATCGCGACGTGGCCTCGCCCTTGCTCCATCAGGAAGCGCCGGCGAGGCCGGCGGAGGCTGATTACGATGACGGTCAAATTCGGGCAGAACGACAAGAGCAGTCCGCCGGGCAAGCTGGCGGATGCCGAGCTCCATTTTTCAGGCGGGCCGCTCGACGGGCTCAAACTCATTGGCTTCGCGGTCTGGGAACGCAAGCACGGCGGCCGCAACGTGACGTTCCCGGCGCGGCAGTATTCGGTCAACGGCGAGCGCCGCAGCTTCGCCCTGCTGCGGCCGATCGTCGACAGCACCGGACAGAACAAGCTGAGGGATCTGATCCTGGACGCCTACAAGGCACACGAGGCCGAGCTGGCGACAGCCGCGCCGTAGCGCCGGCGCGGGTCAGACCTCAACCACCTGAGGTCCGACTTTCTTCGTCCACTCCGCGCGCAGGCTCTTGTCGAACTCGGCGCGGAAGAAGCTCGCCTTGAGCGTGCCGTCGATGATCTGCCAGGGCAGGAACGGGTCCTGGCTCCGGTCGCGGTAGAGATAGGCGTCGGCGTCGAGGCCGGACTCGGCGACGGCGGCGCGCCAGTTCTGGCCGTTCTGCTCGGCGCGGAGGATGACGTCCGCGACCCGCCGGTCGCCGAGCGACAGCAGGCCCTGGTAAAAGGAATGCCGTTCCGACTTGATGTTGAAGTAGACGTTGTCGACGCCGGAGACGAGCGCGCGGAGGCGATCGATCTTCGACTCGATCACGCGGGCGTCGGTCATCGGCAGCCACTGATAGGTCGTGCCGGGCTTGGGGATGAGCGGGTTGACGGAGCCCACGATCCGCCCGATCGCCCCGCGCGCGCGGCCATACGCGAGCATTCGCTCGCGGATCTGGAGGGTCAGATCCCGAATTGCCACCAGGTCGTCGTCTGTCTCCGTGGGGAGACCGATCATGTAGTAGAGCTTCAGGTTCTCGATGCCGGACCTGAAGATCAGATCCGCGCGGTCGAGGATGTCGTCGTTGGTGACCGTCTTGTTGATCACGCGCCGGAGCCGATCGGACCCGGTCTCCGGGGCGATGGTGATCGACCGCTCGCCGCTCTGCCGCAGCAGCCGGACGATCGGCTCGGTCAGGTCGTCGAGCCGGAGCGAAGCCGGGCTGATGCCGTAGCCCATCTCGACGAGCCGCTCGAGGATGAGCTCGATGTCGGGATGGTCGCACAGCGCGATCGAGACGAGACCAATCCGGGTGGCATGCGGCCGCGCGGCCTCGGCGATTTCCAGGATGCGCGCGGTCGAAAACGGGCGCACGGGCAGATAGTTGTAGCCCGCCCAGCAGAACCGGCAGAGGTTCGCGCAGCCGCGAACGACCTCGATCAGCAGCCGCGATCCGAACTCGGTGTCGGGGGTGAAGATGCTGGTGCTCGGCGGATCGAGCCGATCGGCGGCCTTGACTGCGGCTTTTTGGACGACGGGCGGCGCGTTGGCGCCGGCGCGCGGAGCGATGGCCGCGACCCGCCCGGGGCCATCGTAAGTGACGTCATAGAAGCTCGGCACGTACATCCCGCGCTCGGTGGCGAGCTGCGCGAGGAGGGACGGCCGATCGTCGCGGCCGGTCTCGGCGAACGCGTCCACGATCGACGGCACGAGGAGCTCGGCCTCGCCGGCGGCAATCGCGTCCGCGAAGAGCGCGAGCGGCTCTGGATTCACGAACGTCACCGCGCCGCCAATCACGACGAGCGGATCGCGCGAATCGCGGCGGTCGGCAAGCGGCTCGAGTCCCGCCAGCCGAAGCATGGTCACGACATTCGTGTAGTCCCACTCGAAGGAAACGGAAAAGGCGAACACGTCGAAGTCGCGAACGGGTGTCTGCGACTCGATGGTGACCAGCGGTTCGCGCCGCGCCGCGAGCGCCGCGATTTCCTGCCTGGGGGGGAGGAACACGCGCTCGCAGACGACGCGCTCGTCGGCGTTGAACAGCCGATACACGGTCTGCAGACCGAGGTTGGACATCCCGACGAAGTAGGTGTTCGGGAAGGCGAGGGCGACCCGCAGCCGTCCGCCGTGCGGTTTGCGGACGGAGCCGACTTCACGCGCGAGGAGGTCACGGGCGCGGGTACGGGCGTCGCCGCCACCGCCTGCGCGGGCATCGGCACGCTGGGTACGAACGGGTCTCTTGGGAGTGGGCACACTGACCGGAGCCTCGTGTTCGTACCGCGCCTTTCACGGCGACGCGCCCGGGGCTCCTGGTACTTTCGATTGTACGCTCGTCGGCCCCGCGGGATCGGTCCCGCGCAGTTCTGACGCTGCCCTGTCGACGCTCGGCCGTTTCTGCCTTTGAGCCTTTAAGGCTTTGAGCCTTTGTTTCTAGCCTCCCTGGCGTCTCAGGAACGCGGGAACGTCAAAGGGCGACGCCTCGGGGTCCTCCGCCGCCTCGGCGGCCTCGACCGTCTCGGGCTCCGGCAGCACGGGCAGGTCGAGCGTGCGCCGCCGCGCGACGATGACCCGGTTGCCTTTGGCGAGGAGCCGATTCTCGTCCTCGGTGCGGGGGCCGCCGTAGCTGGTCAGGTCGGTCGGCGTCGGCTTGACCGCCTCCGCGGCCGGCGACAGCTCGGCCCGGAGGCGATCGAATCCGGTGGCGATGACGGTGATCTTCACCTTGCCTTCCATCCTCGGGTCCACGACGGCGCCGAAGATGATGTTGGCCTCCTCGTGCGCGGCGCTATAGATGATGTCGGACGCCTCGCTGACTTCGGACAGCGTCAGGTCCGGGCCGCCCGTCACGTTGATGATGACGCCTCGGGCGCCCTGCATCGAGTTGTCTTCGAGCAGCGGGCTCGACACGGCCGCGCTCGCCGCAAGACGCGCTCGATCTTCGCCGGTCGCGACGCCGGTTCCCATGATCGCGATGCCCATGCGCGACATGATCGTCTTGACGTCCGCGAAATCCAGGTTGATGAGACCGGGCACCAGAATCAGATCCGAGATCCCCTGAATCGCCTGCCGGAGCACATCGTCGGCCCGGGCAAACGCGTCCGACATGCTCGTCGCGCGATCGATCGTCGAGAGCAGGCGCTCGTTCGGGATCATGATCATCGTATCCACGGCATCCGCGAGCTCGTTCAGGCCGTATTCGGCCTGCAGGTGCCGCTTGCGCCCCTCGAACTTGAAGGGCTTGGTCACGACCGCGACCGTGAGCGCGCCCATCTGGTTCGCGAGGCTCGCAATCACGGGCGCGGCGCCCGTGCCGGTGCCGCCGCCAAGGCCGGTCGTGACGAACACCAGATCCGCTCCGGTGAGCACCTCGAGAATCTTGTCGGTGTCCTCGAGCGCGGCGGCGCGGCCGACCGTCGGGTCGGCGCCGGCGCCGAGGCCCTGCGTCAGCTGCGCGCCAATCTGAATCTTGATCGGCGCGGCGTTGTTGAGCAGCGCCTGCTGGTCGGTGTTCGCGACGATGAACTCCACGCCGCTGAGGCCGCCCTGCATCATCCGGTTGACGGCGTTGCTCCCGCCGCCGCCTATCCCGATGACCTTGATCCTGGCGCCGGCCCGGACGAGGTCCTCGTCCAGCAGCAGTCGAAGCTTCTCAGTGCGGCGGGTGTGGCGAACGTCCATGGTGGGGTACTCCTCGTGATCGTGTGTAGGGCCGTCTTAGAAGAACTCTTTGAAGAGCGTCCGCAGCCGTCCCTTGATGCGTCCGAGCGTGCCGGCGCCGACTCTCGGCGGATCGGTCAGCAGGTTCCGGTGCATGTAGAGGACGAGTCCGACGGAAGTGGCAAAGGCCGGGTTGTTCACGTGATCGGCGAGGCCGCCGACGCCTTCAGGCGCGGCGCGGCGGACCGGCAGGTCGAAGATCTGCTCGGCGATCTCGGCCATGCCCTCGAGCATCGCGGCGCCGCCGGTGAGGACGATGCCCGAGTTCAGCGACTTCTCGTAGCCGGCGCGGCGGATCTCGTCCCAGAACATGTGACAGATTTCTTCGGCGCGTGGCTGCAGGATTTCCGACAGCACGCGGCGGGGCATCACGCGCGCCCGCCGGCCGGCGATGCTCGCGACCTCCATCGTCTCGTCCTCGGGGACGAGCGACGTCAGCGCGCAGCCCGAGCGTCGCTTCAGCTTCTCCGCGTCGGGAATGGGCATCCGCAGGCCAACGGCGATGTCGTTCGTGAAGTGATCGCCGCCGATCGGCAGCACGCCCGTGTGCCACAGACTGCCGCGCTCGAAGACCGCGAAATCGGTCGTGCCGCCGCCCACATCCACGAGCGCGACGCCCAGCTCTTTCTCATCCGGGGTGAGGACCGACTCGCTCGCGGCCAGCTGCTCAAGCGCGGTCTCGACCACTTCCACTCCGGCGCGGTTGACGCAGGCGATCATGTTTTGCATCGACGATGAGCTGCCGGTGACGACGTGCACATTCACTTCGAGGCGGCTGCCCGTCATGCTGACCGGGACCGCGATGCCGTCCTGGTCGTCGACGACGAAGTCCTGCGGCAGCACGTGAAGGATCTCGCGGCCGCCCGGCAAGGCCACCGCCCGCGCCGCGTCAATCGACCGTTTCACGTCGTCGCGCGCGATCTCCCGGTTCCGCCCGGCCACGGCGACGACGCCGCGGCTGTTGAACGCTTTGATGTGCGCGCCGGAGAGCGCCAGGTACACGCTGTCGATCTCGACGCCGGCGGTGAGCTCCGCCTCGTCGAGCGCCTTCTTGATGGCCTCGCCCGCCGTGTCGACGTTGTTCACGACTCCGCGGCGGATGCCTTTCGACTCGGCGACTCCGATGCCGATGATGTCGAGGCCGCCGTCGTCCATCACCTCGCCGACGATCGCGGCGACCTTGGACGTTCCGACGTCGAGCCCGACCAGATACCGTTCTTTGCGCGCCATCAATGCCTTTCGTTCCCGCCTTCGCGCTTTCGCGCTACGGCGGGCAAGCCCGGCTCGCGCGTCGCGCTCCGGCGGGGCAAGCCCGGCTCGCGCGTCGCGCTCCGGCGGGGCAAGCCCAGCTCTCGCTCCGCGAGCTCCGATCGGGCAAGCACACGGCTCATTTCTTCACCGCCGACGGCGGCCGGCCGCGGGGACGCACGTACACACGCTCGTCGAAGCGAAGGTCCACGTAGTCAACCTCCGAGAACTGGTCGTGCAGGGTCTGGCTGATCTCGAAATAGGTGGTCAGCCGTTCCACGAACCGCGCGTCGCCGAGATGCAACGCCGCGGGATCGCTGTCGAGAATCGCCACGAGATCGCGCGCGTTCGAGACGTCGACTTGCGAAATGCGCCGCCGCAGATCCGGCCGCTCCGTGAGCGCGTCGAGAAACCGGCCCGTGAGCTGAACGCGGTCGCGATCGGTGACCGGCCCGCCGCGCGACGCGGCGACGAGGCCGTCGACGATCGGCAGATCGAAATCGTGATACTGAGGACCGAACTCATCCATGATCACGCCGGCGCTGTCGACGAGGTACAGCTGCGGACCGAGTCGCGCGATCGCCATCGGCACCCGCTCGACAAGGCGCAGCTCGACGGTCGACGGCAACACGCGCCGCATCGAGACGTCGGCGACCCAGGGCGAGTCCATCACCCGCTTGCGATAGGCCTCGAAATCGATATTCAGAATCCGCTCCGACCGGATCCCGTCGAGGAGCGCCTCGACCTCGGGGGTCGACAACCGCGCGTTGCCGTAGACGACGATGTGCTTGACGGTGAGCAGCGAGGACTCGAGTACCGCGCGCGCCGACCAGGTGCCGGCCGCCATCGTCGCGCCGATCACCAGGGCGATCTTCCCGAATCGCCACGCGAGCTGGCCCAGCCGCTTGCGCGTGCCGGGGCGCACGTCCGGCCGCCGGAAGCGGCGGTCGGCTGGCGCCGCCACCCCGGACGCCGCCGGCGGCAGTCCGCGCCGCGAGGCCGCCGCGCGCCGGCTCATCGCCTGACCTCCTGCGCGCCGAGCACGCGAAGAATCCGGTCCGGCAGCGCGCCGATCGAACCCGCGCCCAGCGTGACGACGACGTCGCCACGGCGCGCAATCCGGCCGATGGCGGCGGCCGCCTCGTCCAGGTCGTGCGCCAGGTGGAGGCGCGTCACGCTCTTTCGGACCGACGCGGCCAGCGCGTCGAGCGAGACGCCCGGAATCGCCGGCTCGCCCGCGGCGTAGATGTCGAGCAGCACCACCTCGTCGGCCAGCGCGAGCGCCGGTCCGAAGTCGTCGAGCAGATCGCGCGTCCGGCTGTAGCGATGCGGCTGGAAGGCGGCGACGATGCGCGCCGGCTTCCCGTCGCGAGCGGCCCGCAGGACGGCCGCAATCTCGGTCGGATGGTGGCCGTAGTCGTCGACGATCGTGATTCCGTGGACTTCTCCCCGAATCTGATACCGCCGCTCCGCCCCCCGGAACTCCGCCAGCGCCGCGGTGATGCGGTCGAACGGGATGCCGACCTCCAGTCCAACCGCGATCGCGCCAAGCGCGTTCTGCAGGTTGTGCCGTCCGGGCACGGCGAGCGTGAGCCCGCCGACGCCGGTGCCGCCGGGAACCCCGCGGACGTTGTAGTGGACATCGCATCGGCCCGATCGTCCGTCGGTGACCGGGTCCACGCCGCGCACGTCGGCGGCGGGCGCGAACCCGTAGGTCACGATCGGCCGCGTGAGTCTCGGCAGCAGCGCGGCGACCGGGCCATCGTCGACGCACGCCACGATGGCGCCGTAAAAGGGCACGCGGCCGGCGAACTCGGCAAACGCCTCGACCAGGGCGTCGAACGTGCCGTACGCCTCCATGTGCTCGCGGTCGATGTTCGTGAGCACGGCGATCGTCGGCGAGAGTTTGAGGAACGATCGGTCGCTCTCATCGGCCTCCACGACCATGTACTGGCCGCCGCCGAGCCGCGCGTTGCTGCCGAACGCGCTGAGCCGGCCGCCAATCACCGCCGTCGGATCCAGGCCGGCGCGCTCCAGCATCCACGCCACCATCGAGGTCGTCGTCGTCTTGCCGTGTGCCCCGGCGATCGCAATGCCGGCGCGCAGCCGCATGAGCTCGGCGAGCATTTCCGCACGAGGAATGACGGGCACGTGCCGGGCCCGTGCGGCCGTCACCTCGGGGTTGTCGGCGGCGACGGCCGAGGACACGACGACGACGTCGGCGTCCCCAAGGTTGTCGGCGTTGTGTCCGACGGAGACGCCAACTCCAAGCGACGCGAGCCGATCGGTGATCTCCGAGAGACGCAGATCAGATCCGGTCACTGAGTAACCCAGGTTGACGAGGAGTTCCGCGATCCCGCTCATACCGATTCCGCCAATCCCGACGAAGTGCACGCGGCGAGTCCGGCCCAACATCTCAGGCCCCCGCCAGCTCCAGAAGTCGATCGACGATCCGCGCCGCCGCGTCTGGCCGCGCCAGCTTGCGCATCGCCTGGCTCATGCCGGCCCGCCGTTCGGGATCCTGGAGCAGACCCTCGGCGACACCAGCCAGCTTCGAACCCGAGAGCTCGGTCTCGTCGATCACGGTCGCCGCGCCCGCGTCGGCGACGACCCGCGCGTTCTTGCGCTGATGGTCGTCGGTCGCCGCGGGGAACGGGACGAGCACCGCCGGTCTGCCCGCGGCGGCGAGCTCGGCGAGCGTCGTGGCGCCGGCGCGCGCAATCACAAGATCGGCCGCTCTCATTTCGTCAGCCACGGCGTCCAGGTACCCGACGATCCGCGCCGCCACGCCCGCTCGGTCGTAGCCCTGACGAACCTGATCCAGGTCTCGCTCGCCCGTCTGGTGGACGATGTCGATGTCTGGAATCCGGCGGGCCAGCTCCGGCGCCGCCGCCACCATGGCCAGGTTGATCCCCCGCGCGCCCTGAGACCCGCCAAGGACTAGAATCCGTGCCCTCGACGGTCGACCCGGGGCGCGCGGCGCCTCGCCGCTCGTGAAGAACTCGCTGCGCACCGGATTCCCCGCGACAAACGCCCTCCCCCGAAAATGCGCCCGTGTCTCGTCAAACGTGACGGCCGCCGCGCGGACCCATCGGGCGAGCAGCCGATTCGTGAGCCCCGGCACCGCGTTCTGCTCGAGCACCATCGTCGGGATGCCCCGCAGCGCGGCGGCGAGCACCACCGGACCCGAGCTGTATCCGCCGACGCCCATCACGACGCTCGGCCGACGGCGCGAGATGATGCGCCACGCATCGAGGAGGCCCATCGGCAGCAGCGCGGCGCCGCGCAGTCGCGACGTCAACGATTTCCCCTTGAGCCCGGCGCTCCGAATCAGGTCGAGCTCGAAGCCTTCCTTCGGCACGACGCGCGCCTCCAGGCCGCGGGCGGTCCCCGCGAACGACACGCGCGCCGACGGCACGCGTCGCAGCAGCTCCCGGGCGACGGCGATCCCCGGATAGAGATGGCCGCCGGTGCCGCCCCCCGCCACGACGATCGCCACACTCCGCGGATCCACGGTCATATGCGCGCACCTGTCGACGCTCCCGGGTCACGCGGCCGCCGTCGCCGCGGCCGCCGTCGGCGACGACTGCTGCGAGATGTTGAGCAGGATCCCCATCGCGACCAGATTGATCACCAGCGACGATCCGCCGTTGCTCACGAACGGCAGCGGAATGCCTTTCGTCGGCAGGAGCCCCAGCGCGACGCTCATGTTCACGAGCGCCTGGAGCAGCACCATCATCGTCAGCCCGAGGGCGAGGAGCGATCCGAACCGGTCCGGTGCGAGGAGCGACGTCCGCAGCCCGCGCCATCCCATCGTGGCGAAGCACAACAGAATCAATCCGGTGCCGAAAATGCCGAGCTCTTCGCCGGCGACGGCATAGATGAAGTCCGTGTGCGCTTCGGGGAGGTAGTAGAGCTTCTGAATCCCGGCCATGAGGCCGGTCCCGAACGGACCGCCCGACCCGATCGCGATCAGCGATTGAATCAGCTGGAAGTTGTCGCCAAGTGGATCGCTCCACGGATCGAGGAACGCGAACAGCCGGCGCCGCCGGTACGACGAGCCGAGAATGAGCGCCAGGGCCACCGGCGCGAAGAACAGTCCGGCGCCCAAGAGATACCGATAACTCAATCCGGCGGCGAAGACGATGGACGTGACGACGAGCACGAGCACGGCAGCCGTCCCGAAATCCGGCTCGCGCACGATGAGCGCCGCGAGCCCGAGCGTGACGAGGGCCGTGGGCGCCAGCGCGTAGGCCACATCGTTCACCCGATGCATGCGCCGTTCGAGCAGCGCCGCCACAAAGAGAATGGCGGCGAGCTTGGCGAGTTCAGATGGTTGGATGGAGATGGTGCTGAATGTGATCCAACGCTGCGTGTGGTTGCGCGGCGGGAACAGAAACACGGCGAGCAGCGCGAGAACAGTGACAGCCAGCAGCGACCAGATCACCGCGGGCCGGCGGTACTCGTGGTAGTCGATGCGCATGACCACCAGCATCAGGATGATGCCGAGCACCGCCCATGTGGACTGTCGGAGCAGGACGTAGCCGGACTGCTCGTATTTGGCGAGCGCCTGGACCGCCGAGGCGCTGTAGACCATCACGACGCTGATGCCGACGAGCAGCAGCGTGGCCCAGAAGAGCAACTTGTCCGATTTCAGTGTTCGGGCCATAGTAGGCAGCTCGTGAGCGGTCAACAGTCATCAGCCGGGTTGGACTAGGACACCAGCCTCACAGGCCGGGGCGGCCTGTGTTCCCAGCGGCCAGCTCCTCGCCGCCGCGCCCGATCTGATGACTGCTGACCGCTCAGTTTTTTGATCGTCGGGGCCCCTGCACCCGACTGGCTCGGTCGCTTCGCGGAGGCCCTTCGCCCCGCGCCGCTCCCTCGCAACTCTCTAACCTTCGTTTCTCTCCAACTTCCCAACCTCTTCCTTGAACGCGCGCCCGCGCTCCGCGTAGTCGCGAAACATGTCGAAGCTGGCGCACGCCGGCGCGAGCAGCACGACGCCGCCGGGGCGCGCGAGCGCGAATGCCCGTCGCACCGCGTCGCTCATGGAGCTCGCGTCGTGAATCGTCGTCGCCTCCGAGAGCGCCGAATGAATGAGCGGCGTCGCTTCGCCGATGGCCACGATCGCGTCCACGCGCCCGGCCACCGCGTCGCGCAGGTCAGCGAGATCGCCGCCCTTGAAGCGGCCGCCCATGATCGCGACGACGCCGCGATCGAAGCTTTCGATCGCGCGCCGGGCCGAGACGACGTTCGTCGCCTTCGAGTCGTTGATGAACCGCACGCCGTTGATTTCGGCTACGCGCTCGAGGGCGTGCTCGAGTCCGGCGAAGCCTTCGACGGCCCGGCGCATCGCCGCGGGCGGCACGCCGGCCACCGATCCCACGGCCGCCGCCGCGATCACGTCGCTGAGCAGATGCCGGCCCGGCAGCCGGACCGACGCGAGCGGCAGGAGCGGGGTCGTATCCGCCGCGCTGCGCCGCACGATGTGCCCGCTGTCCACCGAGACGCCGGGGGTCACCTTGGCCTCCACACCGAAATCGAAGCGCCGCGCCCGTGCGCCGCGGGCCAGCGCGAGCGCCGCCGGATCGTCGGCGTTGACCACGGCCCAGTCCGCCGGCGTCTGGTTCATGAACACGCGCGCCTTCGCCCGGCCGTATGCCTCGAGCGACCCATGGCGATCGAGATGGTCGTGTGCGAGGTTCAGAAGCACCGCGATCCACGGCCGGAACGTCTCGGTCGCCTCGAGCTGGAAGCTGCTGACTTCGACGACGTGAAGCGACGACGGACGTGACCCGGCCACCTGGGCACTGAGCGCCGTCCCGAGATTGCCGCCCGCGGTGACGTCGAACCCGGCTTCCGTCAGCATCCGCGCCGCCAGCGTGGTCGTCGTCGACTTGCCCTTGGTTCCGGTGATCGCGATGACGCGACCCGACAGCCACCGCGACGCCAGCTCGACCTCGCCGATGACCGGCACGCCGGCCGCTCGTGCGGCGGCAATCGCGTCCTGCTCGAGCGGCACTCCGGGACTGACGACGAGGAGATCGGCGGCGGACAACATCTCCGCGCGGTGCGGTCCGAGCTCGACCGCGATCCCGTGCGCGCGAAGCTCGTCCGCCCCGTCCATCGTCGACGCCGTGTCGCTCAAGACGACCTGCGCGCCCTTCGACACCAGGAGTTCGGCCGCGGCCCGGCCGCTCCGGCCTCCGCCCACCACGACGACGCGCTTGCGATTCACCTCGAATGTCATCGCGTCACCGGAGCTTCAACGTCGTGAGGCTGAGGAGCGCGAAGAAGATCGCGAGGATGAGGAACCTCATGATGATCTTGGGCTCGGCCCAGCCGATGATTTCGAAGTGGTGGTGGAGCGGCGACATCCGGAACACGCGCTTGCCGGTGAGCTTGAATGACGCCACCTGGATGATCACGGAGAGCCCTTCGAGCACGAAGACGCCGCCGACGATCGGCAGGAGCAGCTCCTGCTTGATCAGAATCGCGACCGTGCCCAGCGCGCCGCCCAGCGCGAGGGAGCCGACGTCGCCCATGAAGATGTCGGCCGGATGCGCGTTCCACCAGAGAAATCCGAGACTGGCCCCGACAAGCGCCCCGCAGAAAATCGTGAGCTCCGCGGTCGGCCCGAAGTGGACGAGATTCAAATACTGCGCGAACACGCGGTGACCCGTGACGTAGGCGAGCGCGGTGAACGTCGCGGCCGCCACCGCGAACGTGCTGATGGCCAAACCGTCCAGGCCGTCCGTCAGGTTCACGGTGTTCGACGTGCTGAGCAACACGAACATCGCGAAAAGCACGTACCAGACGCCGAGGTCCGGGATGTATTCCTTGAAGAACGGAAAGATCAGCCGCGTGTTGTAGACAGGCGGGTTGAGTCCGGCGAGCGTCAGCAGCGCCACGCCCACCCCGAGGCCCACCACGATCTGCGCGGCGAACTTGTAACGGGCGAAGAGCCCGTGATGGCTGTGCCGGGTGACCTTCAGGTAGTCGTCGAGAAAGCCGATGGCGCCGAACGCCGCCGTCGCCGATACGGCGATCCAGATGTACGGGTTGCGCAGGTCGGCCCAGAGCAGCGTTGGCACGAACACCGCCGCCAGAATCAGGAGGCCGCCCATCGTGGGCGTACCGGCCTTGGGCTTGTGGCTCGCCGGACCTTCCGTGCGAATGACCTGCCCGATCTGGAACTCGCGCAGGCGGCGGATGAGCCACGGCCCCAGCAGCAAGCTGAGCGCGAGCGCCGTCAGGCTGGCCGCGGCCGTGCGGAACGTGATGTAGCCGACGACGCGAAAGACCGAAATCTGCGCTTCGAGCGGGGCGAGGAGGTGGAACAGCATTACGCCACCTCCATCAGCCGATCGACGATCAGATCGGTGCGGGTCCCGCGTGACCCTTTGACGAGCACGAGATCGTCGCGCACGACGAGACCTGCGACGATCGGCGCCGCGGCCAGGCTGTCCGCGAACCGATGGATGTGGGCGCGCGGGACACCCGCGGCCTCGGCGCCTTCGGCCAATCCATCCGCCGCCGGACCACCCACGATGACCAGCTCGTCGACGCGCGCCGACGCGGCCGCCCGGCCGCAGTCGGCATGCAGCGCGCGCGCGTTCCCGCCCAGCTCGAGCATCTCGCCCAGCACCGCAATGCGGCGGCCGCCCGTCGGCGTCACCGCGAGCGCGGCCAGCATCGCGCGCATCGCGGCCGGACTCGCGTTGTAGGAATCGTCCACGACGTACGCCCCGTGAGGCGTCGCCTGCATCGCACCGCGGCGCGAGAGCGGCTGGAACGCGTTCACGCGCGCCGCGATGGCGCCGAGCGGCACGTCGAGCTCGGCCGCGACCGCGATCGCCGCGAGGACGTTCAGCAGTTGCGTCCGTCCCGGGAGGCGCGCCGTGAGCTGCAAGCGACCGGCAGGCGTCTCGACGTCGGCATGGGTGCCGGCCAGGCCGTACTCCACGACGCTCGAGGCTCGAACGGACGCCTGGGCGCTTTCGCCGAACGTGATGCGACGGCCCGCGAACCCGGCGGCGCGCGCCATGACCAGCGGATCGTCCGCATTCAGGACGACGACGGCGCCGGGGGACGCCTGCTCGAGGATCTCGGCCTTGGCGTCGGCCACGGCCTCGCGCGATCCGAAGAAGCCGATGTGCGCGTCGCCCACGTTGGTCCAGACGCGGATGTCCGGCTCGGCAATCCCGACGAGCGTCCGGATTTCTCCAGCGTGGTTCATGCCGAACTCGACGACCGCGACGTCGACGTCGTGCCGCAGCTCCAGGAGCGAGAGCGGCAGGCCGATGTGGTTGTTGAGATTGCCGCGATTGCGGAACACGCGATAGCGGGCGCCGAGAAGCTCGGCCGTCATTTCCTTCGTCGTTGTCTTGCCAGCGCTTCCCGTGATCGCGACGACACGGGCGGTCGATCTCCGGCGGACCTCGCGCGCGAGACGCTGCAACCCGATCAACGTGTCGGGGACATGAACGACGGCGGCCTGGCCCGGGTTCGCGACGTGCCCCGAGACGAGCAGTCCGGCGGCGCCGCGCGCGAGGGCTTCTTCGACGAACGTCTGACCGTCGAACCGGTCGCCGCGGAGCGCGATGAAGAGCGCGCCGGGAGTGATCGACCGCGTGTCGGTGGACACGGTGTCGAACGCCGTCTCGGCGCGGCCCGAGACCACGCGCCCGCCGGCGGCGTCGGCCACGATGCCCGCGGTCAGCACGAGAGCGCCCACGTCGGTCGTCACACCCGTGACGCAGCGCGGCGCTGTCCCAGCGCCGTGCGCGCGGCCTCGACGTCATCGAATGGCAACGTGCGATCTCCGATGACCTGATATTTCTCGTGACCCTTCCCCGCGATGATCACA
The DNA here is from genome assembly GCA_035633215.1 of Vicinamibacterales bacterium. Classification (GTDB taxonomy): domain Bacteria; phylum Acidobacteriota; class Vicinamibacteria; order Vicinamibacterales; family SCN-69-37; genus DASQFI01. The sequence continues at coordinate 235,706 of DASQFI010000054.1, read as the reverse complement.
AGATCGCCCGCCTTGGCCGATCGAATCGCCTGTTCGATCGCGTGACGACGATCGGGATGGGTCACGAATGGCGTCGTATGACGCTTGGGCGCTCCCGGCTCGGGCGCGGGGGAGAGCCCGAGCTTGATTTCCTCGATGATCCGGTCTGGATTCTCGGAGCGCGGATTGTCGGACGTGAGGACCACGAAGTCGCTCAGCCTGCCGGCCACGGCGCCCATCAGCGGCCGCTTGGTGCGATCGCGGTCGCCGCCGCAGCCAAAGACCGTGATCAGCCGCCCCGTCGTGAGCGGCCGCGCGGTCTCGAGCAGGTTCTTGAGCGCGTCGTCCGTGTGCGCGTAATCGACGACGACGCGCACGTCATCGGTTGACGCCGACACGATCTGGAAGCGCCCGGGGACGCGCTCGAGCCGGGCGATGCCCTCTTCGATCGCGCGCGTGGGCAGATCGAGCGCGACGGCGGCCGCGACGACGCCGAGGATGTTATAGACGTTGGGCCGGCCGACCAGCGGCGACCGCATCTCAATCGTGCCGCGAGGCGTCTCGACCGTGAACGCGAGACCTTCGAGCGACGATTGCACGTTCGTGGCGCGAACGTCCGCGGCCCGATCGATCGCGAAGGTCATGACCCGCGGCAGCGTGCCGGCCAGCTCGACACCGCGCGGGTCGTCGACGTTGATCACAGCCGGCGCGTTGGACGGCAACATCTCGAACAGGCGCCGCTTGGCGGCGAAGTACTGCGACATGTCGCCGTGAAAATCGAGGTGGTCGCGCGTCAGGTTCGTGAAGATGGCCGCCCTAAACCGCATGTTGGCCACGCGGTGCAGCACGAGCGCGTGCGACGACACCTCCATGGCGCACGCCTGGCAGCCCTGGTCCGCCATTTCCCGCAGGAGCCGCTGAATCTCCGACGCCTCGGGCGTGGTGTGCGACGCGTCCCGCTCGCCGCCAACGCCGGATCCGACCCGGAAGGTCACGGTGCCGATGCGGCCGCACGGCATCCCCGCGGCATCGAACACCGCCGCGAGCAGATACGTCGTCGTCGTTTTGCCGTTGGTGCCGGTGACGCCGACGACAGTGAGCTGGTCGCTCGGACGTCCGTAGAACAGGGCCGCGAGCTCCGCGAGCGCCAGACGCGCGTCCGTGGTTCGCAGCCAGGGAACGGTGATGTCTTCCGGCGGCGCCGTCTCGGCGACGATCGCGGCCGCGCCGCGCGTCGCGGCGTCAGCGGCGAACCGGGTGCCATCAGCGCGCTGGCCCCGAATCGCGACGAAGACCATGCCTGGCGATACGCCACGCGAGTCGTGCGCGACGCCGGTGACCTTCGCGGTCTGGCGTCCCGCCTGATCGACGCGAGCGCGCGCATCGGGTGCGAGCGTGCGCGCAGCAGCGATGAGCGCGCCGAGCGTCACCGCTCACCGCCCGGCGGGCGAGGCTCGGCCATGACACGGTGCAACTGGAGCACGCTCCAGCCGCCCGCTTCCACCGGCTGGCCCGGGAGCGGCGACTGCGACGAGACGACGCCCGATCCGGTCATGCGCACGGTCAGGCCGACGCCGCCAAGAACCTTCAGCGCCTGGCGCGCGCCAAGGCCGCGCACATCGGGCATCAACGGCTGGCCCGTCACGTCCGTGACGACTTGCACCACCGGCGCCGACGGCTTCGGCTCGGGCGCCGCCTGACCCTCGGCGACGATCACAGGCGCGACCCGATTGATCGAGGGCGGCACGCCGCCCTGCTGGAGCGCGGCCTCCGCGATGCGCTTGAAGATGGGGGCAGCGACGGTGCCGCCGAAGAAGGTGCCGGCGCGCGGCGTGTCGATCACGACGATGATCGCGTAGACCGGCCGACGGGACGGGACGAACCCGACGAACGACGCGTTGAAGTCCGTGTGCGAGTACTGGCCGTCGACGATCTTCTGCGCCGTGCCCGTCTTTCCCGCGATCTGGTAGCGCTCGAGCCTGGCTGCCTTGGCGGTGCCCCGGTCGACCACGCCTTCCATGATGGTCGTGAGCGTCGCCGACGTCCGCGGCGTGATGACGCGTCGTGGCGGCTTGCGCTCGACCGGCGACCGGACGCCGTCGCGGACCTCGGCGCGCACGACATGCGGCTCGAACAGCAGGCCGCCGTTGGCCACGGCGCTCACGGCCGCCGCCATTTGAATCGGCGTGACGCCAATCTGATAGCCAATCAACATCGACGCAAGCGCGCTGTCGTCGAGCTCCGACGGTTTGTAGACGATGCCTGCGTTCTCGCCAGCAAAGTCGGTCGTCAGTACCTCGCCGAACCCGTAGCGGCGCACGTACCGGCCCAATCGTTCCGCACCGAGACGCAACCCGACCCGAATGGTTCCGACGTTGCTCGACTTGACGATGACATCTTCGAACGACAGCACGCCATACCGGTGCTCGTCGTTGATCGGCTTGCGGCCCTCGAACTTGATGTAGCCGGGACTGCAGTCCACGCTGTCGGTCGGCGAGATGACGCCTTCTTCGATAGCTGCCGACGCGGTGACGATCTTGAATGTGGAGCCGGGCTCGTAGAGATCCTGCACGGCGCGATTGCGTCGGTTCTCGGGCGTCGAGCGGCCGAAGGTGTTCGGGTTGAACGTCGGATAGTTGGCCAGCGCGAGGATCTCGCCCGTGTGGGGATCCATGATGATCGCCGTGCCGCCATGCGCCCGGTGCTCGAGCACGCCCGCGCGTAACTCGCGCTCGGCGATGTGCTGCAGGTACAGATCGAGTGTGAGCTCGAGCGAGGCGCCGGCCGTCGGCGCCTCTTTCACGCGCGTCTGCAGCCGCTGGTGCCGCGCGTCGCGCTGGATCAGCACCCGCCCCGGCCGCCCGCGAATCTTGGCGTCGTAGGACGATTCGATGCCGCCGAGGCCGGTGTTGTCGTCGCCCACGAACCCGAGCACGTGCGCGGCCAGATCGGTGTTCGGGTAGTAGCGCCGCGTATTCCCGACCAGCATCACTCCCGGAAGGTTCAGACGGCCCACCTGGCTCGACTGGCTTGGCGAGACCTGTCGAGCCTTCCGGATGAACATGAATCTGCCATCGCCGCCCTTCCTTAGCCGCCCGATGAACTCCGCCTTCTCCTTCGCCGTGCAGTCCCCCAGCGCCGCGCACACGGCCTCGATGGTGCCCGCGGGATCTTCCACCTCCGTCGGATCGACCCCGACGGCCTCGGCATCGACCGAGTACGCAAGGATGCGGCCGTGTCGATCGACGATGTCGCCGCGCTTCGGGTCCTGCTTCACCTCGCGGAGCTGCTGGTTCTCGGCCAGCTCGACGTAGTGATCGTGCTGGAACACCTGGAGCTGCACGAGGCGCGCGGCAATCCCGACCGTCCAGAACCCGGTGAACGCGAGCATGATGACGACCCGCGCCTTGAGCCCGGGCCGCCAGCCGGCTTCGAACGCCTGGTCAGGGCGGTCGGCGCCCTGAAACGGATCGATCGCCTTCACGCGAACGTTGAGGAGGCGAGTCAGGAGGCTCATCGGTTGGCCGCGACGATGGAACGAGCCGGAACCGAGGCGGTCGTCCGTTCGATGACGACCGTGTTCTCCGAGGTGGGCGGCACCATGCGGAGCTTGTGCAGCGCGTAGGCTTCGACGCGCTGCGGCGCGCGCAGGGACTCGAGCTCGAGCCGCAGCTTCCGATTGAGCGACTCCTCCGCGGTCTTCTCGACCCGAAGGCGCTCGATCTTGTAGCCGGTGTTCACGATCTCGAAGTGCTGCCAGGCCGAGAACAGCAGCATCGCGACGATCACGGCGGCGAGCCAGATCATCCGGTTGAACTCCCGCTTCTGTTCCAGATCGACTTCCCGGACGACGGGATTGTTCCGGATGTCTTTCTTGATGGCGTATTCGAGGTCGATGGTGCTCATGCCGCCCTCTCCACCGTCCGAAGCCGCGCGCTCCTGGCGCGCGGGTTGAGCGCGATTTCCTCGTCCGAGGTCGTCAGCGGCCGGCGAGTCACCAGACTCACCGTGCCCGCCGTCGCCAGCCGTCTGAACGTCTGTTTCACCACCCGGTCCTCGAGCGAGTGAAACGCAATCACCACCAGCCGCGCCCGAGCCTTCAAGGACGCCACCGCGCGCTCGAGAAACGTGTCGAGGCCGGTCAGCTCGTCGTTGACGGCAATGCGAAGCGCCTGGAACGTCCGAGTTGCCGGGTCGATTCGCTGCCAGCGCCCACTGCCGGCCGCCCGGCGCACGACCGAGGCGAGTTCCGCCGTATGGCTGAGTCGGCCGGCATCCCGCGCTCTCACGATCGCGGCCGCGACACGCCTGGCGTGTCGCTCCTCACCGAAATCGCGGATGACGCCGGCGAGCGTCGGCTCGTCCACCGAGGCGAGCCACTCGCCCAGCGTCCGGCCTCGCGAGCGGTCCATGCGCATGTCGAGCGGGCCGGCGTTCCTGAAACTGAACCCGCGGCTGGCGTCGTCGAGCTGCCAGGACGAGACGCCGAGGTCGGCCAGCACGCCATCGACGGCGGTGATCCCGCGCGTCTCCAACACAGACGCGAGGTCGCGATAATCGGCATGGACCAGTTCCAGACGGCCGGCTGTCGAAGCGGCGTTCGCGGCCAGTCGCTCACGCGTCTGGTCTAGGGCGCCGGCATCGCGATCCAGTCCAATCACGCGTCCTGCTCCTGCGGCCAGAAGCGCCGCGGCGTGCCCACCGAGCCCCACCGTGCAATCGACATACACGCCGCCCGGTCGAGGCGAGAGCATCGACACGACCTCGGCCGTGAGCACCGGTGCATGGCGCGCCTCAGATCCCAAACTCCGCCAGCGCCCGGGCGTCGTCATCGCCAAACGGCTCCCGGTGGAGCTTCGAGGCGAATCGCTCGTGATTCCAAACGTCGATGTAATCCACCTGACCGAGCACGTCGACATCGCCCGACATGCCGGCGGTCTCGCGCAGCCGGGCCGGAATCAACACCCGCCCCTGCACGTCGAACTCGCTTACCTGGCCGTAGTAATTGACCCGGTCGAGGAATTTCAGCCGGGCCGGGTGTGTGCTGGGCATCCGTGCCAGCCGCTGCTCCACTGCCGTCCACACCGACATGGGGTAGATCCGAACGAAATCTCCGGTTACGCTAGTGACGTACAGGCCCGTGGTACCATGCCGCTCTTCCACGATCGCCTTGAAGGCGTTGGGGATTTTTAGCCGGCCCTTTTCGTCGATTTTTGCGGTGTAGCTACCCCGAAGCACTTTGCTCCACCCGACTCCAACCAGGTCCACGAATGGTAGAGGTACACCCGGGGGCTGTCAATCGTAAAGTACAGGAAATCCACGACTTACGTCTTTGTTTCGCTACTTTTTCTCTCTTCGAAAATTAAGCGAAAGTTAGGTCGCGTGGTACCATCCACGCCCGGACATGCTGCGCGCCGGACTGGTCGGTCTTCCGACCTCGGGTAAGACCACTCTCTTCCAGCTCCTGACGAGCGTTCACGCCGCGCCGAAGGCCGGCAAGGGTGAGGCCCACGTCGGCATCTCCAAGGTGCCCGACGATCGGCTCGACCGGCTGACCGCGCTCTTCCAACCCGAGAAGCGCGTGCCGGCCACCGTGGAATTCGCGGACATCGGCGCCGCGCGCGGCGAGACGAAAACGCTCTACGACGTCGTCGCGTATCGCAACGCCGACGCGCTGCTGCACGTGGTGCGCGCATTTCGCGACGACGCCGTGCCGCACCCGCTGCAGTCGATCGATCTCGCGCGGGATGCGCGCGCGGTCGAGGACGAGTTGATCCTCGCGGACCTCGGCGTCGTCGAGCGACGGCTCGAGCGTCTCGACAAGGATTTGAAGAAAACGCCCGCGGCGGAGTTGAAGAAGGAACAGGAAGTCCTCATGCGCGCGCGCGACACGCTCGACGCGGGACGCGCGATTCGCACGCTCGGCATCGCGGGCGACGACGCGCGTCGCCTCCGCGGATTTCAGTTGCTCTCGGCGAAGCCGCTGCTGCTCGTCGTGAATGTCGATGAAGGCGACGCGGGGAATGCGGAAAAGGTGTCGACGCTTCCCGAGCTCGCCGGCTTTCTTCACGCGTCCGGCGCCGGCATCGTCGGCGTGTGCGCGAAGATCGAGCTCGAGATCGCGCAGCTCGATCCGGAGGACGCGCGTGCGTTCATGGCGGACTTGGGACTGCGCCAGTCGGGACTCGATCGCATCATTCGCGCGGCGTACGATCTGCTCGGCTACATCTCGTTTTTCACGGTCGGCGAGGACGAATGCCGGGCGTGGTCGATTCCGCGCGATACGCGCGCGGAAGAAGCCGCCGGCACGATTCACTCGGACATTCAGCGTGGGTTCATTCGCGCCGAAGTGGTGCGCTGCGACGACCTGCTCGCGCGCGGATCGCTCGCCGCGTGCCGCGAGCATGGCGAGCTGCGGCTCGAAGGCAAGGAGTATCCCGTCAAGGACGGCGACGTCATCACGTTCCGCCACGCGACCTGAGATAGGATTCGTGCGCCCGCGGCCCGCGCGAGGATAGCGAGTCTTCGAGCGCCGGAGCGCGAGCGGCCGCCTTCGCGCCGTAGGCGCTTCGGCGAACCCCGCCGTAGCCTCGGCGGAGGCGGGAGCGGGGGTGGGGTCCCCGCGAGCGTTGAAAAAAGAGACTTCGGCCCGCACCGTGCTCGTCTGCGAAGCGCAGGTGCCATTCGTGCAGGGCGGCGCCGAAGCGCACGTTCGCGAGCTGGTTCGTCAGCTGCGCGCGCACGGACACGACGCCGAGCTCGTGAGCGTCCCATTCAAGTGGTACCCGAAGGCGGAGATCCTGACGCACGCGGCGGCGTGGCGCATGCTCGATTTGAGCGAGAGCAACGGCCGGCCGATCGATCTCGTGATTGCGACGAAATTTCCGACCTATTTCGTCCGGCACCCGAACAAGGTGGCGTGGCTGATTCATCAGCACCGCGCCGCGTACGAGCTCGCGGGAACGCCGTTCAGCGACTTCGCTCACACGGAAGACGACGTCGCGCTGCGCGAGCGGATCGTCGCGCTCGACCAGGCGATGCTCGCCGAGTGCCGCCACGTCTACGCCAACTCGGCGAACACGGCCGCGCGCGTCAAGCGGTTCAACGGCCTCTCGGCCGAGCCGCTGTACCATCCGCCGCGGCTCGCCTCGCGGCTCCATCCCGGGCCGGCCGAGCCGTACGTGCTCTCGGTGGGCCGGCTCGAGTCGGTGAAACGCGTCGACCTCGCGGTCAACGCCCTGGCGCACGCGCCGCGCGAGGTGTCGCTCGTCGTGGCCGGCACCGGCACACAGCGGACCGCGCTCGACTCGCTGGCCGCGTCGCTCGGTGTCAGCGATCGCGTGCGCTTTCTCGGCGAAGTGAGCGACGACGACATCATCGAGCTCTACGCACGCGCGCTCGCGGTCGTGTTTCCGCCGTACGACGAGGACTACGGCTACGTGACGCTCGAGGCGTTCCTCGCGCACAAGCCGGTCGTGACGACGACAGACGCCGGCGGCCCGAACGAGTTCGTGGTCGACGGCGTGAACGGCTGGGTCTGCCCGCCCGATCCGGCGGCGCTCGGGGAGGCCATCGGCCGGCTGCACGCCGATCCGGCCCGCGCCGCCGCGCAGGGTCAGGCGGGATACGATCGCGCCCGCACGATTACCTGGGACGGCGTCATCGATCGACTCGTGACGCCGAACGGAGCGTGAGGTGACGAAGCTCATCATCCAGATCCCCTGCCTGAACGAGGCGGACACGCTGCCCGCGACCCTCGCGGATCTGCCGCGCGCCATGCCGGGCATCGACGTCATCGAGACCCTCGTCATCGACGACGGCTCACGGGACAACACGGCCGAGGTGGCGCGCGCGCACGGTGTCACGCACGTGATCCGGTTTCGCCAGCGGAAGGGCCTGGCCGCGGCGTTCAGCGCCGGGATCGACGCCAGCCTGCGCCACGGCGCGGATTTCATCGTCAACACCGACGCCGACAATCAGTATTCGGGCCGCGACATCCCGCGGCTGCTCGAACCGCTCCTCCGCGGCGACGCCGACATCGTCGTCGGCGATCGCAACATCCGCGAGCTCACGCACATGTCCTGGCTGCGGAAGTTCCTCCAGCGACTCGGCAGCTGGGCGGTCCGGCAGGTCTCGGCCACCCAGGTGCCCGACACGACGAGCGGGTTTCGCGCCTACACGCGAGAGGCGGCGCTGCGGATGACGATCGTGTCGGATTTCTCGTACACGCTGGAATCGCTGATCCAGGCCGGAAAGCAGCGGATGGCCGTGACGCATGTCGCGATCGCCACGAATCCTCGGACGCGGCCGTCTCGGCTGTTCGACAACGTTTTCTCGTACGTCAAGCGATCGGCGGCGACGATCGTCCGCATCTACACGATGTACGAGCCGCTCAAGGTGTTCACGTACATCGGGACCACGATCTTTCTCGTGGGGTTCGCGATCTCCGTGCGGTTCCTGTACTACTACCTGTTCACGTACGACAGCGCCGGCAAAGTCCAGTCGCTGATTCTGTCGGCGATGCTCATGATCGTCGGGTTCCAGGTCGTGCTCATCGGCCTCGTGGCCGACGTCATCTCCGGCACACGCAAGCTGCTCGAAGATCTCCTGTATCGCGTGCGCCGGATGGAGCTCGCGAATCGCGAGGGCTCCAACCGAGGCGATCGGCCAGGAGCGAAATAGATGGCCGACCCGCGCGCCGTCTCGGTCGTGATCCCCGCCTGCAACGAGGCTGGCGCGATCGGCGAGGTCGTGCGCGAGCTGGGCGGCGCCGCCGCGTGGGCGGAGATTCTCGTCGTCGATGACGGGTCGAGCGATGAGACCTCGGCGCAGGCCGCGGCTGCCGGTGCACGAGTGCTCAGGCATCCGTACACGAAAGGCAACGGCGCCGCAGTGAAAACCGGCATTCGCGCGGCGACCGGCGACTACATCCTGATCATCGACGGCGACGGGCAGCATCGGCCGGCAGACGCCGTCCGGCTCGCGGCCCGGCTCGGCGAATACGACCTCGTGGTCGGGGCGCGCGCGCCCGGGACGCAGGCCGGCGCCACCCGTCGCGTCGGCAATGCGATGTTGAACGGCCTGGCGAGTTTCCTGACCGAGCGCGAGATTCCCGACCTCACCTCGGGCTTTCGCGGCGCGCGCCGCGAGTGCCTGCTCGAATTCCTCCACCTGCTCCCGAACGGCTTCTCGACGCCGACGACGACCACGCTCGCATTCATCCGGGCCGGTTACAACGTCGCGTTCGAGCCGGTGGAGGCGCGGCAGCGCGTGGGCTCGTCGAAGATCCGTCTCTCGAGCGACGGTCCGAAATTCCTGCTCATCATGATCCGGGTCATGACGATTTTCAGCCCGCTCCGCGTCTTCCTGCCGATCTCAATCGTCTCGCTCCTCACCGGCACCGCGTACGCGATCTACACGATCGTCGACCAGGGCAAGATTCCGAACGGCGCGGTGCTGCTGATCATGTTCGCGGTCATCGTGTTTCTCGTGGGACTCGTCTCCGACCAGGTGGCGGCGCTGCGCTTCGATGGGCGCAAGTAGGTCGGCCCTCCTCGCTGCCGCCGCGCTCGGCCTCGGGTTTCGACTCGCGTTCGGCTTCGGCTACTGGACCCACCAGCCGCTCACCCGGGACGAACGCGAATACCTGTCACTCGCCCGGGGCCTCGCCAGCGGCCGCGGATTCGTGTACGACGAGGAGATCCTGTCGAGCTCGCAGGAGCCGTTCGGCCGCGCGCCAGGGTATCCGGCGTTTCTGGCGCTCGCCGGCGGCGGACGCGCGGTCACGAGCTCGGTTCCCGCGTCCGTGAAGCTCGTGCAGTCGATCGTCGGCGCGGCCGGCGTCGTGCTGATCGGCCTCCTCGCGGCACGGCTGGTTGGCACACGCGCGGGCACGATCGCCGCGGCCCTCGGTGCCGTGTATCCGCCGCTCGTCTGGGTCGCGTCGTACGCGTGGAGTGAAGCGATCGCGTGGCCGCTGGGCCTGCTCGTCGTGTGGTGGTTCGATCGCGCCGCCGAGGCGCGTCAGGACACCGCGTGGAAGCCGGCCGCCATCGCGGGGGTGCTGACCGGCATCGCCATTCTCGTGCGTCCCTCGATGCTGCTCTTCGTGCCGTTTGCGCTTGGATGGCTCGCCTGGCGCCGCCGCTTCACGCCCGCGCTCGCGATGGGGCTGGCCGCCGCGATCGTGATCGGGCCATGGACGCTGCGCAACATCTCCGAGTACGGGCGATTCGTGCTGGTGGCAACCGAAGGCGGCGTGACGTTCTGGACCGGCAACCATCCACGCGCCATTGGCGAAGGCGACCTGGCCGCGAACCCCCATCTGAAGCTCGAGAGTCAGGAATTACGGCGTCAGCACCCTGCGCTCTCCGAGGAAGCGATGGAGCCGGTTTACTATCGCGAGGCCCTCGCCTGGATGCGATCCCACCCGATCGACTGGGTGTGGCTCGAGATCCGAAAGGCGTTCTACCTCGTCCTGCCGATCGGCCCGTCGTACACCCTTCATTCGCGCCTGTACTACGGCGCCTCCGTCCTGTCCTACGGTCTGGCGCTGCCGATCGCGTTGATTGGTCTCGCTCGTCTCGGCCCGCGGCGCGCCCGGACGCCCGGGCTCTGGCTGCTCGTCGGATCCGCGATCGCGACGTGCCTGATCTTTTTTCCGCAGGAACGATTCAGGATTCCGGTGATCGATCCGGCGCTGGTCATCTGCGCCGGCGCCGCCTTTGCCTCTCGTCACGACGCCGAGGGCCGGGCTTGAACGTTCTCATCGTCCTGCCGACGTACAACGAGCGCCCGAACCTCGAGCGCGTGACCGAGGGCATCCTGCGGCACGAGTGGACTCGTCTGCTGGTCGTCGACGATGCCTCGCCCGACGGGACGGGGGCGATGGCCGATGCGATGGCCGCGTCGAGGTATGCCGGCCGGATGGAGGTCATGCACCGCACCGGCCCGCGCGGCCTTGGACGCGCGTACGTCGATGGCCTGAAGCAGGCCCTGGCCACGAATGCGGATGCGATCGGGCAGATGGACGCCGACCTCTCGCACGATCCGAAATACCTGCCCGACCTGCGCGCGGCGCTGGACCAGTTCGACCTGGTGATCGGATCGCGATACACGCGCGGCGTCAGCGTCGTCAACTGGCCCGTGCATCGGATCGCCCTGAGCGCGTTCGCCAATCGGTACATCCGGACCGTGACGGGCCTCTCGCCGAACGACTGCACCAGCGGCTTCCGGATGTGGCGGCGCGAGGCCCTGGCCAGGCTGCCGATCCATGACCCGCGCGCCAGTGGATACGCGTTCCTCACCGAGATGCTGTACCAGGCGGCCCGGAGCGGGTGCCGCATCGGCGAGGTTCCGATCGTCTTCGTGGAGCGCCAGGAGGGATACTCGAAGGTATCGACGTCGGTCCTGACCGAATCGCTGTGGACCCCGTGGCGGCTGGTCCTTGGCGGCGGCCGGGTGAACCGGACGTCATCCACGCGGAAAGTCACTTGACTTGACGTGGTATCGTCGGCGCGCGCCCATGCGAACGGTGATTGGGGCGCGCAGCCTACCACGTCAAGTCAAGTGATTTCCGGGATTCGATAAGGCCATGCGCCACGTCGTTGTGATGGTCACGACGTCCTACCCGCGCTTTCCCGGCGACGGCGTCGGCAGCTTCATCGAGCCCATCGCGAAAGGCATCGCCGCGCGCGGGCACGAAGTGCACCTCGTTGCGCCGTGGCATCCGGCGCTCAATCGTCCGAAGGTCGACGCCGGCGTGCACTTTCACTTCTTTCGATACGCGCCGGTCGCCCCACTCAACGTGTTTGGCTACGCCACGGGTCTGCGCGCCGATACGCAACTCCGTCTGGCGGCATGGATGATGGCGCCGCTCGCGGTCGCCAGCGGGTCCTGGAAAACCATGCGAGTGGCGCAGAAACGCCGGGCGACCATCCTCCATGCGCACTGGGTCATTCCCGGCGGCCTCATCGCGTCACTCGCCTCTCATGGACTGCCGCTCGTCGTGAGCGTGCACGGATCGGACGTCTTCGTCGCCGAGCGCAACCCGGCGGCGCGGACGGCGGCGCGGACGGCGCTGCGGCGCGCCGGCTGGGTCACCGCGTGCAGCGAAGATCTGCGGTTGCGCTCGATCAATCTCGGAGCCGATGCCGGACGAACGGAAACGGTGCCGTACGGCGTCGACTCGACGCGCTTTGCGCCCAACGCGCGCGTGCGGGACGAGGTGCGTCGCGAGCTCGGCGTCGGCGACGCGCCGCTCGTGGTCAGCGCCGGCCGCCTCGTCCGCAAAAAGGGCTTCGAGCACTTGATAGATGCGGCCGGCGCCCTGGCCGCGGCCTTCCCCACGCTCCAGGTCGTCATTGCCGGCGAAGGCGACCTCCGCGACGAGCTGCGGGCGCGGGCGGAGACGGCCGGATCGGGCCGGGTGCGCCTGATTGGCTTGCGGTCGCAGGACGATGTCGGGCGGCTCTCGGCCGCCGCCGACGTCGTGGTGGTGCCCTCGGTGCGCGACGAGGCGGGCAACGTGGACGGGCTCCCGAATTTCGCGCTCGAAGCGCTGTCGACGGCGACCCCCGTCGTGGCCACGCGCGTCGGCGGCCTGCCGCAGGCGATCGACGACGGCGTCACCGGCCGCCTGGTCGTCGAACGGGATTCCCAGGCGCTGGCCGACGCCATTCGAGACGTCCTCTCACATCCGGCACGCGCGCGCGAATACGGCACGGCCGCGCGCGCCAGAGTCATTCGCGATTTCGGCTGGCCGCGCGTCGCCGAGCGTTTTGAAGCGGCATACGAGCGCGCGCGAGAGGGTTGAAAAAGTCTGCGTCGGTCAACATTGAAGTCTGCCGAGTTCCCGACTTATTGAGAGGCCTTGCGGGGCGTGTTAGCGTCATGAGGAATCGTATGCCAGCCCCTTCTCCCAAGCGTCCCCCCGGGCTGAGCATCTTCTTCCCGGCGTACAACGACAGCGCCACGATCGCGAGCCTGGTGATCGCGGCCTGCAAGGCGGCGCAGCGGCTGACGCCGGACTACGAAATCATCATCGTCAATGACGGAAGCGCGGATCGAACGCCGGAAATCGCGGATGAACTCGCACGGGCGTACCCCGAGGTGCGGGTCGTCCATCACCCCCGAAATCGCGGCTACGGCGGCGCGCTTCGCTCGGGATTCGCGAGCGCGCGGAAAGAACTGATCTTTTACACCGACGGCGACGCTCAGTACGACCCATCCGAGCTCGAGGCGCTCTGGCCGTGCATGACGGACAGCATCGACCTCGTCAACGGCTACAAGATCACGCGATCGGATCCACTGCATCGGGTCATCCTCGGACGCATCTACCACCATACGGTGAGTCTGCTGTTCGGACTCCGCGTTCGTGATGTCGATTGCGACTTTCGTCTCGTGCGAAAGTCGGTATTCGACAAGGTCGAATTGCACCGAAATAGCGGCGTCATCTGTCTCGAGATGATCAAGAAGATCCAGGACGCGGACTGCGGGATCGTCGAGGTGCCGGTCCACCACTACCATCGCGCCTACGGCCGGTCGCAGTTCTTCAACTTCGGACGGCTGGCGCGCACCGCCGTCGATGTCGCCCGCCTGTGGGTGGAGCTGGTGGTGCTCGGGCGCCACCGGGCCGAGCCGGACGACCTCGGGTTTCGTTTCCGACAGCCTGTTCCTGTGGACACGAAACGCGAGGTCGTCGACATCGTCTGGCGCGACCGCTCATGAGCCAGGACTACCGCGACTTCTATCGCGGCCGTCGCGTGCTCGTCACGGGCGGCCTCGGATTCATCGGATCAAATCTTGCGCGCCGCCTGGTCGACCTCGGCGCCGATGTGCTGCTCGTGGACTCGCTGCTGCCCGACTATGGCGGCAACCTCTTCAACATCACGGGGCTCGAGGAGCGGCTGCGAGTCAACATCGCCGACGTGCGGCAGAGCACGACGATGAACTATCTCGTGCGCGGCCGCGATGTGATTTTCAACCTCGCCGGGCAGGTTAGCCACATCGACAGCATGCGGGATCCGCACACGGATCTCGAGATCAACTGCCGCGGTCAGCTCACGATCCTCGAGGCGTGCCGCCAGCACAATCCGGCGACCAAGGTCGTGTACGCCGGCACGCGTCAGATCTACGGCAAGCCCGATCGCCTGCCCGTCGACGAGTCGCATCTGGTCCGGCCGACCGACATCAATGGCATCAACAAGGCCGCCGGCGAGTCCTACCATCTCGTCTACAACAACGTCTTCGACGTCCGGGCCTGCTCGCTGCGGCTGACGAACGTATACGGTCCACGCCAGCTCATTCGCAACAATCGTCAGGGGTTCATCGGCTGGTTCATCCGGCTCGCGATCGAGGGTAAGGAGATCCAGATTTACGGCGACGGGTCGCAGATTCGCGACTTCGTGTACGTGGACGACGTTTCCGACGCGTTCCTGCGGGCGGGAGCGCTGGATGCGTGCAACGGCGACGTCTTCAACGTCGGCGGCAGCGAGCCGATCGCCCATCGCGATCTCGTGACGATGCTCCTCCAACAGAGCGGACGCGGTACGATGCGGTTCGTGGACTGGCCCGACGACAAGCGCCGCATCGACATCGGGTCCTTCTACTCGAATTCGACGAAGTTCTCGACCCTGACCGGGTGGAAGCCCGAAATCACGCTGCGGGACGGTTTCAACCGGACGCTAGCGTTCTACCGCGCTCATCTCGATAAATACCTCGACGAGGCCTGATCGCGCTTCATGACGCTTCGCGTGCCATTCATGTCGCTTGTACCCGGACCGGACAGTGCCGCCGTCCGCGAAGCGATCGACCGGGTGATCACGCGAGGCTGGTTCATCCTTGGCCCCGAGCTCTCGGCCTTCGAGGATGAATTCGCCCAGGCGTGCGGCGCCAAACACGCCGTCGGCGTCGGCACGGGCACGGATGCGATTGCGCTCACGCTCCGCGCGCTCGGCATCGGCCCGGGGGATGAAGTGATCACGGCGCCCATGTCCGCCGCGTACACGGCGCTGGCCATCATGATGGCGGGCGCGACGCCGGTCTTCGCCGATCTCGATCCCGATCGGCTGACGATGGATCCTGGCGCGACCGCCGCGGCCGTGACGCCGCGCACGGCCGCGATTCTGCCGGTGCACCTCTACGGACAGCCGGCGGACATGACGGGCCTCGAAGCGGTCGCGGCCCGCCACGACCTGGCGATCGTCGAGGACGCCTGTCAGGCGCATTTCGCGACCGCGGGCGGCCGGCCGGTGGGGACCATCGGCGTCGCCGGCACATTCAGCTTCTACCCGACCAAGAACCTCGGCGCGCTGGGCGACGGAGGAGCTGTCGTGACGAGCGACAGCGCGCTCGCCGACAAGCTCAAGCGGCTGCGCAACGGCGGGCAGATCGATCGCTATCACCACCTCGAGTTCGGCGTGAACAGCCGCCTCGACGAGATGCAGGCGGCGATCCTGCGCGCGCGCCTGCCGTTTATCGCGGGCTGGACCACCCGCCGCCGCGAGCTGGCGCGTCGCTATCGACGCGCGCTCGACGGCGCGCCGGTCGTCGTGCCGCCCGAGCGCGACGCCGGTCACGTCTATCACCTGTTTCCGATCCTCACGCCCGAGCGCGACGCGCTGCAGGCGCATCTGCAGCAGTCCGGCGTGGGCACGCTCGTCCACTATCCGATGGCCATCCCGCGGCAGGAAGCGCTTCGCCACCTGCCGAGCGCGCCGTGTCCGGTCGCCGAGCGCGTGGCGAGCGAAGTCTGCTCGCTGCCGCTCCATCCGAATCTCTCCGACGCCGATGCCGATTTCGTTGCCGTCTCCATTCACGCCTGGCGCGCGACCACCACGCTGCGATCTTAATCCCGGAACTCTTTTGTAGGGGCGGGGCGGCGGCGACCTTTCACGTCGACAGCCGCGTGAATTCGGCGGTACTGTTCGCAGAACCGTGCGCTTCTGGATCAGCGTTCTTCTGGTGGCCTACCTGCCCGGGGCGCTGGTATTTCGGCTGCCGCTCGCCGAACGACGCCGCCGTGCGGCGCTCTCCGCCGAAGAACGGCTGTTCTGGCACGTCATTTTGAGCGTTGCCTGGTCGCTGGCGATCGTGCTTGCCCTGGCCGCGTTCGGCGAGTACCGCTTCGACCGGCTTCTGATCGGCAACGCCCTTCTCTGCGGCGTGCTCCTCGCGGCCGCGAACGTGAAACTGCGGTACCGCGCCGAGGCGATCCGGCCAACCGCGACAACCCTGCTGCCGATGCTGCTCGTGGCGCTTGCAGTCTGGCGGTTCTTCCCGTCATCCGAGTACGTCATCGGCGGGAAGGATCCGGGCACCTACATGAACGAGGGGATCCAGATCGCGCAGCGCGGATCGCTCGTGACGACGGATCCGGTCGTCGCGGCGGTCCCGGAGTGGGCCAGGGAGCTGTTTTATCTGCCGCAGCCGCACCTCGGCAACGAAGGGCTGCGCTTCATGGGGTTTTTTCTCCTCGACGCGCGGCAAGGGCACGTCGTCGGCCAGTTCCCGCATGTGCTGCCGGCGTCGATCGCCGTCGGCTACGGCCTCTTCGGCCTCTCGGGCGCGCGGATGACGGTCGGCATCTGGGCCGCGCTCGGCGTGCTTGCCGTGTATTTCGCCGGCGCCCGGCTCGTGGGCCGGGCCGCCGCGTTCGGCGCCGCGGTGCTGCTCAGCCTGCACGTGCTGCAGGTCTGGTTCTCCAGGTATCCGAACGCCGAAGTCGCGATTCAGACGCTGCTGTTCGCCTCGCTGCTCGCCTTCGCGCGCGCGCATCAGGACGACGACCGGTTCTTTGCCCCGGTGGCGGGGGCGCTGATCGGCTTGATGCTGTTCCTTCGGATCGACACGCTCCTCGCGATCGTCGCGATTCTTGCCGCCGCAGTGCTCGCGTGGCTGGTCGACCGCAAGCCGATTCGGTTCGCGTTTCTGCTGCCGCTCTCCGCGGCCGCTGTGCTGGCCTGGTTTTACTTCACGGGTCCGATGCGCGGAACCTTCTGGCTTCCGCGGACCTATCTCTCGAACCTGCCGCTGCCCGGGGTGATTGGCGGGCTGGCCGCGGCGATCGGCGCGTTCGCGTTGTTGCTCTGGTCACGCAGCCGGTTCGCCGATCGCGCGCGCCGCGTCGTGCCGACGGCGCTCGCCGTGGCGACCGTGCTGCTCGCGGCCTACGCCTATCTCCTACGCGCGCCCGGCGGCAAGCTGGCCGACTATGACGCGTACGCGCTCAGGACGTTCACGGATTTCTTTCTTCTCTGGCCGGCGCTGGTCGCCGCCTTGCTTGGGTTCGTGCTCGTTGTCCGACGCGACTTCTGGCGCGATCCGGCGTTCGTGCTCGTCTTCACGGCGTTCTCGATCTTTCTCTTTTACAAAGTCAAAGTGGCACCGAATCATTTCTGGATGGATCGCCGCTTTCTGTCGGTAATCCTCCCGGCCGCGCTCGTGTTCGTCGGGGCCGCCGCGCTTGGGTCCCTGTCGTCGTGGCCGAAGGGGCGGCAGTGGCTGCGCGTGGCGGTCGGTGTCATGTTCCTCGGTCTGCTCGGCCAGCGCTACGCGGGCGCGGCGTCGCCCTTGCTTCCGCATATCGAGTACGAGGGCGTCATCCCGTCCATCGAACGGCTGGCGTCGAAGTTGACGGACCGGGATCTCGTCCTGATCGAATCGCGAAACGCCGGGTCGGATACGCACGTACTGGGCCTGCCGCTGGCGTACATCTACGCGCGCAAGGTACTGGTGCTCGAATCTGCGAAGCCCGACAAGGCGCAGCTCTTCGCGTTTCTCGAGGACGCGCGCCAGAAATACGACCGCGTGCTGTTCGTCGGCGGCGGCGGCACCGACTTGCTGTCGGGCCGCATCAGCGCCACGCCGATCGGCGACGGCCGCGTGCAGATCAAGGAGTACGAAGCGTCGCCGTGGAACGTCTATCCACAGTCGGTCCGGCGCAAGGATTTCGACTACACCGTCTATCAGCTGTCGACGGCCGCCAAGGCGGGACGTGGATTCGTAGTCGACGTCGGCTATCAGGACGACCTGTATGTCGTGAGGTTCCACGCGAAGGAGCAGACCGAGGGGCGCATGGTCCGGTGGACGCAGAAGCAGTCGTTCGTGGCTGTCTCCGGCCTCACGGGCGCTGAGCGGACGGTCGTGTTCGAGATGCACGACGGCGGCCGGCCGAAATCGGCGCCGCCGGCGCGCGTCCAGGTGTTCTTCGGCAACGCGCAGATTGGCACGATCGACGTGCAGCCTGGTTTCAGAAGCTACACGCTGGCGCTCCCGGCGGCCGCCGTGGAGGCGGCGGCCCGGCTCGACGACCCGACGCAGCTCCGGCTCCTGTCGACGGTCTGGAACCCGCGCCAGATCCTCGGGCTGCCCGACGATCGCGACCTGGGGGTGATGATCGATCGGATCGAGGTACGATGATCTCCGAGGTCGTCTGTTCCGTCATCTGCAGATCTACGACCCGCGCGAGCGGATGCTGGTAGGGCTTGCCGACCTGGCAATCGCGCCGGCGGCCTGGCTGCAGCCGCGCCGGCCATCGCCCGACAGAATCCGGCGCGTGCTGTTGATGCGCCTGGAGCGCATCGGCGATCTGCTCATGGTGCTCGATGCGATCCGGGACGCCCGCACGGCCTGGCCCGACGCCGAAATCGATCTCGCCGTCGGCTCCTGGAATGTCCCGATTGCGCGGCTGATTCCTGAAGTCACGCGGGTCGAAGTCGCCGACGCCCCCTGGCTGGCCCGCGCGAATGCGGACGTCTCGGTCGGCGCCCTGCTCGCGCGCGCGCACGCGTGGCGCCGCCACCACTACGACGTCGTCGTGAACTTCGAGCCCGACATCCGCAGCAACTTTCTGGCGTGGCTCACTGGCGCACCGCGGCGGTTCGGCTACTGGACCGGAGGAGGTGGACGCCTCCTCACGGACGCGGACACGTACGCGCCGACGACGCACGTCAGCGTGAACGCGCGGCAACTGATCGCCCGCGCGACAGGGCGACCCTCGCCGACCCAGGATCAATCGACCGCCGCGCATCTGATTCCGTCGCCGGAGGCGGCCGCCGCGGCCGACAAGGTGCTGCAGGGCCGGCCCGGCCCGCTCATTGGCGTCCACGCAAGCGGCGGCCGCGAATCCAAGCAGTGGCATCTCGATCGGTTTGCGGCCGTGGCCCGAAAGCTGGCGGAGACGAGAAACGCGACCATCGTGCTCACGGGCGCGCCCGGCGATCGGCCGCTCGTCGATGCGGTTCGCCGAGGCCTGGAAGGCGTGCCGATGATCGACGCCAGTGGAACGCTCGATCTGCCGGCCCTGGGCGCGCTGCTCGCCCGCCTGGATCTGCTCATCACCGGCGACACGGGCCCGATGCATCTGGCCGCGGCGGTCGGCACGCCGCTGGTCGCGCTGTTCGGCCCGTCGAATCCGCTTCGGTATGGACCGCTCGGCATCCATCAGCGGATTCTCCGAATCGATCTGCCGTGCAGCCCGTGCGGGCGCGTGCGTCTGCCCCCCAAGCGCTGCCGCGGCCACGTGCCGGACTGCCTCGACGGCATCAGCGTCGACACCGTCGTCGCCGCCGCCAACGATCTGCTGGACACCACGCCGGCGCGGCGGCCTCCCGTGGTGGTGTAGATGCGTCCGACGATCACCTGCATCACGGCACACGGTCGCACCACAACCAACGCGCTTTCGTCGCTGCTCTCGCCCGACGCGCGCGATGCCGTCCCGACCGAAGCGAACACCTGGATCAAACGTCTTCGTCTCGTTCGATACGGCGAGGCGACGATGCGGGAACGATTCACGTATCGCGGGGACTCGCTGTGGTGGTTCACGGAGCTGTATCTGCACAAGATGCGGCGACTGGAACGCGCCGTCTCCACGATCCTGGCACTCGAAGCGGCGCGTGACCGTCACAGCCCGGCACGGATCGAGATCTCGGATGCCGATCGAGTGGTGCGTCTCGCAGCCGAGGCGTTCGGGCGGGCGCGTGGCCTGGCCGTGGACGTGCGCGGCGGTCATGCCCATGAGCGCGGACACAGCTGGGCGAGCTATCTGATTGGGCTCACCGCGCGGCTCACACGCGCCCGCGCCCGCACGACACATCCACCGCCTTCTCATGCCTCCGTGGCCGCGTTCGTTCACACGGCGTTCTGGCGGATTGGGGCCGGCGCCGATGGGCCGCAGCAGGAGGGCTATGTCGGCCCGGTGCTCGACGCGGTCACGAAGCGCGCGGGTCAGGACGCGCTCGTGTGTGTCGGCGTCGGTCCGCAGCAGAATTTTCGCGCGCGACGCTGGTGGTCTCCGCTCGCGGCGCACGGCAGCCCTCCACCTGCACTGACGCCGGTCGAACAGCTCGCGCCGCGCGCCGCGCTCAACGGCGCCCTGGATCTCTGGCGGCGGCGTCACGAGCTCGCGCGCGCGATCACGACTGGCCCCGAAGTGCGGGCGGCCGGGCTGTTCCGAGGCTGCGACTTGTGGGATGTCCTTCGGCCCGAGCTTGAAGCGGCGGCGCTGCTGCAGTGGCCGTGGTCGGTTCGCGCGATGGACGAGGCGGGCGCCGCCATCGACGCCCTCGCGCCATCCGTCGTCGTGACCTACGCGGAAGCCGGAGGCTGGGGTCGCGCGCTCGTGCTCGAAGCCCGGCGCCGGAAGGTCCGATCGGTTGGCCTCCAGCACGGGTTCATCTACCGGCACTGGCTGAACTATCTCCACGAGCTGGACGAAATGCAGCCGGCCGGATCGGACATGGGATTTCCCTTCCCCGATCGCACGCTCGTCTTCGACAGCTACGCCCTCGATCACCTCACGGCGTCGGGGCGCTTTCCCCCTTCGGCTCTTCGCGTCACTGGCAGCCCCCGGCTCGACGATCTGGCGCGACACTTTTCGGAGCTCCGCGGCGCGCGCGCCGAGATTCGCTGCGAGCTTGGCGTCAGCGAGCAGCAGCCACTCGCGATCCTCGCGGCGAAGTTCATCGAGGTGGAACGCGAGCTGCCGTCGCTCGTCGCGGCCGCAGCGGCGCTGAGCGAGACAAGGCTGATCATCAAGCCGCATCCGGCCGAGACGCCGGACCTGTATCGTCCGTTCATCTCGAACGCCCCGAACGTCTCGGTGGCGCCGGCGGGCGCCGATCTGTCGCGCCTGCTCGCGGCGGCCGACGCGATCGTCACCATGAACTCCACGGTCGCGATCGACGGCCTGGTGCTCGGCTTGCCCGCGCTCGTCATCGGCCTGCCGAACAACCTGTCGCCGTTCGTCGACGCCGGCGCGATGCTGGGCGCGCGGAGCGGCGACGACCCGCGGCCCGCGCTGCAGTCGCTTCTCTACGATTCGGCGGCCCGCGACGCACAGGCGCGGTCCGCCGCCCAGTTCGCCGCGCGGCACGGCATGCGTGCCGACGGCCACGCCGCCGAACGCGCCGCCGACGAAATACTCACGCTGGTCAATTGAGAAGTTCGAGGCTGGAACCGTTAAGTCGGTGTACGCTTGCAGCGCGCATGTCTATGTTTCATTTTTGTCATCGCCATCTCCCGCCAGCCAGGATTCCTTCATGAAGGCGCTGCTCACCGGAGGCGCAGGATTCGTCGGATCGCATCTGGCCGAAGCACTCCTCGCGCAGGGACACAGCGTCCTTGTCATCGACGATCTGTCCACCGGCTCGATGGACAACATCGTTCATCTCAAGGGACGCCCCGGGTTCGAGTACGTCATCGACACGGTGATGAACGAGCCGCTGGTTGCCGAGTTGATCGATCGGGCCGACGTCGTGTTCCACCTCGCGGCGGCCGTTGGAGTGAAGCTGATTGTCGAGCAGCCCGTGCGCACGATTGAGACGAACGTCCACGGCACCGAGGTCGTGCTCACGCACGCCAGCAAGAAGGGACGTCTGGTCGTCGTGTTCTCGACGTCGGAGGTCTACGGCAAGAGCATCGCCGTGCCGTTTCACGAGGATGCGGATCTCGTCATGGGCCCGACGCCGAAGCACCGCTGGGCGTACGCGTGCAGCAAAGCGCTCGATGAATTTCTCGCGCTCGCCTACCACCGCGAGCGGAAGCTGCCGGTCATCGTCGCCCGGCTGTTCAATACGGTGGGCCCGCGGCAGACCGGCCGCTACGGCATGGTCATCCCGAATTTCGTCCAGCAGGCGCTGACGGGCACGCCCATCACGGTGTTTGGCAACGGCCGCCAGACTCGGTCGTTCACCGACGTGACCGACGTCGTCGGCGCGCTGATCAAACTGGTGCAGGAGCCCCGCGCCGTGGGGCAGGTCTTCAACATCGGCAACCCCGAAGAGATCTCGATCCTGAACCTGGCCGAACGCATCCGCGCGATGACGTCGAGCCGATCGGAAATCGAGTTCGTGCCTTACGAGAAGGCCTACGACGCCGGATTCGAAGACATGCCGCGGCGAGTGCCGGACCTGAGGAAGATCCACGAGTACATCGGGTATCGGCCCACGGTCGCGCTGGATGAGATTCTCCGGCGCGTCGTCGAACACATGCGTGGGAGCTCAGTTCTCAGTTTTCCCGGTTCTCCTCCATAATCATAGATGCCTGTGGCTTTGAAAGCGCGTGTGAGATCCGCGGCCGAGCGGGTGCTGTTGGCCAACGCCCGGCCCATCCGACGGCTGATGGTCGCCACGGGCCGCGACCGGGCCGTCCGCCTGCCGGACATCGTCCAGATCGAAAGCACCAACCTCTGCAACGCCAAGTGCGTGTTCTGCCCGCGCGACGAGATGCACCGCCGCCAGGGCATCATGGACATCGACCTGTTCCGCAAGATCGTGGACGAGTGCGCGACGCTCGGCATCACCCATGTGCGCGTGCACAACTACGGCGAGCCGTTCCTGGACAAACAGCTGGTTGAGAAAGTCCGGTATGCGAAATCGAAAGGCATCGCCGAAGTCGGCATGATCAGCAACGGGTCGCTCATCACCGAGGAGATCGCCCGCGGGATGATCGACGCCGGCCTCGACGCGATCAACATCAGCGTGGACGCCGGCGGCCGGGAGACGTTCGAGCGCACGCGCCTGAAGCTGAACTACGACGAGGTCACCGGCAACGTCCGCACCCTCGCCCGCCTGCGCAACGAGCTCGGCCGCAAGCGCCCGAAGCTCATCCTGTCGTTCGTCCGGCAGCATGACTCGGCCGAGGAACAGGCGTTCATCCAGGAGTGGCGCCAGATCGCCGACAAGATCCACATCACGGACCTGCACAATTGGGCCGGCACTCTTCACACGACCTCGGACGTCCGATACCCCTGTTACCGGATGTGGCTGACGTTCACCGTGCTCTGGGACGGACGGGTCTCGCTCTGCTGTGCGGACTTCGACGGCCGCCACATCCTCGGCGACCTGCGTACGAACACGATTGCCCAGATCTGGAACTCGCCCGCCTACCGGGCCGTCCGGCGGCAGCACCTGGACGATGGCGGGCCGGAGATCTGCCGGTCGTGCGATTTGCCCAAAAAAGACTCGCCGCTCTGGATCAAGAAGCTGATGTGACCCGGCTTCCAGCCGGCCGGCATCGTCTTATACTGGAGACTATGCGCGCCAAGATTTTCGTCGTCGCGTTGTTGTCGGGTCTTGCGGGCTTTTCGTCGTTCAGCGGCGCTGCCAAGGAGCAAGAGCAGGTGCCGGTGGGCGTCCCCGCCACCCCTGCGGTCCAGGAACCCCCGGCGATTCAAAAACGGCTGCAGTTGTCCTTCGACGGGAAGGGCAACGTGACCCTGATCGCGCAAGGCGTGACGCTCCAGGAAATCCTGTCGGAGTGGACGCGGATCGGCGGCTGCTATTTCCCCAACGCCGAGAAGCTCTCGCGCGCCGTCATCCTCCCGCTCCAGTTCGAGAACATGCCGGAGCTCAAGGTCCTCGATTCGCTGCTCCGATCGGCCGCCGGCATTGTCGTCGCGCCGCGCACGACGCGGACCGTCGGCGCGTCGTCCTTCGAGGTCGTGCAGATTCTCGCGACGAGCACGGCCACCGCGAGCGGCGCGTATGCGCCGATCAACACCATGCCCGCGCCGCTGATGACGCCAGGATCGCCGGACGATGAGATTCCACCGGTGACGCCGGTGAACCAGCCGCAGCGCGGTGCCGACCCGTCAGCCAACCGGCCGCCGCCCCCGCCAACGGTTGGTGTTCCGAGCTCAGGCGTGTTCGTGCCGATCCAGCCGGTGCCATCGGGTCCCGGTCCAGGCCGAGGCGGCACGACGCCTCCGCCCGCGACGCCGCCCGGCAGCAGCGGCGCAGGAAGCTAAGAGTTTCGTCCGGCGGATTTGGAGTTCAATCCGCCCTACAATGCCCGTCATGACGGTGTCCCGGACGGGTGAGTACGCCGAGCGCGGCGACTACCACCGTCAGCTCTCGCCCGACTGGGAGTACTACCCCACGTACATCGCCAAACTCGAACAGGTGCGGGCGCATCTGTCCGCGCTGCCACCACGCGCGCGCGTGCTCGACGCCGGGTGCGGCGAGGGCGTCCTCGTCGACGAGTTCCACGACCGGCTCGACATCGAAGGCGTCGACGCAAACTACACGTCGAATCGAGTGCGGTATGGGTCGGTGACCGCGCTGCCCTATCTGGAGAGCTCGTTCGACCACGCCCTGTGCCTCGACGTCCTCGAACACCTCTCGTTCGAGGATCAGGAGCGCGCGCTCACCGAGCTCTTCCGCGTCGTGAAGCCCGGCGGCACGCTCCTCGTGACGGTGCCCAATCTCGCGCATCTGCAATCGCGCGTCCATTTCGCCCTGCTCGGCCGGTTGATCCGCACGGCCAGCACGGCCAAGCACCCCGGCGACCGCCCCATCGAAGAATACCTGGACATGGCCCGGCGGGCCGGATTCCGTCTGGAAGAGCGTCGAGGGATCTTTCCGACCGTGCCGGTGCTCACACGGGCGATTCGGCGATTTCCGGCACGGCTCGAGCCCCTGCATCGCGGGCTCACCTGGCTGCTGCCAGTGCCGGGCTGGTGCTTCCTGAACGTGCTGCGCTTTACGCGGCCGTGAGTCAGGCGCTCGCGACCGCTCCTGTACAATGAACCGTAGATGACGCTCGGGCCGTTCTCACTTCCACGAATCTCCAAACCGCTCGAGTCGCCAACTGCTGGGCTGAATTCCGCCCGCCGGGCTGGTGGTGGAGAGTGAGAACGGCCCTCGGCCAGGGACTTCGCGAGGCCGTCGCGCGCCGGACCCGTGGAATCCCGTTTTTCGCGCACGCCCTCGCCCGTTATCGCCGGCGGCAGTACGAACGACGGATCGAAGGCTTCCTCCGCGACAAGGACGGCCGCGCGGGCCGTCTGCCGGCGGGACTGGTCTACGAAGCGACCATGCGGTGCAACCTGCACTGCGAGTTCTGCTACGTCGGCGATCTCCTGAACATCGAGGGCGAGTGGCGGCAGGAGATGCCGCTCGAGACGCTCCAACGCGCGTTTCCGGATCGAGACGGGCTGCAGGTGAGTCTCACCGGCGGCGAGATCTTCATGCGGAAGGACATCCTCGACGTCATGGGCGTCTTCCGCGAGAAGGGCTACATCTGCGGCTACCTCACGACGAACGGCACGATCATCAGCGACGAGCGGGCCGAGGCGCTCGCTGATCTGGCCGCGGCCGGGTTTTTGAAACACATCAGCGTGTCGATCGACGGGCCCGGTGAGCTCCACGACCGCGCTCGGGGAGTGAAGGGCACGTTCGAGCGCACGGCCGCAGGGCTGCGGCGCCTCCAGGACGCCGCCCGGCGCAAGCGCGCGCCGCTCCGCGTCAGCATCAACACCACGGTCGCCCACGAGACGCTCGAGTCGCTCGACGCGATGGTGGACGTTGCCGGCGAGCTGGGCGTCGACGCCATCGGCCTCAACCACCTGATGTTCAGCACGCCGGCGGAAGTGGACGAAACGGTGCGGATCACGGGTGCGAAGGACCGATCCGCGATCTCGACGTTCGTCACCGACGATCCTGGGCTCGACGCGCGCCGGGTCCGCGTGCAGGTGGATACACTCGCCCGCAAGTGCCGGGAGCGCCGCATCCGGTTCGACATGCGGCCCAAGGTCGGTCCGAAGATTCTCGACGACTACTACACGCCCGGAACGGCGCTGGCCGGACGCTGCCTCTATCCGTTTCTCACCGCGCGGGTGTCGTTCAGCGGCAAGGTCTATTTCTGCCCGTTCATTCGCATCGAAGTCGGCGACCTGACGACCGACTCGCTCGAATCGGTCTGGACCGGCGATCGCTACGTCTCGCTCCGAAAGCGGCTCGTCGAACGTGAACTGTTTCCGGTCTGCCGTCGCTGCTGCAAGGTCGAACTCAGAAATGAGACATGAAGGCAGTGAAGGGGTGAAGAACATGAAGGAAAGAAAAAGCACTCACACCATGAATCTTCCCAGTCAGGCACCATTTCTCATGAACCTGGGTCCGACAAGAGCTCTCCTTCATGGTCTTCACCCCTTCACTGCCTTCATGTTTAAATAGCGCCACATGCTGGGGGCGAGCACGCTCTTCGTCAACCCGCCGCTCGTCGGCGGCATCGCGTTCACTCGGCAGGGCCGCTGTCAGGAGCGCGAGGAAGTACTCGGGACGACCAAGCCGCCCTACACGCTTGCGCTCGCGGCGGCGCTCTTTCGCGAAAAAGGCTGGAACGTCCGGCTCGACGATCTGACGGCCACCGGCCGGTCGGTCGACGATCTCATCGCGAAGCTCGATGCCGAAGGGTTTCGAGCCACGCTCATCGTCTTTCCCAGCACGACCCCGACACTCGAGGCCGATGCCGCCGAAATGGCCCGGCTCAAGGCCCATTTTCGCGCGCCCGTGTTCGGGTTCGGGGCGTTCGCCTCGTGCACGCCGCACGAAGCCATGGCTCGCGCGCAGGCGATGGATGGGTTCCTGGTCGGCGAGCCGGAAGACGGTTTGCTGGCGCTTGGCGCGCTCGAGTCGCTCGACGGCCTCGACGAGATCCCGAGCCTGACGTTTCGCCGGCAGGGACAGATCGTGCCGCACCGCGCGCACGGCACCTTTGCCGGGTTCCTGAACGCCCCGTATCCCGCGTGGGATCTGCTCGATCTGACCGCGTATCGGCTGCCCGTCGTCAACAAGTCGTACGTCCTCGTCGAGACGTCCAGAGGGTGCCCGTATTCGTGCGACTTCTGCGTCGCGCCCATCCACCAGGGACACAAGTTCCGTGAGAAGAGCGCCAAGGTGCTGGTCGACGAGATCGAGCGCGGCTACCGCGAGCTCGGACTGAGCTTCTTCTATCTCTGGGGCGATACGGTCACGCTCAACGTCAAGTCGTTCTCAGCGTTCTGCGAGGAGCTCATCGCCCGTAATCTGCCGGTCGAGTGGTTCGGCAACGCGCGCGCCGACAACCTGACTGATCCCGAATTCGTGAAGCGACTCCGAAAAGCCGGGTGCTGGATGCTCGCGCTCGGCATCGAGACCGAGTCGGAAGAGACCCGCAAGGACATGATGAAGCGGCTCGACGGCCAGAAGATTCGCGCGGCGATCGCCAACATGCGATCGGCCGGCATCCGGTCCTTCGCGTTTTTCATCTTCGGATACCCGGGAGAGACGCCGGCGTCGCTCGAGCGGACGACGCGGTATGCGATCGACCTCGATCCCGACTTCGCCAATTTCTATCCGGCCGTGCCGTATCCGGGCACGGAGCTCCACGCCAAAGCCAAGCGCGAAGGGCTGCTTGTGAGCGAAGACTGGACGCGGATGGAGTACTCGTACTACCTGCTGCGCGGCAACGGGCTCGATGAACCGACGGTCATGGGGGCGATCAACCGCGCCAAGCGCCGGTTCTATCTGAGACCGGGCTACCTGATGAAGCACTCAGGAGATGTCGTTCGCCTTGCGACGACGAAGTGGGACGTGGTCTGGCACGTCGCCTCGCGCGCGCTGTTCGGCGCGCCGGTGAGCGACGCCGCGCCGGACGATGACGTCCGGCGCGCGTCAGCGCATCTAACGGTCGGAACGGCCGACCCGGTCAGATCGACAGAGCTGGCCGGCGGCCAACCACGAAGCCTCGATCGGCCGTAACCGCCAACATTTCGATGGTTGCCTCGGCAGCCGCCGGCGGTGAAGCCGTCGCGGATCCTGGCGGAGTCTCGGAGAGCGCCAGCTCAACCAGGGGCGGGCCCGGCAGCCAGTTGCCGTTGACGCAGAT
Organism: Vicinamibacterales bacterium; assembly: GCA_035633215.1. GTDB lineage: Bacteria > Acidobacteriota > Vicinamibacteria > Vicinamibacterales > SCN-69-37 > DASQFI01. Next base: position 207,581 of record DASQFI010000054.1, on the reverse strand, counting down.
CCAGGTCGGCCCCGGCTGAGGCGTCGTGCATGACCCGCCACTGGACGGTGGCAGCCAGTTGCCGTTCACGCAAATCCAGGTCGGGCCCGGCTGTGGCGTCGTGCATGACGACCCGCCTCCGCCACTCGATGGCGGCAGCCAGTTGCCATTCACGCAGACCCAGTCAGGCGCGGGCTGAACGGTCGGACAACTCGAAGTGCCACCGGTGGTCGGCGGCAGCCAGTTGCCGTTGACGCAGACCCAGGTCGGACCTGGCTGCACGGTCGGGCAGCCGCTGCCACCACCGCTTGTCGGCGGCAGCCAGTTGCCGTTGACACAAACCCAGGTCGGGCCCGGCTGTGGCGTCGTGCACGACGACCCGCCTCCGCTCCCCGGCGGCAGCCAGTTGCCGTTCACGCAGACCCAGGTCGGGCCCGGCTGTGGCGTCGTGCACGACGACCCGCCTCCGCCGCTCGTCGGCGGCAGCCAGTTGCCGTTCACGCAGACCCAGTCGGGTGCGGGCTGAACGGTCGGACAACTCGGATTGCCCGTCCCGCCACCGCCGGAACCAGGCAGCCAGTTGCCGTTGACGCACACCCAGGTCGGACCTGGCTGCACGGTCGGACAATTCGGGTTGCCACTGCCGCCGCCGCTCGAGGGCGGCAGCCAGTTGCCGTTCACGCACACCCAGTCGGGCGCCGGCTGAACCGTCGGGCAACTCGGGTTGCCACTGCCACCGCCGCTCGAGGGCGGCAGCCAGTTCCCGTTCACGCACACCCAGTCGGACGCCGGTTGCGGCGTCGTGCATCCGCCTGGTGGCGGTGGCGGAGGGGGTGGCGGAGGCGTCCCGCCGCCCGTGCCTCCGGGTGGTCCATAGGCGCCGGGAGGTCCGCCGCCGGTCGAGCTCGTCGCGATGATGAGGTTCACAGCCGTCAAATAATTGTGAGAGAAGCTCGTGTTCCACTCGTTTGATTCCGTGTTGACCGACACGCGGGCATAGCGTGTGATGACGCCGGGACCGACCTCCGTGAGCGCGCTCGTCCGGAATCCTCTCCAGTTCAGCTCGGCCGCATAGACCTGGTCCGTTGAGGGAAGACTGACGAGCACGAACGTGCCCGTAAGCGCATTGAAAGCGATCGACAGCGAGTCATATCCGGCGAACAACGTCGTGACGAGGCCGGTCGTTATGAGATTGCCGGCGCTGTCAATCTCGGCGACATGCGTCTCATCCGGCCCGCCGGTCAGATTCTGCCACCACGTCATGACGTACCGGTTGTTGTACGGATTGAAATCGATATCGGAGATGTACGTGAAGCCGGAAATGAAATTGAAGGTCTGCCGCGAGAACCCACCGTCGATCGGGGAGACCCTCGCGAACGCGGAAAAGCCAGCCGTGCCGCCGGCATTTTCACCGTTGAACGACACGCCGAATTCATTGGTCACTGAATTCCACACGACGCCCGGATCGCGTCCGAGCCCGCTCGACAATGTCTGGACCGCGCCGATTCCGGCCCCGTCGAGGCCCACCAGCCGGCCAGACAGGTGATGTGCCGGAGCGGTCGTCGGACCGGGGTACGTTCTCCACGCCACGTAGAACCGCTGGCTGATCGGCGAATAGCCGATCGCCGCTCCGCTCTCGATCCACGGATGGCTGGTGCTGTCGGAGATGATGTTTTCGCCGCCCACAAGGGTCCCGGGGAACGCGACGACTCGGGTGTGGAGCCTGTGTTGCCCCTGAGATCCCTCCTCCGACCACGTGACCAGGAACCCGCCCTGCCCGCCGTTCACATGCGGGCTGTAGCGGGCGCGCGGGAAGTGCGATCCCAGGCCGCCGGTCTTGATGAAAAAGAAACCGGTCACGGGCACGCCATAGCGGTTGACGAACATTCCGAAGTGCGGCCCGTACGCGCCGACGATCAGAAATACGTCGTTCACCGGGTCGTAATTGGTGTCCGTGCCCTTGATCGCGCCTGCGCCAATCTGATCCCTGCCAACGAGTGCGGTGACGGAACCCACACGGCTGAGCTGTGCCCAGGCGGGCGCGCTGCCCATGAGCAGCATCAGGAGCGCAGAAATCGTCAATCGCCAAACCGGGCGAGGCAGGCGCGAAGGGGAGAGCATCGACTTAACGTTCATAGCTGGCACTCTGACCTTGGAGGCACGGCGGTGGGCTGGTCAATCGCCCGCCAAAAACCTAGCCGAGATATCGGCGTGGCTCAATCTGCTCAGTAGCCGGGGCCGACGAATTGTAAGCGGAAGCACCGTGGCGATCCAAGCCTTTATCGCTGTAGCCTTTACGGCGCGTGCTCGAGCGCCTCAAGAATCTCTTCCGCAGCCTCTCGATCTACGGCCTGGGCGATGTGGCGACGTCGCTCGTGAACCTCCTCCTGCTGCCGATCTACACGCGATATCTCACGAAGGAGGACTACGGCGTCATTGCGATGCTGTTAACGATCGAGGCAATTGCAAAAGTGGTGTTCAGGTGGGGTGTGGACACCGCCTTCATGCGGCTCTACTTCGACTGCCCCGACCAGCAGGCGCGGCAGCGACTGGCGAGTTCGATTTTCTTCTTTCTGCTGGTGGTGAACGGGGCTCTCGTCGCCGTCGCGCTGTTCTCAGCGGGCTGGCTGAGCCGGCAGCTTTTCGGGACGCCGCAGCAGGCGCTCCTCGTCGCGCTGGTCATCGCCAACACCTTCGCGGCCGGATTTTACTTCCTGCCCTACCAGGTCCTGCGAATCGCCGACAAATCGACGGAGTTCATCACGCTCACGTTCGCGCGGTCCGCCGGGACCCTGGTCGCACGTCTAGTACTCGTGATCTGGGCCGGTTGGGGCGTGATGGGCGTCGTCTGTGCCGACGTGATTGTGACCGTCCTGTTCACGATTGGGCTCATCCACTGGTTCGCGCCGCTGATCCGGCCCGTGTTTTCCTGGTCAGTCATCCGCGAGGCGCTCGGGTTCGGCCTGCCCCGGATTCCCCACTCACTCGCCCACCAGGTGCTGAACCTGTCGGACCGGTACTTTCTGAACCGGTTTCGCACCTTGAGCGACGTGGGTCTGTACTCGATAGGCGCGACGTTCGGCCTGTCGCTGAAGCTGTTTCTCAGCGCGTTGGAGTTCGCCTGGACGCCATTTTACCTCGGCGTCATGCACGAGCCGGACGCCAAGCGCATCTACCGCATCGTTTCGACGTATGTCATGGCGACGCTGGTGTTGCTCGGCCTGGGACTCTGCGCCACCGCGCCGGACCTCGTGCGGTTGTTCACGACCGAAGAGTTCCATGAAGCCGCCGCCGTGACGCCCTGGATCGCCCTCGCCGTAATGTTCCAGGGGATCAACCTGGTCGGGTCGATCGGACTGGTCATCACCAAACGCACGACACTCTACCCGCTCACGACAGGCATTGCGGCTGTGGTCAGTGTCGCCGCCAATGCGCTGCTGGTTCAGCCGTACGGCGTCATGGGCGTCGCCTGGGCCACAGCTCTTGCGTACGCCACGCTGGCGGCGGTCACCGTCGCGTTTTCGCAGCGGGCGTACCCGATTCAGTACGAATGGAACCGCCTGCTGCGGATTGTCATCGCGGGCGGCGCGGGCTATGTCGCCGCGCGGTGGGTAGTACCGGTTTCCGTCAATGCCCTGGCCGGACTGCTCCTCCACGGGGCGACGGCCGCAGCCGTCTATTTCGCGGTGCTCCTGATGACGGGTTTCTTCCATGCCGGCGAGATCCGGATGTTGCGCGAGATTCGCGCCCGCATCCTGCCGCGCGTCCCGCGCGCAACGCCCGAACCTGACCGGACGGAAGTCGAGATGGCGGGCGAGATCATCGCCGTTGCGCCGGAGCCGGATGTGGCCGCGCTCGAGCTCGACGACCGGACAAAGCCACGGCCGCCGGTTCACCCGGAGGTACGACCTCCGCGTCGCTGACCGACCTGGGGACCATTCGAGCTCGACCTACCGCGTCATCGCCAGGAGCCGCGCGGCGGCCCGCACTTTGACGAGCCCACTGCCCGTGCGAAGAAACTGACGCAGCGCGGAGAACCCCGATATCGGACTGTGCGCCAGGGTCAGCTCGGTTTCCTCGCGGATCGCGAGGTTTTCGTCGGTGCGAAGGGTCTCGAAGATCGAGCGCGCCAGCTCCGGGTCGTGCTCAGCGAGGAGTCTGGCGGCGTCGAGCCGCACCACGCCGTCCGGAACCGTCGAGAGCTCGCGTACCAGCGCCTTCCACGCCTCGTCCGGCCGGCTCGCAAGCAGCAGGGCGGCGGTCCGACGCTCGGCCACGTTCTGGCTGACCGCCAGCTCCCGAATGATCGCCTCGCCGCTCATATCCCCCATCCGAAACAGCGCGCCGGCCGCGGCAAGCCGGACCTGTCCATGCGCGTCGGTCAGGAGGGCCTTGAGGTGAGGAACGACGTCGGGGCGGTCGAGCCGGCCGAGCGCGTCAGCCGCCTGCGCGCGATTCTGCGGCATCGGGTCGGTGAGCACGGCGACGAGCGGCGCGGCCGCCTTCGCACTGCGGCTCTCGCCGAGCACGCGGATCTCCCGCAATTTCAGTCCCGGCGTCGTCTTGAGCTGGGCGGCCACGCGGTCGATCGCCTCGGCATCGCCGAGCGCGGCGAGCGTGCGGACATCGTTTTCGCCGCTGCCTCGAGCCGAGGCTCTCATCACGAAGAGCGCGTCGGGATCGCCCTCGGCCACGAGCGCCTTCAGGGACTCGGCGCGTGCGGCGACATCCCGCTCCTGGCGCGCAAATTCGTGCAGCATCGCGCGCGCGATCCGTCGCAGGATGCCGGGCTCCTCGAGCGTCCGGGCGCCCAGCCACGACTCGTACGACGCAAGCGCGGTGCTCGAGCCGGCCCGCGCGATGTCCGCCTCGATAAGCAGCGACAGCGCGGGAACGCTCCGTGGATTCTGCGCCAGCACCTGCGCCGCGAGCTGCGCCGCCTCGGCGTGTTTCCCTTCCGTGACCAGGGTCCACCCCGTCGCCACCTGCGTCGCCTCGTCGGCTCGGATGGCCGACGACGGCATTGGGGGCGGCTGGGCGGAGGCAGTCCCAGTCGCGACGACCGCCAGCATCGCCGCCACTCCAAACTTGATCAATTCACGCATTACTTGACTCTCCAGACCCTAGTGCCGTTCCAACTTTTCCGCGAAGATCCCATTCGTGTATACCACCACGATCCTCGCTAGGTGGAGGAAGTTGGAACGGCACTAGGACGGGCCTCGGGCCGCTACAGTCGTTCGACGTCGGCCACCGTGAAGACGCGGTGTTGCTGGGGTGGCCGCGCGGGTCCACGCCACCGGAGCAGATAGAGGTCTTTCAGCTGCACGAAGTACTTGGCGGCCTCGCGCCAGCTCATCTTGCTCTCTCCCTGTTCCCTATCGGCAAAGCGGTACGGCACCTCCACGAGCCGCACGGGCCATCCTCGAATCAGAAGCTCGAGACAGATCTTGAATCCGCCCGCCTGAATCGCGACGCCGCGGGCGAACTCGCTGCGAATGACGAAGAACCCCGATGTCGCGTCGCGAATGGGGGAAATCGGGCGTGCGAGCCAGCACGCCAGCTGCGACATGAGCCGCCGCTTGAGCGGCCAGCCCGGTGTGGACCCACCGGGAATGTACCGGCTGGCGATGACGGCGTCGGCATTGGCGGCGCGAAGCGCGGCGACGAGTTTCGGCGCGACCTCCGGCGGGTGGCTGAGGTCGGCGTCGATTACGCCGAGGAGCGGCGCCGACGCAACGCCAAATCCGACGACGACGGCGGTACCGAGCCCGAGCTTGCCCTTGCGATGGACCACCTTCATTCGTCGCGTGCGCGCGAGCTCGTCGGCCAGCGCGCCGGTGCCGTCGGGCGAGTTGTCGTCGACGATGACGAGCTCGAGGGCGACGCGCGCGCGATCGTACGCACCGAACAACGCGTCCACCAGCTCGGCCAGGCGATCGCGCTCGTTGTAGGTCGGCACGACGATCGTTACTTCGGCCGCCGGACCCGACGTCACGCGAGCACTATAATTCAACCGTTCTGACCTTGACGCGCCGCGCCTTCGTCGCGGGACTCCTCGCCGCACTCGTCGTGGGTACCGTGTTGCGCACGCTGTGGCTGCGCGCCGATCCGCCGACCTCCGGCGTCGGCATCGTCTGGCACGACGAGGGCGCGTGGGTGCACAACGCGCGCAATGGCGCGCTCTGGGACGTCTGGCGCACGGACGAGTGGAATCCGGTGTTCATCGCGCCCGTCTTTACGGCGCTCGAGTACGCCGCGTTTGAAGCGTTTGGCGTCGGCACGTGGCAGGCGCGCGTCGTGCCGGTCCTCTCAGGCCTTGGCGCCATGGCGATGCTGATCGCCGGCCTGCATGCGCTGGCCGGACGGCGAGCCGCGTTGATTGGCGCCGTGCTGATCGCGACGAACTACGTCTTCGTGATGTGGAATCGCGCGGCGCTGCTCGAATCCACGATGATCGCGTTCATCGTCGCGTCCTGGGGCCTGTACGCGATGTCCGAACGGCGGCCCGTGCTCGGGGCGTTCGCGGGCGCGGCGGCCGTGCTCGCGTGGTTCAGCAAGGCCGCGGCGGCGTTTTTCATCGCGGCGCTCCTGCTGGACGTCGTCTGGACGTTGTGGCAGACCCGCGCGACACGTAGCGCAGATTGGTCTCCAAATCTGCGAGGGGCGGACTTAGAACCCAGTCCGCCCTACGCACGGCGTGCCGCACTCTGGACACTGGCGGGGATGGCGCTCACCGCCGCGCTCATCGCGCTGGCCTTTGTCCTGCCGAACTGGACCGAGTACCAGTTCTACAACTGGCAGATGACGGTCGCACGCAAGCCATCCTACGCGCTGGCGGACATCATCACCCGCGCGTCATGGCTGCCGGTGGTGCACGGCATCTTCAGTCGAACGCTGCTGGTCGTCGCTGGAGGATCCATCGCGATCATGTCGATCGTGCTCGGGTGGCGGACGGCGAAGCCAGCCGAACGGCTGCTGGTCTTGTGGGTCCTGGTGGGATTTCTGGAGCTCGTCGCACACGACTCGGGGAGTGAACGCAGGTACGTAATGTTCATTCCGGCATTCGTCGCGCTGGCGGCGATGCTCGCGGGATCGGGACAGACTCTCTTGCCATCCGCGGTTCCGAGCCGTGACATTCGGTGGGCCGCATGGCCTGTCTTCCTGCTGCTCAGCTTCGTCGTGGCCGGCAGTTGGGTCCGGCTGTTCTATCTCGATGAGATCGCCGCTGGGAATTTCAAGGCGACCGTCCGATACTCGGCCGCGATTGCGGTCGTCTGGGCCGTGTCGGCGATGTTCCGTTGGCAGAAGATTCATCAGATGGCGTCGCGTCAGCGCCTCGCGCCGGCGCTCGTCGGCGTGCTCCTCTCGATCGCGGTCGGATTCAACCTGATCGAGTACGGCCAATGGGCCGCGCGCGCCGGCGAGTACAACTATCGCGCGTCGGTCGACGTCGGCGGCCTCGTCGCGTCGGGCACGCTGGTGCAGGGCAAGCTCGCGAATGGCCTGTCGCTCGACAACCGGATCCGCCCGATCTTCATCGGCAACGGCTTCGGCAACTACGCCGATCGCCTGCAGCGCGACGACGTGCGCTATATACTGACCTACACTTTGCCGCGCGTGGGCTACGAGAGCGGTCACGAGGGCCGGCTCATCACGGAGTTGCTCGCGCGGTATCCGAAGCGCCACGACGTCGCGAGTTTCGAGGTGGACGAAACACCGGCGCTCGATCGCGCCACCCTCATCGACAAGTTCCCCAGTGCGCGAGATTAGAGACGACCTGATCAAGGCGCACGCAGACCGACGCTTTCGCTCCGAATATGACTATGCGCTCTTCGAGTACTACCGGAGCGCCAAGGTCATCGCATTTCTCGAGCGCGCCGGCGTGACGATTGGCGGCCGCGTGCTCGATGCCGGTTGCGGCGGCGGCGGCATGCCGCTCTCGCTCGCCGAACACGCCACGCACGTGGTCGGCATCGATCCGCTCGATCGATTTCGTCATGCGGGCATCACGCTCGGACGCGAGCGACACACGACGAATCTGCACTTCGCGCTGGCCGACGGGATGGCGCTGCCGTTCCCGGCCGGGACTTTCGATCTGGTGCTGTCACACGCCGTGATCGAGCACGTCCCCGACGCACTCCTGTACTTGCGGGAGTGCTGCCGTGTGCTGCGATCTGGCGGACGGTGCTACCTCTCGACGGCGCCTTACCTGTCGTTTGCCGGCGCGCATTTGCCGCGGCTGCGCATTCCGGCGCCTCTGCACCTGATGATTGGCCGCGCGGCTGCCTTTCGCACGTTCCGTCTTCTGGCGCGCCACGCGCCCTGGACCTTGAAGGAACCGGCGCACGAGAACTCGTTCATTCGCGATGCGCGGAAGGGGATCGTCAAGCAAGACGATCTTCTCGAGAAGGTCCGCGTCAGCCGGCTGCGCGGTCAGATCGCCCAGGCTGGCCTGCGCGTGCTGCGCGAGGAACTGCACGTCACGTCCACGGTGCGGCGGCTGCCCGCGGCCATCGGACGCTGGCTGCGCGACAGCGTTCTGACCCAGGACGTGCTGATCAGTAATATCGAATACGTGGTGGAGCCGCTGAAATGACCTCGGGGGGCGTATGACCTCGGGTGTCGTCAAGCGACTTGACGACCGTTGGCAACCTTTCGACTGCGAAACCCGAGGTCATGGCTGAGATCGATCGGTACAAACCCGAAGACCGGCGGCAGGTCGAAGCGCTGTACCGGCGCGTGTTCGGTCCGGACATGGCCGACGCGAATCGCCTCAGGTGGGAGTGGCAGTACCACCGCAATCCGAACGCGCCATCGGACGGGCCGCTCATCTGGCTCGCACGCGAAGGCATGACCATCATCGGCCAGTACGCGACGATGCCGGTGCGACTGGCGGTGAACGGGCGCGAGATCAACGGCTCGTGGGGCATGGACGTCATGGTCGCGCCGGAACGGCAGCGTCAGGGCCTCGGGGACGCGCTCTTCCGGATGTGGGATCGGCACACCGGCGCGGCGCTCGGACTCGGCCTGTCCGATTCGTCCTACCGGCTGTTTCAGAAAATGCGCTGGCCCGACGTCGGACCCGTGCCCTGTCTGGTCAAGCCGCTCAGCCGCCGGGCCTTGCGCCAGCCCAACTGGCCGCTCGCCATCAACAAGCTCGTGTCGTACGTCACCTTGCCGTGGATCAAACTCGTGTCGCGCACGCGTCCGCTTGAAGGCGAGGTGCGAACGATTCGCCATTTCGACGAGCGCTTCACGCGTCTCTGGGAGCGGATCGGCGGACGATTCAGCTTCGCGGTCAAGCGCGACGCCGCGTATCTGAACTGGAAGTACATCCAGGCCCCACACGTGCGGTACACGATCGCCGTCCTCGAGCGCGAGGGCGAGGCGGCCGGCTATGTCGTCTACCGGCATCGGCAGGAACCGCGCGATCGCGTGACGCTCCTCGTCGACTTTCTGACCGATCCGGCCGACACGACGGGGTTTCTGACCCTGCTGCGGTGGGTCGACCGCGAAGCGCGCGCCGCCGATTCCGACAAGATCCGCACGTTCGCGATGCACGAGGGGTTTCGCAGGCTCCTGCGCAAGTCGGGGTACTACACGCGCCGGTCGTCGATGGAATTCGTCGCCAAGGTGAACGCCGTCGAGGTGCCAGGCGGGTTCTACGAGGCGCGAGATCGCTGGCACGTGACGCTCGGCGACTCGGATCAGGATCGATGACGGGACCGCGGAGGCCGGCGCTGCTCGTCGCGATCGACACCGAGGGCGACAACCAGTGGGACGCGGCCGCCCGCCGCGACCAGCGCTTCGAGAACATCTACGCGCTCGGCCGGCTGCACGCGTTCTTCGCGCGCCACGGCGTGCGGCCCACCTATGTGATCACCTATCCGGTCGCGCGGGATGCGAGATCGGGCGAGACGCTTCGCTCGCTCGTCGACCGAGGCGACTGCGAAATCGGCGCGCATCATCACGCCTGGGAGACGCCGCCGTTCGAACCTCAGGACGTCGAGCGCCATCCCTACGCGTTGTCGCTCCCGCTCGATCGATTCGACGAACAGCTGGCGAGTCTCACCGGCGCGATCGAAGCCGCCGTCGGCCGCCGGCCCGTGTCGTATCGATCCGGGCGGTTCGGGTTCTCGGCCTCGCACGTGTCGTCGCTCGAGCGCGCGGGCTACCAGGTGGAATCGAGTGTCGCGCCGCTGTTCTACGAGAAACACAAAGGCGGACCGGATTTCGTCGGCGCACCGCTCACGCCGTACTTTCTCGCCTATGACGACGCGACGAAACCGGGCACGAGCGGAGTGCTCGAATTGCCGATCTCGGCCGCGCTCAGCCGCCGCGTTCCTACGTGGCTCGAGCGCGTGTACGGCCGTGCCCCGTCGCCCTACACGACGCGCCGGATTCTGCGTCTCCTCCGGATCGCCCACGTGCGCTGGCTGCGGCCCTCGTACAGCTCGGCCGACGACATGATCGCGCTCGCACGTGAGCTGGTTCATCGGGGTGCGCCGATGCTCAATCTCCTGTTTCATTCGAGCGAGGCGATCGTCGGCGGCAGTCCGTATAACCGCAGCGAATCGGAGCTGACGGCGTTCTTCGACCGGCTCGGCGCGTTTTTCACCTACGCGTCGCGAGAGCTTCGCGCCGAGCCGCTGACGTTTTCGGAGTTCAGGCAGGCCTACGCGCGGCAATGAAGATTTGCCACGTCACGCCGCATCTTCCGCCGGATCAGGCGGCCAACGCGCTGCTGCCAGCCGAGCTCGGGCGATGGTTCGCGGCCCGCGGCGACGGGGTCAGGTTCCTGTCCCTCGAGCCCGCGCAGGGCCGTTTGGCCTCCGACGAGTTGCCCGGGCCGGTGCGGCGCCTGCCGAGGCGAGAACGGGCCTCCGGCCTTGCCGGCGCGCTCCGCCTCGACGCCTGGCGCCATTCGAAATCGATCGGCGCGGCGCTCGACGCCATCGCCGCCGACGCCGACTTGCTGCACCTGCACAGCAACGGACTCATCATCGAGGTCGCGGCCACCTGGGCCCGGCATCGGTCGCGCCCGTTCGTGCTCACGCTCTACGGCACCGAAATCTGGCACTACCGACCACGTTGGCCGATCGATCCGTTTACTCGCGCTGTTCGCACCGCGGCGGAGGTCATCTTCTACAGCGGCCGCCTGCTCGACCGCGCGAAGGAACTGGGCCTCGGCCGGCCGGGACTGTCCGTGATTTACCCGGCCGTCGGCGCCGCGTTCCGGCCGCAGGACGAGCCGACGCGACGCGCCTGGCGCGCCGAACTCGGCGCCCGCGAGCCGCTGCTCGTGCTCAACGTGAAGCGGCTCCACGAGCTCGCGGGTCAGAAGTTCCTGATCGACGCGTTCGCCAAGGCGACGCGAGGCCGGGACGACGTGCGGCTGGTCATCTGCGGCACCGGACCGCTCCGCGACGACCTCGAGCGCCAGGCGCGTGACGCCGGGATCGCGTCGCGCGTGACGTTCACGGGTCTCATCTCGAACGATCGCGTCGCGCGTTACGCGGCCGCCGCAGACGTCTTCGTCCTGCCGTCGCTCCTCGAGGCGCTGCCGACCGTCGCGGTCGAGGCGCTCGCGTCCGGGACCCCCGTCGTGTCTGCCGATCATCCGGGCGGACTCGAGCTGCACGAGCTGTTCGGCGACGACGTCGTGGTGGTGCCGCGCGGCAACGTGGACTCGCTCGCCCGCGCGATTGGCGAAGCCCTGGACCGGCCGCAGCGCGCGCGCGCCAGCTCCATCGAGCTCGTGCATCAACGGTTCGGTCCTGCCGCGGTCCAGAGCGCGTATAGTGCCGTATACGAAAGGGCTGTGAAAGGGAGAGGGCAAAGGGCAGAGGGCAAAGGGCAAAGGAGAGGGCAAAGGGGAAAGGTTAAAGGGTGATGGTGCCCACACTGTTAGAGCAGATCACCAAAGACATTGCCGACGCCATGCGGCAGAAGAATCAGGCGACGCTTGCGCCGCTGCGGATGCTGAAGGCGGCAATCATGAACCGCGAGGTCGAAAAGGGCCGCGCGCTCGATGACGCCGAATCGACACAGGTCGTCGCGGCGCTGGTCAAGCAACGCCGGGATTCGATCGAGCAGTTCCGCGCGGGCGGACGACAGGATCTGGTCGATCGCGAACAGGCCGAAGTGGTATTCCTCGGGCGTTACCTGCCGCCGGCCGCGGATACGGCGACGATCGCGCAGGCCATTGACGCGGCCGTTGCGGAAACTGGAGCCAGCGGTCCGAAGGACATGGGCAAAGTGATGAAAGTTGTGATGACAAAGTTGGGGGGACTGACCGTAGACGGACGGACCGTGAGCGAACTTGTTAAAAGCCGGTTAACGAAATAGCGCGGCAAACTTTTTCAAAACGGGCCTCGTCTAAGACTAGTGAAAGGCACGCAAAGAGCCTCTCATCCATCCTCCGGGCAGGGGCCTCAACCGCAGGGGTTGAGGCCCCTTCTTTTTTTCAGTACTCTCCGGCGCCCATGACGGAGCGCCTCGCCCGATCCGCCGGCCTCATCGGGCTGGCGACCAGTACGAGTCGTGTACTTGGCCTCGTGCGCGACGTCCTGGTCGCCGGCTATTTCGGCACGGGCCTGGCCGCCGACGCGTTCGCCGTCGCCACGCGCATCCCGACCTTGCTGCGCGATCTGTTCGCCGAAGGCGCGATGAGCGCCGCGTTCGTGCCGACGATCACCCGCTACCTGAAGAACGGGGGAAGGGCCGCGGCGTGGCGGCTCGGATCGCAGGTCGTCAATGGGCTGCTCGTCGTCACCGGGGCGATCGTGCTGCTCGGGATCGTGTTCGCCGATCCGCTCACGCGCGCATTCGCGTCCGGCTTCACGGACACACCTGAGAAGATCGCGCTCACGACGCTGCTTACGCGCGTGAACATGCCGTTCCTGCTGCTGATCGCGGTGGCGGCGGCGTTCATGGGGATGTTGAACGCGGTCAGGCGCTTCTTCATTCCCGCCACGTCGCCCGCGATGTTCAACGTCGTCTTCATTCTTTGCACTGTCGTGCTCGTGCCGGTCTTCGAACGGGTGGGCGTGCCGCCGATCATGGCGTTGTCGGCGGGCATGCTGCTCGGCGGCATGGCGCAGGTCGTCGTGCAGTGGCCCGTGCTGCGCCAGGAGGGTTACCGGCACCAGTGGATCCTCGACCCGAAGGACCGCGGGTTGAGGGAGGTCCTCATCCTCATGGGACCGGCGACGCTCGGTCTGGCGGCGGCGCAGATCAATCTGCTCGTCAGCACGTCGCTCGCGACCGGACAGGACGGCGCGGCCGCGGCGCTTGGGTACGCGTTCCGGTTGATTTACGTGCCGATCGGGATCGTCGGCGTCTCGGTGGCGACGGCCGCCATTCCGGATCTGGCTGGACACGCCGCGAGCGCGGCGCTTCGGGAGATGCGCGCGACCGTCTCCTGGAGCCTGCGCCTCATGCTGATGCTGAGCGTCCCGGCCGTCGTCGGACTAATGGCGCTTTCCGGGCCGATCGTGGAGCTGCTGTTCGAGCGCTATCAGTTCGGGCCGCAGTCACGGGCACTGGTGGCCGATGCGCTGTTTTTCTACGCGCCCGGAATTCTCGGTTACTCGGCGGTCAAGATCGCGTCGCCGGGTTTTTATTCTCTTCAGAACGCGCGCACGCCCGCGACGGTGAGCGCCATCAGCATCCTCCTCAATCTCGTCCTGAACGTGTGGTTGAACTCGACGAAGCTGCAGTTCCTCGGCCTGGCGCTTGGCACGGCCATTGCCGCCAACGTCAACGCCGGCCTGCTGCTCTACCTGTTGTCGCGACGCCTCGGTGGTCTGGACGGGTCCCGGGTCACGCGGGCGTTTGTGAAAATCCTGCTTGCGTCGGTCGTCATGGGCGCCGCGGCGTACTACGCCGAAGGCTGGCTGCACGGGCTGCTGCCGGATCCGTGGTGGCTGCCGCGCGCGATTCGTGTCGGCGGCGCAATCGCCGTGGCCCTGGCGACACTGGCGCTCGCCGCGGCCGTCCTGCGCATTGAAGAATTCGGCCAGGCGATGCGCAAGTTGATCCGGCAGAAATGACCTCCGAGGTCATTTTACGAAAAGCATAAAATGACCTCGGAGGTCATTTGAGCCGGTACGCGCCGTCGGGAATGTCGTACTCGTTTGGCCCGGGCGCGATGACGCCCGCGGTTCGCGCGATCCTGTTTGCGAACCTCGGCGCGTTCGTCGCCACGCTGCTCCTGCCGGGGCTCATGATTGACCTGTTCGGCCTGCGGCCGCAGGCGTTCCTCGAACGCGGACGGCTGTGGCAGATCGTGACGTACCTTTTCCTTCACGATCCGCAGTCGGTCATGCACATCCTCTTCAACATGCTTGCGTTGTGGATGTTCGGCGTCGACCTCGAGCGGCGCTGGGGCACGCAGGCGTTCACGCGGTACTACTTCCTGACCGGGATTGGCGCAGGTGTGTCGACCGTCCTGATTTCGCTCTTGCCGCTCGACTCGGTCCGGCCGCTCTACGGCGTGCCGACGATCGGCGCGTCCGGGGCAATTTACGGCCTGCTGATGGCGTGGGCCATCCTGTTCCCCCACCGGACGATCCTGTTCATGATGCTCTTCCCGCTGCCGGCGAGGGTTTTCGTGTTGATCATGGGCACGCTGGCGTTTCTCTCCGCTGTGAGTGTCAGCGGCGGCGTCGTGAACGAGTTCGCGCACCTTGGCGGGATGCTCGCGGGCTGGCTGTATCTCAAGGGCCCGACCAACTTCCGGCTCGACATGAAGTACCGGCTGACCAAATGGCGGATGGATCGCATGCGGCGGCGCTTCGATGTCCATCGCGGCGGCCGGAGCAACGACGACTGGAACAAGCGCGTGCATTGATGGCCGGGCGGTCGGGCCGGCTCGAGCCGTTCTCACTTCCGCCCAGCGCAACCTCGGCGGAGTCTGCGCACCGAACCCGGCCGAGGCGAGTGAGAACGGCTCTCGTCATCGCCGGTTTCGTCCTTGGCGCGATCGTCCGGATCGCGCTCCTTCCGGTGCCGGGCTCCCCGGACGTCGCCTCCTGGAAGACCTGGACCTTCGCGGCGTCAACCGACGCGACGTCGCTGTACGGCGTTGGCGGGAACCCTCCCGAGCGCCGGTTGATTCACTGGCGCGGGACCAAATCCACGACCGAATACCCGCCGCTGGCGCTGTACGAGCTGGCGGTCGTCGGCCGCGTCTACCGCGCCATCGATCCCACGTACGACGACACGCCGCTGCTCACAGCACTCGTGAAGATGCCGGGGGTGATCGCGGAGATCACGCTCGTCATGGGACTGTTGGTGTGGGGCCGCCGCCGCTTCGGACCGCAGGCGGCGACCTGGACGGCGATGGCGATTTGGCTCAACCCGGCCGTGATTCTCAACGGCGCCGCGCTTGGCTATCTCGACGCGCAGATGGCGGCGCCGGCCCTGCTCGCGTTCGTCGCCGCCGCGGGCGGCTTCCCGGCCGCTGCCGGGGCGCTGACCGCCGCCGCGGTGCTGACCAAGGCGCAGGCGCTGTTCATCGCGCCGGTCATTCTGCTCGTCGCGATGAGAAAAGAAGCGGACCTCGCGCTTCGGTTCGCGCGCCTCGACACGCTTGCGAAACGGAACCTGCGGTCGTTCGTGCTGGGCGGTGCGGTCACGGCCACCGTCATCGTGCTTCCGATCGTCCTGCGCGGCGCATGGCCGAACATGGTTCAGGCCGTCAGCCGCCTCGCGTCGCACGACATGCTCTCCGGGTACGCGCTGAACGCCTGGTGGCTCGTGACCTGGTTTCTTCGCGCCGTGTACGCGCTGCACCTCGGGTGGTTCCAGGCGTTCACGATGCCCGTGCGCATCCTCGGGCGGCACCGATTCATGGAGATCGCCTTCGTCGATCCAAAACTGATCGGCGCCGGGATCGTCGGGGTGCTGGTCGTCTGGGCGCTCTGGCGATCCGGCACCCGGCGCTCGCTATCCGTGTGGGCGGCGACGGCCGGCTGGTGCGTCTTCGCGTACTTCATGTTCGCGGCGCAGGTCCACGAGAACCATCTCTACCTGGCGGTGCCGTTCTTCGCGCTGGCGGCGGGACTCGAACGCCGGTTCCGCGCGCCGTTCTACACGGTGTCGGCCATCTGCGCGATCAATATGTACGTCTTCTACGGCATCGGCGACGGCCGCCCGCTGCCCTTCGAGCGCGGCGGGACCGTCCTCGATCTGACGGTCATCCTCAGCCTCGTCAACCTGGCGCTGTTTGGCTGGGTGACGTCGGAAACAAGGGGCACCGGGTTGCCGGATCGCAACGCCGATGTTGACGATGATTAGTCCGACAGGCCCACATAGGCCATCCCCTTGAGCGCGGCGATGCGTTTGGCCATCGGCGGATGTGTCGCCCAGAGGTTCGCCCAGCCGCCTTCCCGATTGTCGATCTTGAGTCCGAGCGGATCGGCGATGCACATATGGGCCGTGCCGCGTTTGACGCTCGGCGTGGGGCCGGCGGCGCTCTCGATTTTCTCGAGCGCGCTCGCAAGCGCGAGCGGATGTCGTGTCAGCTCCGCGCCGGTCGCGTCGGCGAGGGACTCGCGTCGCCGCGACACGGCCGTCGCGAGAAGCCGGCCGAGAAGCGGCGCGAGAATGATCGCGAGGATCCAGATCACCAGGAAGATCACGCCGAGGCCGCCACTGTCCTTGCCCTTGCGGCTCGATCGTGACGATCCGCCGCCGAATCGCATGGCGCGGCCGGACCAGTCGGCCAGGAGAAGAATTGCCCCCATGAGCGCCGCGACGACGGTCATCAGGCGAATGTCGAGGTTCCGCACGTGGGCCATCTCGTGGGCCACGACGCCCTGGAGCTCCTCGCGATTGAGCGTCCGAAGCAGTCCCTCCGTCACGGCAATCGACGCGTGCGCCGGATCTCGCCCCGTCGCGAACGCGTTCGAATCGTCGTCGGCAATGACGTAGGCCGCCGGTTTGGGAAGCCCCGCCGCAATCGCCATTTCCTCGACGATGTTCTCGAACTGACGATAGCGGAGGCGGTCGTCGTCGGTCGCGGCGCTGGCCAGGCGATCTTCCAGCGGAACTGCCGAGCTCGACCGCAGAACGGCCTTGTCGCCGTTGCGCAGGCTCCACCACGACTGGCCCGCGCCGATCGCCACGGCCAGCGACGTCGCCACCGGCGCGTAAAACTCCCCTTGGCCGAGGATGAAGAGGTCGAACCCCGCGCCGAGGAAAGCGAGGAAGCCGATGAAGACCGCCATCACCAGCCAGGTGCGTCGCCGGTTGGCGGCCTGCTGCTCGAAGATGTTCATGGAGACACTTCGAACTTCAAACTTCGAACTTCGAACGTGACGTTTGAAGATTCCAGTTTGCAGTTTGAAGTTTCTTCACTACGTCTTTTTCATCGACAGGTCGACCGTCGGGACCTGGCGCTCGGCCGCGTCGGTGATCTCGAACAGCTCGGCGGGCGTGAAGCCGAGCGCGCCCGCGATGAGATTGGACGGGAAGGTCTCGCGCGCGATGTTGTACTTGGTCGCGATGTCGTTGTAGAACTGGCGCGCAAAGCCGACTTTGTTTTCCGTCCCCGCCAGCTCTTCCTGCAGCATCTTCACGTTCTCGTTGGCCTTGAGCTGCGGGTAGTTCTCGGCGAGGGCAAACAGTCGTCCGAGCGCCTGCGTGAGCTCGCCTTCCTTGCGGCTCGCATCCGCGGGACCGGCCGCGGCCATCGCCTTCGCGCGGGCGTCCATGACCGCCGTGAGCGTGTCGCGCTCGAATTCCATCGCGCCGCGCACGGTGTTCACCAGGTTGGGGATCAGATCGTGCCGCCGCTTGAGCTGGACGTCGATCTGCCGCCAGCCGTTCTCCTTCTGGTTCTTCAGGCCGATCAGCCGGTTGTACGTGGCGATGCCCCAGAGCACGAGCAGGACGACGAGCCCGAGAAGAATCCAGGTCATGGAACCTCCAGATCGGATCGCGGCGCTAGTCGCGATCCGTGGACGACGGCGGCGATCCCACCGTCATGACGAACGTATCGTCGAGCGCCTCGGCCTGATGCCGCACGCCCGCCGGCACGAGCAGCACTTCGCCTTCGCGGACGGTCGCCGCCTCGCCGCCGACGAACAGCTTCAACGCGCCCTGCAGCACGTAGATCATCTGTTCGTCCGGATGCGAGTGCAGCGGCACGATGGCGCCGGCTTTGAGGTAGGTCTGCGCCAGGGTCTGGCGCGCGCCAATAATCGCCTTACGGGCGACCATTTCGGTCACTTTATCGAGTGGCAGCTCGTCCCAACAATACAGAGAGACGCCGCGGGTCATCACAAAGTTCAAAGGAGTATAATCGACCGGTTGCCCGGCCGCCGGAATTCCGGGCATGGCTTCCACGCATGAGAAACACTGCCGTCTCGAACGCTCGAGCCGCGGAACCAGCGTCAGCGTCGCCACGGCCCGGCGCCGATCGGTCGCTCGAAGGATTGTCCCGCGACGAGCTGGTGAGAATCTACCGGACGATGCTGCTCTCGCGCCGCATCGACGACAAGGAAATCCAGCTCAAGAACCAGAGCCTGATTTTTTTCCAGATCAGCGGCGCCGGCCACGAGGCCATCCTCGCCGCGGCCGGCCTCACGCTCAAGCCGTCACACGACTGGTTCTATCCCTACTACCGCGATCGCGCGCTGTGCCTGATGCTCGGCATGACGCCGTACGAGATGTTCCTGAGCGGCGTCGGCGCCAAGGACGATCCGAACAGCGGCGGCCGGCAGATGCCGTCGCACTGGGGCCACAAACGCCTCAACATCGTCTCGCAGTCCAGTCCGACCGGCACGCAGTGCCTGCAGTCGGTCGGATGCGCCGAAGCCGGCGTGCTGTACGAGCGCGTCCAGGAGATTCCCGATCGCGCGTCAAAGTTCAAGGACGACGAGATCGTCTACGTGTCGGTCGGCGACGGCACGACGAGCGAAGGCGAATTCTGGGAGTCGCTCACGACCGCGTGCGTGCGGAAGCTGCCCGTGCTGTTCCTCGTCGAGGACAACGGCTACGCGATCTCCGTGCCCG
This sequence comes from Vicinamibacterales bacterium, assembly GCA_035633215.1. Lineage (GTDB taxonomy): Bacteria > Acidobacteriota > Vicinamibacteria > Vicinamibacterales > SCN-69-37 > DASQFI01. Next base: position 188,579 of record DASQFI010000054.1, on the reverse strand, counting down.
TCGAGGTCCAGACGCCGGGCGGCGACATCTCGAAGCTCGTCGAATCGTTCCCGGGGCTGAACGTCCTCCGCTGCGACGGTACTGACTTTCTGGACAGCTACCGGACGATGAAGGATGCGGTCGCGTGGTGTCGCGCGCGCAAGGGCCCGGCGCTCGTGCACGCCAAGTGCATCCGGCCGTACTCGCATTCGCTGTCGGATGACGAGCGGCTCTACAAGACGCCATCCGAGCGCGCCGACGAGGCCAAGCGCGATCCGATTCCGAAGTTCTCGGCGTTCCTCAGATCGCAGGACTTCATCACGGACGACGAACTGGCCGAGCTCGCGAAAGACGTGGACCGCGAGATCGGCGAAGCGGCCGATGAGGCGGTCAAAGCGCCGAGGCCGGCGAAGGACACGGCCGGGGCCTGGGTCTACTCACCGGACGTCGACCCGACGTCGTCTGCGTTCGACACGGCGCCCCAGCCGGAAGGCAAGCCGGACACGATGGTGGCGGCCATCAACCGGACGATGAAGGACGAGATGGCGGTCAACCCGCGCATCGTCGTCTTCGGCGAGGACGTGGCGGACGCGACGCACGCCGGCAATCTGAGCGAGGTCCAGGGGAAGGGCGGCGTCTTCAAAGTCACACACGGATTGCAAAAAGCGTTTGGCCCCGAGCGCGTCTTCAACTCGCCGCTCGCCGAGGCGAACATCATCGGCCGTGCCGTCGGCATGGCGACCCGCGGCATCAAACCAGTCGCGGAGATTCAATTCTTCGACTACATCTGGCCGGCGATGATGCAGCTCCGCAACGAAGTCTCGATGCTGCGGTACCGGTCGAGCAACAACTTCTCGTGTCCAATGGTCATCCGCGTCGCGATCGGCGGCTACCTCCGCGGCGGCGCGCCGTACCACAGCCAGTCGGGCGAGAGCATCTTCGCGCACTGTCCCGGCATTCGCATCGCGTACCCGTCGAACGCGCAGGACGCCGCCGGGCTGCTGCGCACCTCTATGCGCTGCGACGATCCGGTGATGTTCCTCGAGCACAAGCACCTGTACCGCCAGACGTACAACAAAAGCGAGTACCCGGGCTCGAACTACATGATCCCGTTCGGCAAGTCCGCCGTCCGCCGTGAGGGCACGGATGTCATCGTCGTCACCTGGGGCGCGCTCGTGCAGCGGTCGATCCTCGCGGCGCAGCAGGCCGAGAAGGACGGCGTGAGCACGAAGGTGATCGATCTGCGGACGATCACGCCGTTCGACTGGGACGCGATCGCCGCCGCCGTGAAAGCCACGAATCGCATCGTCATCGCGCACGAAGATCAGCTCACGTGCGGCTTCGGCGCCGAGCTCTCGGCGCGGGTCGCGAGTGATCTGTTCGAATATCTCGACGCGCCAGTCCGCCGCGTCGGCGCGATGGACTGTCCGGTCGCTTACTGCCCGGATCTCGAGGAAGAGATCCTGCCCAGTTCAGCCGACGTACTCGCTGCGATTCTCGAGACTGCCAAGTACTAGCCCTTCTCTTCCGAGATCTCAGACGGTCCGGGCCGTACCGAGAGCTGCCCTTGGGCGGCATGTGTCGATTCGACCTCCGGGAGCGACGCTCGAAAACCGCTGCCTCCGTCGCGCGGTCTGCGACCTGTCGCCCGTCGGGCCGACTCCTAATCGGCCGAACGGCTTCGCCCGGCCTTCGCGCGAGTGCCGACAGACGCGCTTCGGCGAGGTTCGCCGGCCTAACGGAGCCGGCCCTCGCAGACCGCCCTCCTCCGGCGCGGTTTTCAATCCGCCTTGGCCCGCTGAAGCTGCGCGAAGGCGGCCCATCGCGGCGCTCCAGTCGGTCGGATCGACACATGCCACGCAAGGGCAGGTGCCCGGCCCGCGTGTCATGGATCGGATCAGTTAAGAGCCGAGGCGAAGACTGGAGCGGACTCCTTAACGTCGGAGCAACGCGAAGGCGTCGTTACTATCCAGAGAATCGGCCTGACATGTCTGGTACCTTCAGGTCCCTTCGCAGCTCGGTTGTGACATGCGCGTCAGAAGCCGTATCGCGTGTGACGCCATTCTGAAGTACGAGCCGGACATCACGCTGGCCACTGATCAGCTGCATTTGAAAATGGATTTCGACTCTGCCGGACGATGTGGTCGTCACCGCCGCGCGGTGCGCCCGAAAGACGTCTGGGCCAGTCGAACGGCTGGCGCAGCCAAGTGGCCGTCCTGCTGGCCCCCACCACCACACGCCCTGCGGATCGGTTGGGTCGACCGCAATGCAGAAACCTAACTCTCCAGACAAAGTGATCGGCGTTGTGGTCACCGTGTAACGGGGAGCGGATCGGCAGGCGACGCACGAGCCCACGAGCAGAAGGACTGTCACGATGGAACGAGCGTGGTGGATCACAGAAAGATTCTCGACGATTTCGGGGCGGAACAGATCCGATGCATGACACACGGGCCTGGAGCTACTGCCCTTGGGTGGCGTGTGTCGATCCGACCGACTTGGAGCGACGCGATGGGCCGCCTTCGCGCAGCTTCGGCGGGCCAAGGCGGTGTGAAACCGCGCCGCAGTGAGCGCGCCTGGCGAGGACCGGCTCCGTTAGGCCAGCGAGTCCAACTGAAGAGCTCGTTTTGAAGGGCGAAGCCGTTCGGCCGAATAGGAGCCGGCCCGAGCGCTTCCAGGCGCGCGAACGGAGGCAGCGGTTTCGAGCGTCGCTCCCGGAGGTCGGATCGACACATGCCGCCCAAGGGCAGATCTCGGCACGGGCCGGACAGTCTGAGATCGTCGGAAGAGAGCACCACGTCCCCCTATAATCCACGCCAATGCCTATGAGCGCCGGGACCCGTCTCGGCCCGTACGAGATCCTCGCGCCGATCGGCGCGGGTGGCATGGGGGAGGTCTACAAGGCCCGCGACACGCGGCTCGAACGGATTGTGGCGTTGAAAGTCCTGCCCCCGGCGCTCGCGGCCGATCCCGAGTTCAAGGCTCGCTTCGAGCGCGAGGCGAAGAGCATCTCGGCGTTGAACCACCCGCACATCTGCACGCTCTACGACGTCGGCAGCCAGAACGGGACGGACTTTCTCGTCATGGAGCATCTCGACGGCGAGACGCTCGCCGCGCGGCTGGCGAAGGGACCGCTGCCGGCCGATCACGCCATCGAGTACGCGATGCAGATCGCCGACGCGCTCGACAAGGCGCATCGCCATGGGATCGTCCATCGAGACCTCAAGCCGGCGAACGTCTTCCTCGTGAAGGACGTCGGGGCGGCGGGCCCTGGCGTCTGCAAACTCCTCGACTTCGGGTTGGCCAAGCTCGGCGCCGGGCCGGCCCCCGGGACGATCGAGACGAAGCTCCTGACGTCTCCCCCGCGGGGCAACCAGACCGCGCCGCTCACCTCGCAGGGCAGCCTTCTTGGAACGTTTCAGTACATGGCGCCCGAGCAGATCGAGGGTCAGGACGCCGACGCGCGCACGGACATCTGGGCGTTCGGCTGCGTGCTGTACGAGATGCTCACGGGCCGTCGCGCGTTCGAGGGCAGGTCGCAGGCCAGCCTTCTCGCATCGATTCTCGAGCGGCAGCCGACGCCGATGGCCGAGTTGCAGCCGATGACGCCGCCCGCGCTCAGCCGGCTCGTTCGCACGTGCCTGGAAAAGCACCCGGACAACCGGTTTCACACCGCGCACGACCTGCGGCTGCACCTGCAATGGATTGCCGAGGGCGGCTCGGCTGCAGGTCTCCCCGCGCCCGTCGTCGCGAGCCGAAAACGGTATGACCGCCTGATGTTCGGTGTGGGGGCGTTGGTGCTCGCCGCGCTTGCTGGCGCCGGCGCCTGGTTCTTGAAACCCGCGCCGGTCACGACGAATGTCGTCGCACGGTTTGCGATGCCGCTCGGCGTCGGCCAGGCCTTCTCGCGGACCGGCCGCCGCGTCGTCGCCATCTCGCCCGACGGCACGAAGATCGCCTATATCGCCAACTTTCAGATCTACGTGCGTCACATCCATGAGATCGAGGCTCAGCCGATCCGCGGAACGAACGTCGATCCGCTCGACCTGACATTTTCACCCGACGGGCAGGAGATCGCGTTCTTCGTACCGACAACGCCGCAGGGTCCGCCCACGAGCGTCACCCTGCGGAAGATCAGGATCACGGGCGGTACGCCAGTCACTTTGTGTCCGGCCGCCACGCCGCACGGACTCCGCTGGCAGGGCGACACGCTCGTCTTCGGACAAGGCGAGTCGATTGCGGCCATCCCCGAGACCGGCGGCAAGGCGCGCACCCTGGTGTCCGTGACGCAGGAGAGCGGCGAACAGATCGGACACCCGCAACTCCTGAACGACGGCCGGGACGTGATCTACTCGGTCCGGCAGCGAGGCAACAGTTGGAACGACGGCGACGTCGTCGTGCAACCGGTCAGCGGAGGTGCCCGACGCGCCCTTATCACCGGCGGCACCGACGGACGGGTATTGCCATCGGGTTACCTGATCTATTGGCGTGACGACGCGCTTTGGGGACAAGCGTTCGACGAGCGCGCGCTCCAGCTGACTGGAGGACCCGTGCAGCTCGAGGAAGGTGTGCGTACCTCCTTCGCTGGGACGGGGACCGGCGTCGGTCAGTTCTCCGTTGCCGACAATGGCACGCTTGTCTTCGTTCCCGGCGCGAACGCGCTGCTCACGCTGGTTTGGGTCGATCGACTCGGCAAGGCCGAGCCCATCGGCGCGCCGCCGCGCGCGTATCGGCATCCGCGGATTTCGCGTGCCGGGGGGCCGAAGATCGCCGTTGCGGCATTTGACGGCGACATCGACATCTGGATCTGGGATGAGACGCGTAAGACGATCATCAAGCTGACGTCGGGTCCGGATTGGGAATCGTCCCCGATCTGGAGCGCGGACTCGGCACACGTCTACTACAACTCCGACGCTGGCGGCCAACTGGATGTGTACCGCCAGGCGGCGGATGGAACGGGCGTCGCAGAAAAGCTGACCAGCTCACCTGGTACGGAACTGCCGTTGGCGATGATGCCGGATGGAAAGGGCCTACTCGTCCGTACGGTCAGGGCCGATGACACGAAACTGGCTGTGTTATCGCTGGTAGACCGGGCGCTCAAGCCCCTCCTCAAGACGTCGTTCAATCAGGTCAACGGCGACGTGTCGTCGGACGGCCGCTGGATTCTTTACCAGTCCGTGGAGGGGAGCACGGTCGAGGAAGTGCACGTGCGCCCGTATCCAGACACCAATGCCGGGCACTGGCAGATCTCGACAGCCGGCGGACAAATGCCTCTCTGGTCGCGCTCGGGCCGCGAGATCTTCTATCTGGCGAGGCGGCCGGACCGGCTAATGGTCGCGCCGGTCACGCCGGTGGCCCCAGGCGCGCCGTTTACCTTCGGGACGCCGGTCGCCCTCTTTGCCGTCCCGTTCATCACATCCGCGGTCGACCGCACCTTTGACATCTCGCCCGACGACAAGCGTTTCGTGTTTGCCCGCAGTGCGGACGCCGAGGCCAACGCGCTATCGGCGCTGACCGTCATCGTCCACTGGCTGGACAGCGTCAAGGCGCGCATCGGGAAATGAGGCCTTGCCTCCCTCGCGTATTCGCGTGGGCCCTCATTGGAAGCTGCGCTTCGGCAGGACTCGAATTCGCGGACCGGAGTCCCGACGTCGAGATCCTTCGTGCCGTTGCCGGACTGTCACCCGCCATCATTAACCGCTTTCAGGACCCGGTCGGGTGCGCCGAGACGACGACGGGCGAGATCGTCGTGCTGGACAGGCGGGCGCATACGGTGTTCGTGGTGAGCCAGGACCGGAAGAGCGTGCGCAAGATCCTCGAGGTGGGCGGTGAGCAGGGCCGCGTGCTGTCGCCGGCCGTGCTCGACGTCAGCACGGACGACATCCTCGCAGTCGCCGATGCGCCGAGCGGCCAGGAACGCATTCAGTTCTTCAGCCTGACCGGATCCCGGCTGGGCGGGTTCTGGCTGGCCAAACGTGTCGCGCCGCGGCTTGTGATCGGCCCCCTCGTCCTGAACGGTGTCGGATCGATGCACTTCACCGGCAAGACGTTTCTCGTGAACGAGCCAGACGCCGGCGGACTGTTTCTCGAGCGCGACATCGAAGGCACCGTGCTGCGACAGATGGGCACCCTTCGGCCGACGTCACAGGAAGCCGACCGCGATCTCCACCTCTCACTCAACATCGGGCTGCCGCTTGTCGACCCGACCGGCGGGTTCTATTTCGTGTTCCAGACGGGGCGCCCGATGTTCCGGAAGTACACCGCGGACGGGACGCTCGTCTTCGAGCGCCACATCGAGGGCGTCGAGCTGGACGGGCAGATTCAGGCGCTGCCGACGACCTGGCCGGCGCGCGCGGCGGGCAGGCTGCCGCTCGTCTCGCCGCTCGTTCGTACCGCGGCAGTTGACGCGGACGGACGGCTGTGGGTATCGCTCATGACGCCGTTCACGTACGTCTACGACCGCCGGGGCGACAAGACGCGAACGGTGCAATTCGAGGCGGGCGGGATCGTCTCGCCGACGAGCGTTTTCGTCACGAGGCGAGGACGACTGATTGTGACGCCCGGGTGTCACGAGTTCGAAGTCAGATAGAGAAGAAGTCGGGCTATTGTTACGGTCCCGATGTCGTCGCTCCGCCCGTCCCTTGGCCTGACCCATGCGACCGCGATGGTCGTCGGCACAATCATCGGCGCGTCGATCTTCGTCCAGCCCTCCGAGATCACCCGGCAGATGCCGTCGGTCGCCGGCATTGTGCTGGTGTGGGTCGCGGCGGGCGTGCTCACGCTGTTCGGTGCGCTCGTCTGCGCCGAGCTCACGTCGGCGTTTCCGCGCACCGGCGGCGTGTACGTGTTCCTGCGCGAGGCCTACGCGCCGTCGGTCGGCTTCCTGTGGGGCTGGGCGATGTTCTGGAGCATGCACTCCGGCATCATCGCCGCGATCGCGACGGTCTTCGCGCGGTATGCGAACGTGTTCACCGGGGTCGATCCGCGCTTCATCGCCGTCAGCGTCATCGTGCTGCTCTCGGCGGTCAACTACGTGGGCGTCAGGCACGGGGGGCTCGTCCAGAACGTCTTCACGGCCGCGAAGCTGCTCGCGATCGGCGTCATCATCGCGGCGGGGATCCTCTGGACCGGCGGCGCGGGTCCCGCGGCGCCGTCCGGCGCAGCCTTGGTGGCCGGCGAGGTGACGATGCGCGGGTTCGTGCTTGCGATCGCGGCCGGACTGTTCGCCTACGGCGGCTGGCACATGGTGACGTATACCGCCGGCGAGACGAAAGACGCCGCGCGCACGCTCCCGCGCGCCCTGCTCATCGGCACGCTCATCGTCACCGCCTGCTACGCGGGTCTGAACGCGATCTACCTGCGCCTGCTGCCGCTCGAAGCGGTGCGCGCGTCCACGCGGGTCGCCGCCGATGCCGCCGACGTGCTGTTGGCCGGCGGGGGCGCGCAGATGATGGCCGTCCTCGTCATGGTCTCGACGTTCGGGGCTGTGAACGGCATCATCCTCATGGGTCCGCGCGTGTACTACTCCATGGCGCAGGACGGCACGCTCTTCAAGTGGGTCGGCGCCGTGCACCCGACGTTTGGCACGCCCCATCGAGCGATCTTGATTCAGGCGATCTGGTCGTCGGTGCTCGCGTTCACCAACACCTACGGCGCACTGTTCTCGCGCGTCATCTATACCGAGTGGATCTTCTTTGCCGCGATGGCGGCCGGCCTGATGCGGCTCCGCCGCCGGCCCGACTATCGGCCAGCCTATCGTGTATGGGGCTACCCTGTCGTCCCGATCGTCTTCATCCTCGCGTCGGCCGTCATCGTCGTGATGCAGATCATGGCCGTTCCGCGCGACAGCCTGATCGGACTTGGCATGGTGCTGCTGGGGCTCCCGGTGTATGTTGTCTGGTCGCGCCGACGTAGGGCGGATTGAACGCCACCTCCGTCTGCGGCCGGCGGACGTAGAGTGCAGTCCGCCCTACAACCCATGCCGATCATCGATTTCCACAACCACTACTACCCGCCCGAATATCTCGACGCACTCGGTCCGTCCGGCAGCACGCTGAAGATCACCTACGACGCCGACGGCAACCCGGTCGTCCATTACCCGGGCGACTACAACGTCATGGTGCGCGGGCATCGTGACATCGACTATCGCCAGACGGTGCTCGACGAGCAGGGCGTCGACGTGCAGGTCATCTCGCTCACGACGCCAGGCACGCATGTCGATCCGCCCGCCGCCGCGATCAAGCTGGCGTCCATCACCAACGACGCGTTCGCGCGCGTGCGGGACGAGCGGCCGACACGGTTCGTGCCGCTCGCGACGCTGCCGCTTTGCGACGCCGCGGCGTCGACGGCCGAGCTCCTGCGCGCGATGGACCAGCTGAAACTGCCAGGCGCGATGCTCTTCAGCAACGTCAACGGCACGGGCCTCGACGCGACCCAGTTCTGGCCCATCTACGAAGCCGCCAACGATCGCGACGCGGTAATGATGATCCACCCGACGTATCCGGTCGGCGTCGAGAGCATGCGCGAGTACTGGCTGATGCCGCTCAACGGCTTCCTGTTCGACACGACGCTCGCGGCGTCAAAGCTGGTGTTCAGCGGCGTCGCGAAGCGGTTCCCGCGCATCCGCTGGGTGCTTGGCCACCTGGGCGGAACGATTCCCTATCTGGCCGAGCGTCTCGATCGCGGCTGGCGCGCTTTCAAGGACTGCCGCGCGCACATCGACGAGCCGCCGACCACCTATCTGAAAAAGCAGTTCTACTACGACACGGTCAACTTCGCCGCGGGACCGCTCAAACTGGCGATCGAGTTCGCCGGCGCCGATCACATCCTCGCCGGCAGCGACTACCCGCATCAGATCGGCAGCATTCCGCTGATGCTCGAGGCGATCCGCGGCTTGCCAATCAGCGACGCCGACAAGGACGCGATTCTCGGCGGGAACGCGAAGCGTCTGCTGAAGATGTAGGTCTCTCGGCGATCTAGCTACCACGTCCGCTAGGGGCTCAAATCGGCTGCTTGTCGTGCCGGAAGTGTGCGGTGTTGCGTCTCATGGCCTCCGAGGACATGACGCAGCTCGGGCCTTGGGCCTAGACCTTCAGCGCCCGCTTCAGCACCTTTCCGGTCGCGCCCATCGGCAGCGAGTCGCGGAACTCGACGAAGCGCGGATACTTGAACGCTGCCAGCTGTTCCTTGCTCCACGCGATCAATGCGTCGGCGGTGAGCGTCGCGCCAGGTTTGAGGACGACAAACGCCTTCACTTCCTCGCCCAGACGATCGTCGGGTACCCCGATCACGCCGGCGAGTGACACCGCTGGATGTGTCATCAGCACTTCCTCGATCTCGCGAGGATAGACGTTCGTTCCGCCGCGAATCAGCATGTCCTTTTTGCGATCGACGATCGTGAGGTAGCCGTCGCTGTCGAGGACGCCGATGTCGCCTGTGTGGAACCAGCCGCCCCGCAGGGCATCGGTCGTCGCGGCTGGCTGTTTGTAGTAGCCCTTCATGACGTTGTGGCCGCGAATCACGACCTCGCCGCGATCACCGGTCGCGACCGGCCGGTCTTCCTCGTCCACGATTCGGATCTCGCATCCGCCGATCGGCAGGCCGACCGTGCCAGGCTTCGAGGGCTTGAACACCTGATTGAAACACGCGACCGGCGACGTCTCGGAGAGACCGTAGCCTTCGAGGACCCGGACGTTAAACGCCTTCTCGAAGTCCTGCAGCACCGCGAGCGGCATGGGCGCGCCACCGGACACGCAGCAGCGCAGCGACGCGGCGACCTTCGAAACATCGAGTTGCTCCTTGCGCGCGTGCTGCAGCAGCATCCAGTACATCGTCGGCACGCCAATCCAGCAGCTCACCTGCTCGGCTGCAAACGCTTTGAGGACAGCCCCCGGATCGAAACGCGGCAGCAGCACGATCGTCCAGCCGCCCGAGAGCCCGGCGTTCATCTGCGCCGTCTGCGCGGTGGAATGGAAGAGCGGCAAGGTGACGAGCGTGACGTTGCGCGCGTCGGCCCGCGGATCGAGTGTCGGCATGAGCATGTCGCGCGACGCCAGCGCGTTCATGGTCATGTTGAAGTGCGTGAGCTCGGCGCCCTTCGACTCGCCGGTCGTGCCGGAGGTGAACAGCATCACCGCGGTGTCGTCGGGCGCCGTGGCGTGAGTCGTGAAGGCCGCCGGCTGGCCGTGCATCAGTTGCCCGAGCGTCAGCGCGGGCTCGACCGGACTCGGCGCCGCAGGATCGATCGTCATCACGATGAGGTGGCGGCACTCGGGAGCGTCGTGCTCGGTGCAGGCCGCGCGCGCCATCTGCGCCATTGGCAGCTCAGGCGTGCCCTCGAAGACCATCAGCGCGCGCGCGTCGCTGTTCCTGAGGTGGAAGGCGATTTCACGCGGCTTGAGCAGCACGTTGAGCGGCACGACGATGCCGCCCAGTTTGAGAATGCCGTAGTACGCCATCGGAAAGTGCGGCGTGTTCGGGCACGACAACGCAACATGATCGCCGGGGCCGAGCCCGAGCGCGCGGAGGCCGGCCGCGATCCGGCTCGCCATCGCGTCGATCTGCGCGTAGGTGAACGCGTGCGGACGGAGCACGACGGCGAGCCGATCGGGCGTGAGCCGCGCCTGATGCTCGAGAAGCGACGCGAGGTTGAGGCACGTGGCCGGCAGAAAGTCTCCTTGTCGGTGACCTACCTTCGCGTGCCGAGCCAGAGCGCGATCGAGTGAATCTCTTCCGGCGTGAGCTTATCGGCGAACGCCGGCATGTCCGCGTCGATCTGCACGTCCGCGGGGTTGACGATGCGCCGCTCGATCACCCCGGGATCCAGTTTCTCGCCGACATGCGTGAGGTCGGGGCCGTCCGTGCCGCCCACCGACCCCATCACGTGACAGCTCAGGCAGTGCCGATTGAACAGCACGATCGCGCGCCGGCTCGCCTCGTCGAGCGCCGGCGGATCGGCGACGCGCATGCGCGCGAGCGCGGCGCGAATCGCGGCGACCTCCGCTTCATTCGACGTCGCCGGCACGTCGCGCACGCCGGGGCCGATCACTTCGGGATCGGTGATGTGCGCCGCCAGCCAGTCGGGCGGCCGGCTCACTCTTCGCGGATCGATCGCCGCCGCCATCCGATCCGGTCCATGACACCGCGTGCAGCGATCGCTCGTCGAGATCAGAATCGCGCCCGCGTGCTCCTGCACCGTCCAGAGATTCGGCTGGCGCGGCGGACGATCTAGCGCGCCGAGCCCGGTCAGCGTGACGAGCCCGGCCAGGCCGGCTGTGAAGAGCCCGAGCACCAGCCGCCTCGTTCCCGGTTCCCGCGAGCGGCCCCGATCGAGCCACGGCAGAAGCGCGAGAAACGCGGCGGCGAGTCCCGGGATCACGAGCGCGCCCACCACCTCCCACTTCCCGGGAAAATACTTCAGCAATTGGAAGAGGCCGAGGAAGTACCACTCGGGCCGCGGAGTGTAGTCGCTCGACGTCGGATCGGCCGGACTCTCGAGCGCCGGCGCGCCCCGCCACGCGAGCACGGCAAGCAGCACGCCCGCCGCTGCGGCGACCGTCATGTCGCGCGCCGCCTGGTAGGGGAAGAACATCCGCGACGGCCCCGAGCGAACGCGCACGGGACCCGAGATGCCGTGGCGGCGCATCAGGTACAAGTGCACGACGACGAGAACGGCGAGTGCCACCGGCAGCACGACGACGTGGGCGGCGTACCAGCGGGTCAGCGTGAGCGCGCCCACCTCGGCCCCGCCCTGAAGGAGCCACGCGACCGCGTCGCCCATCGCCGGCGTCAGCCGCGCGAGGTTGATCGTCACCACCGTCGCCCAATACGCGCGCTGGTCCCACGGCAGCAAGTATCCGGTGAGTCCGAACGCCAGGGTGACGACCAGAATTGCCAGCCCGACGAGCCAGTTCACCTCCCTCGGCTTCTTGTAGCTCCCGAAAAAGACGACCCGAGCGAGATGCAGCACCGCCGCGACGACGACCAGGCTGGAGCCCCAGTGGTGCAGACCTCGGAGGAAACTCCCGGCCCGCACGTCGGTCGCGACGAACCGCACGCTGTCCCAGGCGTGGTCTGGCGTCGGCGCGTAGTACAGCGCGAGGGCGATGCCGGTGACGAACTGGACGGCGAGCCCGAACAGCAGAAGGCTGCCCAGCGTGAACCACCAGCCCGTCCCGGCCGGCAGCGGCTCCTCAAGAAGGTGGCGGCCAAGCCCCCGCCAGCCTGTGCGATCGTCCAGCCAGGCTGCAAGCGACGCGCACAGCCGCCTCACAGCTCGACCTCGATGTCCGAGGTCTGCGGATTGACCCGCACCGCGAGGCGCTGCAAGCCGCGCGGCGGCGGCCCGGCGACGACGCGCCCGTCACGATCGTAGGCGCCGCCGTGACACGGGCAGAGATACAGCTCCGACGTCGCATCCCATCGGACCCGGCAGCCGAGATGGGTGCACGTCGCCGACAGCGCGCGGTAGCCCTCCCCTTCGCGATCGATGAAGACGACCGACTGTTTCCTCGTTTCGTACCAGCCGTCGGCCTGCCGCTCCACGATTACGGACGCGACCGGCCGCTCCGGCGGCACCTCGAATACCGAGATCGTCCGCCGCCAGCGCCGCGCGGCACTTCGGGCGCGCGGCGCGGCGGCAATGCCGGCCAGGGCCGCGAGCGCGGCCGCGATCACCGCGGTTCCGCCGCTCACGAGTCTGGCGAGAAACGACCGGCGATCGTGCACTTCGAACTTCATTACCCTCCACTTCATTACACTCCTCTTCCGGGACCGGGGAGATTGTAGTGCAGCCGTATACTGGGAAGATGTCTCGGCCGCCGGCACACCCTCCGGAGATCGCGAACCCGCTCAACCGCAACGTCGCCATCATCGCGCACGTCGATCACGGAAAGACGACGCTCGTCGATGGACTGCTGCACCAAAGCGGGATTTTTCGCGCCAACGAGCGCGTGGCCGAGCGCGTGATGGACTCCAACGAACTCGAGCGCGAGCGCGGCATTACGATCCTGGCCAAGAACACCGCCGTTCACTACGACGGCCACCTGGTCAACATTGTCGACACGCCGGGCCACGCCGACTTCGGCGGCGAGGTTGAGCGCACGCTGTCGATGGTGGACGGCGTCATGCTGCTCGTGGACGCGTCCGAAGGGCCGCTGCCCCAGACGCGCTTCGTCCTCCGGAAAGCGCTGGAGCGCCGGCTGCCGCCGCTCGTCGTGATCAACAAGATCGACCGGTCCGACGCGCGCGCACCGGCAGTCCTGAACGAGATCTACGACCTTTTCATCGACCTCGACGCGACCGAGGATCAGCTCGACTTTCCGGTCATCTACACCGACGCCCGACGCGGCACGGCCACGATGGACCTCGACCGCCCGGGCAGCGACCTGCGTCCGCTCTTCGAGGCAGTCATCTCGCACGTGCCGGCGCCGCGCGGGTCGGCAGCCGCGCCGCTCCAGGCGCTCGTCGCGAACCTCGATTCGAGCGACTACCTCGGCCGGCTCGCCATCGGGCGGGTGTTCAACGGCCACATCAAGGTCGGCGACCCGATCGCGGTCTGCAAGCTCGACGGCTCCATCCAGCGGACCGCCGTGACGAAGATCTACATGTTCGAGGGGTTGAAGCGCGTCGAGGTGACCGAGGTGAGCGCCGGCGACATCTTCTGCCTGGCCGGGATCGAGAACATCATGATCGGCGAGACGATCGCCGACGCGGAGGCGCCCGAGGCGATTCCCACCATCTCCATCGACGAGCCCACCGTGTCGATGGTCTTCGGCGTCAACACGTCGCCATTTGCGGGGCGCGACGGACGATTCGTGACGTCCAGGCAAATCAAGGATCGGCTGGACCGGGAGCTGCTCGGCAACGTCTCGATTCGCGTCGAGCCCACAGACACGCCGGAGCAGATGAAAGTCGTCGGTCGCGGCGAGCTGCAGCTCTCGATCCTGATCGAGATGATGCGGCGCGAAGGGTTCGAGCTCCAGGTTTCCCGGCCCGAGATCGTCACGCGCGAGATCGGCGGCACGCTGAGCGAGCCGGTCGAAGAGCTCATCATCGACGTCGCCGAGCAATACCAGGGCATGGTGATCGCCGAAATCGGCATTCGCCGCGGCGCGATGACGCGCATGATCAACCACGGCAGCGGCCGCATCCGCCTCGAATTCCGGATTCCGGCGCGGGGACTCATCGGCTTCCGGTCGCGGCTCCTGACGGAAACGCGGGGGACCGGCATCATGCATCACCTGTTTGCGGGCTGGGAGCCGTGGCACGGCCCGATTCCCTCGCGGCCGACCGGGGCGCTCGTGGCCGATCGGCCGGGCCCGGCCACCGCCTACGCCATCGCCAACCTGCAGGAACGCGGCGAGATGTTCATCGAGCCGGGCATTGAGACGTACGCCGGGATGATCGTCGGCGAAAACTCGCGGCCGAACGACCTCGACGTGAACATCACCCGCGAAAAGAAACAGACCAACATGCGCGCGTCCACGGCCGACGAGGCCATCCGGCTGATTCCGCCGCGTCGCCTCAGCCTCGAAACGGCCATCGAGTTCATCAACGACGACGAGCTCGTCGAGGTCACGCCGAAAAACCTGAGGGTCCGAAAGAAGGTCATGGCCTCCAATATGAGGCCGAAGAGGCTGGACACCTGAGACCACGCCATATACTTGGCGAGATCACGCCGGCCCTGACCACCTCCGCCAAGGCTTCGGTGGTCCGCCGTAGCTTCAGCGAAGGCGGAAGGGTCGGCCTACATAGTTCATGACGTCACATCGCCAGTCCGTTTGGCGTCAGCGCATGTTCGCCGCCATTGCGCTCGCCTGCGCGTTCCCTCCACCGACGATTCGAGCCGGTCTCGCGCAGGAGCACGTCTACGTCACCGTCGTCGACGGCAAGGGCCGGCCAATCACGGATCTCAACGCCTCCGACTTCGTCGTCGAGATCGACGGCGTGGCGCAGGAAATCATCCGCGCCGAGCGCGCGACCGTCCCGCCATCGATCCTCCTGCTCACGGACCGGCTCGGGCTCAATTCGACCTACACGCCGTTCGACCTGAGCCAGGCGCTGCGCGATTTCGTCAAGGCCATCCGGGCGGGCAGCCCGGAAAGCAGGTTCGGCCTCACGACATTCGACGGGCCGGTCGTGCAGGTCACGAAGTTTACGAGCGCCCCGGCCGAGCTCGACCGCGCCCTGGGGAGGCTCTCCAGCGTCACGCCGACGGCGGCCCTCCTTGACGCGTTGAGCGACGCGAGCAGGCAGCTCACGGCCGCGCCGACCGACCGTCGCATGGTTTTGGTGGTCGTAGCGTCGTACCGGGTGGACCAGAGCGGCCTCGGCACCGATCTGACCGGCGAACAGCTTCGGATGTCGAAGGCTTCGATGTGGGCGGTGGAGGTGCGCGCCGAAACCGGCAACTTCAGTAACCAGGCGCGCGAGGAGATCCTCGACACCGGCAGCCGCCTGAGCGGCGGCCTGCGCGACGTCGTCTCGTCGCGGAGCGGCATCGGCTACTCGTGCAAGCGCTTCGCGGAGCTGATCCTGGCCCAATACGACGTCACCTACGCGCCCGCGCGCGGGACGGGGCGCAGTCGGCTCGCGGTCGGTGTCAAAGGTTCAGGACGACGCGTTCTCGCCCCCTCATGGCTCAGCAGGTAATGTTCGGCGTCATCGCGCTTCGGGCACGGGGCAGGTAGTCGTCCGTCGTGCTCGACCGCCTCCGACCCTTCCTTTGGCCGGCGCTCTTTGTCACGCTTGCCGCCATCCTGTTCACGACGCGAATCCGGAGCGAGATGGCCGATTTCGCCGTCTACCGCACTGCGGCCGCCCGCGCGCTGGCGGCCGAGCCGCTCTACCAGGGCGACGACGGGCATTACCAGTTCAAGTATTTGCCGGCGTTCGCGATGGCCATGGCGCCGTTCGCGTCGCTCGACCGCGAAGCGGCCAAGGCGATCTGGTTCGCGCTTTCGGCGGGCCTCCTGACCGCATTCGTGCGGTGGTCCGTCCGTGGCCTTCCAGAGCGGCGCCGGTCGGAGCGCGTGTTGGCGGGCCTGGCGGTTCTGTTCATGGCGAAGTTCTACGCGCACGAGCTGACGCTCGGTCAAACGAACATCATGCTCGGGTGCCTGCTCGCGGCCGCGCTGCTGGCAGTGCAGATCGATCAGCCGATGGTGGCCGGCGCCCTGATCGGCGTCGCGGCCTTCGTCAAGCCGTACGCGCTGATCCTGCTGCCGTGGCTGGCGTTCACATACGGCCTCTCGGCCGCGCTTTCGTGCGGCGTCGTGCTGGTGCTCGGGCTGCTCTTACCCGTCGTGCGGTACGGCTGGAGTGGCAATCTGACGCTTCTGGCCGAGTGGTATCGCACGGTGACGGTATCCACCGCGCCGAACCTGACGAATCCAGACAACATCTCGCTCGCCGCGATGTGGGCGAAGTGGATCGGCCCCGGCGCCACCGCCGCCGGCATGACCGTCGTCTCGAGTGCCGGCGCATTGGGACTCGTCGCGGCCGTCTGGCTGCGGCGTCTTCGCGTAAGCTCGCCGGACTATCTCGAGTTCGCGCTGATCATGATTCTGATCCCGCTGCTCTCGCCGCAGGGTTGGGACTATCTCCTGCTGCTGGCCACCCCCGCAGTCGTCTGTCTCATGGACCGCTGGCACGAGACGAGCACCGGCTGGCGCGTCGTCTCCGGCGTGGCCCTGATCCTGATGTCATTCACGTTGTTCGATCTGATGGGACGATCGCTCTATGCGAACTTCATGGCCCGTTCGATCGTCACCGTCGCGGCGGCGGGGCTGGCGGTTTCGGTGGCGCAGCTTCGGTGGAAGGAACTGGCGTAAGAGCAAGGCCCAAAGGCTCAAAGGCATTACGATTGGACCTCATGATGGCTACTAAGGAGCTTGGTTTCTGTGTGTTCGCTGCGGCTGCGTTCGTCGCGGCGGCCGGAGCGACGTTGAAGTTCGACACTCCGCAGGGCTGGGTGTCAAAACCGCCAGCTTCGTCCATGCGCGTGGCCGAGTTCACGCTGCCGAAAACGACCGGCGATGCGGAAGACGCCACGCTCGGCATTTTCTTTTTCGGCGGCCAGGGCGGGACGATCGAAGCCAATCTTGAACGCTGGATCGGTCAGATGACACAGCCGGACGGCCGGGCCTCGAAGGAGGTCGCCAAGACCACGAAGTTGTCGCCTCGAGGGCTACCGATCACCCTCGTCGATCTCACGGGCACTTACGTCGCGGAGGTCAGTCCGGGTGCGACAGAACGCTTCAACAAGCCGGGTTTCCGTCTTCGTGCGGCAGTTGTCGAGACGAAGGAAGGGCCGTACTTCGTGAAGCTGACCGGTCCCGAAAAAACGGTCGCACGGTGGGACGAGGCCTTCCTGACCTTCTTGAAAAGCCTTCGAATAGAACCGTAATCAACCAACTGCCCCGCGTTTGAGCCTTTGGGCCTTTGAGCCTCGGGAGTGCTTTCCACGAGAGCTCTACCCCGCCAGCGACCAATCCGAATGTGGTGATCGATTGAGCACCAGCCAGCCGTAGAGCAATCCTCGATACGTCTGCCAGCGCATGCCCTTCTTCACATAGAACGGCAGCAGCGCGCGCTGCAGCGCCGGCAGGTGGTAGTACGGCACCCCCGGGAAATAGTGGTGCTCGAGGTGGTAGTTCGAGTTGATGAAAACGAAATCCCAGAACCAGCTGCCCCGCATCAGCGTGCCCCACTTGGCGGGATCCGACGGATCGATGTCGTAGTGCTGGCCGAGCCGGTTGAGGGTGAACGCGATCGGGAACACGAAGAACACCGGGATCACGTGCGCGCGGAGCGCGGCCGCCGAGCCGAACGCCCACCAGAGGAGCGCCACGGCGCCGAGGTGGAACGCGATCGCGGCGCGTCGCTCCCAGCCAATCGTCGCGCGCAGCGCTTCGGGATACGTCGCGTTCTCTTTCCGCGCCGCACGGAAATAGATCGGGAACAGCGCCGGCGTGGCGTACAGCAGCTTGTACCAGCGCGCGTTGACCTTCGGCGAGAGATGATGCCGTTTCGGGTCGTCCTCGGACGATCCCAGCTCCGCGTGATGGTCGAGATGCCAGCGCGTGAACTGGGTGGCCGAAAGGCCGCTCGGAATCGCGTAGGCGAGCGCCAGCAGCCGCTCGGCGCGCGGATGCCGCGTCTCGAACACGAGGTGGTGCAGGACCTCGTGCAGCAGCACGGTGAAATTGAAGACGGTGAAGCCCTGCACGAACGCGAGCGGGATCCAGATCCACGGGGACTCGAACCGAATGAGTCCCCAGGTCGCCAGGCCCAGGATGAGGAACTGCCGCGCGGCCACGACGAGATGCCGCGCCGGCGACTTTGCGTGCAGCACCCGCATCGTCTCGCGGCTGATCGCCTGCCCGAGCTCGGCCCGCAGCGCCGTCGCGTGCGCGCTGTAGTAGTGCGACTTCACAGATCCCATTGTAGGGCAGAGGTCTGGAACGGCCGTTTCACCGGCCGCGGCATCCTCTTGAGGGAATGATGACCCGCGGAAGCTCGTTCCTGCCCTTTGCCCTCTGCCCCTTCTATCCGCCACTCGGCTCGCCCTCCGGTTTCGCGGAGGCCGAGCGGCCCAGCCGGCTGAGAAACACGCCGCTCAGGACCGCCGCGGCGCCAACCAGCGTCGCTCGCGTCAGCGGCTCGCCCAGCCAGACTGCCGCCACGCCGATGGCGACGATCGGAACGAGGTTGGAATAGATCGAGGTCCGCGCGGGGCCGATGCGCTGCACGGCCGTGTACCAGATCAGGTACGAGAGACAGAGCGCGAGGAGCGCCGACAGCACGAGCGCGGTCCACGTCCACGCGCTCACCACGCCCCAGTTGGTGCGCACGATCTGCGGCAGCGCCAGCAGCACATACGGCACCGCGCCAATCGCCATCGTCATGCCAGTGACGTAGAGCGGTGAATGGCGCTTGATGAGCCGGGCGCCGCCGAGCGTATACGCGGTCCAGCAGCCGACCGAGATCATGACCAGCACGTCGCCGCGCAGCGTCGTGCCGCCGAACGAGGCGCCGCGGCCGACGACGAAGTAGATGCCGGCGACGGAGACCGCCGCGCCAATCCAGTGGAGGGTGCCGATTTTTTCGCGGCCCATCAGGGCGGACACCGTCGCGATGACCACGGGCGTGGCGCCGATGATGAGCGCGCCGTTCGACACGTTCGTGAGTGCCACGCCGCCGACGAAGAACAGCTGATACATCCAGTGGCCCACCAGTCCAAGCCAGAGGAGATCCACCCGGTCGCGCCTGGTCAGTGGAAAAGGCGTGTAAAAGACCGACGACAGCCGGCCGGCCGACGCGCGCGCGCGCCGCTGGGCGATACGGATGGCTGTCAGAAAGATGCCCGACGCCAATGCGATTCGAATCGCATTGAAGACCTGCGGCGGCATTTCGTCGAACGCGCGCTTGATCACGCTGTAGTTCGCGCCCCAGATGAGGACCATTAAGATCAGAAGCGCGTCAATTCCTCGTGTCACCGAAGTACTCAAGTGTAGAGATCAACAAGTACGCTGTGGAGAGATCGGAAAGTATTGGAGTGAAAGGATCAAAAAGTGCGGCTGTGAAAAGACAATGAGTACAAGAGCTTGATGGCCAAGTGCCACAAGCTCTTGAACGTCAGCGTTGAAGCTCTTCCTTCTGGCGGTTCCGAGTTCGAAGTTCTGAGTTCGAAGTTCGGGCCGCGTTCTTCAGCGGCCCGCTAGGGACGGAACGGATTCGCGAAGAAAAGAATCAGCGAGACGAGCAGGACGTAGATGACGAGCGACTCGATCAGGACGAGACCGAGAATCAGCACGCCGCGGATGTCGCCTGAGGCGCTCGGGTTGCGCGCGATGGCTTCGGCGGCCGAGCCGATGGCCTTGCCTTGGCCGATGGCGCCGAGACCCGCGGCGATGCCCAGGGCGAATCCTGCCGTGATGATGGACGCGACGACGGCGTCGAGCCCCCAGGTGGCTCCGGCGGCAGCGGCGGGCTCTTGCGCATAGAGCGGCGCGGTGGCCACGCCCGTCAGGAGCAGCCCTACCCATGCCAGAACGGACGGTTTGGACCTCACAGCGGACCTCCTACGAGGGAAGTATGTGAAATATTTCACAATCAGTCAAGTCAGGCCGCGGCCGGCGCCGGATGCGCCCCCGGCGCCTCGTGCCCCTGCCCGTGCCCGTCGTCGTGATGTTCGGTCACCACCGCCCCCTGCAGGTAAATCACGCTCAGAAGCACGAAGATGAACGCCTGCAATCCGCCCGTGATCAACCCGAGCGCCATCATCGGCAGTGGCACCAGGAAGGGCACGAGGAACGCCAGAATCGCGATGACCAGCTCTTCGCCGAAGATGTTGCCGAACAACCGCAGCGACAGCGAGAGCACGCGCGCCAGGTGGCTGATCACTTCGATCACCAGCATCAGCGGCAGCATCAACACCGGGACGCCCGGGGGGCCGAGGAAGTGCTTCATGTACCCGATGAGCCCATGCGCACGGATACCCTGCAGATGGTAGTACACCCACGAGGTGATCGCGCAGCCGACGGTGACGTTGATATTGCTCGTCGGCGACATGAATCCGGGAATCAGTCCGAGATAGTTCGCCACCAGAATGAACGCGCCGAGTGCGCCGATGAGCGGCAGGAACTGCCGGCCCTTGGGGCCGATCCACTCGTCCAGAAGACCCGCCACGGCGGAAACGAGATCTTCCAGAATGATCTGAAACTTGCTCGGATGTTCGACCGACAGTCCCGACCGGACGATGAGACCGAGGACGATGAGCCCGGTTAGAACGAGCAGGCACATCACGATGTAGTCGGGAATGACGTCCGCGCCGGCCGGCGTGGGATGCCCAAGCGCCGCTTTCAGGGGCTCGATCAAGCCCCCGAGCAGCGCGTTCATCCACTGAACGATCAGAAGCTTGTGCTCGATTTGTTCCATGCGTTCGGACGCGCTAGGTCCGGCGGATTCCCCGGAAGAGCGCGATGGCTGCGGCCATCGCCATCACCGACGCGCCGCTCAGCAGCCAAATCGGGGGCAGACGCAAACGCGCAATCATAACGTACGCCAAACTGGCCAGCAAAACGTAGCGCACGACGAACATGACGACGCCGCGCGGCGCACGCCGTTTTCCTGGTGTCGCCGCGCCACCAGCCGCGTGCTCGGGCACCGCCGATGCCCCACTCTGCCGCAGGATCGCGTCGGCAATGCCCGTGACGCCGTGCTTGATCGCCCAATAGCTCACTGCCGCGAGTACGGCGCCGCCAAGCACGCCCGCCGCGGCCCAGACACCCCCGCCAGGAAGAACGGCGGCGATGACCGCGAGCGCAGCGGTCAGCCCAAGCGCGAGCCGTTCGACCCGAACGAGCAGCGCGTTCATTTCAGGAACTTTTTGGTCGTGTAGTACACGTTGCGGATGCCGGCGATCAGCCCCAGCACAAAGAACACGATGAAACAGATCGGCGACCAGCCCGTCATCCTGTCGAGCCACCAGCCGACTGCCGTGCCGATGACGAGCGCCAGCACGAACGACAGACCGACGCTGCCGAGCTGGCCGAACGTCCGGAGCGCGTCGAGCCGGACATGGGCCGGGTTGGTGGGTGGCTTGGGCTGGTCGGGCCGTTCGTCGTCCACGCGATCATGTTAGTCGGTATACTCCGAACTCTGGGAAGCACGCAGCTGGCGTCGTTGGCCGCACCCAAATAGCCGCGTTGCCGGGGGAACGCGCGGCCGGCGGCGATCGTCGTACAAGACTAGAGTCCGGCTCTCCTCGATATACTGCGAGAGAGGGCACCGGACCCCAACCAGGGAGCGGCGCGCCGACCCGGTGCCGACGACGGACGTCCGGCGTTCGGGCGCTGATGTTGATATGGCACACATTCTGAAGATTCGCCGCGTGTTGGTCGTGGCCTCCACGGCCGCGCTCGCGGTCACTATCGCCCCTCTCGACGCGCAGCAGCGCGAGATGCGGGAACGACACGTCTACGCCGCCGTCACCACGTCGGACGGCGCGGTCGTCGCCGATCTCAAACCCACCGAGTTCAGGATTCGCGAGGACGGCGTCGCGCGCGAAGTGCTGCGCGCCTCGCCCGGTCTGCCGCCCACACACGTGGCCCTGCTCGTCGACGACAGCGAGGCCGCGCAACAGTCGATCGCCGATCTGCGGACCGCGCTTGGAAGCTTCGTGAAGAAGATGTTTGGAAGCGCGAGCGGCGTCCAGATGGCGTATTGGACGTTCGGCGAACGGCCGACACGGCAGGTGGACTACACGAACAGCGCCGCGACGGTCGAAAAGGCCGTGTCGCGGCTGTTTCATCGCACGGGCGCCGGGTCCTACTTCCTGGAGGCGATCGAGGAAGTGAGCCGCGATCTCAGAAAGCGCGAGGCGCAGCGGCCGGTGATCGTCGCGTTCGTCGTGGAGAACGGACCCGAGTTCAGCTCGACGGTCCACCAGGCGGTGGTCGATTCGCTCAAGGCGGTCAACGCCTCGCTCTGGACGGTGGTGCTGCAGGAAGGCGCGCAGTCGCTTGTCGCGCCGGAACGGCGCGAGCGCGCCATCGTGCTCGGCGACGTCACGCGTGACAGCGGCGGCGACAACAAGGTCGTCCTGAGCAAGCAGGCGCTCGAGACCGCATTCCTGAGCCGGGCCGCGCTCCTCGCGTCGCGATACGACGTCGTCTACGCACGCCCGGACGCGCTGATTCCGCCCACCAAGATCGAAGTCGAGACCACGCGCAAGGATGTACGCGTGCTGGCTCCGCGCTGGACAGGCAAGTGACCGTTCGACCCGCTCTCGCCGCCGTCGCGTGCGCGGCCGTCCTCACCGGCACGGCCGCGGCGCGACAGGTGTTCAAGAGCGGCACGGATCTCGTCCTGCTCAACGTGACCGTCACCGACGCCGCCGGCCATCTGGTGAGCGGACTGACGCAGGCGGAGTTCCAGGTCTACGAGGACGGGGTCCTGCAGACGGTCTCCAACTTCTCGCGAGACCCGCTGCCGATTGCGCTGTCGATCGCGCTCGACACGAGCACGAGCATGGAACGGAAGCTGCCGGTCGCGCAGGAAGCGGCGGCCGGCTTCACCCGCCGGCTGACGTCGAAGGACGTCGCGCAGATCATCGACTTCGACAGCCAGGCGCGGATCCTCCAGGTGTTCACGAACGACAAAGCGGCGCTCGAGCAGGCGATCCGGCGGACGCAGGCGGGCGGATCGACCTCGCTCTACAACGCGCTCTACACCGCGCTCAGCGAGCTGAAAGGGGTGCGCGGTCAGAACACGTCGGAGGTCCGGCGCCAGGCGATCGTCGCGCTTTCGGACGGCGAGGATACGTCGAGCCTCGTGACGTTCGAGGATGTGCTCGACCTGGCGAAGCGATCGGAAGTTGGCGTGTACGCGATCGGCCTGCGTGAGAAGGGCGACGCGGCGATCAGCGGCAAATGGAACGAGGCCGACTACATCCTCAGGACGCTCGCGCAGGAAACGGGCGGGCGCCCGTACTTCGTGGACGACGTCGCTGATTTGCCCGCGATTTACAGCCAGATCGCCGACGAGCTCGCCAACCAGTACAGTGTGGGCTACGTGTCGAAGAACCCGAAGCGTGACGGCGTGTGGCGGAAAATCATCGTCCGGGTCACGCGTCCCAACACCAGCGCGCGCGCGAAGGCGGGCTATTTCGCTCCCAAAGACAAGCGGTGAGAACGCCAACGCCGGTCGGGCGCGTCTACATCATCGGTGCCGGCCCCGGCGATCCGGGCCTCGTGACGGCGCGGGGCGTGCGCGTCCTCGCCGACGCCGACGTCGTCGTCTACGACCGCGCGGTCGAAGGCGTGCTCCGCTGGGCCCGACCGGAAGCGGAGCGGATCGAAGCGGGCGCGCCCGCGGAGCGTGAGACCGCGCAGGACGCCATCTCGATGCTGCTCGCCGAGAAGGCGCGCGAAGGGCATCTCGTCGCCCGGCTGAAGTGGGGCGATCCGTTCGTGTTCGACAGCGGCGCGAAAGAAGCGCTGTTCCTCCACGAGCAGGGCATCCCGTTCGAAGTCATCCCGGGCGTGCCGGCGGCGATCGGCGCGCCGGCGTACGCGGGCGTTCCGGTGACGTACCCGGGCGCGAGCGACGCCGTCGTGCTCCTGCGCGGCCACGAAGGCGAGATCGACTCGACGCCGGAAGTGGATTGGTCGGCGCTGGCGCAGATCGACGGCACACTCGTCTGCTACGCCGGCGGCCGGCAGGTCCCGTCGATTCTGCAGTCGCTGCTCGACGCCGGCGCCGAGGACGACCGCGCCGTCGCGCTGATCTATCGCGGGACGTTACCGACGCAGCAGACGGTTACCGGCACGCTGAAGAGCGTGCTCGAGGCGACCGCGACCGACGGCGCCGGCGACGCCGCGCTCCTCGTCATCGGCGAAGTCGCGAGCCTGCGCGACCACCTGCGCTGGTTCGACGTGCGTCCGCTGTTCGGCCGGCGCATTGTCGTCACGCGATCGCCCGAACAGGCGCGCGAGCTGGCCGAGGAGCTCGAGAACCTCGGGGCCCAGGCGCTCGAGGCGCCGACGTTCCGGATCGAGCCGCCCGAGGATCCCGAAGCGGTCGATCGGGCGGCCGCCTCGGTCGACAACTACCAGTGGGTGCTGTTCGAGTCGGCGACCGCGGTCAACCGGTTCTTCTCCGCGCTCGGCCGCGGGCCGCGTGACCTGCGCGCCTTCGGCGGCGTATCGGTCTGCGCGATCGGGCCGTCGACCGCCGACCGGCTGGCAGCGCAAGGCATCAAGGCGGACGTCGTGATCCCGGAGTTCCGCGTCGAGAGCATTGGCGACGCGGTTGCAAGCCGCGGATCGCTGACGAACCAGCGCGTCCTCATCGTCCGCCCGGATCACCTGCGCGACGTCCTGGCCGACGACCTGCGCCAGCGCGGCGCGACGGTCACCGATCTCGTGGCGTACCGCACGGCGCCCGAATCTGCCGATTCACCGGCGGCGCAGAATCTCTACCGGTTGCTGCTCGATGGCCGGATTGACGCCGTGACGTTCACGAGTCCGACGGCGGTCACCCGCTTCGCCGCGCTCATCGGCGAAGAGCAAGCCGCCGACCTGTTGAACACGACGGTCGTGGCCGCGATCGGACCGGTCACCGCGGCGGCGGCTGTGGAGCTTGGGATCAGGCCCACGGTTATTCCCGATACCTACACGGTGGACGGGCTCGTGCAGGCGCTGGTGGAGCATTTTCAGGAAAAGGCTGTCGGTGTATTGAAATAAAAAGACCTCGGGTTTCTTTTTTGGAAAACCAAAACAAAAAGAAACCCGAGGTCATCCCCCAAAGAACGACGGCAGCGTCATATCCCGCATCGTCCGAACCCCGGGCGACGCTTGGAGCACTTTCGGGATCGAGTTGACGGTGATGGACGCCGTCGCCACGTCGCCGTGGACGCCGCCGGCGAGCTTCATGTTCAACGGCGGATTGCCGGTGACGCGCACGGCGTCGTACGACTCGGGCGCGCCCAGATACGCTTCCATGTGCAGCTTGATGACCGGCGCGCCCTTGCGGTATCCGACGCCGTCCTGAATGATCCCGCAGACGCGGCCGGCCGGCACCGTGAGGAACTGGCTCGACACGGCTTCGGCGGCGATCTTCGGCTGAATCTCGTCGGTGACGCGATCGAGTTTCCACCCGAGCGCGTCGGCGATCATCGTGATCGACTCGGCGAGTCCGACGTGGCGCACGCTCGCGTCGTCGACCTTCGCCTGGAACTCCTCGCGGGTCAGGCCCGCGCCAATCTTTTTCTGGAACGGCAACCGGCGGATGCGCGCGTCCTGAATGCGATCGACTTCGATCGCGGTGACGCTCTCGCAGACGCCCGTGAGCGCGATCGGCAGCGCGTCCATCACGAATCCCGGATTCACGCCCGTGCCGAGCACGGCGACGCGCGAGCGCTTTGCCAGCGCGTCGAGCTTCCTGGCCACCGCGGCGTTCCCTTTCACCGGATACGCCAGCTCCTCCGTGGTCGACACGATGGGTACCTTCAGCTTCAGCACCGCTTCGAATTCGGGGACGACTTTCTTGAGCGAGGAACTGGTGCAGAGAACGGCGATGTCCGGGCGGGCGGACTTGATCGTCGCGGCGATGTCATGGCCGACTTTCACGCGCAGCTTGCGGCCGACCTCGCAGACATCGCCAAGATCGCGGCCCGTTTTCGCCGGGTCGATGTCCACGGCGCCGACAATGGTGAGGCCCTTGCGGCCGGCGACCTGACGGACGACGCCCGCGCCGATGGGGCCCAGTCCGACATGCATCACTCTGATGGGCACGGTTCACTCCTCCAGCCGCCTTCGCAATCGCTCTGGCGAGCCTCGCCGACGCGCGAAGCGCGCCGGCGGGCCAATTGTAGTTCGGGTAGGATTTGTCCACTCGTGATGCCGCGCGCGACCGTGCTTGGGGCCTTGGCCGAAGGCTGGCGGCGGGTGATCGGCGCCGACGCCATGACGGCGTCCGTGCTGGCGGCCACGCTGCTCCTCGGCCAGCCGCTCGCCGCCGCGCTTCAAGGGGCGCTCGATCTCGGCGTCGGATCCGGTCTCACCAGCGATCGAGGAATCAGCGAAGACACAATCGACCCGGCCGCCCGGGCGCGGGAGCTCGGCCGGATGATTGAACGCGAGCTGCTCGGCTTCTTCGGCTCGCCGGCGGCGACGAGCGAGTGGCTGCGCCGCGATCCGTTGAATCCGGCGATCGCGGGCCCGGCGATCGCGTACGTCGCGCTGTGGCTGTTCCTCTCCGGCGGGATCCTCGACCGCCTGGCCCGCGCCCGGCCCATCGGCACCGCCGCGTTCTTCGCGGCGTGCGGGGTTTTCTTCGTGCGCTTCATCCGGCTCTCGGTGTTCGTCGGCTCGGCGTACTACGTCCTGTTCCGGTGGGTATATCCATGGCTCTTCGTCGATCTCTACGCGAGATGGACGGGCGATCTCGCCGGCGAGCGCGACGAGCTCTGGGTGCGGGGCGCGCTGTATCTCGTCTTCGCCTTCGCACTCATGGTCGTCGGGATCATCGCCGATTTCGCGCGTGTTCGCGCGGTCGTCGAAGATCGCCGCGGGATGTTTGGCGCGCTTGCCGCGTCGATCCGCTTCGTCCGCCGGCGGCCGCTGCGGATCGCTGGTCTGTACCTGCTGAATGTGTTCGCGCTGGTCGTGATCCTGCGCCTGTGGGTCCAGGCCAGCCCGCCGCCCGACGCGCCGCCCTGGGTCGCGCTGCTCATCGTCCTCGTGTACCTGCTGGCGCGGCTCTGGGCCAAGCTCGCGTTCTTTGCCTCCGAAGTCGTCTTTTTTCAGGGCGAGCTCGCGCACGCGAACTACACGGCCGCGCCGCTGCCGATCTGGCCGGATTCGCCGGAGGCCGAGGCGATGGAGAATCTCAAGGCCGAAGGCCGAAGGCCGTAGACCAACGCACGCCGCTGTAGAACGCGGCCTGAACTTCGAACTTAGAACTCCGCAACTCGCCGGCCGAGCCGGGTTTCTCTTCGGCCTTCGGCCTTTGGCCTTTCGCCTTGTTATAGTCCATCCATGTCCGATCGCGCCGACAGAATCGCTACCTGGCTGCGTGCGCGCGCCGATGAAGCCGGCGTCCGCGGATTCGTTGTTGGTTTGAGCGGCGGGATCGACTCGGCCGTCGTCGCCCGCTTGTGCCAGATAGCCGCGCCGCAGCGGGTGCTCGGCGTTCTGCTGCCCTGCTACAGCCACCCGCAGGACGAGCAGGATGCACGGCTCGTCGCGTCGACGTTCGGCATTCCGGTCGTCCGCGTCGATCTCGGCTCGACGTTCGACGCGCTGACCGAGGCGCTGCATTCGGCCGTCAAAGGACTGCCGACCCATGTCGCCACGCTCGACATCAAGCAGCAGATGCCCGAAGCGAACGTCAAGCCGCGACTCCGGATGGCGTCGCTCTACTTCATCGCCAACTCGCTGAACTATCTCGTCGTCGGCACCGGCAACCGCAGCGAGCTGACGCTCGGCTACTTCACCAAGTACGGCGATGGCGGCGTCGATCTGCTGCCGATCGGCGGATTGCTCAAGAGCGAGGTGCGCGCGCTCGGCCGCGAGCTCGGCGTGCCGGATCAGGTGATCGACAAGCCTCCCACGGCCGGCCTGTGGGTCGGTCAAACCGACGAAGCGGAGATGGGGTTTACCTACGACACGCTCGAAGCGTATCTGCAGCGTGGCGCCTCGGCCGTGCCAGGCGCGGTCGCCGAACGGATCGATCTGCTGCGGAAAATCTCCGACCACAAGCGGGCGCTGCCGCCGGTCGGACCAGTCTGAAAACGCGAAAACTTAGAACTCAGAACTTTGAACTCAGAACTGACGATCAAGTTCTAAGTTCTGAGTTCTAAGTTCTAAGTTGCGGCGTCAGTTCCAAAGTTGCTGCGTCAGTTCACAGGCTTGGCCGGCGGCCCGAATGGCTCCGTGGGTGCCGTCGCCGCGTTCAGTTCCCACACGACGTTGCCGCTGTTCACGGCAAACGACCGGGAGCCCGACGTGCCGTAG
Source organism: Vicinamibacterales bacterium (assembly GCA_035633215.1). GTDB lineage: Bacteria > Acidobacteriota > Vicinamibacteria > Vicinamibacterales > SCN-69-37 > DASQFI01. Next base: position 160,080 of record DASQFI010000054.1, on the reverse strand, counting down.
GTCTGCGGCACGGCGGTCGCGTAGAACGACGTGATCGTCGCCGCGCCGTTGCAGTCGTTGGGACCCGCCTGCGAACCGGCCCCAGGACCGAGTGTGAGGTTGTATCCGGCCTTGACCGGCGTGGCACTCGAACCGAGATCGGCGCCCACGAACGCGTCGGTGCTGCCGGGTGGCGGCGTGCCGAGGATGACATAGGAGGCTGCGAACGCCCCGCTGCCGCACGAGGTGGAATACAGCACCTGGGATGCCGCGGTCGTGCGAAGCGCAATATTGGCCGAGGTCTCGTTGGCCGTCATCTTCGATCGCAGAAGCCCCGGCACGGCAATCGCCGCGATGATGCTGATGATAGCGACGACGATCAGAAGCTCGATGAGGGTGAAGCCCTCGTCCTTGTTGTAGCGGACCATGTGGTCCCCCCCTTGATCCAGTCTTCAGATTCTACTTCCCTGGCGCGGCCGTGCCGTGTGACCGGCGCGGATCGGCGCCCCCCTGGACCGTACCCTTCGTCGTATTGACGACGGCGAGGGCCGCATAGCCGTATTTGACCTCGCCTTTTCTGCCGACCTTCGCGAAGGTGTGCCCCCGGGCCTCGAGGTCCGCCAGGACCGGCCGGGGGATACGGTCCTCGATCTGAACCCGCGACCGCCCGCCTTCCCCGCCGCCAATCAGCATGCGCGGCGCCTCGATCGCCTGCTGCGCCGGCATCCCGCCGTCGACGACGTTCAGGATGATGCTGTAGACGGAGGCGGGGATCCAGGCGTTCCCCGCGCATCCGACGGCCAGCCGGGGAGTGAATCCTGGAATGCCGGACGGCGTGGCACCCTGTGCAGGCGCGAACACCAGCGTCGGGACACTGGTCGTCGAGGTCCGCATGAGGGGGACCATCGAGCCAAATCCTGTGCCGCCACGACCGCCGCGGAAATGATCGTTGTAGAGAAACCCCAGTCCTTTGGACACGTAGTAGTTTCCGCCCCAGGTCGACAGTGTCTGCGTGAAGGCGATCATGTTGCCTTCGGCATCAGCAACGACGAAGGCGGTCGTCCCGGTCTGCACCCGCCGGCCGGCCTCCGAACCTTCATGACCTTCACCCCCTTCACCGGGGAGCAGCTTTTCAGGCGCTTCATTTCCCCGGCCGCCACCCTGCGCGACATAGGCTTTCTTCGGATCGATGAGCTTGAATCGCTCGAGCGCGTGCGCCGGCTCGAGGTGATTCCCCAGGTCGACCTGCCAGCGTTCCGGATCCGCGATGCGCGCTCCGCCGTCGCGGACGCGCCAGGCGTCGATCGCATAGTGCAGAAAATCGGGATCCTTCGTCAGCGTCGCGCCAGGCGCGGCCCGATACTGATCGAGAATCTGCAGCGTCTCGACCATCTGCAATCCGGTCGACACCGGCGCCGGCACCGAATAGACGAGGTGATTCCGGTAGCGCCCCGCGAGAGGCTTCCGCTCCATTGCGCGGTACTGCGCGAGATCTTCAGCCGTGATGATGCCGCCGTTTGCGGCCATGTCGGCGACGATACGCCGCGCGATCGATCCGCGATAGAACGACTGGCCGCCCTCCTTCGCGATCGTGCGGAGCGTCTCGGCGTAGTCCTTGTTGACGAATCGATCCCCTGCCGCGATCGGGCGCCCGCCCGGAATGAACAGCTTCGCGGATTCCGGATATTTCGCGAACGACGCCCGCCCTTCGGCTACGGTCGTCGGCAGCGCATCGTCGAGGACGAACCCCTCGTCGGCCATCTTGATTGCCGGCGCGACGAGATCCGCCCACGGCACTTTCTTGCTGCCGTACTTCTGATAGAGGAGATCGAGCCCGGCAACGACACCGGGGATGGCGGCGACGGTGGGACCGTCGCTCGCCGTCCGCGCCCCGGTGGCCGTGAAGATCCTGGTGTTGTCCGGCGTCGCGTGACTCGGCGACATGTCCTTGTACTCGATGACGATCGGCTCGGACATGCCTTTGAGAAACAGGATGGCCTGGCCATCGCCGCCGATGCTCGACGCATCCGGCTCGACCACGCCCAGCGCGAACGACACGGCAATGCCGGCGTCGACGACGTTACCGCCGCGCTCGAGGACGAGCGCGCCGGCGGCCGACGCGAGCGGATGGCCGGACGCGACGACCGCACGCGGCGACTCGACCGCCGGCCTGATCAGCGGCTGCTCGGCGATCATGCGATCGATAACCGCCTCGGCTGACGCGGCGTCGGTCGCGCGTGCCACGTCCGGACGGTACTTCTGCCGCAGCGCGTCCCAGGCCTCCGACGACTCACCAGTCGAGTAGTACATCGACTTCAGCGTCTGCCAGATCTGATCGAAGGCCGAGACCCAGCGGGCGCTGTCGCTGGTGGCGAGCGCGAGTGCGGTCGCGCCTTCGTCCACGGGACGCGGCGCCGCGACCCGCCACAGCGCGTAGTCCGACGCGCTCGCCGAAAACGCCGCGGGCGGATCGTCCTGGCTGCGGTTCGGATCGCCGTTGTAGCCGGCGTCCGTCGTGAGGAACGTGGCGATGAGCAGCGACTGGCCGTCGGGCGACCACGCAGGCACCCCGCCGTGTCTCGATGCGAGCACGACGGTGCCGGGATCGGCGGCCGCCGCCGGGCCGGGCCCACCTGGCCTCCCGCCGCGGCCGGGCGCGCCCGGACCGCCGCGCCCGGCTTGCCCCGCCTGCGCCGCTGCAACGTCGAACGACGGCACGGCGACGACCCACACGAGATTCTGTTGCGCATTGCGAGGCGCCGCGTACGCGACCCGCGCGTTGTCAGGCGCCCAGGCTGGGAAACTCTCGACGCCTGGGCTGCGTGTCAGCCGGATCGTGCGGCCCGTGGCGTCGGGGCGCAGCTCGCGCACCCAGAGATCGGCGTCGCTGTTGATCTCGGGCTCGCGATCGGAGACGAACACGACGAGCTTGCCGTCGGGCGACACGCGTCCCTGCCACTCCGTCGCGCCTTCAGGTGAGAACCTGGCCGGCTCCCCGGCGGCGCCGTCATTCGTCAGGTACAGCTGCCAGCGGTCTCGAGGAGCGCGATGCGAGAACAACAGCCGGCCGTCGCGCGTCCATGACGGCCAGCGCTCATCGCCCGTAAGCGACGTCACTCGCCGTGCTGATCCGCCGGTCGACGGTGCGATCCAGAGATCGAACTGTCCGTTCGTGCTCGCGCTGAATGCGATCGATCTTCCGTCGGGCGACCAGACTGGATCGCGTTCGGCGGTCCAACCGTCTGGTTTCGACACCAGACGCCGCGCGTCGCGGCCGTCGGGCGCCATCGTCCAGATTGTCTCGAACCGCGTCGCGGCCACTCGCTTGCCGTCCGGCGACCATGCGGCTTCGCGCACGCCGGCCGCCACGGCCTGGTCCGGCGTGTCCTGCCGGACGCTCTCGATCGGCACCGCGCTTCGCGCGAACGCACCGGCACCGAACATACCCGCCGCCAGGAGTCCGACGAACGCCGCGCCGTGGTTCACAACTTGACCAGTCCTTTCACCGCGTCGACGATGGCCCGCGCGGAGATGCCGTAGCGTTCGAGCAGTTCCTTCGACGCGCCGCTCCGCGGAATCTCGCGCACGGCGAGCCGGCGCACGCGGAAGCCCTGATCCCACACGGCTTCGCTCACCGCATCGCCAAGGCCGCCATGCGCGTAGTGGTCTTCGACGGTCACGATGCGTCCGTGCGTCGCACGTCCGGCGGACACGAGCGTGTCGCGATCGATCGGCTGCACGGAGTACGCATCGATCACGCGAATCGGCAGGCCTTCTTTCTGCAGCGTCTCATGCGCGGCCAGCGCTTCGAAGACCGTGACGCCGGCGGCGACAACGGTCGCGACATCCTTGCCGCTTTCGCGAAGCGTCATGGATCCGCCGACGACAAAGGCGTCTGTCGACTCGTAGATCACGTCGGTCTTCGGCCGCGTCAGGCGCAGGTACACGAGGCCCTTGATCGTCGCGGCGAGGGCGATGAGCCGCTCGGCGCTCACGCCGTCGCAGGGATAGAGGACGGTGCAATTCGGCACGGCGCGCATCATCGCCAGATCCTCGAGCGCCATCTGCGACGGACCGTCTTCTCCAATGGACACCCCGGCGTGCGAGCCGGCGAGCTTCACATTTGAATCGGAGATGCCAGCCAGGCGGATGAAGTCGCTCGCGCGCTCGAGGAAACAGGCGAACGTCGAGGGAAACGGAATGGCGCCGCGGCTGGCCAGGCCCATGGCGGTCCCCACCATCGCCTGTTCCGCGATGAATATTTGATAGAAGCGATCGGGAAACTTCTTCTCGAACTTTTCGCTGTAGGTCGAGTTCTTCACGTCCGCGTCGAGGGCGACGATGCGCGGATCGGCGTCGCCAAGGGACACCAGCATGTCCCCGAACACCTCGCGTGTCGCGACCTGATCGCCGCGCTTGTATTTTGGCGGCGCGAGGGCGGTTTCGAAGTCGGGGACCGGGGGATCGGCCAGTCGGCGTCCGGGTTTCGGAATCACCGGCGCCTGGTCCGAGGTCTGCACGTACTGTTGTTCGAGCTCGGCGATCGCCTGGTCGGCTTCCTTCCCCGCTTTCAGCGCCTTGCCGTGCCAGCCTTCCTTTCCCGCAATCGCGGCGACGCCCTTCCCTTTCACCGTCTTGGCGACGATCATCGTCGGCCGGTCTTGGGTGGTCCTGGCCTCCGCGAGCGCGCCGAGAATGGCGGACAGATCGTGCCCGTCGATCGCGATGGCGTGCCAGCCGAACGCCGACCATCGCGCCGTGAAGGCGTTGAGATCGTGATCCCACTGTGTCTCGCGGCTCTGGCCGAGCCCGTTGACGTCGGTGATGGCGCAGAGATTGTCGAGCCGGTGGAAGGCCGCGGCCTGCGCCGCTTCCCAGATCGCGCCTTCGGCGGTCTCGCCGTCGCCGATCAGCGCGTACGTGCGATAGTCGGAGTTGATCCGTCTCGCATTGAGCGCCATCCCGATGGCAGCGCACAGTCCCTGGCCGAGCGATCCGGTCGCGACGTCCACGAACGGCAGCCGCGGCGTTGGATGGCCTTCGAGATCGGAATTGATTTTCCTCAACTGGAGAAGCTCGTCGCGCGGGAACGCGCCGGCCGCGGCCCACGCCGCATAGAGAATCGGCGCCGCGTGGCCCTTCGACAGGACGAAGCGATCGGCTTCGGGATGATGCGGATCCTGCGGATCGAACCGCATCTCCGCGAAAAACAGCGCCGCCACGATTTCGGCTGCCGACATGCAGGTGGTCGGATGGCCCGAACCGGCCGCCGTCGTCGATCGGACCGAGTCGATGCGAAGTTGCGTGGCGAGATTGTGGAGAACAGCGAGTGATGGAGCGGACATGCCGTCGCGCCGGCCAGTCTACTGTACCGGCAATCGGGTGTCGACCGAGTGAGACACTCGGCGGACGTGTCATACAATCGAAATGATGTCGCTCGTGCGCTTCGCGTCGCTGCTGATCCTCGTCTTGTGGATTGGCGGACTGGCGACGCTCGGTTTCGTCGGCGCGCCGGCCATCTTCGACGTGCTCGAGCGGCACGACCCGGCGGCCGGGCGGACGGTGGCGGCGGCGGTGTTCGGCGCGATCCTTGCGCGGTTTCATCGCGTCTCGTGGGTCCTCGGCGCGCTGCTCCTCGGCGTGCTCGGCATGCGCGCCGTGCTCGGGCCGAGGCCGCGGCGCTTCGGACTGCGGATGTGGACGGCTGGCGCAATGCTCGCGATGAGCCTCGCGGCCGGGCTCTGGATCGCGCCGCGCATCGACGCCATTCGAGCCGCCGCGCCTGGCCCGATCGCAAATCTGCCGGACGGTCATGCGACGAAGATCGAATTCGGGCGACTGCACGGTGCATCTACCGCATTGATGGTGTTCACGCTCGTCGCGGGTGCGGGGCTTGTCTGGTTGGAGATGAAAGATGGCTGAGTCTCTCAAGTCATCGACGTTCGACCTGAAGGCGCTGATGGACGCGATTGCGGAAGCGCCCGACGCGAGGGCGGCGATGCAGATCGCGGTCGAACGGCTCAAAGCGGAGCGGCCGCACTACTCGTGGGTGGGGATCTATGTGCTCGAGGGGGACGAACTCGTCCTCGGACCGTTCCTCGGCAAGCCGTCTCCGCACACGCGGATTCCGCTGAATCGCGGCATCTGCGGCGCCGCGGCCAGTCAGCAGCAGACGATCATCGTCGACGACGTCAACAGCGATCCGCGGTATCTGGCGTGCAGTCTCGAGACGAAGTCGGAGATTGTGGTGCCGATCATGCGCGGCCCTCAAGTCCTGGGCGAGATCGATATCGACAGCGATCGGCTTTCAGCGTTCGGATCCGACGACCAGGCATTGCTCGAAACAGTGGCGCGGGCGTTGGCGGAGCAGTTGTAAGGTTTGTCTCTGACCGGGCCCCGGCGCACTGAAAAAAGCGGCACCTGAGCCCATGCCGTTGCCTCTCGGCACCCGACTTGGCCCTTATGAAGTGATCGCCGCTATTGGCGCGGGCGGCATGGGCGCCTGCGGCCGGCGCGCCGAGCGAGTCTGCGAGTCGAGGCGCGCCCTTGCGCCGGGGGTGGGGCCCCGGCGCACTGAAGAAAGCGGCACCTGAGCCCATGCCGTTGTCTCTCGGCACCCGACTTGGCCCTTATGAAGTGATCGCCGCTATTGGCGCGGGCGGCATGGGCGAAGTCTACCGCGCGAGGGACACGCGTCTGGGACGCGACGTTGCCATCAAAGTCCTGCCGGCCGATCTCGCATCCGATCCCGAGCGGCTGGCGCGCTTCGAGCGCGAAGCCAAGGCCGTCTCGGCCCTGAACCACCCACACATCGTCACGCTGTACGAGGTCGGCAGCAGCGACGCCGGTCCGTACCTGGTCCTCGAGAAGATCGAAGGGCGTTCGCTTCGTGAGTTGTTGGACGCGGGACCGATGTCCGTCCGGCGCATTCTCACGCTCGCGGCCCAGATCGCCGAAGGCGTCGCCAAGGCCCACTCGGCCGGCATCGTCCATCGCGATCTCAAGCCGGGCAACATCATGGTGACCGACGACGGCTTCGCCAAGGTCCTGGACTTCGGCCTGGCGAAGCTGGTCTGGCCGGAGAGCGGAGCGGGAACGATCGAGGACGCAACGACGCTCGTCAACGGGACATCGTTGGGACTGGTCCTGGGCACGCCCGGCTACCTCTCGCCGGAACAAGCCTCGGGAAAACCCGCCGACTACCGCGCGGATCAATTCGCGCTTGGCGCGCTGATGTACGAGATGGCCACGAGCGAGCGCCCGTTCAAACGCCCCACGCTTCTCGAGTCCCTCACGGCAACCATCCGCGAGGAGCCTGAGCCCGTGCGGTCGAAGCGGCCCGACTTGCCGGCACCATTTGAATGGCTGATCGATCGGTGCCTGGCGAAGGATCCTGGGGACCGGTACGCCTCGACATTGGACCTCGCTCGCGAGCTCGCCTCACTGCGCGATCACCTCTCGGACCTGTCGCGAATGCCGGCGCCCCACGCGGGGGACATCCGAACACGCGGCTGGCCGCGGCGACTGATGTGGTCGGCGCTCGCGGTTGCCGGGGCGGCCGTCGTCGCGGTTGGCAGCTTCGTCGTCGCCAGGCGAACTGCGGACACGTCTCTCCCCTCCTTCCGGCCGATCACGTTTCAGCGCGGCGTCATCACAGGCGCGCGGTTCGGGCCCGACGGCCGGACGGTTTATTACAGCGCGGCGTACGGCGCCGGACCGTCCCGGATCTTCGTCACGCACCTCGAGCAAATCGAGTCGAAGCAGCTCGACCTACCACCGGGGTTTCTGATGGCCGTGTCGGCCAGGAACGAGCTGGCCCTGCTCCTGACGAACGAGCGCGCGGCCTTCGCCGTGCCCGGGACGGTGGCCCGTGTGCCGGCCATCGGCGGCACGCCGCGCCATCTGGTGGAGGGCGCGACCTATGCCGACTGGGCATCTGACGGCGAGCGGATGGCGATCAGCCGGGCCGACGGCCAGTGTGAATTCCCTGTCGGCCGGCGGATTGCGCCCGCATGTGCGATGGTTCGCGTCTCGCCAAAGGCCGATCACATCGCCTTTTTGACGGCCGGCAGGCTCGAGATTCAGGACTTCGGAGGCAAGCGGCTGGCGACCGACGCCCTGCCGCATACGTTCGGCCTCGCGTGGTCGCCCGATGGCCGCGAGGTCTGGTTCACCGGCTCCGAGACCGGCAGCGCGCACGACCGCGCGCTTTATGCGCTGTCGCTCGGCGGCCGGCGACGACTCATTGCGCGCGGTCCCGGCTCGATGTCGGTCTATGACGTGGCGCCAGACGGCAAGAGCGCGCTGATCGTCACGGGCGCCGGGTGGTTCGGCATCAACGCGGGGAGAGCCGGAGAAAGCCGGGAGCAGACGCTGGATCTGCTCGGCCGAACCGAAGTCGTCGGGCTCTCCGCCGACGGACAGTGGCTGCTCGTCAACGAGACTCGAGAGGTTGGTGCCGGCACCTATCTTCGGTCGACGGACGGCACGAGGACGGTGCATCTCGGCGGCGACACCGCACGCGGCCTTTCGCCCGACGGCGGCTGGGCGTTGGTCCAGGCGCGTGGAAGCCTGACGCATCTGACGCTGGTACCGACCGCCGCCGGGGTCCGGCGAGACGTGCCGTTGAATCCCGGGCTTGAAAGTCCTCCTTTCGAACCAGCGCGGTGGTCACGGGATGGCCGCCGGTTGTTCCTGCCGCTGCGTTCAAGCGGGCGCGGCCCTCGATCCACCCGGCTCTATGCCCGCGAGAACGATGCGGAGTGGCGAGCCGTCACGCCTGAAGGGATCACGGGATCATTTGTCGTGTCGCCTGACGGACAGCTCATTGCCGCCAACGATGACACCGGCTCGGTCCCCCTCTTCGGTGTCGACGGTCGGGCGCCGCGACGCCTGGAAGGCGAAAAGGGACAGCCGGTTCACTGGAGCGCCGATGGGCGTCACCTCTTTCTCTCGGCACCGGAGCGTTTTCCGGCCCGCATCTATCGCCGCGAGCTGGCCAGCGGGCGGGTCGAGCCATGGCGCACGATTGCCCCGGCCGATCCGACGGGCGTGATGTTCATTTGGAGAGTGCTGCTTGCGGGAGACGACCGGTCGTACGTCTATCAGTACAGCCGGGGGCTGAACGACCTGTATCTGGCGCGCGACCTGCGATGACCTGGACACGTGAGGCGCATGTGAGGCCCTTCTCCGAGGGGACCGCAGCGACAGCCGACCATGTATGCTTTGTCTCGAGCCACGCCCCGGCTTCCGAACATCACAGATTCAAGCGGCAAAGGAGAACGGAATGGCGATCACTTTTCAAAGAAACGTCGGCATGCTGCTGCTCGCGATCTGGCTCATTCTTTATGGCGTCGCAGGCCTGACCGCAGTCGTGCTGCCGGGTCCATTGATGGCCGTTCTTGCGTTACTCGCAGGCATCCTGATTCTCGTCGGCCGGTAGGGTCAGCCCGGGATTCACCGCTACCGTTCTGGTCGGACGCGTCAGCGCAGCGTGATCGCTGGATTCAGTCTCGACGCCCCGCGTGCGCCCTACCTGCGCGGCGCGCGGCCAACGTCGATCCGAATGTCGCGCTGAGAGAGCTGTAGCTCACGCGGCGACGTACGACGAGAGTTGGATCACCTCGAGGCCCGCGACCTTCGGGAGCCGGCGGTCGTTCGTCAGAAACGTCCGGCAGCCGGCACCGATGGCTGAGACGAGTTGCAGGGCGTCAGGCGTCTTCACGCCCGTGGCCGCCCGGAATTGCGCCGCGGACCGGAGCTGGTCCCGGCTCAGATCGATCATCCGCACACCCCGGCTCCTGGTCAGCAGGAGTTCGTAACGCTCGGCAAGCTCGACGTTCCTGGCGCGGTACGGCACGACAAGCACCTCGAGCAAGGTCAGCGCAGTCGTGACCAGCTCGCGTTTGCCTTGGTCCGCTTCTTCAAAGAGCGGCAGGATGTGCGGCAGGAATTGAGGATGCTCTTCGATCAGATAGATGAAGATCGCCGTATCGAGTCCGACCGGACCCCTGCCGAGATCGGCGATCAATCCCACGAGTTCCGCTCACGCTTCACGTGAGCCGTGGCGTCGACGTTCTGCCAGAGCTCTTTGCCGAGGCCCTTGAGCTCGAGAATCGAAACCGGCCTCGGTAACGTGAGGACATCATTCAAGAGGTGAATCACCTCCTGCGCGACCGATCGGCGCTGCCGTTTGGCGCGAGTCTGCAGCTTGCGATAGAGGCCGTCCGGCAGGTTCTTCACGTTGAGCGTGGCCATAGTTCCTCCATTATGCCTCCATTCTGGAGGAACGATGATTTGGCGAGAATTGGGTGGGGCTCGGGGCGAGGGACACGCGGTTCGGCCTTGAGGTGGGACGGTCTGCGCCGACTTGGACCCACGCGAGGAGCGGAGGCCGCAGACCGTCCCACCTCAAGGGCCGAACCGGACCTCCGCCGCTCGGTGGCGAGGGCCTCGGCCGTTGACGAAACCGGCGGACCGAACATCTGTCCGGCCCGCCGGTCAATCGTGCACCTTAGAAATCGATCACGAACCCCACGCGGATGATGCGCGGCGAGATGATCTCCCTCGGCTCGAGGTAGGTCCCGCTGACGGAGTTGTTCAAGCTGACGACCGTCGCGACATTCGCCAGATTGAAGATGTCGAGCGTGGGCACCACCTTACGCGTGCCCAGCCGGAACGGCCGCGAGATCCGGATGTCGGCCAGCGTCACGGTGTGGAGCCGCTCGTCGCCGCGCTGGCTGAGCGTGATGTTCTGGCTCGCCCGCGTCAGTGTGATGCCCTGCGTTGCCGCCACCGCGCGCGTCAGGTTGTACGTGGAGACGTACGGGTACCCCTGATTCGACACGAGCGAGCCGGCCAGGGTGATCTCGCGCCACGTCTGGTAGCTCCCCGACAGCCGGAATCCGAACTTGGAGTCGTTGCCGATGATGCCGCGCCGGTAAAGCGTCTGGTTCGGGTCGTTCAAGTCGCCGCCCAGTCCGCCCTCGTTTCGGCCGATCGTGAGACCGGCGACCATCTGCCAACGATCCGAGAAGCGTTTACTCGCCGTGAACTCGACCCCTTGATACTTCGTGTCGAACTCCGGCTCGTTGTCGCGGACGTTGGCCGCGGCCGTCGACGACGGGTTGAACACCAGCGTCGTCATCGGCTTCGGATTGCTGACCGTGCCGCCCGGGCCGTTCGGGACCGTGATGGTGGCCTGCGTGTACACACCCGGCGGCAGCGCCGTGTTGCGCACGCCGAGCTGATCGCGATTCGCGCGATAGTAGTACGTCACGCTGACGCGCATGTCGTTCAGGATCTGACGCTCGAGACTCAGCGTCGCTTCGTCGGTGTAGGGCCAGGCGACCCCGTCGGCCGCGTACAACGTATTGATGCCGCCGCTGAACGACCCGCACTGCGAGAAATTGATCTCCGGGGCCTGGAAGATGCCATCGGCGTTCGGATCGGTCCATGGACACGTGCGCGATCCGACCGTGAGCGCGTTCACCGCGGTGACGCGATCGATCCCGACCTGGAGCGCGTACCGGCTGTAGTTGGCCTTCAACGCCGTTCGTCCGTCGCCCCTGAGGTCGTAGACGAAGCCCGTCCGCCAGACGCCTCTGTTCTGGCTGAGGACTTCCTGGCGATCGCTCGAGATCGGCCCGATGTACGGCCCCGTGCCGTCGGATTCGAGCACGCCGGGGTTGAAGAGGTCGAACGCGACGTTGGTATTCGACTGGGCCGGTACGATGCCCTGATATCGATCGAACCGGAAGCCCAGGTTCAGCGTGAGCCGGCTCCCAATCGACCAGGCGTCCTGAAAGAAGACGCCGAGGACGTTCGCCAGGTTCTTGTTGACGGTGGGCGTGTTGTACAACCGGACCTGCGACGGATTGCCGTTCGAGTACTCGACGTGGTGATGGCCCTGGACCGTGTAGCGCTGCTCGAAATACAGCCGTCCGTACTGGATCCCACCCTTCAGCATGTGGTCAGCCCCGAACACGTGAGCGTTGTAGGAGACCGTGTTGTCGAACTGATGGCGCGAGTTCGGCTGCTCTTCGTGACGCGGCGCCGCGAAGAAGACCTCGCCCAACGAGTTGTCGACCTTACGGATGGCGTCGAGCGGCGTGCCAGGCTGGTAGCTGTAGTTGGTCTGGCCGTCCATGACGCTGAAGCCGGACTCGAACACCAGGCGCGGGCCGAAGACCCCGGTGTATTTGGCTTGCGTCGTCTGAACTGGATTGGTCTGCACGACCGCGGCAATGTCGGGGATCTTGTCGTTCGAGTCGCGCCGGTGCCCGCGGATCTTGTCGTTCCACAAATACGACACCATCACCTTCTGATTCGGCGAGAGCGACGCCACGGCCTTGCCCGAATAGTTTTTGAGCGTGTTGTCGTCGAGCGCCTGCGTGCCGTCCAGGTTGCGGGTGCTGGTCAGCTTGTTCACGATCCACCGGCGGATCGTGCCATTGAACCAGAGCCGATCGCGGACGATGCGGCCGCCACCGGCGAGGTTGACGTCGTAGGTCTTCAGCGTGGGATTCCCGAGAAATGCCGGGACCAGCCGCTGAATGCCCAGATGGTTCTCGGACTGGAGATCGTTGTTCGAGAAGGAGTAGCGCACCTGTCCGCGCCAGCGGTTGCCGGCGTCCTTCGTCACCATGTTGATCGAGATGCCGCCGGCCATCACTTCCGCCGGAATCGCCGACGTGAGGTAGTTGATCTCCTCGAACATCCCCTGGTCGTAATACATCATCGTGGATCCGCCACCGCCACCCGGCCAGTTCACGGTCGCGCCGTCGACGTTGAAACTGACATCCGAGCCGGACGAGCCGTGCGCGGACAGACCGCTCTGCTGAATCGACTGCGTGCCGCCCACGTCATAGGTCGAGACCTGCACGCCAGGAATCAGCTTGGCGATCGACCACGGATCGCGCCCGGTCGGCACACCTTCGAGGATGTCCTGGGTCATGACGGTCTGCTGGAGATTGGACTTCGTGTCGACCGTCGGCGATCGGCCCGAGACCGTGACCGCCTCGGACACCGTTCCGACCTCGAGCTTCGCGTTGACGGTCGCGACGAATGCGGCGCTGAGCCGGACGTCCGCGTGCTCGACCGTCCGGAATCCCGTCAGGTCGAACTTCACGCGATAGGCGCCCGGCGGGAGCCGATCGAACCGGTAGTTGCCGTTCGCGTCCGTTGTCTGGGTCTGAACGCCGCCAATGAGCCGTTCGCCCGTGAGGGACACCACCACACCCGGCAGGATCGCGCCGCTGGCATCGGCCACGTTGCCGGCAATCGACCCTGTCTGCACCTGCGCGCCAGCGGTGGTCGCCGCCAACACGACGCCAATAAACACCAGCACGAGGGGAACCCGTCTCATGTTGCCTCCTTGGTTTTCGCGGTGCGGCCATGCTGGCACATGGCGCGCTTATCCGCCAATAAGAAAGAGGCTGACCGGTTCAGGACAGGTCGGCTTGGAGCTCGTGCAGAGTAATCTCCGGGCGCACGTTGAACCTGACGCGCCAGAGATGCCCCACGCCACGATTGATGTAGAGGCGCCGCCGGCCTGACAGATCGAACTCGCCGGCTGTGTATCGCTTGTTCAGGACGGGCAGCAGCGGCGGCGGAAGGAACGGCGGCTTGCACTGACCGCCGTGCGTGTGGCCCGCGAGGATCCAGCCGTCGAAGTTTGCCCACACCGGCACGTCGGCCGTGTCAGGGTTGTGGCTCAACACAAGTGTCGGCAGCGCCGGCAAGAGCGCGGCGAACGCTGCGGGTGCGTCGAAGCGATGCGCCCACCAGTCGTCGAGCCCAAGAATCTGCAGTCCTTCGACCACCGCGCACTGGTTGCGCAACACCGCGATGCCGAACGCCGACACCGTTTGCACGACACGGTCGGCGATTTCCGGATGCGACCACCCGGGGCCGTAGTCGTGGTTGCCAAGGATCGCGAGCGTCGCCAGGCGGCCGCGTGGGAAATAGCGATACACCTCGGAGGCCTGCGCAAACACGCCAGCGTGGTGGCTGATGAAATCACCGGTGAAGACGACGATGTCCGGCGCGAGGGCAGCGGCGCGCCGGAACGCGTCGATCACATAACGATCGTCGACGCGCGATCCCACGTGGACGTCGCTGATGTGCATCAACGTCTGGCCGGCAAGCGCGGCGGGCAGCCGGCGAATCGGCAGCCGATGCGACACGACCTCGAGCCAATGCGGCTCCCACCTCCAGGTGTACAGACCAATCCCGGCAGCCCCGGCGAGCGTGGAGCCACAGCCCACGAGGAACGTGCGCCGGGACGGCCGTTTGATCATCAGGCTGGAGCCGTTCTCACTTCCTATAGAGCAAACCCGACTGGATCGCGAGACTTTCGGCCGAATCTGCCAATTGGCTCGCTACAGGAAAGTGAGAACGGCTCTAGTATTTCGCGGATGAGGCCCACCCGCCGAGCCTGGCTGGTCGTCGCCCTCGCCGTGGCCGCAGCGACCTGCGCACGAGCTCCGGGCAGCCGCGAGGCCTCCGCGGAGGAGTGGCCCGCATACGGCCGCGACGCCGGGGGCACGCGCTTTTCGCCGCTCTCCCAGATCTCACGTCAGAACGTCGGTGGGCTCACGGTCGCGTGGCAATACCGCACCGGCGAGACCGAGCCGCGCTTTGCCACGAAGCGCGAGACGTCGCTCGAGGTCACGCCGATTGTCGTCGCGGGCACGCTGTATCTCAGCACGCCGATCGGCCGCGTCATCGCACTCGACCCGGTGAGCGGCACGGAACGATGGGTATTCGATCCGCAAATCGATCGCACGATCGACTACGGCGACTTCACGAATCGCGGCGTGGCCGCCTGGCTCGATCCGGCGGCGCGGCCGGAGACGGCCTGTCGGCTCAGGATTTTCGTGGCGGCGATCGACGGCCGGCTCATCGCCCTCGACGCGCGAGATGGACACCCGTGCAGCGGGTTTGGCGAGCGCGGGACCGTCGCGCTCAAGCGCACGCTGCGGGTCGGGCCGTTCGAGCCTCCTGCGTTCGAAGTGACATCGCCGCCCGTGGTCGTCCGTGACGTGGTGATTACGGGATCGGCCATCGCCGACAACAGCCGGCTGGCGCCCGCGAGCGGCGAAGTCCAGGCGTTCGACGCGCGGACCGGCGCGCGACGCTGGACGTGGGACCCGATTCCGCAGGATCCGAAGGATGCGGCGTTCGAGACCTGGCGCGATGGCAGCGCCCGGCGGACCGGCGCGGCCAACGTCTGGTCCGTGATGGCGGTGGACGAATCGCGGGGTCTCGTCTTCGCGCCAACCTCGAGCCCGGCGCCCGACTACTACGGCGGCGCGCGGCTCGGCAGCAACCGCTACGCGAATTCGGTCGTTGCCCTGCGCGCCGCGACCGGCGCGGTCGCCTGGCACTTCCAGACCATCCACCACGATCTCTGGGACTATGACAACGCTTCGCCGCCCGCGCTCGTGGACCTGACGTCAGGCGGCCAGCGCGTACCTGCGGTGCTTCAGGCCAACAAATCGGGGCATCTGTTCGTGTTGCATCGCGAGACTGGTGCGCCGCTCTTGCCGGTGGAAGAACGCCCGGTGCCGCGCAGCACGATTCCCGGCGAAGAAGCCTGGCCGACGCAGCCCTTCACGACGACAATTCCGCCGCTCAGTTCCCAGGCGATGCGGCCGGATGACGCGTGGGGCGTGGACGCCACGGAGCGCGAAGCGTGCCGCAAACAGATCGCCGCGCTTCGCAACGAAGGCGTCTTCACGCCGCCGAGTCTGGAAGGCACCCTGGTCCTGCCGTCGAATATCGGCGGCGCCCACTGGGGCGGCGTCGCGGTGGATGCCGTCCGCGAGATCGCGGTCGTGCCCGTGAACCGCCTCGCGGCGATGGTGCAGCTCATTCCGATGAGTCAGCTCACGGTCGAGGAGGCGAATCGCCTGGAAGCGAAGACCGACGACGAGTACACCCACATGGAAGGCACGCCCTACGTCATGCGGCGCGGCTTCCTGCTGTCTCCGAAGGGTCTGCCCTGCTCGCCGCCGCCGTGGGGCGCGCTCGTCGCGATCGACCTCCGGACCGGCGCAAAGCGCTGGGACGTCCCACTCGGGCAGATGCGCACGCCCGAGGGCACGTTGCTGTCGGCCGATTGGGGCTCGCCCAACCTGGGCGGGCCGATTGTGACCGCCGGCGGCCTGGTGTTCATCGGGGCGACGCTCGACCGGCGCATCCGCGCGTTCGACATCGAGAGCGGCAAGGTGCTCTGGTCAGCCGACCTGCCCGCGGGCGGCAAGGCGACGCCGATGACCTACGCCGCAGGCGGACGGCAGTTCGTCGTCATCGCCGCCGGCGGCGGTGGCCGCTTTGGAAAAGGCGACCACATCATCGCCTTCGCGCTGCCGGGTCGATGACAGAACTGACTGGCGGACTACGCTGCAAGAAATACCGCCGGTGTCGTTCCAAGGGTATGAACACCTTCATCCGCGTGGCACTCCTCTGTGGCGTGGCCGTCGCCGCATCAGCGCGTCCAGCCGCTGGCTGCTCGTGTGCGATGCGTCCAGTGTGCGGGGCGTTCTGGGAAGCCGACCTGGTCTTTACCGGCCGAGCCGACGTCACTCCTCTTGGACCGGGAGCGCAACGTGCACGATTTCGAGTGGAGGAGTCCTTCCGCGGACCGCAGCGCGGCATCGTCGAGATCGTGGCTCGAGGCATCGGCGGGAGCTGTGCCTATGCGTTCGTGGATGGCACGCGTTACCTCGTGTACGCGCGCCGCGCGCCTGACGGCACGTGGCGACAGTCGAAATCAAAGGTCCCGGCGCCTGCGTCGAACACCTCGTCACCGCGGTAAGGACCCGCCCAAGGCTCGCGCCTTCCGCTGCTCCAGCTCTTCGAGCGTCCGCGGCCAGTCGTCCTTGAGCAGTCGTGAAAGCGCGCGATCGGCCAGCAACCGGCCGCCGGTCTGGCAGGTCGGGCAGTAGTTGGCTTCGTTGGCGGCATAACGAATACGTTGCACGCGCGTGCCGCAGACCGGGCACGGCTGGCCATAGCGACCGTGCACCGCCATGTCCTCGCGAAACGCGGTGACCTTCGAGGGAAACGTGTCGCCCGTTTCCGCCACAAGCTTGTCGCGCCACCGCGCGAGAAGCGTTTTCGTGACTTCGAACAAACGCGCGGACTCGTCCGCGGTGAGTTTGCTCGTCAGCACGAAGGGCGAAAGCCTGGCCGCGTGCAGAATCTCGTCCGAGTACGCATTGCCGATCCCGCTGAACAACCCTGGATCCGTCAATGCGCGTTTGAGCGTGTGGTTCTCGCTGCGCAGACGTGCGTCGAACGCCGCGAAGTCGATCGCGAACACGTCGAGCCCGCCCGGATCGAGCGCGGCCACGGCGTCGGCGCCGGTAACGACGTGAAGCGAGGCGCGCCGGGATGAGCCGGCTTCGGTAAGCAGCAGCGTGCCGTCCGGAAGATCGAACGCGGCCAGCCCAAGTCGCGCCGGAATCTTCGCGCCCGGATCCTTCCACTGGAACCGTCCCGCGATCATCAGATGGAAAACGAAGTAGAGATCGCCTTCGAACCGCCACACGATGCGCTTGCCGAGGCGACTGAGCTCGAGGATCGGACGGCCGACCGCCGCATCCGGACGCGGATCAACGGTTCTGACGAGAAAGGGATTGGCGATCCGGACGCGCTCGAGCGCGCGGCGGACCAGACGCGGCCTTAGCGCGTGGAGATAAAGCTCGATGTCGGGGAACTCGGGCATGGATGTCAGGCCGAAGGCCATGGGCCGAAGGCCAAAGCGACAGCCGGGTTTTCTTCGGCCTTTGGCCTATGGCCTTCGGCCTACGTCTCTACCTCCCCGCCGCCACTGATCCGTCCGCCCGTCGCGTCTCGACGCCTCCGAGATTGAGCTTCTTCAGTCCAGGCTCGATCTTGGCCCGGTCGCCCACCGCGACGACGATCATCTTGTCCGGCACGAGATGTTTCTTCGCGGCGGCGAGCGCCGTGTCCGCGGTGACGGCCGACACCTGCGACGGCAGCTTCGTGTAGTAGTCGAGACCGAGGTCGTAGATGTAGAGATTCGCGAGGCTGCCCGCGGTGCCCGCGCTCGTCTCGAAGTCGCTCGGCAGCGCGCGGACGATGGAGTCCTTCGCCATCGTCAGCTCCTCCGGGGTCATCGGCGTTGTCGTCATTCGCTTGACCTCGTTGAAGATCTCGGCGACGGCCGCGGCGGTCGCATCCGTCCGCACCGGCGCGCTGATCCAGAACGGACCGTTGCCTTTGCGGAACACGAACTGCGAGAACGCGCCGTAGGTGTAGCCGTTCTTCTCGCGAAGGTTGAGGTTGACGCGGCTCGAGAAGAGCCCGCCGAGCACGGCGTTCATGACCGACACGGCCGCGTAGTCCGGCGTCGATCTCGGCGGACCGATCAACGCGACGAAAAGCCCGGTCTGCGGGGCGCCCGGTTGATCGACGAGCACGACGCGATTCCTGGTCGTGAGCGGCGAGCTGAGCGCAGGCGCCGTTGACGTCCCCGACGGCCACGCACCGAACGCCTTTTCGACGAGCGACTTCAGCTCGGCCTCGCCGATGGCGCCCGCGACGACGAG
Source organism: Vicinamibacterales bacterium (assembly GCA_035633215.1). Classification (GTDB taxonomy): domain Bacteria; phylum Acidobacteriota; class Vicinamibacteria; order Vicinamibacterales; family SCN-69-37; genus DASQFI01. Next base: position 141,520 of record DASQFI010000054.1, on the reverse strand, counting down.
CGCGGCGTTGCCAGGCACGAAGTTCTTCTTCCAAAACCCCTGCAGGTCTTCCGGCTTCGTCGCGGTCACGGCAGCTTCCGTGCCGAGCTCGACGAACCCGTACGGATGCTCGTTCCCGTACAGCGCCGCCACTGTCGCGATCGTCGCGACGGCGCTCGGATCCTGACGCTGGGCGATGATCCGCCCGAGCCGGATCTTGCGCTGGCGATCGATCTCGGCGGGCGGGAAGTTCGGCCGAAGTGTGACGTCGGCCAGCAGATCGAGCGAGGCCGGGAAGTTCTTGCGCAGCGAACCGACCGAGGCGATCGTCGCGTCCTTGGACGACGTGGCCCCGAGGGACCCGCCGAGCTGCGCGATGTCGTCCGCAATCTGCAGCGCGTTGCGGCTCGGCGTGCCCTGGTCGAGCATCGCGGCGGTGAAGTTCGCGAGGCCCGGCCGATCGACGGGATTCGAATCCCCACCCGTCTTGATCACCAGATCCGCGGCCACGACCGGCATGCCCGGTCGCTCGTGGTAGATCACCGTCAGGCCGTTGGCGAGCTTGAACGACCTCGGCGTCGGCAGCTGGATGCTGCGATCGGCGCCCGGCTTCGGCTGCGTCGCGCGCCAGGCGGCCTCGGCGTTGATCGCCTCGGCGCCGGTGCCGGCCGCTTTCGGCGGCGCCGTCGACGCGACCGGCGGGGCGAGCTTCCGCGGCCCCGGCACGCCGTGAACGACGACGCGGGTCTGCGGCGTCAGGTACTTCTCGACGAACGCCTTCACCGACGCGGGCGTCACCTGCCGGTGCTCGTCGAGGTATTTCGGGAGGTATCCCGGATCGCCGACGTAGTGATTGAACATGTTGAGCGTGTCGGCCACGCCGCCGAACCCGCCAAGGACCTCCAGCCCCTGGAGCATGTTGGTCTCGAACGTGTTGCGTCCGCGCGCGACCTCGTTCTCCGCTGGACCGCTCTGCCGCAGCCGGTCGAGCTCTTCGTCGATCGCCTTCTCGACTTCCTGCGGCGTGTGGTTGGGCCGCACCGTCGCCACGATCTGGAACGTCGATCCGAGCGCGAGCGAGTACTGAAACGCCGCGACGTCCTGGGCGATCTGCTTCTCGTACACGAGTGTTTTGTAGAGCCGGCTCGAGTTGCCGCCGCCGAGCACGCTGGCGGCGACGTCGGCATCGGCGTCGCCCGGCTTGAAGAACGCCGGCGTGATCCACGCCATGTAGACGCGCGGCAGTTCGACGCGATCCGTCACCACCGCCCGGCGCTCGGACGCGATCGGCGGCGTCGTCACCGTGATCTTCGGCACGTCCGGTCCGCGCTTGAGCGGACCGAAGTACTTCTCGACCAGCGCCTTGGCGCTCGCTTTGTCGAAGTCGCCGACGATCGCGAGGCTCGCGTTGTTCGGCGCGTAGTACTGCTTGAAGAAGCCCTTCACGTCTTCGAGCTTCGCCGCCTGGATGTCGGCGTGCGATCCGATGACGTTGCCGAAGTACGGATGCGTCTTCGGGAAGATCGTCTGGAACAGCGCCTCGTTCACGAGGCCGTACGGCGTGTTCTCGGTGTTCTGCCGACGCTCGTTGCGCACGACGTCCTGCTGGTTGGCGAGCTTGGCCGCGTCGACCGTGTCCAGCAGATAGCCCATGCGATCCGATTCGAGCCAGAGGCCGAGCTCGAGCTGATTGGCGGGAAGCGTCTCGAAGTAGTTGGTGCGATCGAAATTGGTCGTGCCGTTCAGGTTCGTGCCGCCGGACGCCTCGAGCAGACGGAAATGCGAGTCGCCCGGCACGTGCTTCGATCCCTGAAACATCATGTGCTCGAAGAGATGGGCGAATCCGGTCCGCCCGGCGGCCTCGTTGGCCGGTCCGACGTGGTACCAGATGTCGACTGCGACAAGCGGCAGCCGATGGTCTTCCGACAGGATGACCTCGAGGCCGTTGCCGAGCGTGTACTTCTCGAACTCGATGCGCGGGATGTCGGCGACCGGCGCGGCGGCGGGCGGCTGCGACGTCGACCGTCCGCATCCGGACACGGCGAACGAGATGGCGAGCAGGGTGGCGGCAGTTCTCATGAGGCCTCCACGCAAAATCCTACACGTTGCGGACCTGGGCTACTTGGCGAGGCGGGTAATTCTGAGAATCGGGACTGGCGGCGTCAGCGCCTGTTCTTTCACGGGCTGCTGCTGAATCTTGCGTACGACATCGAGACCGGCGACGACCCGCCCGAACGCGGCCGCGCCCTGCCCATCGTCGAACCGCATGCCGCCGTGATCGAGCGAGGGCTGATCGTCGAGCAGGATGAAGAAATCCGAGGTCGCCGTGTCAGCGGCAGCGCGCGCCATGGACACGACGCCCGCGGTGTGCTTCAGGCCGGTGACGCTCGTGCGCTCGAGCGGGATCGCCGGAAACTTCTCTGCATTGCGCTCGGGATTGATGCCGCCCTGGATCAGCTCCATCGCGGGACGATTCGGCGGCGCGGGCGTGTAGTTGTCTGGCCGCGTCGCGCGATGGAACCGCCCGCCGGTGTAGAACCCGCCGTCGACGTACTTGAGGAAGTTGGCCGCGGTCACGGGCGCGCGTTTCGGGTCGATCGCGAGATCGATGTTCCCGAAAGGCGTCTCGATGCGGACGAGCACCTCAGCCGCTTCAGCGATCTGGGCCTGCGACCGGGAGATCAAAACACACATGAAGGAAATGAAGATGGTGAAGACCATGAAGAAGACCTGAAGTCTTTTCTTCATGTCCTTCATGTCCTTCATGTCCTTCATGTTTCAGAACACGCCGTTGGCGAGCATCGCGTCGGCGACCTTGGCAAAGCCGGCGCGGTTCGCGCCATGCACGTAGTTGACGGACCCATCCGGCTGGAGGCCGTGCTGCACGCACCGATCGTGGATGCGCTGCATGATGCCCTGCAGGCGCTCGTCCACTTCTTCGCGCGTCCAGAACATGCGAAGGGCGTTCTGGCTCTGCTCGAGGCCGGAGACCGACACCCCGCCGGCATTGGCCGCCTTGCCTGGGCCGAACGCGACGCCGCCGGCCAGAAACGTGTTGGTGGCCTCGATTGTGCAGGGCATGTTTGCGCCCTCGCCGACGGCGCGACAGCCGTTCTTGATGAGCGTGCGCGCGTCGTTCTCGTCCACTTCGTTCTGCGTGGCGCTCGGGAACGCCGCCTCGCACGGCACGACCCACGGCCGCTTGTTGGCGTGGAACTCCGCGCGAAACTGGTCGGCGTACTCCCGGATCCGCCCGCGGCGGATGTCCTTGAGCTCCTTGATCCACTCGACTTTTTCCTGCGTGAAGCCTTCCTTGTCGTAGACGAACCCCTCGGAGTCGGACATCGTGACGACCTTCGCGCCGAGCTGGATCGCTTTCTCGGCCGTGTAGATCGCGACGTTGCCCGAACCGGACACCGTGCAGACCTTGCCGGAGAGGCCGTCGCCCCTGTGACGAAGCATGTTCTCGACGAAGTAGACGCAGCCGTAGCCGGTGGCTTCCGTTCGAATCAGGCTGCCGCCGTACGCAAGGCCCTTGCCCGTGAGCACGCCGGCGTGCCGGTTGGAAATCCGCCGGTACTGGCCGAACAGGTACCCAATCTCCCGTCCGCCGACGCCGATGTCGCCGGCGGGCACGTCCACGTCCTCGCCGATATGGCGATAGAGCTCGGACATCATCGATTCACAGAAGCGCATCACTTCGCCGTCCGACTTCCCTTTCGGATCGAAGTCGGACCCGCCCTTGGCGCCGCCCATCGGCAAGCCGGTCAGGCTGTTCTTGAAGATCTGCTCGAACCCGAGGAACTTCATGACCGAGAGCGTGACGGTGGGATGAAACCGCAGACCGCCCTTGTAGGGACCGATGGCGTTGTTGAACTGCACGCGATATGCGCGGTTGATCTGGACCTCACGGTGATCGTCGATCCAGGCCACGCGGAACATGATCACGCGGTCGGGCTCGGTCAGCCGGTCGAGGATGCGCGCCTTCCGGTACTCGGGCCGGTCGAGAATGAACGGCATGATCGACTCGGACACTTCGCGGACGGCTTGATGAAACTCCGACTCGCCGGGGGTGCGGGCGGAGAGCCACTCCATGAAGAGATCGACCGAGCGCGCGGCCTCGCGATCGACAGCTGGCTGGTGCACTAGGAGCCTCCTGAAACAAACTCAGAACTTAGAACTTAGAACTTAGAACTCAGAACTTCGAACCCGCAAAACTGGCCGTGTCCGGCGTTCGAAGTTCGACCTCCGAAGTTCTAAGTTCCAAGTTCAAAGTTCTAAGTTCAGGCCCCCGTTTAGGGGGCCTGTATGCTAGCACCGATGTCACATGTCATTACCCTGATCCCCGGCGACGGCATTGGACCGGAAGTCACCGCCGCCGTCGTGCGCATTCTCGACGCCGCATCGGTGGCGATCGACTGGGATCGTCATGACGCCGGCATCAACGCGGTCGCCAAAACCGGACACACGCTCCCGAACGAGCTTCTTGTCTCTATCGAGCGCAACCGGGTGGCACTTAAGGGCCCGGTGACGACGCCGGTCGGCGAAGGGTTCACGAGCGTGAACGTCGGGCTGCGCAAGACGCTCGACCTGTACGCGAATCTCCGGCCCGTGCGGAACCTCCCAGGCGTTTCCAGCCGCTTTCAGAACGTGGACGTCGTCATCGTGCGGGAGAACACCGAGGATCTCTATTCCGGACTCGAACACGAGGTCGTGCCGGGCGTGGTGGAGAGCCTGAAGATCATCACGAAGCGGGCGTCCACGCGCATCGCGATCTTCGCGTTCGATTACGCGCGGCACCGCGGCCGGCGCGGTGTCATCGCGATCCACAAAGCGAACATCATGAAGCTCGGCGACGGGCTGTTCCTCGAGTCGGTGCGCGCGGTGGCCGCCACGCGCACCGACATCACCTACGGCGAACGGATCGTGGACGCGGCCTGCATGCACCTCGTGATGCGGCCGGAACAGTTCGACGTGCTCCTGCTGCCGAACCTGTATGGCGACATCGTCTCCGACCTTTGCGCCGGTCTCGTCGGCGGGCTGGGGCTCGTGCCGGGGGCCAATTTCGGCGAACGGGCCGCCGTCTTCGAAGCCGTACACGGCAGTGCGCCGGACATCGCCGGCAAGAACATCGCCAATCCGACCGCGCTCCTGCTCTCGGCGGTCATGATGCTCGAGCACATCGGCGAAGCCGACGCGGCGACACGCATTCGAGCCTCGCTCGACCGCACGCTCGTCGAGGGCCGCGTCCGCACGCGCGATCTCGGCGGGACGGCGACCACGACGGAGTTCGCGGAAGAGATTGTGCGGAACCTCGGCATCTAGGGCAAAGGGCAGAAGGCAAAGGGCAAAGGAGAGGTTAAAAGGGGACCTCTCCTTTGCCCTCTGCCCTTTGCCCTTTGCCCTTGTATAGTTTCGCTCCAGTGAGACCGGACGACATCACACAGGCGGTCCTCGCGCGCGATGACGTCGCGCGGTACCTGCGCGGCGTTCAAGGCACGTCGGAAGCGGACACCCGGCAGCGCATCCAGGAATACCTGGTCGAGCTGCGGACGACGCAGCGGTACCGCTTCTACCGCGCGCTGCAGCATCCGCTCTACCCGATTCTCAGAAAAGTTCGGAAGGTGGCCGAGCACATCGAGCACGCCGTCGAGGCCACGCGGCGCGGCCGCGTCGTGTACGTGTCGAACCACAAGAGCCACCTGGACTACCTCATCGAGCCGATCGTGCTCGACGACAACGGCGTCCGGCCGCCGCTGATGGCTGCCGGGATCAATCTGTTCGGCGGCGCGCTCGGCCTGCTCCATCGGCATGTGACCGGCGCGATTCCGATCCGGCGCAACAGCAAGGACCCGGTCTATCTCGTGACGCTCCGCGCGTACGTCGCCGAAGTGCTCAAACGGCGCGACCTCCTGTATTACGCGGAGGGCGGGCGCAGCTACAGCGGCGAATTGAAGCCGCCGAAGACGGGGCTGCTCCAGGCCGCGCTGCTCGCCGACCGGGAGGAACTCTCGGTCGTGCCGATGGCGATCTCGTACGACCTGGTGCTCGAGGATCGCGTGCTGGCGCGCGAGGCGATCCGCCGCCGGTCGCGCCCGTTCACGCAGGAAGTGGCGGAGCTCGTGCGCCATGCGGTCGGATACCAGTCGCGCGCGTTCGTGACGTTCAGCCCCGCGATTCCGCTCGGGGCCTACGATCCCAACTCACGTCGCGACCTGGTGACGCTCACGCATCGGGTCCACGACGCGATCGGGCTCAGCTACAAGGTCCTGCCGACGGCGCTCGTGGCGGCCGTGATGCGGCCGCAGATGACGCGAACCGAGCTGACGGGTCGCGTGGAGGAGCTGCTGGCGGTGCTGGCGTCGGAGGGCGCCAACGTCAGCGTCAAGACCGCGCGTCAGGCCGTCGAGGAAGGCATCGAGCGGCTGAGCGAGCGCGGGGTCCTCGTCGAAGAACGCCATCGCCTCCGCGTCCGCGATCGCATCGTTCTCCGCTACTACACGCGCACGATTCAGCATCTTCTGCACCGCCCGCGAAGGACGACCCACTAATGCTCGACGCGCTGCCGAGAACAGCCTTTGCGCTGCTCGCCGGGAGCGCCGCCATGAAGAGTCTGGCGTCGCGCTACGGCATGCGGCAGCCCACCAGCTTCGCGCGCCGGTTCATCGCCGGCGAGACCGTCTCGGAGGCGATCGACGTGGCGCAGACCATCGAAAAGCTCGGTCTCTCGGTCACGCTCGATGTGCTCGGCGAGAGTGCGGTGTCGACCACGGCGGCGGCCGAGGCGACGCGCGCCTACGTGGCGATGATCGGCGATCTCGAACGGGCCGGCGTCGCCCGCAACGTCTCGCTCAAACTGACGCAGCTCGGACTCGGCGTCGATCGCGCGACGTCGATCGACAACCTCCGGCGGGTGCTGGACGTCGCGAATACCGCCGGCTTTTTCGTGCGGATCGACATGGAAGGCTCGGCGCACACGGACCTCACGTTCGAGACGTTCGAGACCGTCTGGGGCATCGGTTATCGCAACGTCGGCGTCGTCGTGCAGTCGGCGCTGCGCCGGTCCGAGCAGGACGTCCGTCGGCTGAACGACTTGCGCGCGGGCGTCCGGCTCGTCAAAGGGGCCTACCGGGAGCCGCGCGCCGTCGCGTATCAACAGAAAGCGAAAGTGGACGCGGCGTTTCTGACGCTGATGCAGTTGCTGCTCTCGGAAGGCGTGTCGCCCGCCATCGCGACCCACGATCCGGCGCTCATCGGTGCGACCAAGCAGTTCGCCGAGTCACGCGGCCTGAGACCCGCGACGTTCGAGTTTCAGATGCTCTACGGCATCCGACGCGATCTCCAGGCGGCGCTTGCCGGCGAGGGGTATAAGGTGAGGATCTATGTGCCGTTCGGCAAGGAGTGGTTCCCGTACTTCATGCGCCGGCTCGGCGAACGGCCCGCCAACGTCAGCTTCGTCGTGAAAAGCCTGCTTCGTGAACGGAGGAGGACGATATGACGTTCAGGACCACCGCGATCGGCGCCTGCGCGCTCTTGGCACTCGCGTCGACCGTGAGTCTCACCGCGCGAGGCCAGCAGCCGTCCTCATTCGACGAGGCGCTGCTCCGCACGTTCACCTACCGGAACCTCGGCCCGTACCGGATGGGCGCGCGGACGTCGGACATCGCCGTGCCCGACGCGCCGGCGAAGGATCATCTCTACACGTTCTACGTCGGGTTCTGGACCGGCGGCCTCTGGAAAACGACGAACAACGGCACCACATTCGAGCCGGTGTTCGACGGCCAGGCGAAGCTCGCAATCGGCGACGTCGCCGTCGCGCCGTCCGACGCGAACATCGTCTGGGTCGGCACGGGCGATGCGTTCACGTCGCGCAGCTCGTATGCCGGCGACGGTCTCTACAAGTCCACCGACGCGGGCCGGACGTGGAAGAACATGGGGCTCCGCGACTCGCACCACATCGCGCGCATCGCGATCCATCCGACGAACCCGGACATCGTCTATGTCGCGGCGATGGGCCACCTCTATTCCGAGAATCCCGAGCGCGGCGTGTTCAAGACCACGAACGGCGGAACGACATGGGACCAGGTGCTGTACGTCAACGAGAAGATCGGCGTCATCGATCTCGTCCTGAATCCGAAACAGCCGGACATGCTCTACGCCGCGACGTACGACAAGCAGCGCCGGCCATGGCAGATGGTCAGCGGCGGCCCGGAAAGCGGCATCTACAAGACGACCGATGGCGGGCGCGGCTGGACGCGGCTGCGCGCGGGACTCCCGGACGGCCGGATTGGCCGAATCGGGCTCGACATCTTTCACGGCAATCCGGACATCCTGTACGCCGTCATCGAAAACCAGAATCCGCGAGCGCCGGGGACGGCCCCTCCCGCCACCGGACGCGGCGGCGCGGGCGCGACCTATGGCGGCCAGGTCTATCGCACGGATAACGCCGGAGAGCGTTGGACGAAGATGAGCGCCGACGACTACAACGTGAGTCCGAAGGGTCCGTACTACTTCAGTCAGATCCGCGTTGACCCGGGCAACGACCAGCACGTGCTCGTGACGCAGGACGGCTATCGCCGGTCGCTCGACGGCGGCCGGACCTGGACCGCGCCCGGCGTCTTCCCGCGCATGTTCGGCGACTACCGGACGCTCTGGATCGATCCGCAGAATCCCGACCGGATGATTGCCGGCAGCGACGGCGGGATCGCGATCTCGTACGACGGCGGCCGCACCGGCGACCACTTCGCGAACCTTCCCGTCGCCGAGATCTACTCGATCGGCGTCGACATGGAAGATCCGTACAACATCTATGCCGGACTCCAGGATCACGAGCACTGGAAGGGCCCATCGAACGGGCCGCTCGGACGCGTCACCGTGTGGGACTGGCTGGCCGTGGGCGACAACGACGGCATGTTCACGCAGGTCGATCCGCGCGACAGCCGGTGGTTGTACACGACGCGCCAGTACGGCGGACACACGCGCGTCGATCAGAAGCTCGGCTACGAGACGAACATCTGGCCGCAGCGGGCGCAGGGCGATCCGTATCGCTTCCAGTGGATCACGCCCCTCCACATCTCCCCGCACGACAGCAACGTGATCTATGCCGGCGCGCAAGTCCTGCTGCGATCGGCCGACCGCGGCGCGACGTGGACGGAGATCAGCCCGGATCTGAGCACGAACGACACGACGAGGATTCTGCCGGAGTCGGAGGGCGGCGCGTCGGGCGGGATTCCGTGGTTCGCCATCACGTCCATCTCGGAATCACCGCTGACGCGCGGCCTGATCTGGGCCGGCACGAGCGACGGCAAGGTGCAGCTCACGCGCAACGACGGCGGAGCGTGGACGGACATGACCGCGCGCATCACGGCCGCCGGCGGGCGGGAGGACGCGTACGTGAGCCGCGTCCGGGCCTCGTCGCACGTCGCCGGACGCGCGTACGTGGCCAAGAACGGCTACCGCTTCGACGACTTCAAGGCGTATCTCTATCGAACCGACGACTTCGGCGCGACGTGGACCGCCATCTCCAGCACGCTTCCCTCCGAGCCGATCAACGTCGTCTTCGAGGATCACAAGAACCCGGATCTGCTCTTCGTCGGCAACGACACGGGTGTCTTCGTGTCGATCGATCGCGGCGGGCGCTGGGTGAAAATGAACAACAACATCCCGAACATCGCGATCCACGATCTGCTCGTCCACCCGCGCGAGGACGACCTGGTGCTGGGTTCGTACGGCCGCGGTTTGTGGGTCACCAACATCGGCCCGCTTCAGGAGCTCTCCGGCGCGGTGCTCGCCAAGGACGCGCATCTGTTCAGCATCAAACCGGTCGTGCAGCGCGTCACCTGGGTGTTCGGCGCGAACGACTATCTCTTCGGCCAGCGGCACATCTCTACGCCGAACGAGCCGAACGGCATGGTGATCCGCTACTACTTGAAGAATCCAGGGGCCGGGCGCGCCACGGTCGTGATCACGGACGCGTCCCGACAGGAAGTGGCGAGGCTTCAGGGAGCGGCCGCGGCCGGCATCAACACGGTCGTCTGGAACACGCGCCGCGATGCCGGCGGCGGCCGTGGCGGTGGAGGCCGGGGCGGCCCGACGATGGTCGAGCTGTTGATGCCGCTCGGCGAGTATTCGGTCACCGTCGAGGTCGGCGAGGCGAAGCTCACCGCACCTGCCCGGATCGTGAAGACCCAGGGCTGGTCGCTCGGGCTCACGCCGCAGATCATCAGGTAGCGAGCCGCGGTCTCTACGCCGTCATCAGCCGTTCGACGGTCTTGCAGAGAATGTCCCGGCACGCGTAGACGTCGTCGACGTTGACGTATTCGACGGTGCTGTGCAGGCCCGCGCCGCCGGGCCCGAACAGAATCGAGGGAATGCCGGCGCCGGCGAGAAGGGCGGCATCGGTCCAGAACGACATGCCGACCGGATCGCGCGATCGACCCGCCTGATCGAGGGCCTGGCCGAGCGCCTGCGGCAGCCGGTGCGACGGGTCGAGGCAATACGAGGAGCGATAGCCCGTCAACCGCGCGCTGCCTTCGAACTCCGGATCTTCCCGGCGGAGCCGCGCGAGCACCTCTTCCATTTCCGTCGCGACCACGGCTTCGTCCTCGCCGCTGACGGTGCGGCGCTCCATCTGCAGCGTGCACGAGTCCGGATAACTGCTCAGCTCGCGGCCGCCGGTGATGATCGACGCGTGCATCGATCCCGTGCCTTGAAACGGCGCGGGCGTGCGCCCGCGCAATTCACGATCGCGGGCTTCGAGGGAGACGAGCACGCGCCCCATTCGCGCGATCGCGTCACGTCCCTCGGCGGGCCGGCTGCCGTGCGCGGCGCGCCCGCGCGTGACGACTTCGACCCACGCAAAACCCTTGTGCCCGACCGCCATCTGGAGGTCCGTCGGCTCGGTGACGATCGCGGCATCGGCGCGCCACTCGCGCACCAGCGCCTCTGCCCCGATGCTCATGTACTCCTCGTCGACGACGGCGGCGACGATGAGCCGGCCGCGCGGCCAGTCGTGGGCGAGCACGCCGGCCGCCGCAATCATCGCGGCCACGCCGCCCTTCATGTCCTGCGCGCCGCGACCGTACATCCGGCCGCCCTCGACGCGAGGCACGAACGGATCCTTCATGCCCTCGACACCCACCGTGTCGATGTGCCCGCAGAACATCACGGCGGGGCCGGCCTGCGATCCGTTGAGCACGCCGATCACGTTCCGCCGGCCCGGCGCAGCGTCCTGAAACACGACGTCGAGACCGGCGCGCGCCATCGCCGCGGCCGCGACCTCGCCCACCGCGCCTTCACCAGGCGCGCCAGGCACGAGCGACGGATTGATCGAGTTGACGGCGACGAGGTCGCGGAGAACGGGGAGAGGATCCATGGGTGAACGGTGCAACTTAGAACTGAGAACTCAGAACTAAGAACTTAAGAGCATACTGTCATGGCTCGTCGTCCGCATCGTGGCCAGCCCTCCGAAGTTCTGAGTTCTCAGTTCTCAGTTCTCAGTTCTAAGTTGACTATGATCCATCGTCATGCGTTTGTCCGGCCGGGTGGTAGCGATCACGGGCGCGTCGGCGGGCATCGGCCGGGCGACGGCGGAACTGTGCGCGAAAGAGGGCGCGGCGGTTGCGCTGTCGGCGCGCCGCGCGGATCGGCTGAACGAGACTGCCGCGACAGTGACCGCGCAGGGCGGCCGCGCACTCGCCGTGCCCAGTGACGTGACGAGCGACGCGGACATGCGCGCGTTCGTGGCGCGAACGGTCGAGGCGCTCGGGCGCCTCGACGTCATGATCTGCAATGCGGGCATCGGGTTCCACGGCACGCTCGCCGAGACGACACCCGCGATCGCCCGCCGGCTGGTGGACGTCAACGTCCTCGGAACGATTTACGCCGCGCACGCGGCCCATGCGGTCTTCGTCCGGCAGGGATTCGGGCATGTGATCGCCGTGTCGTCCGTGGCGGGCCGCCGCGGCGTTGGCGGCATGAGCCTGTACTCGGCGACCAAAGCCGCGCAGGTCGGATTCATCGAAGGCCTGCGTACGGAGTTCCTGGAGACGAATCTCCGGGCGTCGATCGTCTATCCCATCTCCACGCCCACAGAGTTTCACAGCAGCATGATTCGCGATTTCGGCCATGCCGCCGAAGTCGACGGGCCGAGGCAAACCGTGGGCGAGGTCGCCGCCGCCATCGTCGAGTGCATCGTCTCGCCGCAGGCCGAGGTGTACCTGTATCGGAAAGCGTGGTGGCTCGCGGTGCTCTCGGTCGTCGCGCCCGCCCGCGCGGATCGGCTGATGCAGAAGTATGCGCGTGGGCGAAGACCTCCGAGGTCATTTTCTGGTGATGGTGACAAAAAATGACCTCGGAGGTCCTTTCTCTCGCGCGCGCGATCGCGACGGCGGTGCGTGAGGCCGGGGGCCGCGCCCTGCTCGTTGGCGGCTGGGTCCGCGACGATCTGATGGGCCTGCCGCCCAAGGATCTCGATCTGGAAGTCTTCGGCCTCGCGGCCGATCGCCTGCGTCCCCTGCTCGAGCGGCTCGGCCATGTGGAAACGGTCGGCGAGAGCTTCGCGGTCTTCAAGGTCGTGGCGCCGAACGGATCCGGCGAGCCATCCGACGTCCGGCTGCGGCAGGACGCGATCGACGTCGCGCTGCCCCGCCGGGAATCCAAATCGGGCCGCGGGCACAAGGGCTTCCTCGTCGAGGGCGATCCGGATCTGTCGTTCGAGGAGGCGGCCCGGCGCCGCGACTTCAGGATCAACGCGATCTCGCGCGACCCGCTCACGAACGAGATCGTCGATCCGTTCGACGGGCGCCGCGATCTCGAGGAGCGCCGCCTCCGAGTGGTCGACCCGAACACGTTCGGCGACGACAGCCTGCGCGTCCTCCGCGCGCTGCAGTTCGCGGCACGATTCGAGCTCGAGGTGCCCGAGGAGACCCGATCGATCTGCCGGTCGATCCCGCTCGACGATCTCCCGGCAGAGCGGATTTGGGGCGAAGTCGAGAAACTCCTGTTGCAGGCGCGCCGGCCGTCGATCGGCCTGGCGCTCGCGTTGGACCTCGGCGTCGTCTCACGGCTCTGGCCCGAGCTCCAGGCACTCGTTGGCTGCCCGCAGGAGCCGGAGTGGCACCCGGAAGGCAACGTCTGGGTGCACACGCTGATGGTCGTCGACGAAGCACGCGCACACATCGACGATCTCGGTCGCGGTCCGGCCGTGGCGATGATGCTGGGCGCGCTCTGCCACGACCTCGGCAAGCCGGAGACGACGGCCGTCATCGACGGGCGAATTCGGTCGCCTGGACACGAGGAGGGCGGCGTGGCGCCGGCGACCCGGCTGCTCGACCGGCTGAACGTCCATTCGCTCGACGGCTACGACGTCCGGCGCGCCGTCCTGGGACTCGTCGCGCATCACCTGAAGCCGAGTGCGTTTCGGAAGGCGTTGACGCCGGTGAGCGACGGCGCGTTTCGCCGCCTCGCGCTGAAGGTCGATCTCGAGCTGCTCGCGCGCTTCGCCAAGGCGGACTGCCATGGACGATCGGGGTCGTTCGACTGCTCCGCCATGGATTGGTTTCTCGAGCGCGCGCGTGCGCTCGGCGTCGAGCACGCCGCGCCGTCCCCGCTCGTCATGGGACGGCACCTGATCGATCTCGGCGTCACGCCCGGTCCGGCCATGGGCGATCTCCTCAAGCGCGTCTACGAGCGGCAGCTCGATGGCGACGTGCGCACGCTCGAGGAAGGGCTCGTAGTCGCCAGGGACCTGCTGGAGAAAGGAACCTGAGAGGGCGACTTCCTGCGATCCCCAGCTAGCCGATTCGTGCCAGCTGAGCGTCTTGAGAAGGCGTCACGTCCGTGTCATCGTGTCAGTTTCCAGGACACGATCATGAAATCTCTTTCGATCCGGGCGGCGTTTCTGCTCCTCGCGACGTCGGCGGCGATGGCGTCGCCGTCCGCGCAGTTCACGGACGCGGGCGGCCGGCTGCGCGTCGCACTCGTCAAGCAACCGTTCGTGCCGAACGGCACGTCGACCGGCCCCACGACGATGGCCGAAGGCGGAATTCAGCAGGCGCTGGCCGGGCTCGGCGCAACTGTCCGCGTCAACGCGATCAAGCTGACCGCAGAACAGGAGCCTGAGTACGGCGGCTGGAAGCGCCTCGGCTTCGCGCTGGGTCACCTCGGGCGCACCGTCGCCGCAAACGTGCGCGACGGGTATTTCAACGTCGGTCTCCTCGGCACGTGCCCCTCGATGCCCGGCATGGTGGCCGGCCTGCAAGCCTCCGGCCCGACGAAGACGCCGCTCAAGGTCGGCCTGCTCTGGCTCGACGCGCATCCCGATTTCAACACGCCGGAGACGACGCGCAGCGGATCGCTGGGCGGCATGCCCGTCGCCGTGGCGACCGGACGCTGTCTGAGTGTCATGCGCCAGGATGCCGGGCTCGATCCGCCGCTCAAGGACGAGCACGTCGTCATGGGCGGCGTGCGGCTCACCGATCCGCTCGAACAAGACCTCCTGAACAAGTCGAAGATCGAGCAGCTCACGGTGGACGACCTGCGCACGATCTCGCCGGCAGTCACGCGACAGCTCGATCGACTGAGCCGGCTCACGGACAAGATCTACGTGCACATCGACATGGACGTGCTCGATCCGCCCGAGGTCATGGCGCATCAGAATAAAGTCCCGAACGGCCCGACGAGCCAGCAGCTCGCGAAGCTCTTCGAGATGATCTTCAGCAAGTACCCGAAGGCGTCCGCGATCGGCTTCGCGACGATTCCGGCGAAGGATGAGGGCGGGCTGTCGCTGGCGGCGGTGAACCGGATGATTCTCGGCGCGGTCCGCGGGCTCCAGGCGCGGCCGGCGTCGGCCGCGCCGCTCATGGCCGCGCCTCAGACAGGCGGCCTGGTCCTGCCGCCAAGCCGCTACGCCCGGCCCGATCTGATCGTCGAGACGAACTGGCTGGCCGCGCATCTCACGGACCGTACGGTCCGCGTCGTCGATCTGCGGCCCAGCGGGTATGCGACGAGCCACATTCCCGGGGCGGTGCACCTCGACAACGCGGCGATTCGGAATCCGAAAAGCCCGCCGGCGTTTCTGCCGACGGTTGCCGAGTTCGAGGCGCTGATCAACAAGCTCGGCATCTCGAACCGCACGCGCGTCGTGGCGTACGACGAGCGAGGCGGGATCTATGCAGCGCGCCTCTGGTGGATCCTCAACTACTTCGGACACACCAACGTCGCGCTTCTGAACGGTGGCTGGACCAAGTGGACGAAGGAGAATCGCCCGACCGCCACCGCGCCGACGCGCATGGCGCCTTCGTTGTTCATCGCGAAGGCGAGTCCGCGCTGGCTCGCCACCGCGGATGACGTCGTCGCCGCGATCGCCAAGCCGGGCGTGAAGATCGTGGACGCCCGCACGCCGAACGAAATCGAGGGACGCGACCTGCGCGGCATCAAGCGCGGCGGCGCGATCCCGTCTTCGATTCCGGTGTACTGGGAGGACGCGCTCGATCCCGAGCTCAAGACATTCAAGTCGGCCGACGATCTCAGACGGCTCTACGCCGATCGCGGGATCCCGTCGGAGGCGGAAGTGATCGTGTATTGCCAGGTCGGCATGCGCGCCTCGCATGACATCTTCGTCATGCACCTTCTGGGCTACAACAAGCTGCGCAATTACTACGGCGCCTGGGAGGAGTGGGGAAACCGGGACGATTTGCCGATCAAGAAATGAGAGATCGTCGCCGGATTTAGAGACCAATCCGGCCTACGCGTGATGCAACCCCGCGAGCGTTTCGGGCGCGACGTTGCCGCCGCTCAGAATCGCGACCACCTTCTTCGATCGGTCCGTGTGCGGCCCGTCGCCCGTGGGCCAGAGGACGGCGGCCACGGTCGCCGCGCCGCTCGGTTCAATGACCTGCTTGGCTTCATGGAACAGCCAGAGCGCGGCGCGCGCGATCCGCTCGTCGTCAACGGTCACGACTTGATCGACGAACGCCTTCACGTGCTCGAACGTGAGATCGCCGGGCCGGACGGGCATCAGGCCGTCGGCGATGGTGTCGGTCCTCGGGAGCGTCACCGGATGGCCGGCTTTCAATGATGCGGTCATCTTCGCAGCGCCCGCGGGCTCGACGCCGACGACGCGCACGTCGGGCCGCGAGAGCTTGATGGCCGCGGCGACGCCCGAGATCAGCCCGCCGCCGCCCACTGGCGCGACGACCACGGCCGCGTCCGGTAGCTGCTCGAGAATCTCGAGACCGCACGTCCCCTGCCCTTCGATGATCCATTCATGGTCGAAGGGCGGAACCATCGTCAGCCCGCGCGCCTCAGCCTCCGCTTCCGCGCGCGTCCGGCGTTCGATCGACGTCGTGCCCTCCTGAATGACCTCGGCGCCCCAACGCTTCACGCCGGCAACTTTCACCGCCGGGGCCGTGGTCGGCATCACGATGACGGCTCGGCCGCCGAGCCGCGAGGCCGCGAGCGCCACCGCCTGCCCATGGTTGCCCGACGAGTACGTGATGACGCCTCGCCGAAGCGCATCGGCAGGCAGGCGCTTGAGCATGTTCGTCGCGCCGCGAATCTTGAACGCGCCACCCGGCTGGTGCGACTCGCATTTCACGAAGAGGGGACGGCCGGCGACCTCGGACAAATCCAGAATTGGCGTCCGGTGCGCGATGGTGCTGATTCTTCCGGCGGCTTGCCGGATGGCCTCGAGCGAGACGAGCATTGGGAGATTGTACGTAGGGCGGATTGGTTTTCAAATCCGCGGGGGCGGATTGGTTTTCAAATCCGCGGGGGCGGATTTGGGAACCAATCCGCCCTACATATGGGTCTGGCTCGATACAATCGACTGAATGCGTTCTGCGTCCCTGAGCCTTCTGTTCGTTCTGCTCGCAACGTCACCCGCGCTTGCCCAGATTCAACAGCCGATTCCACCGTTCGTGATCGACGTGCGCGGGTTCTTCGCCGGACTTGGCCAGGATCCGGTGACGGCCGAGGACCTCGCGATCGATCCCGAATCTCTGCCGAAGCGGGCGCTCGGCGGGGCAATCGGCCTGACGTTCTATCCGATTCGACGGCAGCGTTTCGCGCTGGGGCTCGGCGGCGAGGGGCTGCTCGCACGCGGACGATCGCAGCCGGTGGACGCCGAGGGGCTGCCGCTGGGACCGCAGATCGAGCGTCGTCTGCAAAGCCTCGCGGGACAGCTGTCCTTCAACTTCGGCCATCGCGACGGGTGGAGCTACATCAGCGCGGGCATGGGGCCGCTGCTTTTCGAGACGTTCCTGGGAGCGGAGGCGCCGCAAGTCAGTCCGGCGCGCGACATGACGTTGAACTTCGGCGGCGGCGCGCGGTGGTTCACTTCGCGACATCTCGCGTTCTGCTTCGACCTGCGGTTCTACGAGACGAAACCGGCGCTCACGACCCTGACGAATCCTGGTCGGGAGCGCAAGCGCATTCTTGTGCTGTCGGTCGGCGCCGCGTTCAAGTAGAACGTTTCTTGTGAACCAGAGTAGTTGTCGTCGGTGGTCCGCCTTGCATGGACTCAGTGAGTTCGATCATCAGCCTACCGTCGCTGTCGAGCGACCACTCCTGCTTCTGGTCGAGTTTTCGGCCATCGGGATACGTCGTAGCGCTCGTGATGATCAGCTTGTTGCCGGACCACGACACCCTTGACAGCGTCACCAGGTCGCTTCCGTGAGAGACAATGACGTTCCGACTCTCGCTGCCGTCTAACTTGTAGATCGTGGCGTGCCCAGCGCCTTCAGAAGCATGCGCCGTCGTGAGTGTCGTCGCATCGTGCTTGACGACTTGCTCAAGACCAGCGCTCTCCGCAGGAGTCACTATCACCCATCGCCCAGAGAAATCCGGCTTCTGTTGAGCCGAGGCCACGAGGACCATCAGACATATTCCGGCCGACACGGCGGATGCGTGGATCAATTTCATGGAAGGAGCCATTCCAATGCTCTACTGCAGGTGTTTTCTGAAAAACGCGACCGTCAGCGGCCAGGCCTGTTCAGCGGCTTTCAGATTCGCGCCAGCAGCACCCGCCTGATTGCCGAGAAATCCATGCCCCGCGCCTTCGAAAACATGTGTCTCGTAGCTCTTGCCGAGTTTCTTCATCGCCGCGGTCGTCGCCGGCAGCGTTGAGTTGATCCGGTTGTCGTTGCCGCCGTACAGGCCGAGCACGGGCGCGACGATCTTCGCGGCGTCCGCTTCAGGGGCCGTGTCCGCGGTTGAGCCCGGCAGTTCCCCGTAGTAGACGACGGCCGCCTGCAGATTCGGCTGCGCCACCGCGTAACCGAAGCTTCTCGCGCCGCCCCAGCAGAACCCGACGACGCCGACCTTGCCGTTCGCGCTCGGGAGCTTTCGGCCGTACTCCATGGCGGCGTTCAAGCGGGCGTTCACTTCTTCCGGCTTCAGGTCACGAATCGCCGTTCCGACACCCCCGCCAAGCGAGGCCGAGCCGCCACCGTCAGGCCCCTTGCCCGACAGGAAATCAGGCACGATCGCGATGAAGCCATCCTGGGCAAGTTGATCGCCCAGCGCGCGCGGCCAGTCCCGCATCCCGCCGATGTCGTGAATCACCAGCACGACACCGGCTTTGTCCTTACGCTCCGGGTAGACGACCCACGTGTTGAGCGCCGTGCCGTCGGCCATCTTGATGTTCACCCACTCGCCGTGACGCGAGGACTCCTTGAGCGCCCGCGCCGCGTGGTCCGCATTGCCCGGCGGAATCGCGTCATTCCATTGGAGCGTGATGGGCGCCGGCTGCTGCGCGCCGCCGCCCCCTTGCGCCAACGCCGGCGCGCCCGCCGGCAGCGCCAGCGCGACGATCACAAACGTCAGCCGTCTCATCGTGTCCTCCACCGGAGAGGTCTTTCCCTCATAAAAACTTCAGATCAAACACCGAGTTCTCACACGCGTTTCCGCATGAGATCTGCAACCCTGTTCTCGTGAATGCTCTGACGCTCCGCCTCACCACACCGCCGAATCTCAAATCGGCGGATTCGCGCCTCAGTATGATGTCCCCGCGCATGCCCCGCAACACCCTCCTCGACTTCTTCGAGGATTTCGCGTCGATCGACGAGTCGTTCATCGTTCATGACGATGGGTACCGCACTCGCGAAATGACGTACCGCGAGGTCGCGGACGCCGCGCGTGAGTTCGCGGCCAGGCTCTCGCGCGAGGGCATCGTCGCGAACGACAAGGTCGTCATCTGGTCGGAGAATCGCGGGGAGTGGCTCGTCGCGCTCTGGGGAGGCCTGCTCGCCGGCGTGGTCATCGTGCCGGTGGACTACCGCGCCTCGGTCGAGCTGCTGCGGAGGATCGTCGAGATCGTAAAGGCCAAGGCGGTCCTCGTGGGCGCCGAGGTTCAGGCGCCGCCGGATCTCCCGGCACCAATCTGGGCGCTGACGGAGCTCAGGCGACGCGAGGGCGAGTCGAAGCCCGGACCGGTTGCGGCGCCGCCGTCGAGACCGGCCGCCGTCTTTCCATCCACGCTGGCCGAGATCATTTTCACGAGTGGCGCCACGGCGGATCCCAAGGGCGTCACGATCACGCATAAGAACATCCTCGCGAACATCATCCCGATCGAGCGCGAGATCCGGAAGTACCAGAAGTACGGCCGGCCGTTCCACCCGATTCGTTTCCTGAACCTGCTGCCGCTCAGTCACATGTTCGGCCAGTCGATGGCGACGTTCGTGCCGCCGATCCTCGCGGGCACCGTCGTCTTCTCCCACGGCTACAGCCCGAACGAGATCCTTCGTCAGATCAGGTCGCGACGCGTCTCCGTGCTCGTCTGCGTGCCCAAAGTGCTCGACGTGCTCCGCGAGCACGTGCAGCGCACGTTTCCGGAAACGGCGGAGGCCGACACGCTCGCGGGCAGGCACTTTCTCTGGCGCTGGTGGCGCTACCGGGAGATCCATCGGCTGTTCGGCTGGAAGTTCTGGTGCGTCATCTGCGGCGCGGCGCCGCTCGAGCCGGATCTCGAGGGGTTCTGGCGCAAGCTCGGCTTTCTCCTCGTGCAAGGCTACGGGCTGACGGAGACCGCGCCGGTCGTCACGCTCAATCACCCGTTCAGGGCGTCGCGCGGGACGGTGGGTACGCCAATCGCGGGCGTCGAAGTGAAAATCGCCGCCGACGGCGAGATCCTCGTCCGCGGCGAGAACGTGACCTCCGGCTACTACCAGTCGGGCGGCGAGACGGCACCGGCGTTCCAGGACGGCTGGTTCCACACCGGCGACATCGGAGAGATCGATCCGTCCGGACAGCTGCTGATCAAAGGACGCAAGAAAGAAATGATCGTCACGCCGCAGGGACTGAACGTCTTCCCTGAGGACGTGGAACGCGCGCTCGTGGCCCAACCCGGCGTGAGAGACGCCGGAGTCGTCGGCGTGCCGGTCGAGGGCGAGGAACGCGTCCACGCGGTGCTGATCGTGGAGCCCGGCGCGGACGTCGCGGCGATCGTCCGCGGCGCAAACGCCACGCTCGAGGATCACCAGCGCGTCTGGAGCACCTCGGTCTGGCCCGGATCCGACCTGCCGCGCACCGAAGGCACGCAGAAGCTCAAACGGCGGGAGATCCAGCGCTGGGTCACCGCCGGCGCGAGCGGCACACCCGCGACCGTCGCGACAGGCGCGAGCGTCGAGGACGTCGTCGCGCGCTACGCCTCGGGGCGGGAGCTCTCGCCCGACACCACGCTCGACGAGTTGGGGCTCTCCTCACTCGATCGCGTCGAGATGATGATGGCGCTCGAGGAGGCCTTTCAGGTGACGCTCGACGAAAGCGCGCTGGCTGAGGCGAAGACAATCGCGGACTTAAGAGCGTTGGTCGGCTCTGAGGTTTCCACCTCCGCTCTTCGAGCTTCGGCGGGACAAGCCGGCGCGTCAGCTCGAGTCTCGGTGGCAGGAGGACTGCTCTCCGAGCCGATTGCCTTCCCGTCCTGGAACCGCTGGCGCGTGTCGTGGTTCCTCCGGCGCATCAGCCTGCCGACCTGGATCCTGTCGCTCGCGCGCCTGTTCATGCAGTTGAAAGTCGAGGGCCGGGAGCATCTCGCGAATATTCGCGGTCCGGTCGTGTTCGCGTCGAATCACCTCAGTCATATGGACACGCCCGCGATCCTCATCGCGCTGCCCAGACGCTGGCGATACTGGGTGGCGCCGGCGATGGCGAAGGAGTTCTGGCGCGCGCATTTCTATCCGCGGGAGTTCAGCCGCAAGAAATACCTCTGGAACAGCTTCTGGTATTACCTGGCGTCGATGTTCTTCAACGCGTTCCCCCTGCCGCAGCGGGAAGCCGGCACGCGGCAGACACTGAGATACATCGGCGAAGTGGCCGGGGATGGTTACTCGATCCTCATCTTCCCGGAGGGCCGGCGTGAACCGAGTCCGTTCCGGCCCGGCGTCGGCATGATCGCGTCCCGGCTCGACCTCCCCGTCGTGCCCATCCGAATCGAGGGGCTGGACAAGGTGCTGCATTCCTCGATGCGCTGGCCTAAACGGGGCCCGGTCCGCATCGCGTTTGGCGCCCCATTGCGGCTCGAAGGCGACGACTACCAGGCCCTGGCCAAGCGAGTCGAAGACGCCGTCAGGGCGCTTTGACGACGGCGACAGGCAACGGCAAAAGGCAGAAAAGCCCGCCCCCTGATATCCTTGTGTGGATGAAAGGACAGCGAATTTGAGCAAGGACGACCTGATTGATGTCCAAGGCATCGTGGTAGCCGTCCACAGCGGCGGTCTCTACCGTGTCAAGGTCGATGCGGGCAACGAAGTGCTGGCGCAACTGAGCGGCCGCATGCGCCGCTTCCGCATCAAAGTGGTCCCCGGAGATCGCGTCACCGTTGGCATCTCGCCGTACGATCCGGTCCGGGGCATCATCACCTTCCGCGCTCGTTAGCTCACACCAGATTGAGTACAGAGCCAGGTTCCCATAAGCCTCCACGCAGACGTCGTGGCCGGAGCGGGAGTGCGCCCGGCCAGGGCCATTCACGATCGAGCGCACGCGGCGGCATCGGCGCACGCAGCGGATCGAGCGCGACCGAGCGCGAGTCCGCGCCGTTCGATCCCGCGCCGCTGCCGTTCAGCTCGCTGATCACGGAGCCCGCGCTCCGCTCGGCGCTCGATCAACGCGGCTACGTCAGGACCACGCCCGTGCAGAGCGCGGTGCTGCCGTACGCGCTGGCTGGACGGGACGTGATCGGCTGCGCCGAGACCGGCACCGGCAAGACGGCGGCGTACGTCCTGCCGATCCTGTCGCGCCTGATTCGCGAGAACCGCGAAGCCGGGCCGCGCGCGTCGCACGAAGCCACGCGCGCGCTGGTGCTCGCCCCCACGCGCGAGCTCGCCACGCAGATTGACGA
The DNA here is from genome assembly GCA_035633215.1 of Vicinamibacterales bacterium. Taxonomy (GTDB): domain Bacteria; phylum Acidobacteriota; class Vicinamibacteria; order Vicinamibacterales; family SCN-69-37; genus DASQFI01. Next base: position 119,205 of record DASQFI010000054.1, on the reverse strand, counting down.
CGAAGTGCAGGGCTTCGCCTATCACGCCCCGGTCGCGAGCGCGGCCGTGTACGGCGGCGTGCCGATGGGCCCGCAGGAGCGTTCGCTCAAAGCCGGCGTGGATATCGTGATCGCCACGCCCGGCCGGCTGCTCGATCACATGCGCAGCAGCATCGGCGACTTCACCAAGCTCGAGATCTTCGTGCTCGACGAGGCCGACCGGATGATGGACATGGGCTTCTGGCCCGACGTCCGCAAGATCGCCGAGGCGCTGCCGCCGTCGGCGTCCCGGCAGACGATGCTGTTTTCGGCGACGATGCCCGAGGAAGTGATGCGGTTCGCCGACGCGCTCGCGCCCGGCGCCGTGTTCGTGCAGGTCGGATCGCGGCGCGGCCCGGCGCAGACGATTTCGCACGAGGCGCGCGTGCTCCCTGGACGTGAGAAGGTGCCGTTTCTCGCCAAGTACCTGCGCCGCGAAGCGGGCACCGTGATCGTCTTCGTCAACACGAAGATTGGCGCGGACCGGCTCGCGCGCCAGCTCGGGGCGTTCGGCCTGCGGGCGGCGGCGATTCATGCCGATCGATCGCAGAAGGAGCGAACCGCGGCAATCGAGAGCTTCCGGACCGGCCGGACCAAGGTGCTGGTCGCCACGGACGTCGCGGCGCGCGGCCTCGACATCGACGCCGTCAGCGTCATCGTCAACTACGAAGTCCCCCACACCCTTGACACGTACGTGCATCGCGTCGGCCGCACCGGACGGAAGGATTTGCCCGGCCACGCGCTGACGCTCGCCGACCCGTCAGAACGGCGCGACCTCGAGTTGATCGAGCGCGCGTTTGGGTTGAAGCTGCTGTCGTAATATCGCGATCGTGATCGCCGCGATCGTGGCCGCGCTCGTCATCGGCCTCGGCACCCCCCTCTCCGCTCAAACGCCGACGTCCCGCCTCGTCGTCCACGTGCGCGACGCCGGCGGCGGCGCGCTCGCCGGCGTCACCGTCGTCATCGCCGAGCAGGCGACCGCGCTCACGCGGCGCACGACGACGTCCGCGGACGGACTGGCGCCGTTGACCGGGCTGCCGGCGGGCACCTACACCGTCACGGTCAGCCTCACCGGATTCAGGACCGGGATCGTCCACGAGCTTCGCCTCACGTCGAGCGTCGATGCGACGCTGCCGCTGGTGCTCGATCCAGGGCCGTTCTCCGAACAGATTGTCGTGATTGCCGATGCCGGCACGCTGCGCGCGGGAACGAGCGGCGTCGGGCACGTCTTCGACCGCGAGAGGATCGGCGCGACCCCCCTGCACGCGCGTGAGGTGCTGCCGCTCGTCACGCACGCGGCGGGCGTCTCGCCGCCGGCGCCGGGTTCGAGGCTCTCCACGCAAGGCAACACCGGCATCAACAACATGGGCGCGCGCGAGGCGTCCAACAACTTCCTGCTGGACGGCCTCGACAACAACGACCAGTTCATCGGCCGGCTGATCATCGCGCCGAGCCTGGAGGCGATTCAGGAAGTGACGGTGCTGCAGAACACGTACAACGCCGAGCACGGCCGCAGCGGCGGCGCGCACGTGAACATGGTCCTGCGATCCGGGTCGCGAGACTGGACCGGGTCGCTCTACGAGTTCTTTCGAGACTCGGCGCTCGACGCACGCAGCCCGTTGCAGGCACCTGACCGTCCAGAGTCCTCCTTCGCGCGTCACCTGTTCGGCGGGTCGCTTGGCGGCCCGATCGAACGGCGATCGTCCTTCTTCTTCGTCAACGCCGAGGGCCTTGCCGCCCGCGAGGCCGATCACCGGCTCGCGCACGTGCCGACGATCGCGGAGCGCAACGGAGATTTCAGCGCGAGCGGGGTCACGATCGCGGATCCGATTTCCGGCCAGCCCTTTCCGAACAATCGAATACCTGACGAGCGGATCGGCGACGTGGCGCGAGCGGTGATCGCGTTGTATCCACCACCGACCCGCCAGGACCCGGCGGCCAACCTGGCGGCATCGGGGCAGGACGAGCGCCACGCGGGCCAGGTGAACGTCAAGACCGACCATCACTTCGGCGCGGAGAACTTCCTGTCCTTTCGGTACAGCTTCAGCCGCGACTCGCGCGATCTGCCGTTCGTCGCGCGCAACCGGAACCTGCCCGGGTTCGGTCTCTCGAGCCTGGATCAGGGACAGCATTTCGGCGCCGGGTTGACTTCCACCCTGTCGTCGCGAGTGATGAATGTCCTTCGCGTCGGCGTGCACGCATCGCGCCGTGAGAATCTACCGGGCCGCTCCGGCGTCAACGGCTTCGACGTGCTGGGCATGATCGCGCCGCTGCTGCCAGCCGAGGACCTGGGCTTTCCCGCGATCGACGTCTCCGGCTACGAGATGCTTGGCGACGATCCGAACCTGCCGGTCGTGCGGCGGACCCGGACCACGCAGATCTCGCATCAGCTCGCGATCGAGGGGCAACAGCATCGAGTCAAGGTCGGCGGCGACGTGCGGACCTATCGATCGGACGGGTACAACCATCTCTTCTCGCGCGGCCAGATCACATTCAGCGGGGCGTTCACGGGCCACCCGCTCGGCGACGTGCTCCTCGGCCGGCCGACGTTCTCGCTGATCGCCGCGAACGACAATCGGCAGGCGCTTCGAACGTGGTCGGCGGCCGGCTACGTCCAGGACTCCTGGCGGGTCCTGCCGTCCGTGACACTCGACGCGGGCCTTCGGTACGAGTACTTCTCGGCGCCGACCGACGCCGGCCATCGGATGCGTGTCTTCGATCTCGACGCTCACCACCTCGTCGACGTCGGGACGAATGGCGTGCCGGCCTCGGGCCTCGACGCCGACGTCAACAATCTCGCGCCGCGGGTCGCGGTGAGTTGGGATCCCTCCGGCCACGGCACGCTCGTCATCCGCGGCGGCTACGGCCTCTTCTACGACGCCGGCACGTTGATCGAGAACTCGGCGCTGTATTTCAACCCGCCGTTTTTCGTGCTGAGGATCGCCGCTCCGGCGACCATCGAGGATCCCTTTCCGGTCGAGGGCGGGTTCGTTCCCGCGCCGTCCGTGAACACGCTCGATCGTTCCTTTCGAACCGCGTATTCGCAGCAGGCGAGTGTGTCGATCGAGCGGGTGTTCCGGGAGCTCACGCTGAATGCGCGCTTCGTCACGTCTCGCGGCAGGAATCTGGTGAGGAAGCGGAACATCAATCAGCCCGCGCCCGGTCCGGGTCCGCTCGACGCACGTCGGCCGATTCCTGACTTCGCGGACATCCTGCTCGTGGAATCGAAAGCGACTTCGAAGTATGACGGACTCCAGCTCGGCGTCGATCGACAGTTGTTCCGCGGCGTCGCGTTTCATGCGGCATATACGTGGTCGAGGTCGCTCGATGACGCGTCGGCCTTTCTCGCGAGCGACGGCAACGACAACACGCCGCAGGACAGCCGCCATTCCGCCGCCGAATGGGGACCGTCGGATTTCGATGTGCGGCATCGCCTGGTGCTGTCCGCGATCTGGCAGCTGCCGGCCATGGGACGCTCGGCTCTTCTCCGAAACTGGCAGGTGAGCGGGACCCTCACGGCGCAGGCCGGCCGGCCGTTCACGCCGCGGTTGAGCTTCGACAACAGCAATACGGGCAACGGCGGCGGCGCGACGTTCGCGTTCGATCGCCCGGACATGATCAGCGGGCCACTGCCGCCGGGCCAGTCATCGTACACGTACGGCGGCCGGACGTTCGTGATTCCACCGCCATTCACGTTCGGGAACGCCGGCCGGAATCTGCTGACGGGTCCCGGCTACGCGTCGCTCGACCTGCTCGTCTCGCGACGGCTGTCGATCGCCGGCCGGCGCGCGCTCGAGCTTCGTCTCGAAGTCTTCAACGTGCTCAATCGCCGAAACGACCAGCTTCCGGACAGCTTCCTGGATCACGCCACGTTCGGACGGAGTCTCGCGACGTACCCGCCGCGGCAGACGCAGCTTGCCGCGCGATTGATTTTCTAGTCCCTGTCTCCGAAGTTCGAAGTTCAGGTTGCGTTCTCCAGCAACCTATAATCGATCGCAATGGTCTCGCTTCGATCGCTCGGCTGGCTCGGACAGTCGGCCCTCGGTATCGCGGGCGTCACGCTGCTCGGCTTCGCGCTCAATGCCGGACCGGCGAGAGATCTGCAGGTCGCGCAGCCGGCGGGCAGCACGTGCGCGGTGAACAACGGCGGATGCCCGGCGGGCGTCGCGTGCTTCGATGGCCCGGCGAACGCCTTCTGCGGCGGGTGTCCGGGCGGCTACGCGGCTGATGGCAAGACGTGCCGCGACGTCGACGAGTGCGCGACCAACAACGGCAATTGCGGCGCGGGCGTGCAGTGCAGCAATGTGCCGGGCGCGTGGCGCTGCGGCGAGAACTGTCCGCCGGGGTTCAGCGGCACGCCGGAGACCGGCTGCATCGACATCAACGAGTGCTCAATCGCCAACGGCCGCTGCGATCCGCTGACGCGCTGCCGGAATATACCCGGCTCGCGCACGTGCACGGAGTGTCCCAAGGACCACGTCGGTGATGGATACGTCGGCTGCATCGACGTGAACGAGCTGGCCGGGCAGATGGACACGAAGGGGCCCGGCGTGACAATTCCGGGCAGCATGACGGTCGTCGCGACCTCGCCGGCGGGCACGGCGATCACCTTCGCGGCGTCGGCAACCGACTTCACCGATGGCGAGGTGCCAGTCACCTGCACGCCAGCGTCGGGCGCGACCTTCCCGGTCGGCACGACGAAAGTCGCGTGCACCGCCGCGGACAAGAAAGGCAATCGGACGAACGCGTCGTTCAATGTGACGGTGGTCGTACGTAGGGCGGGGCTTTAGCCCCGCCTGTCCGCCGGTCCTTAAGGACCGGCCTACATCTGAGGATTCCCGATGTCTTTCTGGCGTGATTTGCGGCTCGTGTTCCGCCATCTGGGTCGCGCGCCCGCCTATGCCGCGTCGGTCGTCGTGACGCTGGCGCTCGCGATCGGCGCCAACAGCGCCATCTTCAGCGCCGTCCACGCCGTGCTGCTGCGCCCGCTGCCGCTCGCCGACCCCGGCCGCACCGTCGTGGCCTGGCAGACGGACAAGATCACCGGCCAGTCCGTGGTCGAGATGACGTATCGGCACCTTCGCGAGTGGCAAGCAGCCGGTCAGACGTTCACGCACAGCGCGCTCGTCGGCACCCACGTCTGGAACGCCGTGCTCGAAGGGCGTGGGGAACCAACCCGCCTCTCGTTCGCCGGCGCCTCCGCGGATTTCTTCGATGCCCTCGGCGTCCGCCCGCTCCTCGGCCGCGGCTTCGAGCCATCGGACGACGTCCCGAACGCCGAGCAGGTCATCGTGCTGAACTACGGCGCGTGGGTCCGCCGATTCGGCGGGGATGCTGCCATCGTCGGTCAGTCGCTGCGGGTCGATGGCGCCTCAGTGCGCGTCGTCGGCGTCATGCCGCGCGGGTTCGACTTTCCGCATGGCGCGGAGTTCTGGCAGCCCGCCGTGCCGCTTCTCACGGGTGGCGGTCCGAAGCCGAACCTCACGGTGCTCGACACCGTCGGCGTGTTCTACGTCATCGGCCGCCTGAGGCCGGGCCTGGATGCGAGGTCCGCCGCGCGCGACATCGACGCGACCGAAGCGCGGCTCGACGCGCAGCAGCCGGGCCGCTTGAAGTGGGGCGACCGATCGGTCGTCGAGTCCTTCCGGGAGCACGTATTTGGCGCGGTGCAGCCCGCGCTCTGGACGCTTTGGGCCGCGGTCGCGGTGCTGCTGTTGATCGCGTGCGCGAACGTCTCCGGTCTGCTTCTCACACGGGTGTCGCTGCGGCGCCGCGAGCAGAGCCTGCGCCTCGCCCTCGGCGCGTCGCGCGGCCAGCTGGCGCGCCTCTGGCTCCTCGAGATCGGCGTGTTGACGGTGGCCGGAGGTCTCATCGGTCTCGGGTCGGCGATCGGCCTGGCGTCGGCGATCACGGCGCTGGCTCCAGAAGACGTACCGAGGCTTGGCGAGATCGCGATCAATCCAACTGTCGTTGCGTTCACGTTCCTGATCGTCACCGTGACGGCGCTCCTCTGCGGCGTCATCCCGATGCGCCATGCGAGCGGGACGCGCCTGACGGAAGCGCTGGGCGACGGCGCCCGCGGCACGGCCGGCCGCCGCTCGATCCGGATGCGCTCGGGACTGCTCGTCGCGCAGATGGCGCTGGCGGTCATGATGCTCGTCGCCGCCGGCCTCGTCGTGCGGAGCTTCACCAACCTCCGGACCATCGACCTGGGATTCAATCCCACGAACGTGCTCTCGATCCGCGTCGAGCAGCAGGTCGCGCAGCCTCCGCCAAACCAGTTCATGCATCAGGTGCTGGAGCGCGTCACGGCACTGCCGGGCGTGGACGCCGCAGGCGCCATCTTTCTCGGGCCGCTGGCACTTGGACCGATCGGTCAGGGCGTGCGCGTCGTGCTCGATGACCAGCCGCAGACGGCGGAGGCGGCCGGACGGAATCCGACGCTGAACTATCAGATCGCGACGCCGGGTTTGTTCGCCGCGATGCAGCTGCCGCTTCGTCGCGGGCGCCTGTTCACGCCTCAGGACACCGCGGACACACCACGCGTCGCCATCGTCAGCGAGTCCACGGCGCGCCAGATGTGGCCGGGACAGGATCCGCTCAACAAACGCGTGTTCTACAACGCGTTCACGCCCGGCCAGAAATCGCAGTGGCGGACGACCGTCGGCGTCGTCAGTGACGTCCGGTATCGAGGCATCGATGAGGTGCAACTCGACATCTACGACGCGGCGCTCCAGGTTGGTCAGCCAGCACGCACGATGATGATTCGCACCTCGAGCGATCCGACGGCACTCGCGAACCTCGTCAAGGCGCGCGTGCGAGAGATGGATCCCGGCGCCACCGTGGACACGATCACGACGCTCGACACCGTGGTCGCGCGGGCGTCGGCGCCGTGGCGGATGAGCATGTGGCTGTTCGTGCTGTTCGCCGGCGTCGCGTTTTTCCTGGCGGCGATGGGTCTCTTCAGTCTGGTGAGCCTGGACGTCGCGCATCGGCGTCGCGAGCTGGCCGTGAGACTGGCGCTCGGCGCGTCGAAGCCCGTTGTCGTCCGTGGCGTGCTCGCGAGCGCCGCGTGGAAGGTCACGCTGGGCGTGGCGTCAGGTCTCGTGGGTGCCGTTGCCGCGACGCGTGCCATGCGCGCGCTCCTCTACGGCGTCGAGCCCCTCGACACGGCGACCTACGCCGCCGTGGTGGCACTCGTGACCGTCGTCGTGGCCGTCGCCGCGTGGGCCCCGGCACGGCGCGCGGCGGGGATCGATCCGATGACGTTGATGCGAGCGGAGTAGCGCGCCCGGCGGGGCTGAAGCCCCGTCCTACACCTGTTACTTCGGCGCGATCGCCGCAAATCGCCCGTCCCGCCGCACGACGATCTCCACGGCGTCGTCTCTGAACACGGTCGCCCACGCCGCAGGTGGAAATCGGCCTATCCCCGAGAGCGCGTCGGGTCGCGCGCGCGAGAGCATCGCCCAATCCACGCCGGCGACGAGTGCCGTCCAGTCCGGCGGCGATTCCGCGGCGCGGAGGATCGCGCGGAAGTGATCCGGCGGGTAGGACTGAAAGCGTGAGTCCTGAAAAATCTGCGCGTCAGGATAGAGACCGAACGCGAGATAGCCACCCAGGTTGTTGCTGTTGAACATCGGGCCGTGCAGCCCTTCGCGCCGGGCGAATGCAACCGCCTGCGGCGAAAAGAACGCCGCCGGCTCAATCGCCGCGTTGCCGGCCCGCCAGATCGAGGAGACGCTCGTGATTGGCAGCCGGGCGCCGGCGATCGCGAGCGCGACCGCCGTCACCACCACTGCGCGTCCGTCGAGCCCGCGCGTCATCAGCTCGCCAATCCGGCGCGCGACCATCGGCGCGGTAACGATGAAAATCAGCGGCGTGAAGCGCAGGTAGCGCAGGCCTGCCGCGGCCGCCAGCGTCACGAATGCGATCTCCCACAGCCTGATGCCGCGCGCTGGAAGGATCAGCATCGCGGCCGCCACGACGAGATAGAGAAAGAACGCGCGGTAGCTTCCCAGGTACGGCGGCCGCAATTCCGCGATGTCCAGCAGGCCGGTCACCGATCGGTTCTCGACCAGGTATTGCCACCACCCGATGCCATACGGATTGGCGAGCGTCGCGACTCCGCAGACCACCGCGATGGCGAGCGCCATCCAGGCATCGCGCCGAGACAACTCCGCCGGCCGCACGAGCTCCGCCAAAGCGAACATGGCGACCGCCGCCACGCCGAACGCCACCTCGACGTGGAAGTTGCTCCAGATGGCGACCAGGGGAACGGCCCACCAGAGCGGCGCCACACGCCGAATTGAGACGACGCGCTCGATGATCAGCATGCAGATCGCCAGACCGGCAAACGAGGCGAGATGTGGTCTCGGGATCGCACGCGGTTCCACGACCCAGACGCCGGCGACGAGCACAGCGGCAGCCGCGACCACCGGAGCACTCTGCCGCGAGGCGCGATAGACGGCCGCGAACGTCGTTGCGAGTAACAACGCCTGCAGGGCCTGGACGCCCGTGCCGCCCATGAACCGCCAGGCGCTGTACATCGACGCATCGAACAGCCAGGGGGCGTAACGCTGCCGGTAGTCCGGATAGGTGAAGCTGAATGTGTTTTTGCGGACGATCCGGCCGTCCAGGTTCTCACGGCCCTGAGCGAGGTGATACCAGAGATCCGGCTCGTAGACGGCGCGAAAACTGAGCGCCGCCGCGGCCGCGACGATGAAGAAAATGACGGCCGCGCGCCCGTAGACCGAGGGAACGGCCATGTCGGTGTCGGATTGTACGCGTCCTACTGGCCGCTTGACGGAACCCCGTGGATATGGGACGTTTTTCGATTAGCGTTCCGTCCAGAGCTTCCGAGCCGCTTGTTCATGAGGGAGATCCGCCCATGAAGGACCAGCACCCCGCGAAGGACCCGATCGGCAGCGACACCGCAGGCGTCTCGAGACGCGAGTTCACGCAGACGGCCGCCGTCGCGGCGGCGGGGTTCATGATCGTCCCGCGGCACGTCCTCGGGCAGGGCATGACGCCGCCGAGCGACCTCGTCAACATCGCGACCGTCGGCATCGGCGGCATGGGCGGCAGCAACACGCAGGCCGTGATGAGCCAGAACATCGTCGCCATCTGCGACTGCGATGCGACGCTGCTCAACAGCCGGCTCGACGGCTGGCGCCGTTCGGCCAATCCTCCGCCGGCCGCGGCGGGCCAGGGACGGCAGGGCGGGCAAGGCGCACAGGGTGGACAGGGACGCCAGGGCGGACGCGGCGGGCGCCCCGGAGCGCCCCGTCAGGAATGGAAGAACTTCGGTGCGTCGAAGGCGCAGCTCGCGGCCAACGAGAAATGGACCCCGGCGGGCAGCGGCGTCAACCTCAAGCGGTTCGTCGACGAGCAGCTCCCGCGTGTGAAGACCTATCGCGACTATCGCGAGATGCTCGAGAAGCAGAAGGACATCGACGCGGTCATCATCGCGACGCCCGACCATATGCATGCCGTCATCGCGTCAGCGGCGATGGACGCCGGCAAACACGTGTACGTGCAGAAGCCGATGTGCTGGTCGGTCTACGAGGCGCGCCATCTCGCCAAGAAGGCTGCCGACAAGAAAGTCGTCACGCAGATGGGCAACCAGGGACACTCGCAGGACGACGCGCGGCGCGGCCAGGAATACATCATGGCCGGCGCGATTGGCGATATTCGCGAGGTCCACATCTGGACGAACCGCCCGCTCGCGTACTGGCCGCAGGGCATCCCGCGTCCGTCGGCGCCGACCTCCGATCCGGCGTCACTGCGCTGGAACAACTCCGGCGTCATGCAGCGGCTGGCCTCGGCGATGAACGGCAGCTACCCGGTGCCCGACACGCTCTCGTGGGATCTTTTCCTCGGCGTTGCGCCCGACGTCGAGTACCACCCGCTCTACCATCCGTTCAACTGGCGCGGCTGGGTGGACTGGGGCCAGGGCGCGCTCGGCGACATGGGCGCGCACCTCGTCGATCATCCGGTGTGGGCGCTGCAGCTCGGCCTGCCGACCGTGATCGAGACCGTGTCGACGCCGTTCGACAACATTTGCTATCCGAACGCGACGACGACGTACTACGAATTCCCGGCGCGTCGCGGCATGCCCGCGGTGAAGATGGTGTGGTACGACGGCGGTCTGATGCCGCCGAAGCCGGAGGAGCTCGGCGAGGAGGCGCTCGTGGGCGGCGGCGGAATCCTGTACGTCGGCAGCAAGGGCAAGATGCTGCAGGACACGTATGGCGAGCGGCCGCGGCTGCTGCCCGCCGATCGTCACAACGCGTACGGCCCGCCGAAGGAAAAGCTCGCGCGCGTGCCGCACGAGTCGCATGAAATGAACTGGGTGAACGCCATCCGCGGCCGCGACGAGATCTCGTCGCCGTTCTCCTACGCGGCACACCTCACGGAGATCATGCTGCTCGGCGTCGTCTCCCTCCGCGCCAAGTCCAAACTGCACTATGACGGCGCGGCGATGAAGGTGACGAACAACGACGCGGCCAACGAGTTCATGATCCGCGTGTATCGAGAGGGGTATTCCCTGTAGTGACGACGACCTCGGGTTTCTTTTTTGGAAGAACAGAGCGAAAAGAAACCCGAGGTCTTTCCTTCTCCGGAGATCCCACATGCGCGTGTTCAGCTCACTCGCTCTAATCCTCGCCGCGGCTGTCCTCCCCAGTGCCGCCCGGCAGCAGAACCCGTACCTCGGCGCCTGGAACCTGACGGGCACCGGTCAGGATGCCGGCAACGTGTACTGGCTCGAAATCAAGGACACGGGCGGCACACTGAGCGGCATGTTCCTGAACCGCGGCGGCAGCCCGGCGCCGCTCGCGGTCGTCAAGATCGAGAACGGCGACCTCGTGTTCCAGGGCGGTCAGCCGACCCGGCCGACGGGGCCGGAATATCGCGCCAAATTTGAGGGTGGGAACCTCATCGGCAGCCACACCGTGTCGCAGCGTGCTCAAGGCGCGGATCCGGCGTCGCCGCCGACGCAGCGCACGGTGAACTGGGTCGGCGTGCGACCGCCGGCCTGGCCCGAGGCCAACGCGAGCGGCAAGCACACCTACGGCACGCCCGTAGCGCTCTTCGATGGGAAGTCGCTCGACGGGTTCGTCGGCCAGATGTCGAATCGCGCGCTGGGGTGGTCCGTGGTAGACGGCGTGGCCACCAACACGCCGCCGGCCAACAACCTCGTCTCGAAGGAGAAGTTCAAGGACTTCAAGATTGAAGCCGAATACAAACTGGCGCCGAAGGGCAACAGCGGTATTTACCTGCGCGGCCGGTACGAGCTTCAGCTCTACGACGACCTCACGGGCGATCCGAACACGCGGCCCGAGCACAAGCACATGGCGATCTACGGCCGCACGCCGACGTCGACCCAGGCGAGCAAGCCGGCCGGCGAGTGGCAGCAGATGGAAGCGATCATCGTCGGCAATCGCGTAACCGTGACGCTCAACGGCACGCGCGTGCACGATAACGCCGTGATTCTCGGCATCACCGGCGGCGCGCTCGACAACGACGAGCTCGCGCCCGGGCCTATCCTCATTCAGGGCGACCACGAGCAGGTGTGGGTGAGGAAAGTGATCGTGACGCCGATTGCTGCGGTTGGAAGATAGAATTTCGCAACTTCGAAGTTAGAACTCAGAACTGAACCAATAGATCAAGTTCTTAGTTCAGAGTTCTAAGTTCTAAGCTAAGGTTAACGCGGCTCTTTACTGAACGTGACCGTCGACAGCGACACCAACGGCTGGCCGGTCTTCGCGCTGTCGTTCTTGAACACCAGATACACGTCGCGGAATCCCGTCGTCGGCGGGATCGGCACCACAATTGGCGCGGCCGGGCGGCCACGGCCAACCGCCGCCAGTTGCGCCTCCGCGGATCCTTCCTGAAGCTGCACGCTCTTCACGTTGGCCTCTCCGGCGATGGCGCCGGTCGGCGAGCCCAGCCGCACCTCGATCGTGCCGCCGAGAAAGCCCTCGCGAGCAGGCGCCAGCGCCGCGAGCGCGATACTCCGGATTCCAGTGAGATCGAGTTTCGTGAACGCGATGTAGGAATTGGGGACGCCGACCACGGTCTCGACCGCGCCGTTCGCCTCGAACCGCGTCGTCGCGCCGCTCATGAGGTCCGCGCGCGTCGCGCTCATCTGCGCGCTCCGCCGGACGGCGAGTGCCTCGACCGTATGCGGCGGCAGGTTCCGCGCGCCTTTGTCCGTATAGACCGTGCGCACCACGAACGCGCCGCGCCCGTTGTCGCCGTCGGGCGTCTTGGTCGGGACCGAGCCGCGAACCGGATGGACGCTGATGGTCTTGTCGTTGATCGCGAGGAGATATTGCATGATCGATCGCGCTTCGTGCATCGTCAGACCTGGATGGGCCGGCATGGTCGCCTCGCCCCAGACGCCGCTGCCGCCTTCGCGAATCTTCGTCGCGAGGCGATCCACCGCGCCGGCGTCGCCCTGATACTTCTCGGCCATCTGCAGATATGAGGGACCGTTCGACTTGGTGTCCAGGTTGTGGCACGTCTTGCAGTCGCTCATCGCCATGATGGCGCGCGGAACGGCGTGACGGGTCGCGGCATCCACCTTCTCGTCGCCCTGACGCAGCGCGGCGACGTCGAACCCCTCGCGCACGTAGTCGATGGCGATGGCGACCTGCGCCACGGGGATCTGTCCCGCGGCGAGACTGCCGTCCTCGCGATCGGTGATGTCGACGGCGTATTCGAGCGGTTGATCTGGGAAGAAGAAGGTCTCGTTCCCGCCGATCTTCACCTGCGCCGCCGGCACGTCGTTGCCGGCGACGATCGTGAGCAGCGTGCTGTCCTCGGCGCCGTGGGTATCGGTCACCGTGAGCGTCGCGAAGTAGACGCCGGCCCGATCGAACGGGACCGTCACCTCCGGCCGTCTGAAGACGCGGGGCGCGCCGCCGGACTCCGGCTCGATCGACCAGACGTACGTGAGCGCGTCGCCATCGAAGTCCTTCGTCCCGGCCGTTGACAGGGTCGCGCGGAACGGCACCGGGCCGCCGGTCCGGTTCGACGACGCCTGCGCCTTCGGCGTCCGGTTGCCGGCGTTGTACTCAATCCTCACCAGCTTCGCGTCGTCGCTTTTCTGAAACCAGCGGCTGCCGTACTCGAGGACGTACAGATCGCCATCGGGTCCGAACTTCAGGTCGATTGGCTCGATGGGCTTGTAGCCGGGCAGGAAGCGCTCCATGCCGCGGTAGTCGCCGCGCTCGTCCATCGCGATCGACATGATCCAGCCGCGCGAGAGATCAGCGGTCAGCCACTTGCCTTCGTAGTAGTCGGGAAACAGGCGCGTGGCGGACCTGAAATCCGCGCGATGAAAGATCGGGCCGCCGACGGCCGACCGGGCACCCGTGCCGACCAGCGGGAATTTTTCGGCCGCGCCGTACGGATACGAGATGAACGCGGGCTGCGCGGACGGCAGCTCGCGCAACCCGGTATTGTTCACGGACGCATTGATCGGCTTGTTCGGATCTTTCTTCCCGAGCGGTTGATCCTTCACGAAATCGTAGTACGGGTACGCGAGGTTCTCGCCGACGAAGTAGGGCCAGCCGAAGAATCCGGGACCACGCGCCTGGTTATGCTCGTCGTACCCGCGCGGACCGTTGGCCGAATCCTGGCTCGCGTCCGGCCCCACGTCTCCCCAGTACAGCCACCCGGTTTTCGAATCGATCGACACGCGCCAGGGATTGCGCAACCCCATCGCGTAGATCTCCGGACGAGTGCCGGGCGTGCCTGGCGGAAAGAGATTGCCGGGCGGAATCGTGTATGTCCCGTCGGACTGCGGCCGAATACGGAGAATCTTGCCGCGCAAGTCGTTGGTGTTGGCCGACGTGCGCTGGTCGTCCCAGTTCGCGCGCCCGGGCCGTTCGTCGGTCTGCGCGTACTGCATCACATTGCCCGTATTGTTCCCGACCGCCAGATAGAGGTTGCCCTGCGCGTCCCACGCCATCCCGCCGCCGGTGTGGCAGCAGGTCTCACGCTGCGTCGCGTACTCGAGCACCGCGACTTCCGAATCCTCGACGAGCGTGTCGTCGTCGCGCAGCACCCAGCGCGCGAGCACGTGCTTGAGCGCGCTCGGATGCGCGTACAGCATGTAGACCCACCGCGTCTGCGCGAAGTTCGGATCCAGCGTCAGGCCGAGCAGGCCTTCCTCGGCTTCACGCGCGACGCCCGCGGCGTTCGTGTATTTCGTGTTGACCGGAAGCGTCGCGATCAGCTTCACCCGCTTCGTCTGCGGATCGTAGACCTTGAGCCCGCCCTTGCGCTCGATGATGTAGACGCGGCCGTCGGGAACGACTTCGAACGCCATCGGCTCGTCGAGCTCGCCGCCCGGCACGAGGACGACCGGCGTGAAGCGATTCTCGTCGGGTTTCGCGGGCTGGACGGATGTAGGCCGGCCCTTCAGGGCCAGCGCAATCAACAGGACGAGCAGGCTTATTTCAGCGCATCTTTGCAGAACTGGAAGCACTTGGCGACCTCGACGACGGGATCCTCGCCACCGTATTCGTACTCGATGTTGGCCGCAATATCGTACTGCTTCCCTTTCAAGAGCCGCAGCACCTGTACGAGCGGCGCGTCGCCCTGCCCCCATGGCGTGTACGGCCCCTGGTTGCGCTTCATGTCCTTCAAATGCAGGTTGGTAATGCGCGCGTGGTTGGCCTCGATGAACGCGAGCGGATCGAAGTTCGCGGCCGTGAAGTGCCCGACGTCGAGGTTGATGCCGTGAAACTTCGAATACGAGGTCACGGCCGCGAAGCTCTCCGGCGTCGCTACCTCGTCGGGATTTGTGACGTTCGAGTGATTGTGATACGCGACGATCAGCTGGTGCTTCTCGGCAAACGGCGCGACGCGCTTCGCGACGCTCACCTGCGTGGACGTCGATATCGCCTTCACGCCCAGCGCCCTGGCCATCTGGAAGCCGTACTCGATCTGCTCGTCGGTGATGTTCCGGCTCATGTTGTAGCAAAGCAGCCGCAGCTCGATCCCGGCGCTGTCGAACTTCCGCCGGACCGTCCGGAACGTCTCCGGCGTCACCGACGTCCGCCAGGTCGCCAGTTCGGGATTCCTACCGCGACCGCGTCCGGCCGGCGCCCCGGCAAGCCCTTCGGCGTGGTTGGACATCAGCTCGACTTCGCCGATGCCGATCTGCACGAGGGCTTTGAGAATGTCCTCGGCCGGCATCGATCGAAAGCTGTACGTGATGACGCCGACCTGAACCCCGCCAAACCGCGACGGGATGGGCGACTGCGCGAGCGGCGACATCCGCGCGAACGCGACCGAGGCCGGCAGACACGCGAGTGCGATTTGGCCAAACTCACGTCGTGTGTAAGGCATGGACACGTACCGCCCCGTGATGCGGGTAGGTTCGCCTCAGGCTACCGCAACGGCGCTGGAATCGCGCTAGCGGTCGACGATGACTCGGAAGCCGCCGTATGCCATTCGCTTCACGTCGAACGGCATACGCTTGTCCTCCATCATCTTCACAATCCTCGGGTCCTTCATCACTTTTTTGTTCACGCGATCGCGATGCCCGCGTGACTTGTAGACGATCCACGCAAAGATCACCGTCTCGCCGGCCCGGGCGCGGCTTGCGCGCGGAAACGACGTCCCCATCTTGACCTTCAGATCGTCGCCGACGCACTCGCGGTACTCGACCGCACCATGTTCGCGCCAGACGCGCGCGGCCAGTTGGGCCAGCACCTTGTATCGCTTGACGTTTTTTCTCGGTATCGGCAGCAGAAACCCATCAACGTATGCCATCGGTTCACACCTCGACTTCTGATTCTATTCTGTCAACCCGTCATGGCGTGGCCGGTCCGCAGCGCGTGCGCCCAGTCGGCGCGGCCAATTTCGTCGGCGCGAGCAGCCGCCGCGGACCAGTCGTACACGACGGCTCGGAGTTCGACCCGCCACGACTTGCCCTGCCGGTGTATCACGGCGTACCGAGCGTGCGGCGAGCCGCTTTCCATGCGATGGGGATGCGGCACGTGATGTCGATACGCCGGCAGTCCGATGCTGCCGGGGTTCACGACGAGCGGCCCACCCGGAACCTGAACGACGCCTGGCACGTGGCTGTGGCCGCAGAGGACGATGGAGACGTCCGGCGAGAGGTGGCCGAGCACGCCGCCCACTTCCTCACCGCTCCGGCGCCGCGCGCCCTGTTCGGTGACGTCTTCGAGGAGCGTCCTGGAGTCGCTCTCCGGCGTCCCATGACACGCCAGCACGCCGTCGACGACGAACGGCGGCTCGTGCCGCTCGAGCCAGACTCGACGGGCGTTCGTGAGCGCGGCGCGGGAGTGCGTCTCGATCGCCGGCGGCTTCGCGGTCGGCGGGGCGAGCAAATCTCGGTCGGTGTTACCCCGCACGCTGCGCATCGGAAGAGACATCAGGATGTCGGCGGTCCCGGCTGGATCGAGGACGCCCCAAAGACTGTCGCCCAGATTGATGGTGACGTCGACCGGGGTCAGCGCGAGTTCGTCGAGCACCGCTTCGAGCGCCCAGCGGTTGCCGTGGATGTCGGAGAGGATCGCGAGCTTCATCGCTTGCATCGGAATAGAAACCGAGATGCCGACCCGAGCGCGATCAAGATCGAAGTCCAGGCGATCTTCATGGCTCCCAATGTCGTCGAAACAGCGACCACACCACGTTTTCAATCGTTGTTTCGTGGTCGTACACCAACCCGTTTTTCAGGAGCACACGCTGCGAGGCGAGGTTCGCCGGCGCCGTAATGGCGACAATCGTCTTCAACCTCAGCTCGTCACGCGCGTAACCGATACACGCAGCGGTCACTTCAGTCGCGAGACCCTGCCCCCAGAACGCTGGAGAGAAGGCGTACCCCACTTCGATTTCATCGACGTCCTCGACGAGCAGGTGGCGCAGAACCGCGCGGCCGATGACCTCGTTTCCCGTCCGCTCGTACAGGACCCAGAGACCGTGCCCGTACTGATCCCAGTGCCGGAGGTTGCGATCGAAATACTCTGCGGTCTGCTTCTCCGTTTTCACGCCGCCGAGGTGGGCCATGACCGCGGGATCGCAGTGCATCCTGTGGATCTCATCCAGATGCCCGGCCGCCAGCCGTTCGGCACGAAGGCGCGCGGTCGAGAACGTGTCCGGAAAGCCGCCCGCGTCCACCTGGGCGTCGTCCATCCCGGTCACCGAGGCGGCCGGCCGAGCAGAAACGCCATGAGGCTGCCGACCGGCCCGACGCCGAGACCGTCCACCAATCCCTCCGGCATCATCGAGACCGATGACTTCTTCCGCTCCTGAATCTGCGCCTTGAGCACTCTGATCGGCTTGTCGGGTGCCTGCGCGGTGACCATGAAGACGGCCTGCGCGTTTTCACGCTGTAGCATCCCCGAAATAACGTCGCCAGCCTTGGTCTGGATAAGCGCCATCTCGAACTGATCGGAGATGGTCTTCGACGGCCAGAGGATTGATTCGAGGATGTCTTTCTTCTTCAACCGGCTCGTCATCGTCGTCAAATCCGGCCCGACCTCTTTCCCGATCGCGCCGAACTTGTGGCACTGGGCGCAGAGTTTGTCGAAAACGGCACGACCCTCATCGAGCGAGACCGGCGCGCGTGCCGGCTCGGCGAGCACCTGCTCGAAGAGCTGCTCTCTCGACAGTCCGCTTTGCTGCGCACGCACGCCAAGCACGGCGGCAGTCGCGCAAATGGCGGTAGCAAATACGAAGACGGACGTGCGACCAGGGCCCATGCGGCTGATTTGTTATCTTAACGCGCGGAGACGAGTACTATCGCGGGTCGGTACGTCAGGTACGTCAGGTACGACGGGTACGTCGGGTCCGTGGAACGAACTGACGCTGACCATCTTTGTTAGTAAAGGAAGATGACAGAATCAGGTTCCTCGGACCTGTCGTACCCGTCGTACCTGACGTACCGACAGGGTTCTTATGAACCGGATCGGGATCTTATGAAGCGGATCGGGATGGGTCTCGTCGGCGCCGGATTCGTCGGCCCGCATCACATTGATGCGGTGCGCCGGCTGGGCTTCGTCGATGTCGTCGCGATCGCCGCCAGCACCGAAACCTCGGCGCGCGCGAAGGCCGACGCGCTCGGCGTGCCGAAGGCGTACGGCACGTACGAAGCGCTGATCGACGACAAAGACGTGCAGGTCGTCCACAACGCGACGCCGAACCATCTGCACTACCAGGTCAACGCGGCGGCGATTGCGCGCGGCAAGCACATCGTCTCCGACAAGCCGCTGGCGACGACGTCGGGAGAGGCGCGGGCGCTGCTCGATCAGGCGCGCGCGGCCGGCGTCGTGCACGCCGTCACGTTCAACTATCGAGGCAACCCGCTGGTACAGCAGGCGCGGCACATGATTGGGCGCGGGGACATCGGCCGTCCGCACTTCGTCCACGGCTTCTACCTCCAGGACTGGCTGTTGAACGACACCGACTATTCGTGGCGGCTCGAGCCGGACAAGGGCGGACCGACGTCGGCGCTCGGCGACATCGGATCGCACTGGTGCGACCTGGCCCAGCACGTCACGGGCCTGCGCATTCGCGAGGTCCTGGCCGACGTGACGATTGTCGTGCCACAGCGCAGGAAGCCATCGAAGGCGCGCGAGGCGTTTCAGGCCGGGTCCGGCGCGGAGAACCTCGAACGCGTCGACATGACCCTCGAAGACCTCGCGTCGGTCATCGTGCGATTCGACAACGGCGCCAGAGGCGTGTTCTCCGTCGGCCAGGTCTGCGCCGGCCACAAGAACGATCTCCAGCTCGAAGTGTGCGGCGCCACCGGATCGGTCAAGTGGCGCCAGGAGCAGCAGAACGAGCTCTGGATCGGTCGGCGTGACAGCCCGAATCAGGCCCTGTTGAAGGATCCGTCGCTCATCGACGAGCCGGCGCGCCGGTACGCGCATCTACCGGGCGGGCACCAGGAAAGCTGGGCCGATGCGTTCTGCAACGTCATGCGCGACATCTACGGCGTGATCGCCGCCGGCGACGCGCGATCCGCGGATCGGCCTCCGGCGTTTGCGACCTTCGAGGACGGCTACCGCGCCACCTGCAACGTCGACGCGATTCTCGCGAGTGCGAAGGCGGGCGGCACCTGGACGAAGGTGAGCGACTGATGCCGATCCGCGCGTTCGAGCCGCGCTTCATGAAGGTCGGCATCCTCACGGCCGCGATTCAGGAGCTCACGCCTCGCGAGGTGCGAGACCGCGATCCGGATCGGGCGATTGAGGACTGGGTCGCGTTCGCGCGCGAGCTGGACGCCGACGACATTCAGCTTTCTGCGGCACTGCATCCGTCGGAGACCGACGTCCCGCCCGAGGCGATGCTCGACCCGGTAGCCAACACGCTCGATCTACGCCAGCCCTTCGGCGCGGTACGGGCCAAACGAGTGCAGGCGGCTCTCGGGGCCCACCGCATCGGCCTGTCTGACATCGGCTACTTCGACAACATGCTGCACCACGAGGCGACCGTGCGGCGCAAGAAGCACGAGTTCATGCGGCGCGTGTTCGACGCCGCGGCCCTGCTCGGCGTCGGCGCCGTCTGCGGTTTCGTGGGACGAAACCAACAGCGCAGCATGGACCAGAACCTGCTCGACTTCGAAGAATGGTTCGTGCCCCTGCTCAAAGACGCCAAAGCGCGCGGCCTGACCTATCGCGTCGAGCAGTGCCCCATGCCCGGCTGGACGATCGGCGACAACTTTCACAACAACATCGCCTACACGCCTGGGACGTGGATCGCGCTGTACCGCATCTGCGAGAAACACGGCGTCGGCGATCAGTTCCGGATTCACTACGACCCGTCACACGCGATCCTGATGGGACAGGACACGCGGTCCATTTTTCAGTCGTTGAAGGACGCCGGCTACGACTTCCTCATCGGCGGGTTCCACGTGAAGGGCCAGGTCATCGACCCGCGCGGCGTCGCGACCTGGGGCTACGGCGGACAGACGGTCGAGCGCGGCGACTGGCCGGGCGGCGTGGCGTCGGACAACCCAGCCGAACAGGTCAACGCGTGGAAAAAACAGGTCGCCATCGCGGAGCACGAGCTGCCCGGCACGGCCCGACACGACCCGCTCGCCTACCTGCAGAACCGGACCGTTGACTGGCTCGACCATCAACTCGCCGCACGGGAGCTGCTGGCGCTCGACGTCGCCAACACGCACCTCGTCGTCGAGCACGAGTATCCGAAAGCGCGGATTCAGGATCGCGACCGGCTGGCCCCGATTCTGCGCGGATCGCTCGCCTTCGTCCGGCACATCGACGAAGCGGCCGCGTGCCTGTTCGCGCTGCAGCACGAAGTGCTGCCCGCTCAGGGCATCGCGGTCCAGGGAATCGGTCGCGAGCCGTTCAGAAGCTAGCGGACTGTCCCCATACTGGGTCGGAGTCACCTCTGAACGCCGCGGATTGGACGACGCCGCGGGATTGTCGCGGACTTAGAGATCAATCCGCGCGACGTACGTGTCAATGCTATCCTCCATCTTTCGACCGCCCAGGAGGCTGTATGACGACAGGTGTGTCCAACTCGCGACGGGATCGCGCGTGGTTCGTGCGCGTCACGTTCGTCACACTCATCGCGCTGCTGCCGCTCGCGCTTCTGGCGCAGGGCTCCGGTCAGTCGGCCCAGACGAGCCGGACCCAGGCCGCGACGCCGACCAGCGCCAACTGGGCTGACGAAATCCTCAACAAGGAAGGCTACGTCTCACCGCCGGCCGAGCTGGCCGCGGCCGTGCTGGCGCCGCGTCACCTGAACGTGTCGCTCAACACGCTGAGCCCGGACAAGAAGTGGTTTCTGAACGAGATCGGCGACGGCCCGACGCCGATTGTCGTTTACTCGAAGCCGTTCGACGAACTCGGCGGCCTTTTCATCGACTTCAAGGCCAATCGCGCCCGCACTCTCACTCTGCGGAGCAACGTCGGCATCCAGCTCGTCTCGTCGTCCGACGGCACCAAGAAGGCGGCCACCATCCCGCCAGGCGCGCGGGTGTCCGGCGCGCGGTTCACGCCGGACGGCATGAGCGTCGCCTACTTCGTGCACAGCGACGATGCGACGCACATCTGGATGACCGACATCGCGACGAACAAGCCGAGACAGATCACGAAGACACCGCTCCTCGCGACGATGGTCACGAGCTTCGAGTTCGTGAACAACGGCAAGCAGCTGTCGATCATCACGAGCCCGGATGGGCGCTCGGCCAGACCGGGGCCACCCGCGGCCGCCACGGGCCCGCAGATCCGGATCTCCGAGGGCGACGACCGAAATCGCCTGCGCACGTTCCCGAGTCTGATGACAACGCCCTACGACTTCACGCTGCTCGAATACCACTCGACCGGTCAGATCGCGTTGATCGACGTGCAGACGCTCGCGGTCACGAAGTTCGGGAAGCCGGCGATGATTCGCGCGGTGGACATGGCGCCCGACGGCAAGCACGCGCGCGTCACCCGGATGATCAAGCCGTTCTCCTACATCGTCCCGACGAGCAGCTTCGGACAGATTGAAGAAGTGTGGGACGTCTCGGGCGCGGTGCTGACGAAGCTGTCCGAGCGGCCGATCAATCTCGGCGTACAGGCCGACCCGGCCGATCCGCCGGATCCGAACAATCCTCCAGCTGCGCAGGGCGGCGGCGGACGCGGCGGCGGTGACAACCAGCAAGGCAAGCGCGAGCTCACGTGGCGCGCGGACGGCACGCTGATGTATCTCGAACAGGAGCCAGCGCCCGCGGGCGCAGGCGGCGGTGGCGCCAACCGCGGCGGCGGTGACGGCGGCGGTCGAGCCGGCGCGGCCCAGGCCGGCGGCGGTGGCGAACCGGGACAGGGCGGACGCGGACAGCAGGCGCCGCCGCGCAAGGATCGGCTGATGCAGTGGGCGCCGCCGTTCAGCGACAGCAGCACCAAGCTGATCTACGAGCATCCCACGCGCATGACCGGACTCAGGTTCTCGCCTGACGGTCAGGTCCTCTTCTTCAGCGAGACGACGGGCGGCGCGACGTCCCAGCTCGCAGTGTTCCTGAGCGATCCAACACAGAAGTACGTCCTCGCGCGCACGCAAGGCGGGGGCGGCGGGCGTGGAGCACGCGGCGGCGCGGATACGGCGCTGCCGGATCCGACGGGCACGCTTGTCGGCGCGGGCGGCGGCGGTGACGGCGGCGGGCGTGGAGGCGGTGGTGGCGGCGGACGCGGCGGCGGGGGTGGCGGCGGCGGCCCGGTGCTCCTCTCGAAGGACGGTCAGAGCGTGTTCTTCCAGGGCACGGTGAACGATCGGAACCCGCAGCAGGTCGGACCGAAGACCTTCATCGACCAGGTCGCCATCAAGACCGGCGCGAAGACGCGCATCTTCGAGAGCGACAACAATGGCGTCTGGGAGCGCGTCTCGACGATCCTCGACCCCGACGTCAAGAAATTCATCATCACCAAGGAAGGTGCGCACGCCGTGCCGCAGCAGTTCCTCATGGAGAACGGGGCGCGCAAGCAGCTGACCAACAACGAGGACCTGCATCCGGACCTGTCGAAGATGGTCATGGAGCGGTTCACGGTGGCGCGTCCGGACGGCAAGACCTTCCGGGTCACGGTCAACCTGCCGCACGACTACCAGAAAGGCACGCGGCTCCCGGCGTTCTTCTGGTTCTATCCGCGCGAGTACACGACGCAGGAGGCGTACGACGCGCCGGATCGGACGTTCAACAAGAACCAGTTCCAGAACTTCGGCGCCCTTTCGAAGGAATACTTCGTGCGGCTGGGCTACGCCGTGGTCGAGAACGACGCGCCGATCTTCGGACCGCAGGGGATGATGAACAACAACTACGTGCACGACCTGCGCACGAACCTCTCGGCGACGATCGACGAGCTGGACAAGCGGGCGCTGGTGGACCGCACGCGGCTCTCCATCGGCGGCCACAGCTATGGGGCGTTCTCGACGGTCAACGCGATGGTGCACACGCCGTTCTTCAAGGCCGGCATCGCGGGCGACGGAGCGTATAACCGCACGCTCACGCCACTTGGCTTCCAGACCGAACGCCGCGACCTGTGGGAGGCGCCGAACGTGTACCTCAACATGTCGCCGTTCCTGTCAGCCAACAACCTGACGGGCGCGCTGCTCATGTATCACGGCCTCCACGACCAGAACGTCGGCACCGATCCGATCAACTCGATCCGGCTCTTCCACGCATTGAACGGACTCGGCAAGACGGTCGCGCTCTACATGTATCCGCACGAGGATCACGGGCCGGCGGCGAAGGAAACGCAGCTCGACCTGTGGGCGCGCTGGGCGGCCTGGCTCGACAAGTACGTGAAGAACCCGCAGCCGGCGGTCAAGCCGGTGCCGGCGCCCGGCGGCGGCAACGGCCGCGGTGGAAATTAAGAGATCACATGTAGCGCGGACTGGTTCCTAAGTCCGCGCAAGGACCTCGGGTTTCGTTTTACAAAGAACGTAAAACGAAACCCGAGGTCATTTCATGGAAACTTGCATCCAGGTTCTCGCGCTCATCCACTTCACGATTGTCGGCCTGTCTCACCTGTTTCAGCCGCGCGCGTGGACTGACTTCTTCATCCGGCTCCACAACCAGGGCACGACCGGCGTCTTTGTCGTCGGGTTCATGAGCCTGTGGTTCGGCTCGATCATCGTCGCGTTTCACAACGTGTGGTCCGGGATTCCGGCGATGCTCACGGTCATCGGGTGGGCGCAGCTGCTCAAAGCGCTCATCTACTTCTGTTTTCCAGTCTACGGCCTGAAACGGATCGCCTACGTCAAACCCGAACGCGCCCACCTGTACAGCGTGGCGGGAGTGGTGTCGCTCGGAATTGCGGCGCTGCTCGGGTTTCATCTCTGGACGAGCCTGTAGACGCGTTGGCGGATTGGGAGTTCAATCCGCCCTACGTTCGGTGCCCTACGTCGTAAGGCGGCGCATGGGGAACAGCAGGCCCAGGTAGAGCACTCCGGCGATCACGACGCCGGCATCGATGGCGATCCACATCGACGTCATGACGGCCAGGATCGATCCCATCACGCCGCAGGCGCCGTTCACGCCCCACATCCAGGCGGTGACACGATCGGAGTGCCGGCCGAGCAGGCGAATGCCCAGGGGAAAGCACGTCCCCATCAGGAACGCGAGCGGCGCGATGAAGGCCGCGACCACCGACGCGCGCGCGAGGAACGGCCAGCCGGCGGTCGCACCGATCACGGTCTGCAGGAGCGCGGCCTCGACGAGCGCGATGATCCCGACGGCGATCGGGATGGCGCGGACGAGAAAAACACGGCGGCCGAGGTCCAGCCGGTCGGACGCGAGGCTCCCGATTCCCGCGCTCAGGATCATGCAGAAGAGCACGATCGAAAACGCGTACGTCGGGTGGCCGAGATAGACCGAGAAGCGCTGCAGGAACGGAATCTGCACGAACATGAACCCGAGTCCGATGAGCGCGAAGTACAGAAGCGCCGCGCGGAACACCGGTGCGGGAATGGCGGGACGTCCCAGGCGCACCAGTGGCCATCCGATGATCGCGGCGACCAGGACCGCCGCGATGCCCGTGAGCGCGATCAGGGTCCGCGTCGCGATGAGGTTGCCGCGCATCACGCCCGGGCTGCGGAGGTCCACCTCTCGAAACCGCGCCGCCGCGCCCGGTTTGAGCAGGTTGAAGAAGAACGGCCGCCGATCCGTCGGCGGACTGAAATCGAAGACCGGATCGCGCGTCGCCGCCTCGAGCGCCTTCAGTGAAGTCGCCTCCGCGATCCGGGCAAAGCGATCGTCCGACGGCGTCTGCCAGGGCGTGACGCGGAGATCGAAACCCGACTCCCCCGCCAGGCGCTCGACGATCGCCCGATCCGCGTCGGTGAACGGGGACGGCGAGACGAGCAGCGTGGCGACCTTGTCGCGCGTGACGAGCAGCAGATGCCCGCGCGGCGACGCCGCCCCGAAGTCGACAAGCGCTGCCACGCCGAGCGAGAGCAGCCTCGTCGTCTCGGACACGTTGCCCGGATCGAACCAGCGGGAGACGCTGAACACGCCGGTTGGCGCCAGCGACCGCAGAAACACCTGCCAGCCCTGGCGGGTGTAGAGGCCGTTCTCGCTCAGCGTGAACGCGCCGGCGCCCGTCGCGGCCCACGTGTCGATGAGCGACATCTGCAGCACGTCGAACCGCTCGCCGGCCCTCGTGAGATACGCGCGCGCTTCGTCGTGAACCAGCCGGACGCCCGGGTACCCGGCGACCCGCGCGAAATCGCGGTACGGCCCCTGGAGCGCCCCCAGCAACGCCTCGTTGATCTCGATGCCCGTCACGGACGCGCTGCCGAAGCGGATCGCGGTGAGCACGTCGCGGCCGCCGCCCACGCCGATGATGCCCGCCCTGCCACGCCGCAGGTGGTACGGCAGCGCCGTGACGTCGTACTGCACCCAGTCGAGCGTCTCAGGGTCGCCATCCCACTGCGTAATCGCCGTGCCGGCCTGGCCATCGATGTTCGCGTGGGCGATCATCACCGGCGTCTCGGGGGCGTTGCGCGCCGCACCCCAGTACTGCGGCGTCTTCAGCATCGCTTTCCAGACCGTCACGTACGAGTGCGCGTTCCATTTCGAGTACTCGACGATGTCGTCGCGCAGCCAGAGCCACTGATCCTTGGGATAGAGGACGCCGAGCGGGTGGGCCGCGCGCGCGTTCGCGAAGCCGGAGGCGACCAGCACCAGACTGAGAATCGCCGGCGCGATCCCGCGCCGCGCCGCGAACCGGGCGAAACACCAGCTGGCCAGCGCGCAACACGCGCCGGTCGCGAACGCCGTCGACGTGATGTCGCTCCGATCGAGCAGCCAGACGATCACGAGACATCCCGCGGCGGCGCCGACCAGGTCCGCGCCGTAGAGCAGGCCGACCGGCAAGCCCGTGCGCGTCAGCGCGAGCGTGACGACGACACCCGAGATCACAAAGGGGATCGCGAGCACGAGCGTCGCCACCCCCAACGCCGCGATCTCCGCCGGCGAGAACCCGCGCACTCCGGGCATCGGCATCGCCAGGTTGGCGACGTGCGAGATCGGAATCGCGATCGCCAGCGCGAGACACGCGCCCGGCAGGAGCCGCGGCACGCGCTCGGGCGCGAAGAAGTCGCCGCCCACGAAGACGAGCACCGCCCCGCCAGCCATCCCCAGCATCGCCACCGAGACCGCCAGAAACGACAGGTGATACCAGGTGACGACCGACAGCAGACGCGTGTCGAGCACCTCGAGCATCAGCGTCGCAAGCGTGACCAGAAAGAGACCGGCACACAGCCAGGCGGTTCGAACGGGCAGCGACTTCGTGACCAGACATCGAATCTTAACAGCACGATATCGGTGGCTGGAGGCAGGTTCGTCCGAACGCCTTTCGGGGCTAACATCGCAAACAGGCCCATTCGGGCCACGTCATGGCGCACCTCGTCCACGATCGGTACGACGTCGGCGACAAGCTCGGCGAAGGCGGCATGGGCGTCGTCTATCGCGCGACGGACACGCGGCTGGGCCGGCCCGTGGCGCTGAAGGTCGTCCACGAGCGGCTGGCCGACAGCGCGAGCGCGCGCGCGAGGCTGATCCGCGAGGCGCAGGTCGCCGCGTCGCTGAACCATCCCAACATCTGCACGATCTACGAAGTGTTCGAGCTGGACCGCGACGAGGCGGGCCGCGAGGACGCCGCCAGAATTGGCGACGGCCCCGTCATCGTGCTCGAGCTCGTCGAGGGCGAGACGCTGCACGCCCGACTGGCGCGCACCGGCCGCCTGCCTCTTCGTGAGCTCGTGGACGTCGGTGTGCAGATCGCCGACGGCCTCGCCGAGGCGCACCAGCAGCAGATCATCCACCGCGACCTCAAGCCGCAGAACGTCTTTCTCACGCGGAGCGGCCGGGTGAAGATTCTCGACTTCGGGCTGGCGCGAGCGGTGCCGCAAGCGGCGGGCCCCGAAGCCGCGACGGTTCGTCTCGATACGGCGACGGGTGACGCGGCCGGCGGCGGCGTCAAAGGCACGGTGCCGTACATGTCGCCCGAACAGGCGACCGGCCGCATGCTCGATTCCCGCTCGGATGTCTTTTCGTTCGGCATCATGCTCTACGAAATGGCGGGCGGCCGCCGGCCGTTTCGAGGCGACACGAGCGTCGAAGTCCTCGCGAGGATTCTCGAAGCGGAGCCGCCGTCCCTCGGCGATCTCCGTCCGGAGCTGCCGGCCGCACTCGAACGGATCGTTCAGCGGTGCCTCCGGAAAGCTCCTGACGATCGCTATCACGATACGCGCGATCTTCTCACCGACCTGCGCGAGGTGCAGGACACGCTTCGAACGTCGAGCGAGCGCCGGCCCCCGTTTCAGCCACTGCAGCGCCCGCGTCGCGAAAC
Organism: Vicinamibacterales bacterium; assembly: GCA_035633215.1. Lineage (GTDB taxonomy): Bacteria > Acidobacteriota > Vicinamibacteria > Vicinamibacterales > SCN-69-37 > DASQFI01. Next base: position 91,846 of record DASQFI010000054.1, on the reverse strand, counting down.
CGAATCGGACTGATCGTCGGCGCTGTCGTCGCCATCACCGGACTGGCGATCCTCGGCGTGTATTGGAGAACGAGACCGGCGGCCGACGCCGGCCCACCCGTCACCTCGCACAAGCAGCTGAGCTTTGTCGGCGACGTATCATTCCCCACGATTTCGCCGGACGGCAATTTCGTCGCGTACGTCCGCGGCGAACCGTGGGGGCGCGCCTCGCGCACGCTCGAGCCGCTCACGCCTCAGAAGATCATCGTGCAGGACCTGGCGGGCGGTGGCCGGCCGCTCGAAGTCGCCGAATGCCGGGTCTGCGCGTCTCTGTCCTGGTCGCCTGACAGCACTTCCCTTCTTGCCTCGGACGGCCGGCAGCTCCTGCACGTCCCGCGCCTCGGCGGCACGGTCCGGCGATTCGTGGGCGGGTCGATGATCGCCTGGGCGCCCGGTGGTGCCGAGATCGCCACGGCCTCGTTCGGGGCCCGCGAGGTCATCGTGATTCATCCATCAGGGAACGCATTGAGGCGCGTCCCGCTGCGATGGGACGCGGCCGCGGCACGAGGCCTGGACTGGTCGCCGACCGGCGGGCGCCTGGCCGTCGTGTCCACCGCTCGTGACAATCGTCATTCCATCTGGCTCGTGTCGCCTGACGGTCAGACGCAGGAAAAGGTCTTTGAAGACGCTGGCGTGATCGGATCGGTCAAGTGGTCGTCGGCTGGCAACGCGTTGCTGTTCATGCGCGCGGTGGGCGAGACGTTCGACCTGTGGCGCCTTCCGCTCGCGAGCGGCACAGGTCCAGCCGCCGGCGAAGCGATGGCGCTCATGACCGGCGTGCAGGCTGGGCCGAATTTTTCGATCGCCCGCGATGGCACTCGGCTCCTGTACACCCGCGAAGCGCACTACTCGAACCTGTGGGCCGCCTCCGTCGATGCGGCCGGCCGCCGCTCGCCCCTCCGGCAGCTCACCACCGGCACTTCACGCGATCAGTTTCCGGCCGTCTCACCGGACGGGACGCGGATCGCGTTCATCCGCGGAGAGGGGGCCGCGTCGAACGTCTACGTCATGCCGGCGACGGGCGGACCACCGCAGCCACTGACCCTCCAGATGTCGGCAATCGGCGCGCCGGCCTGGTCGCCCGACGGCAAGAGCCTCGGCGTCTGCGCCACCTCGTCGAGCGTCAATTCGATCTGGACCGTCGACATTGGCACAGGACAAGCGAAGGAATTCGGCGGGACGCGGTGCACGACGACGACCAGCGAGGTCCCAGTGATGTGGGCGCCGCGGCGAGAGATTCTGTATCAGCGCACCGGAAATCGGAACTACTCCGTGTTCGATCCCAACAAGTCGGTCGAGCGGCCGCTCATCAAAGACGACCAGGTGGGATGGCTCTTCGGGCCGCGATCGTCACCGGACGGCTCGGCGCTCGCGGCCTTCTGGAATCGGAAGGATGGCAGCGGCGTGTGGCTGATCCCGTCGGACGGGAGCGCGCCGTCGCTCCTCCTGCGCGCGTTTGCGTGGCCGCTGGGCTGGTCGTCGGATGGAAAGACGATCTATGTCTACGTCCATGCGCCGACCACCGATGTCGTGACCATCAGCCGATCGGGTGGCGCGCCCGTCGTCCAGCGGGCGCTGACGGGTCAGCGAATCAGTCTGGTGCCGGCGATCTCGCCCGACGGCCGCACGGTCTTCTACTCCGCCTACGCCATGCAATCCGACATCTGGCAGGTCCAGGGTTTCGAACGGCGCTGAATTCGATCGCCGGACTCATCGTTTTTGACAGGAACTCCTGGCAGACATAGGATGGCTTTCCGACCCCAATCCGAGGAGTAGCCATGAAAAGACTTTACAGAGTCTCAGCCACCACTGCCGCCGCGCTCGCCGCGCTCCTGTTTGCCGGCACGACGTCGGCGCAGTCGAAGGATCCCATCATCGGCAAGTGGACCATGAACGTCGCGAAGTCGAAATTCGACCCCGCCCCGGGCGGAAAGAGCTCGACGGTCGTATTCACCGCCTCGGGTACCGACGGCGTCAAGGCCGTCTTAGACGGCGTCGCGGGAACCGGCGACAAGATTCACTGGGAGTACACCGCCAACCACGACGGCAAGGACTACCCGATGACCGGGAACCCGGAAGGCGACATGATCTCGCTGAAGCGCATCAACGCGAACTCGGTCGAGACCACCTACAAGCTGAAGGGCAAGGTCACCTTGACGAACGTTCGCACGGTGTCCGCCGACGGCAAGACGCTGACCGTCACCCAGAAGGGCACGAACGCGGCAGGTCAGGCGGTCAACAGCGTGCTGGTGTTCGACAAGGCGTGACGATCGCGCCGAAGCTCCATGAGCTTCACGGCCGAGTACGTGGATGACGGACGCGGCGTCTTCTACGTCGGCGCGGGTGTGCTCACGGCCCAGGAGATCGTCGCGGTCAAGCGCGATCTCCTCGCGGATCCCGACAAGGTGCGGCGCATCAGCTGGGCGATCGTGACGCTGAGCGACGTCACGACCTTTCCGAGCCCGGAGGAGATTCGACAGACGGTCCTCCTGGACCACTAGCTGGCCCGGATCAACCGGAACGCCGTCGTCGCGATCGTCGCATCCGAGGATCTCCCGTTCGGCATGGCCCGCATGTGGGAAGCGCTCGCGTTCGCGACAGGGTGGCCTGTCGCCGTGTTCCGAAACCGTCAGAAGGCCGAAGACTGGGTCCGCGCCAGGGTCACGGCGCGGACCGATCTAGTCTGAAAATTCCTTCGCGAGGTCCGCGAACTCGCCATTCGGCGCAAGCTCGCGGTATTCCCGCCAGTGGCGCTTGGCCTCGACCGAGCGTCCCAGCTTCTCGAGCGTCACCGCCAGATAGAAATGCGCCTCCGGATACGCCGGGTTGATCGTCAGCGCGTCGCGGTAGGCGCTGACGGCCTCGGCGTAGCGCGCCAGATCGTGATGAATGTTGCCGAGGTTGAAGTACGCCTCGAAGCAGTCCACGTCCACGCGAATGGCCTTCTCGTAGAGCGCCTCGGCTTCCACCAGCTCGTCGCGCTCGTAGTGGATATTTGCGAGGTTCACGATGGCGGGCACGAGCTGCGGATCGAACAGCACGGCGCGCCGGTAGGCGCCGGCCGCCGCATCGAGGTCGCGCTCTTCCCCATCGTCGAGCTCGGCGCCCTCGAGAAAGTACTTGGCGGCCAGCGCTTGATTGGCCGCGGCGATCTGCTGTGATCGCGATTCGGGAAAGAGCGTCATTTCTGCGGGCGGCGCCGCGGGCAGCGACACGACGCGCGCCGGCGGACGCTCCGACCGCGACGGCTGGAAATCGAACGCGAGCTGGCCGCGCTGCTCTGACGCGAGCAGACGCAGCACCGTGCTGAGCGAGGCACCCCGGTCCAGCTCCCCGGCCGCGTACTTCACCAGGTGAAGATCCTGGAACGAGTAGCGGCCCGCCGTCGGCCGGAGCAGGCCCCACTTCTCGAGATAGCGAAGGTGATCGTCGCGCAGGACCGGATACATTCCCCTCAGATCGCGCGCCGAGTAGTACCGCGTGCGCAGGGTCTCGAGATCCGGCAGCCCCGCCTCGTGGCACAGCTCGTCTTCGTTCAGGACCCGGTGCACGTGCGACGGCACCTCCGGCGCTTCGTCGCCGGTCACGACAATCGTCGTTCTCGGAGTGAGATCGGACGCAAAGACGCCCCCCAACCGCTCGACGATGGCGCGGGTATCGCGCTTCGAGAGAAGACTCAACCTGCCAACCAGCGAGACATGCTGTCCGGCAAACGGTCGATCAGTGGAAGGGGTGGACACGTGCCGTCGTTCGTCAAGATGAAGCGGGAGTACGGCGTTGTCAAGAGCGTGTGTCTCGAGGCTCAAAGGCTCAGAGGCTCAGAGGCTCAGAGGCAGGGACGATAGAATCGACGCGTGCTCCTCGCCGGCGACGTCGGTGGCACCAAGACCCTCATGGGCCTTTTTCGCCAGGACGGCGATCGTCCCAGGCCGGTCGTCGTCCGCGAGTTCGCCACCCTGGATTTCGACAGTCTCGACAACATCATCCAGACCTTTCTCGAAGAGACGAACGCACCCGACCTCGCCGGGGTGTGCATTGGCGTCGCCGGGCCGGTGACCGGCCTGGTCGCGCGGCTGACCAACGTGCCTTGGCTTGCCGACCTCTCGCCGATTGCCGAGCGGGTCGGCGAGCGGCCGGTGCAGCTGCTCAATGACCTCGAGGCGATGGCCTATGCGGTGCCGGTGCTCGAGCCGGATGAGCTGTGCGTGCTTCAGGAAGGCGTCGCGGTGCCGGCCGGCAACGCGGCGCTCATCGCCGCGGGCACCGGGCTCGGCGAGGCGCTGCTCCACAACGTCAACGGACACTTTTTGCCGTCGGCGAGCGAGGGTGGACACGCCGATTTCGCCGCGCGGACGCCGCGCGAGCTGGCGCTCGTCGAGGAGCTCTCCCGCATTCACGGCCGCGTGGACAACGAGCGCGTGATTTCGGGACCGGGGATCGTGAACCTGTTCCGTTTCACGCACGGCACGCAGGATCTGCGCAACGCGTGCCGGGCGCTGGGTCCCGACGTCGATCCGTCCGACTTGCCGGCGGCCATCAGCGAGAGCGCCATGGAGCGGCGGTGCCGCCGCTGCGTCGAGGCGCTCGACATGTTCGTCGACGCCTATGGGTCGGAGGCGGGCAATCTCGCCCTGCGATCGGTCGCGACGGCTGGTGTATACCTCGGCGGCGGCATCGCGCCGAAGATTCTGCCCGCGCTCGAAAGCGGCGCGTTCATGAGCGCGTTCCAGGACAAGGAGCCCATGGTCGATCTGCTCCGCACGCTGCCGGTCAAGGTGATCCTCAATCCCGCGGCCGGGCTGCTGGGCGCGGCGGTGCGGGCGGCGCGCGCTATTTGACTTGCCCGGTTCCCGGCCATAGCATCGCGGCCAAGCGAGACGACGCCCGTGGCCCGGTTGGCGTTGCTCTCCACAGTGAAGGATGGAGGACTCATGCGTCAGAAGTTCGTCTTTCTGATTTTCGGCGCCTACCTGCTTGTTCCAGCCGCCGCGCTCGCACAGCAGACGGGATCGGTGTCCGGCGTCATTCTCGACCAGACCGGCTCAGTTATTCCGGGCGCCACGGTGCGTATCTCGGGCGACCAGCTTCCGGCCGGCCGCACTGTTAAATCGGACGCCAACGGAATCTATCGCTTCCCAGTGCTGCTGCCTGGGCAGTACACCGTGCAGGTCGAACAAACCGGTTTCGGCAAAGCTGTGCGCGCCGTCGTCGTCGACATCGACCGCGACACGCAGCTCGATCTCACGATCGGCGTGACGACCTCGGAGGCGCTGACGGTCACCGCGGCCACGCCGGTCGTCAATGTGAAGTCGACCGAGGTCAACTTCAACTACAAAGCTGCGGAGATCGAGGCGCTGCCGCTGCAAAAGAATTATTCGGGTCTCTTCCAGCTGATCCCCGGCGTGGCCGACAACAACAGCTTTGCCCCTTCGGGAGGCGGCAGCCGGCAGGACAACAAATACCTGATAGACGGAGTCGACATCACCAACCCCGGGTTTGGCTACTTGTCCACAGAGGTCAACGGCCTCGACATCGCCGAATTCAACATCAAGCGGGGCGCCATCACGGCCGAGTTCGGACGCGCGTCGGGCTTCGTGACCAACGCCGTCAGCCGATCCGGCACCAACGTATTTCACGGCATTGCCAACCTCGAGCTGCGGCCACGTTCGTTCGGCGCCGCCGAGAACACCCTGAACACCGCCGGGGAGGTCGTCAAGATCGACAACACGATCGACCGGACCTTCGGGTCCGGCAGTCTCGGCGGTCCGCTCCTCAAGGATCGCCTCTTCTTTTACGGGTCGGCGTTGTGGAGCCGTGTCAAGACCACCGGTCGAACCAACCAGTTGGGGGCTGTCCCCGATCGGACCGTCCGGACGGATGAACTCTTCGGGAAGGTTACGGGGCAGCCGACGCCGACGATGCTCATCAACGGGGGTTTCCGGTATCGGCCGAGCGACTGCGAGTTCTGCGGGATCGGCAACACCCAGGCGGCCTCGGTGGCAATGAACACCGAGTCGGATACGAAGGTCGCGACGATCACCTGGAACTGGTTCCTCTTGAACCGCACCATCCTCGAGGCGCGCTACATCCACATGGAGGAGAACGCCACGAACCTGCCGCTCACGGATCTCGGCTTCCAGCCCACGTGGAACCCCAACGATCTCGCGAGCATGGGCCAGTTCAGCGACACGACGGGGCCATCTCCGGTGACGCGCGGCGTCTGGAACTTCCGATCGGAGCAGGTGGACTACAAGCGCGACGAGTTCCGCGCCTCGTTCAATCAGTTCTTCGACCTGGGGACCACGGCTCACGAGCTGAAGGCGGGATTCGGTTTCGAGGAGGGGTCCGAGACGCTCGACCGCAAGTCGAATGGATGGGGCCTCATTTCGATCGTCGGCACCGGCGGCTCGCAGATCCAAGCAAACTACTATCCGGAGCAACCTGCACAGGAGTCGCCGGGTCGTACCTACAGCCTCTTCGTTCAAGACAACATCTCGATCGGCTCGCGGCTCGTCGTGAACGCGGGACTGCTGCTGAACCGGGACGAATTCTCGCAGGTCCTGGCGCAGAAGAACACGTTCCTGACGTTCGGCTTCGGCGACGAAATCCAGCCGCGCCTCGGCCTGAACTATCAGCTGCGGAAAGGGCAGGGGGACAAGGCGTACGCCAACTGGGGCCGTTATTACGCGATGGACCAGAAGAGCAGCGCGCGCTCGCTCGCGCCCTCCCGGCTGTTCACCAACGACGCGCTGTTCAATCGGGCGACCGGTGTGCTGATCTCGGACATTCCCCGCGCGAGCACGACCAACAAGACGATCGACGCCGGTCTCAAGCCGACGTACACGGATGAGTGGCTCGTGGGCTACGGCACGCCGCTGATGAGAACGTGGGGCCTGGACATTTTCTTCATCAATCGTGAGACGTTCGATTTCATCGAGGATATTCCGACGTCGCTTCCGGCGACGGGACCGTTTCACGCAGCGCAGCTGACGGGCGCGGAACGCAAGTACCGCTCGCTCACAATTGAACTTTCGCGCCGCCTCGCGAACAACTGGGCGCTGTCGACCAGCTATTCGTGGAGCCGCCTCGAAGGGAACTTCGACCTCGACTACGCCTCAGGGGCCGTATTCAACACCTCGTCGGCGATTCAGGACGGCCCGGGCGAGTTCGTGCAGGACCGCTACCGGAACGGACCGCTCAGCCAGGATCGCCCGCACGTCTTCAAAGTGTTCGGGTCGTACGCTCCGCCGAGGCTTCCGAACCTGACACTCGGCGGGTATCTCCGCGCGCAGAGCGGCGCGACATGGGCCGCCCGCGGCATCGACTGGGACAACGGGCTGCGGCGGTACCTGGAACAGGCGGGATCCCGGAGAAACGAGGCGTGGACGAACCTCGATCTGCTGGCGGCGTACCGGGTGCCAGTCAGCGGCCGCACCAGAATCTCGATCGAGGGGCGCGTGTTGAACCTGTTCGGAAATCTCACGTCGCTGAATGTCGATCAGCGCCAGTATCTGGATCCCCGGATCCGTCCCGCAGGGGCCGCGTTCGCGGTGTGTGGAACCGATTACGCCTGTGCGACCGATCTGTTCAGCGCGGCGCAGACGACGAATCAGCCGAACGCCCGCTTTGGACAAGGCTCCGAGTGGGCGCCTCCCCGGCGGTTCATCCTGTCGTTCCGCGCTGACTTCTAGACAGAAAAACCTCGGGTTTCGTTTTACAAAAACCGTCAAACGAAACCCGAGGTCGTCGCTATCGCCCGAGGCTCGCCAGAAACTGCTTTGCCCGCACGTAACTTGGATCCAGCTTCAGCGCTTCCTCAGCCTGGCGTCGTCCGAGATCCGGCCGCCCGGCCGAGGCGAGCGCGACCGCGTAGTTCAGCCTGATCGGCGCTGATTTCGGATCGCGACGCACCGCCTCCGAGAACGCGGCCACCGCGTCGGGGTACCGGCCGATCACCGCCCACGCCAGCCCGAGCCGGTCGTAGTCGTGCGGCCTGCCGCTCACCTCGGCAGCCCGCCGCCAGGCTGGAATGCTGAGATCGACTCGTCCGAGCTGGCCGACCGCGCCGGCAAACTCGCGCGCGATCTCCGCAGTCCATCGATTCGGATCGAGATCGCGCACGACGCGATTGGCATCTTGATGTCGGCCCAGTCGCGTAAACGCAAGAACGAGCAACTGCGTCGCCGCATCACGCTCGCGACCCGCTCGCGCGGCTTCAAGCGGTGCCAGTGCGTCCTGGTCCTTGCCGGCGGCAAAGAGCGCACGGCCGGTCACGAACTGCACCGAGGTCTCTTTTGGGTCGAGCGCGGCCGCCTGCTTGTAGTGCTCCAGCGCGGCCGCCAGCTGATCCCGGCTTTCATAAAGCTGCCCGACCCGAACGTGGACGACGCCCTGATGACCGTGACGGGTGGTGGCGCGCTGAATCCACGCCTCCCCTTCCGTCGTACGCCCCGCCCGGATCTCCGACAGGCCCATCCTCACCTGCTCCTCCGCTCGTCCGTCGTCGAGTCCGGTCGGCCAGGCGACGAACGCCGCGAGCGCCGCGGTGGCAGCGACCGCCAGACCGAGCGGTTGCCAGGCGCGGTCGCGGAGCCGATCGATCATCCACGCGGCCCCGCCACCAGCCGCAACGGTGAGCGCGACTTGATACGGCAAGCGGTACCGGGCGGCGACGTAGAAGGCCACAACCGACACGATCGCGAGCGGAATGTAAGCGGCCCAAATCCAATATCCGGATCGTTCACGCGGGCGCGCGACGACAAGTCCCACCAGCCCCAGCGGGATGATCAGCGCCGGTCCGACGGCGAGGGCCGTCAGCGGGCCCGGGAGATCGCGCGCGAAAAACGGAAAACTGTGGTTGAGTGTGAGGAACGTCGCGCTCAGGGCGTACCGTAGCTTGCGGGCGATCAGCCGAAGCTCCTCGCGCGGATGGCTTCGAATCCACTCAAAGGCCTTGCCGAAGAAAAAGCCCGATACTTCGCGCGCTGACGGCTCGTGTCCGACGGCCTGGCGTACGACATCCGCCGCGCCAACCCACTGGCCCGCGACGCTCGGGGTCAGGTTCATCGGGGTCGTGTACGTGCCGTCGGCCTGCGGCCCGTTGCCGGCAAGAAAATTCCAGCCGCCATGGGACGAGATCGGCACGAACTCATGGGCCACGCGCCAATTACGGTATGTCGCCGGAGAAATCGCGAGCACGCCGCCCAGCATCAAGGCGACCGCGCCGAGGGCGGATTGGGTTCCCAATCCGCCTCGGCCGCGGATTTGGAGCCCAATCCGCGCGACGAACAGCACGGCCAGCCCGGCGAACACGATCAGCATGTTCGGCCGGTTCAGGGCGTGCAGGCCAAGCGCCGCGCCGGCGAGGAGAAAAGGAACAGCGGTACGTGTAGGCCGGGGCTTTCGCCCCGGCGTGTCGCCGGCCCTGAAGGGCCGGCCTACACCCGTCAGCGCCCACGTCAGGACGTACAGATCCAGCGCCGTGAGAAACGGTTCGAGCGCGGCTTGGAGAATCAGCACTTCGTAGAACGTGAACAGGCCGCAGAACGCGGCGAGCCCGCCGGCGATCCAGGCCGCGCGCGTCCCGTACCATCGGTGCGCCGTCAATGCCAGCAAACCGACCGCGGCCGTGCCGAGCACGATCTGGCCGAACCGGGCCGCCTCGAGCGATCCGCCGCCCAGCTTCAAGAACAGCGCGAGGACGTAGATGTAGAGCGGCGAGATGAAGAAGGCGGGCGCCGGGCGGCCGAAAAAACTGGCGGCGTCGGCGAGCCACCAGTCGCCGGCGGCGGCCTGTCTGGCAAAGTGAAAGTAGTAGGCGCCGTCGAGCTCCCCCGCCGGCACGAGCAGCGGGTGATGGCCGAGCGTCAGGAGCACCGAGAGTTTGACGACGAAGACGGCGGCGAGCGCCGCGAGCCCGAGGGCCGTTCTCACGTTCCTGCCGTGAGCCCATTGCTCAATTCCGCCGAGTCCGAGCTTCCCAATGTTTTGCTCTGCGAGAGAGTGAGAACCGGCCCGAGGACCGTTCTCACGTTCCTGCAGGCCGCGGGCTCACCGCCGAACCGGCGCGAGGCCGGCGGGCGGGCCCTTCCACAGGTCGGCGATGCCGGGCTCGGCCATCATCTTCTCGATCTCGTCGATTTCCATCGGCAGCCCGGCCGACAGATTCTCGTAGCCGGTCTCGGTGATGATGATCACGTCCTCGAGCCGGATGTAGACGCGCTCGTCGCGAATCGTGAGGGCCGGCTCGATCGAAAAGACCATGCCCGGCTTGTAAACGCCGTCGAACGGCCCGCCACTGACGTCGTGGACCTCGAGGCCGACCCAGTGGCCGTAGCTGTTGCGCGCGGTCGCGTAGCGGGCCACGAAGCTGGTGGCCGCTTCCTTGACCTTCGGATCGGTGAACGTGAACGTCTCGAGAATCTTCGTCATCTTCTGGTGCGCGACCTTCAGGCGATCGGCGGCCTGCCCGGGTCCGATCGACGACATCAGCGCCTGGTAGAGCTTCACGTAGACGCCGTACATCTCACGCTGTCGCGGGGTGAATTTGCCGTTGGCCGGGAACATCCGCGTGACGTCCGAGGTGTAGTACTTGTACTCCGGCGCGTAGTCGAAGAGCACCAGATCGCCGTCAGCCAGCTTCGACTGCGCGACGTGATAGTGCGGCCACGCGGCGTTCGTCCCGGTCGCAACGAGCGCGAAGTAGCCGATCCCCATGCCGTTGTGCCGCTTGAAGATGTAGTCGGCGACCGCTTCGATCTCGTATTCGTACATGCCGACCTTGGCCGACTTCATCCCTTCGAGAATGCCCAGGCTCGCCTGCCGCGTCGCTTCGCGAATCAGTGCGATCTCCGCGGGGCTCTTCACGAGGCGCAGCCGATCCAGGATCGGATCGAGGTCCATGACCTCCGACCGGGTCGCAATGGCCTGGACCTTTTCCTTGAACACCATCTCCTTCGACGAGCGGCCATCCCACGGATCCTGCTGCGACGCGCGCTCGAATGACCGCACGCGATCGGTCGCCACCGCCCCGATCGACTCCTGCCTGAACGGCACGTAGATCGTCCGCCCCTCGGCGGCGAGCGCTTTCACCGTCGCGTCGAACGTGGAGCGTTCGGCGACCTTCTCGACGCCCGTCAGCTTGCGCGCTTCCTCGTCGGGCCCAAGGAGCGGCCCCTCGGAGCCTTCGAGGTTCGAGTGCGGCGGGAGGAAAAGCGTGGATGCCTTGGCGCGCCCGTCGACGAGCAGAATCGCCCGCGGCACCTCGACGCCGCAGAGGTAGAAAAACTGCTTGTTCTGCTTGAACTTCTCGTAGTCGGGCCTTTCGTTCGCGCCGGTCACGATGGCCACGCCATCCCCGATCCTGGCCATGACCGCGGCGCGGTGGGCGGCAAACTCGGCCGGCGAGTACGCGTCGGTGAACAACGGCTTGTCGGCGGAGAGCGGGGTGACGAGAGTCAGCGCCGCCCACAGGGCGGAGGCGACAAAAAATCGGTGACGCGTCATACGATGCTCCAGGCGTGCAGGTGTCATTCAAAAACGAGACATGAAGCTCATGTCTTGCGTTTCACCCAAGGTCTCGGTCTCGAGACGCATTCTCGACTCAAGTTCTCAGTTGCAGAGCTTGAGACATCGCTCGGCCGGACGTCAAGATTCGCGCGAGCGCTCCGACCAGCCGCTCGAGGTGAGCTTGCGAGCAATGGCCCATCAGCCCGATCTGGAACCAGTTGCGGCGCTCGAGGTACTCGCTCTGGTACGCCACGAGCAGGCCGTGACGCTGGAGCCGATCGCCGAGGGCGATCGCACTGCGGGACGGCGGCAGCGGAATGGTCACCACCGCGGGCGTCGCGTGCTCATCGTCGACCAGAATCGGCAGGCCCAGCTCGCGCAGCCTCGGACGTAGCCAGCGTGACAGCGCGGCCACCTGCTCGAACGGCTCGTTGGTGTTGAACCGGCCGAGCGCCGCGGCGAGCGCGGCCACGAGATTCGACGAATGCGTGAACGGGATCCCTTCCTTGTCGGCGTAGTAGCCGAGATCGAGGTAGCGAGGCAGCCGCGTGGGTTCCGGGACGACGTCGTAGGCGTGGTAGACGAACGACAGGCCCGGCAGCGCGGCCAGCGCCTTGCCGCTTGCGCCGGACGCGAGGTACACGCCGCTCAGATCGATGGGGACCGCGCCGATGGCGCTGACGCAATCGAGGCACAACGCGAGGCCGTGCCGGAGGGCGATCGACTTCAGCATGTGGAGATCGTTCAACATGCCGGTCGAGGTCTCGCTCGCGACGGCCCACAGCCATTTGGCCTGGACCCGCTCGACGGCGCGCTCGATCTCGCGAGCGTCGAAGAGGCGGCCCCACTCGAACTCGACCGCCTCGTGCTCGAGGCGCATACGCCGGGCGTGATCGATCAGCCGTTCGCCGAATTCGCCGTTGCTCAGCACGACGCCCGGGCCGCCGAGCAGGGTGAGCTGGGCGGCCACGACGTCGTTGGCAAGGGTGCCCGTGCCAAGCAGGATCTGGACGTCCGGCGCGTTCGCCAGGCGGCAGAGACCGGACTTGGTGCGCGCGAACTCTTCCTTGAACTGGCCGTTCCGGTGCGAGACCGGCAGCCGCTCGAAGGCCGCGCGGACGTCGCGCGCGAGCGGGACGGGCCCCGGCAGGAAGCTGATCGGCTCGCCGGCCGCGGCGGCAATCGTCGGCGCCTTGGCCTGGAACGCCTCGAACGTCAGATACATCGGCTGGAAGGGCGCTTCGGCGGTCCCAATTCTCCGGGCAAACGGCACGAAGCCGAGATGGCCGTACAGCTTCTCCTGTCGCAAAGTGCCGGAAATGATTGCGAGGTCGAACCCGCGCGCCCGCCCATGCGTGACGAGCAAGTCGATCAGTCCCCGGAAGACGGTCCCCCGCCGGTAGTCGCGCCGAACGGCCAGAAGGCGCAGCTCGCAAACGCTTCGGCCCGCGGGCAGATACGGATCGACATTCCCCAGCTTCTCGTCGAGCGAAAATGGCCGCTCACCCCGAATCGTGAGCATCCCCACGACCTCGTCCCCGTCCATCGCGATGAGGTACGTGTTCTCGTCGTGGAACCGGTCAACGTGCCGGCGGTCCGGGTTGGGCTGGTGCTGTGGGATTTCCTCTACGAAGGTGTCATAGGCGAGCTGGAAGATCTGCTCGAATTCCGATGACTCCGTCGCTACCTTGTACTGCACCTGCCGGAAGGACACGATGGTGCCGGATTATATGACGGGTAAAGGGGTTCTGCCCGGAAAGCCTGATACGATTCCGGGCCGAGGAGCCGGTATGTTTCGCAGAAGTGTTCTGACGGTTTTTGTCGCCATCTTCGCCGGATTTTCATCCATTGGACGAGGCCACCAGGGCGCGTCAATCAAGGATCTCAAGACGACGGCGGAGGCCTCGGAGTTCAAATCCACGTCCACCTACGAGGACGTGGTCAGGTTCATGAAGGCGGTCGACGCGGCCTCCCCCAACATCTTCTACACCACGTACGGGAAGACCTTCGAGGGCCGCGAGATGCCGATGGCCGTGGTCGGGACGGGTCTGAAGGACGCGAGCGCGGCATCGGTGCGCGCCACGAACCGGCTCCGTGTGCACATCCAGGGCAACATCCACGCCGGCGAGGTCGAGGGCAAGGAGTCGGCCCAGATCCTGCTCCGCGAGTTCGCGCTGGGCCAGCACGCCGACTGGCTCCGAACGATGGTGTTCATCGTCACCCCCATCTACAACATCGACGGCAACGAGAAGTTCGGTCAGAACCGCGGGCGCCAGAACGGGCCGATCAACGGGATGGGGACGCGTGCGCAGGCGCAGAACATCAACCTCAATCGCGACTACATGAAGCTCGACGCGCCGGAAGGCCAGGCGTCAGCCAAGCTCTGGGTGGATTACGACCCGCACGTCGGCTTCGATCTGCACACGTCGAATGGGTCCAACCACGCGTACTACCTCACCTACTCGCCGCCGCTCAATCCGAACACGAGCGACCACATCATGAGGACCATGAAAGACGAGTGGTTCCCGTTCGTGACGAAGACGGTGAAGGCGAAGTACGGCTGGAACATGTTCTATTACGGCAACGTCGAAGGGGGCGGTGGACGGGGTCGAGGCGGGCGCGGCGCGGCTGCCGACCCGGCCGGCCGCGGGGGTGCGGCGCAACAGCCCCCTCCGCCGCCGCCCGCACAGCCAGCACCGCCGGCCGGTCCGCGCGCCTGGGGCACGTTCGAACATATACCCCGCTTCCACAACAACTACGTCGGCCTTCGAAATCGGTTCGCGCTTCTGAGTGAGGCGTACTCGTACGCGACGTTCGAGGATCGGATCAAAGCCACCAACTACTTCATCGAAGAAGCGCTGAATTTCGCCAATCAGAACATCGACCGGCTGAAACAGGCGACGGCCGCCGCCGACAAGGAAGCGCTCGTCGGCAAATCGCTCGCGACCAGGGCGCAGAAGAAGACGGGCGGCCTGATCGAGATCCTGATGGGCGAAGTCGAGGACGAAAAGAACCCTGTGAGCGGCGCGACCATGAATCGTCGCAAGAACGTCGTGAATCCCGAGCAGATGGTCGACCGGCTCTGGTTCGAGCCCACGGTCACTGAAGAAGTGCCGGCTGAGTACTACATCCCCGCCGCGGCTAGCGGCTCGACCGAGCTTCTGCGAAAACACGGCATCCAGATGCGGCAGGTCACGGCGCCGGTTCGCGGCGTCGAGCAGTTCGTCATCACGAGCAACACCGCACGGCCGCCGACCGGCAGTATCGACACGCAGCAGCATGCGCTCCGGACGCTCGAAGGCAAATGGGAGCCAGCCGCCGACGTGACGGTGCCGGCCGGATCGTGGGCCGTGCCGATGAATCAGCCGCTCGCCCGGCTGGCGTTCTATCTGATCGCGCCGACGTCAGATGATGGGCTCGTGAACTGGAACTTCCTCGACGACCTGTTGAAGGACGCGAAGACATACCCGATCACAAGAAAGAGATAAGAACGCCCTCGGTTCCGGGGTTCCGGAACCCCGCACCCCGGAGGAGCCTGAACCTATCTCATCAACCTTGAAATGTCGTTGTAGATGACGGTGACCATCAGCAAGACAATGAGTGCCGCGCCGGCGAGGAGGATGCGCTCCTTGGCGCGAATGCTGAGGTCGCGGCGAACGAGGCCTTCCCAGGCAAGAATCGCGATCTGCCCGCCGTCGAGGACGGGTACCGGCATCAGGTTCAGCAGACCGAGGTTGAGGCTGATCATCGCCATCAGATTGAGCAGCTCGACGATGCCCAGCTCTGCGGCGCTGCCCGAAAGCTCGGCGATGGCAATCGGCCCCATCAACTGACGGACCGGCGTTTCCCGGGTCACCAGGCCGACCAGCGTCTTGACAATGAGCACGGTGTTGTCCCAGTTCTGCTGGGCGCTGAGCTTCAGCGCCCCGAGCGGACCGGGGTCGACGCGCTTCACCTCGTAGGGGAATACGAGCACGCGGACCATCCCGACGCCGCCTTCGGATTCCGGCACGACGGTCACCTCGCGCTCTTCCCCATCTCGCTCGAGGGTCAGTCGCACAGGCTGTCCCGAACTCCTGCGCCACCGTTCGACGATCGCGTCGCGCGGCACTCCGCGCTTGCCTTCGACCGCGACGATGACGTCTCCTCGGCGGATGCCGGCGCGATCGGCCGGACCGCCCGGGTTGACCTGCGTGAACTGGGGCCGAAGGATCGGGCCGATGCCGATCTCGCCAATCTCATACTTTCCCGTCGCGCGGGGCGTAATGTGGATCTTGAGCGTCTGGCCTCCGCGGAGCACGGCGAGCTCGAGCTCCCGATTGGCCTTGGGCAGGTATTCCATGGCGAGCGCGTCCCAGGTCTCGACCCGCTTACCATCCACGCTGACGACGCGATCGCCGGGCTTGAGGCCGGCGGCTTCACCGGCGCTGCCTGCGGCAACCGTGCCGATGATCGGCGGCGACGACTGATACAGCGGCACGTCGGCGCCGAGCGACAGCACG
Organism: Vicinamibacterales bacterium; assembly: GCA_035633215.1. GTDB lineage: Bacteria > Acidobacteriota > Vicinamibacteria > Vicinamibacterales > SCN-69-37 > DASQFI01. Next base: position 75,797 of record DASQFI010000054.1, on the reverse strand, counting down.
ATCGCGACGACGACGACCGCGAGTCCAAGATTCATGACCGGACCGGCGAGGTAGACCTGGACGCGCACCCACTTGCTCTTCGACAGGAACTCGTCGGGCTCGCCGGTACGCTGATCTTGCACGGTCTCGCCGGCCAACTTCACGTAGCCGCCGAGCGGAATGGCGCTGAGGCAGTACTCCGTGGCGCCGCGACGGAATTTGAGGAGCTTCGGTCCAAAGCCGAGAGAAAACGTCAGGACCCGCACGCCATAGAAGCGCGCGACGAGAAAGTGGCCGAGTTCGTGGACGAAGATAAGAACGCCGAGAACGAAAAGGAATGCCAGAACTGTGATCATGGGATCTCGGGTTAGGACGACACTTGCTAGGACGATCGTAACGTACTCAGAGTTTCGATGGAAAAGGCGCGGGCCCACTCGTCGGCGGCTCGAACGTCGGCGAGCGATCGCGGCACGCTGGTCGCGTTATCGGCCGCGGCGAGCGCCTTCTCGATGGTCTGCGGGATCGCCGCGAAGCCGATGCGGCCCGCGAGAAACGCGTCGACGGCGACTTCGTTTGCGGCGTTGAGCACGACCGGCCACGCGCCGCCACGCTCGAGCGCCGCGTAGGCGAGGCGCAGACACGGAAAGCGGCCCTCGTCGGGCGGCTCGAACTCGAGCGTCCGCAGCGCGGCCACGTCGAGCGGCGCGAGCATGCCGTCCCAGCGATCCGGATACGCGAACGCGTACTGAATCGGCAGCCGCATGTCGGTGACGCCGAGCTGCGCGATGATCGAGCCGTCCCGCAGCTCGACGAGCGAGTGCACGATCGACTGCGGGTGGATCACGACCTCGATGCGGCCACCCGACACACCGAACAACCAGTGGGCCTCGATGACCTCGAGGCCCTTGTTCATGAGCGTCGCCGAGTCGATGGTGATTTTCCGGCCCATTTTCCAGGTTGGGTGCTGCAGCGCGTCCTCGGGGGTAACCCGTTCGAGCGCAGCGCGATCGAGCGCCCGGAACGGCCCGCCGGAGGCCGTCAGAATGAGCCGGCGGACTTCGTCGGCCGACCGGCCGTGCAGACATTGATGGATGGCGTTGTGCTCGCTGTCCACGGGCAGGAGCTGGACCCTCCGGCGCCGGGCGGCCTCGACCATCAGCGCGCCGGCCATGACGAGCACTTCTTTGTTGGCCAGGGCGATGGTCTTGCCGGCGTCGATGGCGGCGAGCACGGCCTCGAGGCCGGCGGTTCCGGACGAGGCGCACAGCACGAGCGACGCCTCGACGTGCGTGGCGACCGCGAGCAGCCCGTCCGCGCCGGCCACCAGGCGCGTCGCGCTTCCCGGTCCGACGCGCCCCCTCAACTCGTCGAGCGCCCCCTGGCTCGCCACGCAGACGATGGCCGGCCGATATTTCCTGACTTGCTCGGCGAGCCTCGCGGCGTTTTCGCCGCCCGCGAGCGCCACGACCCGCAGCCGATCCGGGTGCGCGTCGACGACCGACAGCGCGCTCCGGCCGATCGATCCCGTGGAGCCGAGGATGGCGACCGTCTTCACGCGACGAACCTCATGAAGAGATAGAACACCGGTCCGGCGAAGAGGTAGCTGTCGAGGCGGTCGAGGACACCGCCATGTCCCGGAATCAGGGTCGCGCTGTCCTTGACGCCGGCGCTTCGCTTCAGCATCGACTCGAAGAGATCGCCGCACATCCCGAACCCCGCGAGCAGGACCGCGAGCATCGCGGCGACGATCGGCTCGAGCGCGATCATGCCCCACGCCGCGAGCGCGGCGCCGACGACCGCGGCGGCCGCGAAACCGCCGGCGGCCCCTTCAACCGTCTTGGCGGGACTCACGAGCGGCGCGAGCTGGCGGATGCCCACGAGCCGGCCGGTGTAGTACTGCGCGGTGTCGCTGAGGGTGATGATGGCGATGAACCACGTGACCGCGGCTGGACCGAACAGCGCGAGAGAACGGGCGATCGCCCCGAGCGGAAGCCCGACATAGAGCGGCGCGAGACAGATGATGCCGACGCGCGTGAATGTCGCGGGCGCGGGCGGGCCCGACGCCAGGGCCACCAACCCTGCCGCGATCATCGTGGCGAGCAGCAGACCGATGAGGGAATCCTCGGCCACGCCGAGCTCGGCGTGACCGTGCAGACCGGTCATGAGCGTCGCGGCCGCCGAGGCGAGTCCGACGAACACCGGCGCCACCGCCGCGCCCGCCTGGACGGCCAATCCGCCCAGCTCGCGCCCGCAGAACCCGGCCGCAATCACGGCGAGAGCGACGGTCCCCCACCATGGCGCCCACCAAATCGTCCCGGCCACGATCGCGATGAGCGGGACGGCGCTGGCGATGCGAAGCATCAAGATGACTAATGCCGTTCCAACTTGTTCCACCAAGAGGCTGCTCTCCTGGAGCGGCCCGATTGGCTGGAGTGAACGAGGGCGCTCATTGGTGCATTAAGTTGGAACGGCACTACACGGATGTCGGGATGTGGTGATTTGGGGATCCAATCGCTCCGTACCGACGATCGCGCTTCTGGTAGTCGACGATCGCCTCGAAGAGATCCCGCGCGCGGAAATCCGGCCACAGCGCTTCGGTGACCCAGATCTCGGCGTAGGCGATCTGCCAGAGCAGAAAGTTGCTGATGCGCATCTCGCCGCTCGTGCGGATCAGGAGATCGGGGTCGGGCTGTCCGGCTGTGTAGAGGAACGAGGCGAATTGCTGTTCGTCGAGCGCGTCCGGATCGATGCCGGCGCGGAGCGCGCGGCGCGCGGCCTCGACGATCTCCGCACGACCGCCGTAGCTGAGCGCGATGTTGAAGACCATGCCGGTGTTGCCGCTCGTCCGCTTCTCGGCCAGCGCCAGCTCGTCGCGGATGTCGGCGTTCAGCCGCTCAGGCTGTCCGATCACGTGGAACCGGATGTTGTTCTTGAGCAGCGTCTTCAACTCGAGGCGCAGATAGTGTTTCAGCAGCCCCATGAGCGCGGCGATTTCGGTGTCGGGCCGCTTCCAGTTCTCGACCGAGAACGCGTAGAGCGTGAGCACGGAGATGCCGAGCCGGGCCGAGGTCTCCACGGTGTCGCGCACGGCGTCGATGCCGGCGCGATGCCCCTCGACGCGCGGCAGGTGGCGCGTCGCCGCCCATCGGCCGTTGCCGTCCATGATGATGGCGACGTGTCGCGGCAGGCGGCCGAAGTCGATGCGGCGCGCCAGGGCCTCTTCGGGCGACCCGGCCTGCACCACCGCCAGCACATCGGATTGGGCCATACGTGGGGCGAAAGGGGATCTTAACAAAAACTGTAACTTAGAACTTAGAACTCAGAACTTAGAACTACGGACCGCGCGTCCTGACCACGGGACGTGGGAACCGATCCGAGTCATGCGTCCAGGCCCTCAGTTCTAAGTTCTAAGTTCTGAGTTCTACGTTGCTTCATTCAGTATCTCACTGACAGCAATGTGAGTCCCGCGGCGGGCAGCGTCTGGCCCGCGGCGCGGCGGTCGCGCGCGGCCAGCACGTCTGCGATCGAGTCGGGATCGCGGGCGCCGCTGCCAACCTCGGCCAGGGTGCCGGCGACCGTGCGCACCATGTGCCGGAGGAAGCCGTCGCCTTCCACGTCGATGACGATCTCGCCGCCCGCGTCGTGCACGCTCAGCCGTTCAATGGTCCGCACGGTGTCACGCACCGGCGACCCCGCGGGCTGGAAGGACGCGAAATCGTGGCGGCCGACGAAGTGCTCGGCGGCGCGCTGCATCGCCGCGAGGCTGCGCGGCCCGGGTGCGTGCCAGACGAACCAGCGATCGAACGGCGAGAGCACGGCGGTCGTCGCGATGCGGTAGCGATAGGCCTTGCCCGTGGCATGGAACTGCGCGTGAAATCCGGGCGTCGCATCCACCACGCCGAGCACGCGAATGTCCTGCGGAAGCCGGACGTTGAGCGCGCGCTGGACGGTCGACGGCGCGAGATCGATATCGAGGTGCACGCTCGCGACCTGACCGAGCGCGTGCACGCCTGCGTCGGTCCGTCCGGCGCCGGCAGCCGTGGGCGGCGTATCGCCAACGAGCGGCGCCAACGCCTCCTCGAGGACCTGCTGGATCGACAGACCGTTGATCTGCCGCTGCCAGCCGACGTAGTTCGTCCCGTCATACGCGAGGGTGAGCTTGAGTGTGCGCATCGGTCACGCGCGCGGTGCGGAGCGGCTCGTCGCTACCTCGATCCTGGTTTGGTGATCGGCGCGCCTGACTGACAGAGCGGACACGACTCCGGCGGATACGTCGCCAGCGTGAGCGTGGCCAGCGCGTGCAACGGCACGCCGAGATCCGACGTCCCGCCGCTCCGGTCGATCACCGCGCCGGCGGCAATGACCGTGGCGCCCGCCTTTCGCGCGACCTCCATCGTCTCGCGCGTGGATCCGCCGGTCGTCACGACGTCCTCGATGACGACGACCCGATCGTGATCGTCGAGGTGGAAGCCTCGCCTCAACGTCAGCGCGCCGTCCGGGCGCTCGGCAAACACGGCGCGCACGCCAAGCGCACGCGCGACTTCGTGGCCAATGATCAGGCCGCCGAGCGCCGGCGAGAGGACCGCCGTCGCGCCGCCGGCCGGCAGTGACGCGGCCAGCGCACGCCCGAGGGCTTCGGCATGCTGCGGGTGCTGCAGCACGAGCGCGCACTGCAGGTATCCGGCGCTGTGCAGCCCGGACGACAAGCGAAAGTGTCCCGCGAGCAGCGCGCCTGATTCTCTGAAAAGCGTCAGAACGTCCGTCACTGCGTCATGCCCTGAATCTGTCTTGTCGCAGAGTCCCGACTCGCAGCAGAGTTGCCGCCGCGGCCGCCGGGAGCGCCGCCTTGGCCGCCGAAGCCAGGCGAAGGCGGCTCGAGACCGCGACCTCTGAGCCTCCGCGCCAGCTCTACCGTCTCAGCGTCTCCTCGAACACCTTCAGGATCCGCTTGTACTCATCCGCCCAGCTCGTCTCCTCCGTGAAGCTGTGGTTCTCGACCGGATACGGCGCGACTTCCCAGCTCTCTTTGCGCAGCTCGATCAGGCGCTGCACGAGCCGCACGCTGTCCTGGAAGAAGACGTTCGTGTCGACCATGCCGTGGCAGATGAGCAGCCGGCCCTTGAGTCCTTCGGCGAAATAGATCGGCGAGCTCTTCTTGAAGGCCTCGGGATCGAGTTGCGGAACGTTGAGGATGTTCGACGTGTAGCCGTGGTTGTAGTGCGCCCAGTCGGTCACCGGGCGAAGCGCGGCGCCGGCCGCGAAGACGTCGGGCGTCGTGAACATCGCCATGAGCGTGATGAATCCGCCATAACTGCCGCCGTAGACGCCGATCCGCCTGGGATCGACTTTCTCGGTCTGCACGAGGAACTTCGCGCCGTCGACGACGTCGTTCAGATCGTGACCGCCCATGTGCCGATAGATCGCCGTACGCCAGTCGCGGCCGTAGCCCGAGCTGGCGCGGTAATCGGGATCGAGCACGACATAGCCGCGCGACGCCAGCAGGTTGTGGAACATGTATTCCCGGAAATACGTGGACCAGTAGCGGTGGGCGTTCTGCAGATAGCCGGCGCCGTGGACGAAGATGACCGCCGGCTTCTTCGGATCGCGTTTGGCGCCGATCATCTCCGGCGTGAAGAGGCGCGCGTACACGTCGACGCCGTCGCGGGCCTTGTAGGTCAGCACCTTCGGATCGATCCACTTGAAGTTGCGCCACTCGTCGGTCGGGCTCAGCGTCACCGCGGTGGACTTGGCGTTGGCCTGAAGCGGCATGACGTACAGGTCCGGCGGCTTCGTCGAGTACGAATGAACGATCGCGAGGTGCTTCTCGTCCGGCGACACCGTCGCTTCGTTCGATCCGGTCATCGACGTCACGCGCGTCCGCGCGGCCGTCTCGAGCGACATCGTGTACAGATGCCGCTCCCCCGGATGCACCTCGTTCGTCGTCAGGAACATCGTCTTTCGATCGCGCGACAGCCTCGCGTCGGTCACTTCCCACTTGCCGGTCGTGAGCGCGCGCGCCTGCGGGGCCGGCGCGGTGACGTCGAGTGAATAGAGGTGCATGAATCCACTCTTTTCCGACATGAACAGCACGCGCTTGTTGTCCGGCTGCCACGCGATCCCGCCACCGGCCGCTGTGCCGGTAATCGACCCATCCCGGATCCAGGCGTCATCGTGCAGCGTATCGAGGACGGTCGTCTTGCCGGACGCCGGATCGACTTTCACCAGCCAGCGATCCTTGTTGTCGGCCGATCGGACGGCCATGACGCTCTGCGATCCGTCATCAGAGGGCTCGGGCATGCCCCAGTTCAGGAGACGAGGTGCGTCGGGGTCGGTCGATTTCGCTTTGCGCTCGGCGCCGGCAAACGACGAGCCGTCGGCCCAGACGGTCTTGTTCTCCTTCCGATCGAGGGCCGCCAGCAGGCGGCGCGATTGCACGTCGCCGACGTTCGTGCGGCCGGAGATCATTTCCGGATACGCCGACTCGGTGACGTAGTTGGGCGTGTCTTGTCCGCGTGATGCGACGTCCGGCCGCTCCGTCACGCCAATCCAGACGAACCGCTCGTCGGTTGAAAGCTGCAGGTCCGCCAGCGTCTGGCGCGGCGTGAGAGAGAAACGTGGAATGGGCGCGACGCTCACGGGCGAGTCCGCGGCGCCGCCACGACCGCCGCGTCCAGAAGCTTCCTGACGCTGCTCCGCTTGCCGCCGGATGAAATCGATCAACGCGCGCTCCTGCTCGCGCAGGAATCGCTGCGACTCGGTCTCGTTGGCCGCGCCGCTGCCGCCGCCACGACCCGTCCCGGCGCCGGCGCCTCGTCCACCCGCGCCGCCCCCGGCGGCGGCGCGCTGACCGCCGGTGGCCGCGGCGGCCGGTTCGGGAACGACGATGTCCGTGAGCTGCAGGAACGGCGTGTCCGTACCGGCTTCGAGCGCCATCAAGAACAGGTTGCCGTCGCGCATGAACGTGATCGCCGTGTCGTTGCGAATCCAGCGCGGGCTCGATTCAGTCGCCGACGTTCGCGTCAGTTGCCGGCGCTCGCCGCTCGTCGCGTCGTACGAGACGATGTCGCCGTTCTCGGCCGTCAGCACGCGCCTGCGCGCGCGATCGAGTCTTCCTGCCGGAGCAACGTCGAGCACGCGGGCTTCCTCCGTTGTGAGCGCCTTCAGTCCCGTGCCGTCCCGGCCGACGACGTAGGTCGCCGATCGGCTGTCGCTCGCCTTCTGCCACGTGAAATAGATCTTCGAAGAATCCCTGGACCAGCGGACGGCGCTCGGCGGCGACCCGACGAGCTTCGGCCCGCGCATGATGCTGTCGATGGTCAGCATCGATCCCGATCGAGCCTGACCCGAAGGCTGACCGGAAACCGGCCAGGACGCGGCTATGACCGTTAGGGTGATGACGGCGGAAATTCGGCGCATGGTTTGCACTCTTAAAAAAGAAGAGGACGGGCTAAAGGCAGAAGGCATACGGCAGAAAACGATCGACCCGGCGCGGGCCATCTTACTCTGAGGACGATAGATGGCGGGACGGTCGGCAGGGCAAAGGGCAGAGAGCACAGGGCAAAGGAGAGGGACGGAGGGGAAAGGTCAAAGGGCAGTACTTCGCAATTCTGGGACGGGACGGTCCCGCTTCGCGGACAGTTTTGTCAGGCGTTCGTCTAGAGCCGTTCTCACGTTCCCTCTGGCGGGCAACTGGTTGGAATTCGGCCGAATGTCTCGCGATCCTCGCCGGGTTTGCACGATGTGGACGTGAGAACGGCTCTAGATCGCTGGCCATGCCGGCCAGCAAGCGGAGAGAGAGATGGTGACTCAGCACTCGTCGCGCAGATTTCGTTCGATCGCCCTGATAGCCGCGCTGGCAACGATCGCGGTTCCGGCGCTTTCGGCGAAGGACCAGCAACTTTCGCTTCAGGCTCCCGCACAGGCGACGCCGCCGCCGGCGGCGCAAGGTCCCACGCTCCAGCTGTCCATGGAGCAGGCCGTGACGATGGGGCTCGAATCGAATCTCGGGTTGAAGGCCCAGCGGCTCGAGATCGACATCGCCGCCGAAGGCATCGCCGGCGCGCGCGCGGCCTTCCTGCCTCAGCTCTTCTCGAGCTTCAATCGGACCTCGTCGGAGTCGGTGCCGCAGAGTTTCACCGAAGGATCCAGCGACATTTCGAGCCGACGCATGAACGCCAGCGGGACGTGGCGCCAGGCCCTCCGCTGGTACGGCGGCGACTACAACCTGACATGGTCGAGCAATCGCAATTCGCAAATCGGCGGCACGTCGAGCTTCAATCCGAGTCTGGGGTCGACGGTGACCATGAACTTCACGCAGCCCCTGCTGCGAGACTTGCGCATCGACCCCAACCGCGCCGCGCTCGAGACGAGCGAGCGGGTGCGTGCCATCAGCGACGTCCAGCTTCAACAGCGCGTAGTCTCGACAGAAGCGGACATTCGATTTGCGTACTTGAATCTCATTGGCGCGATCGAAGGACGGAAGGTCCAGCTGGAGAACATGACCATCGCGGAGCAGACGCTGGCGAACGCGCGTGCCAGTGTGGCCGTCGGTCAGGCGCCTGAGATCAACATCGTCCAGGCACAAGCGGAGGTCGAGAGCCGCCGGGAAACGCTGCTTCGTTCAGAAGTCCAGATTCTGACGATGGAGGACAACCTTCGGACCCTGGTGCTCGATCCCGCGCGCCCCGACTATTGGGACGTGCACATCGAGCCCACGGACAAAATCCAGCTGACGCCGCGCGAGATCGATCTGAATGCCGCCATCAAGAGCGCCCTGGCCAACCGCCTCGATCTCGTCGTCGTCCGGCGGAACCTGGAAATCACCGATCTGAATATTCGCGTCACCAAGAACTCAACTACCCCAGCGATGGATTTCGGTGTGACGTACTCCGCGACCGGAACAGGTGGGACGCAGCTCGAGTTCGGCGAAGGGTTTCCACCGCCCATCCTGAGCCGCACGGACAAGAGCTTCGGCAGCGTACTCGGCGACACGTTTGGCGGCGCCTATCCCACATGGACGGTCGGCGTGCAGGTCGCGTATCCGCTCGGCCACAGTGCAGCACACGCCTCACTCGCCCAGCAGGAAATTCGAAAACGACAGGACCTCCTCAGCCTGCGCGATCTGGAGCTGCAGATCGTGCGCGACGTGCGTGACGCGGCGCGATTTGTCCAGAACAGCTATCAGCGGGTTCTGGCCAGCCGCGCTGCGCTCGATGCCAGCGAAAAGCAACTCGAAGCCGAGAATCGCAAGTTCGCCGCCGGCGTGTCCACCACGCTCGAGCTGCAGGTTCGTCAGGGACAGCTGGCGTCGGCACGAGTCAACGCACTTCAGGCTGAGATCGATTACAACAGAGCCCTCATCACGTTCGACCGAGTGCAGAAGACGCGGTAAGTCCCAAGACCGTGCCGGTTCCGGGCTATATTCTGCCCGGTGCCGAAGCTGACCGTCACGGTCATCACGCTCAACGAAGCCGACCGCATCGAAGCCTGCCTCGAGTCGGTCGCCTGGGCGGACGAGCTCCTCGTCGTCGACAGCGGCAGCACTGACGGCACGCCCGACCTCGCACGGAATCGACGCGCGCGCGTGATCGTGCGCGACTGGCCCGGATACGCGGCCCAGAAGAACTTCGCGGCCGGAGAAGCCGCCAACGACTGGATTCTCTCGCTCGACGCCGACGAGCGCGTCACCACTCACCTGGCCGACGAGATTCGCCGGACGCTGTCGGGCGAACCGCCCGCGGCCGGGTATCGGATGCCGCGTGTCACCTGGCATCTGGGACGCTGGATTCGCACGACGGATTGGTATCCGGACTTCCAGCTCCGGCTTTACGATCGCCGGCGCGCCCGGTGGGCCGAGCGCCGGGTGCACGAATCTGTGACCGCCGATGGGCCGGTTGAGCAGCTCCGGCACGACCTCGAGCACTACGCGTATCGGGACGTCGCCCATCATCATCGGACGATGGAGCGCTATACGATGCTGGCGGCCGAGGAAATGCGCGCGGCCGGACGCCGGGCTACCGCGTTCGATCTCGTCGTGCATCCGTTTGCGGCGTTCATTCGCAACTACATTCTTCGTGCCGGCGTGCTCGACGGTCTGCCGGGGTTCACCGTTTCCATCATGAACGCCTACTACGTGTTTCTGAAGTTCGCGAGGTTGCGCGAGATCGGGCGCCGGCCCGCGAGCCACTGACCCAGCCGATTCGCACATCACTGTCGGACTCCCATGGCCCCGGCCGACCCGATTCGCTCCGTCCACATCGACACGGCGCAGACGTGGCGCGGCGGTCAGAACCAGGTCCTGCTCACGGTCACCGGCCTCGAGGAAGTCGGGCACCCCGCCGTGCTCGTCGCGCACGAAGCCGGCGAGCTAAAGCGTCGCGCCCGTGAGGGCTTGCGGTTCGTCGGCTTCTCACCCCGAAGCGAGTTCGACGTGCAGGCGGCCTGGCAGCTTGCGCGCGTCTTCCGCGACATTCAGCCCAACATCGTCCACGCGCACGATCCGATGGGCGTCGCGCTCACCGCGATGGCCCTTCAGATGAAGCCGAGCCTCCCGCGCCGGCCGCCGGTGATCGCCTCGCGGCGCGTGGACTTTCACCTGAAGAGCCACGCGTTCTCGAAGTGGAAGTACGGCCACGTCGATCTGTTTCTCGCGGCCTCGCGCACGATCGCATCGATCCTTGAAGCCGACGGCATCGCCCCGGACCGGATTGTCACGGTGCACGACGGGGTGAACGTGGGCCTCGTGGACAAGCAGCCAGCCGTCGACGCGCATGCGGCGTTCTGGCTGCCCAAGGGCGCGCCGGTGGTCGGCAACGTGGCGGCGCTCGCCCCGCACAAGAGCCAGAAGCACTTCGTTTCGGCCGCCGCCCGCGTCGTCCGCGAACTTCCCGACACGCGCTTTCTGATCGTCGGCGACGGGGAGCTCAAGGACGCGCTCGAGCGGCAGATTCACGACCTGGGCCTCAATCGCCATGTGATTCTCTCGGGCTTCCGGCCAGACGCCCTCGGCCTGATGAAGTCGTTCGACCTCTTCGTGATGAGCTCGGTCACCGAGGGCCTCGGGTCGGCCATCCTCGAGGCCATGGCCGCCACGCGCGCCGTCGTCGGCACCCGGGCCGGCGGTATCCCCGAGGTCGTGGTCCACGAGGTCACCGGGCTGCTCGTCCCGACGCATGACGACAAGTCCCTGGCCGAAGCGATCGTGGCGCTCCTGAAAGATCCCGACCGCCGGCAGCGGTTCGGGGCCGCCGGACGAGCGAGGGTCATCGAGGAGTTCAGCGTCGAGCGGATGGTGGAACGGACGGTGGAGGCGTACGAACGAGCGCTGGCCAGGCCGAAGGCCGAAGGCCAAAGGCCATAGCAAAACCGGCTGGTATCGCGAGACATTCAGCCAATTCCCGCAACCAGCTCACTACAGGAAATGAGAACGGCTCTAAGACTTGGGCCTTTGGCCTATGGCCTTCGGCCTAATCCGCGGCTTGCAGCATCCTCTCAGCGGGCATTGCTGGTCACCCTGGCGGCTGCCGAACCCGCATGCCCCCATCATGCTCAGGTGGCACAGCGCGAAGTCGTAGCGGACCGGGTCGTCCGGGTCCAGGGCGCGGAGCGAGGCGGTGATGTCAGAGGCCATCAGCCAACCCGGCGTGGACCGGCGAGTCAGGCGGAGGCAGCGGCCGGTCCGGATAGTGTGGGTATCGAGGGGCACGACGAGCTGTCGGGGCGCGACAAGCGTCCAGCCGCCGGGATCGACGGCGTCCGTCCGGACCATCCAGCGCAGAAACAGGTTCAGACGCTTGCAGGCCGCGCCGGTCGATGGCCGGGCGAAGAAGTAGAAGACCCCTGGCTGCCGCGGCACGCGCCCGTAGGCCGGGCCGAGAGGGACTGAGCGCGCCCGGGCCGCCAGCGACTCGAGCGCCTCACCGACGTCCGTCGCCTGGCTGGTCAGCCCCGATGCAAACGCGCGTTCGATCGAGCCGTGCTCCGCGATCAGCCCTTTCAGGATCCAGAGGAGAGCGACAAAATCCCGGCCCTTCGTCCATCGGTGGACAAGGGGCAGCAGCGGCGCGCCATCCCGCGCCGGGTCGAATTCCCGAAGGAATTCGGCCGGCGACGGGCCAAGGACCCGGCAGACGGCCTCTACCGACGTCATGACCGAAGCGACCCGCCCAAACGCCAGTCCGGCGGCGATGAACGCCACGATCTCCCGGTCGTCCACCCGCGGATATCGCCGGACGATCTGAATGGGATCGACGGCGGAGTCGGGAGCGTTGAACGAATCGTAGAGCCGGTCGAGGGCGGGTTTAAAGGTCAGACTAACGTGTGTCATTAGTCACGAGAGCTCTCCTTCGTGGGGGCATTCAACTACACGACGTACAAAAGTCAGCCTGGAAGTTGACCGTTTTGCGCGACCGCGCGAGTCGCCGAAGATGCTGAGTGGTCCCCTTATTGCACCAAAGTGTCGCTGATGAAGAAGCTCTTTATCGGCATCCTCTTCACCGCTTTGATCGCGGTGGGTGCTACCGATGCTCAAGCAACCACGATCCTTCCCAACTGCGGGACGTGTGGCAATCACAACACGGCCTGGGACCTGACGCTGTCGCTGATCGACGACACCAACAATATCTATCAGCTGACGGCCAAGGCGACCTACGGTGCTCCAGTCGATTTCGCGTTCGTGAATGCGGTCGCGTACAAGGTCGATCCCTTCACGAACCAATACGACGCGAATCCGACCGTGACGGGGCCGCAGGCTGACGACACATGGAACGTGGTCGGCGGAGGCATCAACTCCGGCGGGTGCAGCGGATCGGGCAACGGGTACTTCTGTGCGAATTCTGCGGGATTCGGCGCGTCGCACGGCGCCGCGGGCACCACGGACACGTGGGTGTTCCTCATCAACATCAGCAATACCCTGCCCAACCTCGCGGGGGCGGTTGCCGGCTCCTTCAAGGCTCAGTTCGTGAACCTCGAGGGGGTCAAGGTCGGTTCCCTGCTGTCCGAGGAAGTGACCTTCACGTTCGATTCGCCACCGCCACTCGATGTGAACACGCCAGAGCCCGCGACACTCATCATGTTCGGGACTGGGCTTGCTGCCGTCGCGACGGCCATCCGCCGCCGCAAGAAGGCCCAGCCGCTGAAAACGCGGCCTGAACTTCGAACTTAGAACGTCGTCACCGGCATCCCCTCCCGGCACATCGGGCAGGCGGCCGCAGTGTAGTTTTCCGGCGCCCGATACCCCGCCAGGGCGAAATTCGGGACCCCCAAATCGACGATCGCCTCGAGACGGTCATAGATTTCGACCGTTGCGATCACCGTTCCGCCCGCGCTCTCGATCAAACGCCTGGCCTTCTGGAAGGTCTCCCCGGTGTTCCTGATGTCATCGGCGAGCAGCACTTTCCTGCCCGAGACGACCTGCTGGTAGAACGGCCGGATGACCATCGCGCCGGTCGCGTCGAGCGAGAGGGGGGCGAAGCTGGTCGGCGGATGGGTCAGCGGATGGCGCGCGTCGAGGAGCCCGGCGAGGGTGTGAGCCAGAAGGGCGCCGCCCATGACGGGGCCGGCGACGACTTCGGTTGACCCGACGATCGGCTCGGGCAGGATGTCGATGAGGTCCTGCGCGAACCGCCAGATGAGCGACGGCTGCCGGAAAATCCGGTGCGGATTGAGGTACACGCGGCCGTGATAGCCGTTGCCGTAATCGAAGTGCCCGTCGATCATCAGGACTTCGAACTCTTGAAGATTGTCGAGCGCCTTCCTTCGCACATCATCGCGTCGCGTCATCAAGTCCTCGGTAGGTCGTTCAGCCTGTCGGCGCCTGAAATGCTGCCGTTCACGTAGACGAATCGCCCGCCGACGACCGTCGCGGCGACGCCGCCCTTGAGCGTCCAGCCGTCGAACGGCGTGTTTTTCGATTTCGATCTGAACCTTCGCGCATCGATGGTGACCAGTGCGTCGGGCGCAAGAATTGTGAGGTCGGCCGGCCCGCCGTCCGAGAGCGTGCCGCCAGGAACGCCCAGGATTCGAGCCGGATTCACGGACAGGAGCTGGACGAATCGCGGCCACCCGATGACGCCGGCGTGCACCAGCCGATCGATGCACAGCGGCACGGCCGTCTCGAGCCCGACGATCCCGAAGGGCGCGCGGTCGAATTCGAGCGACTTCTCGTCGGCATGATGGGGGGCGTGATCGGTGGCGATCACGTCGATCGAGAGGTCCCGAAGACCCTCGATCATCGCGGCGCGGTCGGCTTCCTCGCGTAGCGGCGGGTTCATCTTGGCATTCGTGTCGTAACCGCCTTTGGCCGCGAGGATCTCGTCGGTCAGCGTGAAGTGATGGGGCGTGACCTCGCACGTCACCTGGATTCCCGCGTCGTGACCAACGCGCACCGCCCGGAGCGACTGGCGCGCGCTCATATGCGCGATGTGCACCCGCCCGCCCGTGAGCTCCGCAATCGAGATATCGCGCTCGACCATCACGGACTCGGCCGCGCCCGGCATGCCACGCAGGCCCAGCATCGACGCGACCGCGCCTTCGTGCGCGACGCCTTCTCCCTTGAGTGACTGGTCCTCGCAGTGATCGATGACCGGCATGCCGAACATCGACGCGTACTCCATCGCCCGCCGCATCAGCAGCGCCGTGGCGACCGGCCGGCCGTCGTCGGAAATGGCGACGCAGCCGGCCGCCTTCAGGTCGCCGATCTCGGTGAGCTGTTCGCCCTTCGAGCCCATCGACACCGCGCCGATCGGATACACGCGCGCCAGCCCCGCTTCGGCCGCGCGTTTGACGATGAACTCGGTGACGGCGGAGTGATCGTTCACCGGGTCGGTATTCGGCATGCATGCCACGGCGGTGAAGCCACCGGTGACCGCCGACGCCGTTCCCGTGGCGATCGTCTCCTTGTGCTCATGCCCGGGTTCTCGCAGGTGGACGTGCATGTCGATGAGCCCCGGGGTCACGACGAACGAGGACGGCAACTCGACGACGCGCGCGCCGTCGGCATTCTGGTCGCGACCGACGCGGACGATGCGGCCGGCGTCGATGAGCACGTCGAAACGGCCGTTGCGTCCGGCAACGGGATCGACGACCTGGACGTGCTTCAGCAAGATAGGCATCACGCTTCCGCCTCGCCGCCGGCGAGCAGGTACAACACGGCCATCCGCACGGCGACGCCGTTGGCGACCTGGTCCAGGATGACCGACCACGGACCGTCCGCGACCTCGGAGTCAATCTCGACGCCGCGGTTCATCGGCCCCGGGTGCATGACGATGACGTCCGACGCGGCACGTTCGAGCCTCACCGGTGTCAGGCCGAAGAACGTGAAGTACTCGCGGACCGAAGGCAGGAACAGGCCGGTCATTCGCTCATGCTGTACGCGCAGCATCATCACGACGTCGGCGCCTTCGATCGCCTCGTCAATCGAGGTCGTCACGGTCACGCCTAGTCGATCGAGGCCGGGCAGGAGCAGTGTGGCCGGGCCGCACGCGCGCACGTTCGCGCCCATTTTCGTCAGGAGCAGCACGTTCGAGCGCAGAACGCGGCTGTGAACGAGGTCACCGATGATCGCCACCGTCAATCCCGCGAGCCGGCCTTTGCGTTCGAGAATTGTCAGCGCGTCGAGGAGCGCCTGCGTTGGATGCTCGTGCATACCGTCGCCGGCGTTGATGATGCTTGCCCGGCAGATGCGGGACAGCTGATGCGGCGCGCCGGAAGCACCGTGCCGCATCACGATCATGTCGGGCGACATCGCCTCGAGCGTCCGGGCGGTATCGGCCAGCGTCTCACCCTTGGCGACGCTCGATCCTGTCGTTGTCATGCCGAGCGTGTCGGCGCTCAGGCGCTTCTCGGCCAGCTCGAACGACATGCGGGTGCGCGTGCTCGGCTCGAAGAACAGGTTGATGATCGTGCGCCCCCGCAGCGTCGGCACTTTCTTGATCGGGCGCGTGCCGATTTCCTTCATGGCCAACGCCGTTTCGAGCACGAGCTCTATCTCGGACGGATCCAGGTCGGCGATGCCGAGCAGGTGACGGGTATGCAGGGTCGTGGCCGCGGTCATCCTTCCACCTCGACTTCGTCGCGCCCATCGATTTCGGTGAGCCGGACCTGCACGCTCTGCTGGCGCGAGGTCGGAATGTTGCGGCCGACGTAGTCGGCTCGAATCGGCAGCTCACGATGGCCGCGATCGACCATGACGACGAGCTGAATGACACGAGGACGGCCGAAGTCGATCAGCGCGTCAAGTGCGGCGCGAATCGTCCGGCCCGTATACAGCACGTCGTCGACGAGCAGAATCAGGCGGTCGTCGATCGAAAACGGAATCTCCGTGCGCCGGATGACCGGCTGGGGCCCCACGGGGTGGCGCATCAGGTCGTCGCGATAGAGCGTGATGTCGAGCGCGCCGGTCGGCACCTCGGTGCCCGTGAGGTCGCGGAGCTGCGCGGCCAGCCTGGCCGCGATGGGGACGCCACGCGCGCGGATGCCGACGAGCGCCAGCCCCTCGACGCCGCGGTGGCGCTCGAGAATCTCGTGCGCGATGCGCGTCAGCGTCCGCGCCATGCGGTCGGCGTCCATCACGATCGCCATGAGGACCTCGAGCCGTTCTCACGTTCCTCTGGCGGGCAACTGGCTGGAATTCGGCCGAATGTCTCGCGATCCTCGCCCGCTCTGCACGATGTGGGCGTGAGAACGGCTCTCGCGGACCCGAATGCCGGGAACGGATTGACGCGGGTTTGAGACGGAATAAGGCTGACGGACGGCCGGACGGGCATTGTCACCTCTTTGCGGACTCGCGGGACCGCACTTAAAGAGCGGCACCAGTCTAACACCTACTGTGCTTTTCTCACTTCCTCGCCCGTCTCGTGCGTCCCGATATATTTGACCGGCCGTTCGAGCGTATACGTGCGCAGAAACAGATCCGTTCTCGCGAAGCCATCCATATCCCGCCCGATGTCCAGGCCCATGTAGTAGAGGACGGTCGGCGCGATGTCCACGATGGCGCCGCGATCGAAGGCGCCGTGCGCGACGTGCGTCCCGTAGGCGAGCAGAAATCCGTCGGGGGCGGGCTCGTGCGTGCCCGGCGGGTCCACGTAGCCGAGCATCCGCATGATCACGCGCTTCGTGACCGGGCTCGGCTCCATGCCGAATCCCGCGACGACCAGGAGGAGGTCGCCGTCTTCCTGCAGCGCGATCGCGCGCCCCACTTCGCCGTCCAGATAGGCGTAGTACCGATCCAGCGCGGAGCGGCGCGGGTCCTCGCGGCGGATGGCGCCGAAGCGTTCCGGTTCGGCGGCCGGCAGGAACAGGTGGCCGTAGACGTCGAGTCCCTCATAACGCACCGCCGTCAGCGTCGGTGCGAAATGCTGCTCGAGCAGCGACGCGGCCTCGCTGTAGGCGTGGTCCCAGCGAGCCGCCGGGGCGGTCTCCTGCAATGAGAACGTCGGGAGGATCTCCGGCCACGATCGCGCCTGCCATTGATCGAACACCTCGCGTGCGATGTCGGCGGCCGACGTCGGATCGCCTGCCTTCGCGTCGGCCAGCCTCAGCGGTGAGCTGGCGGCATCGTCGAAGCTGTCGCTGATGACGTATCCGCGCGCCGCATGCGCGGGATTGGTCAGCGGCCAGGCGACGATGCCGGACGCAAAGCCGTAGTCGGCGACGATGTCCCAAAGGGTGCGGCTGCCGAGCGAGCCGGACGTCAGGGGGTCGGGCGTCACGAAACCGAGCACGACGAGCGCGCGCGCGAAGCAGTAGTCCGGCAGGAGATCCACCGGATCGGCGTCGTCGGGCCGCACCTTGTAGAGCGCGTCCGATCGGACGCCGGTCTTCGGCGGGTACTTGCCGGTCGCGGCCGCAGCCCAGACGGGCACCGCGTGGGTCGGTTTGACGGTGGCGAGATCGATCGTGGCGCCCGAATCGAGCAAGCGGCCGAAGTTTGGGAATTGACCGCCGGCGACGCGCTGTCGAATGAAGCCGAGCGAAGCGCCGTCGATGAGGAGCAGCCGCACGCGCGGCGGCGGCGGGCCACCGAGCCGCTGCGTTTTCGCGCGGCGCGCCGTCGGCACTGGCGGTTCGACGGGCCCTCGGAGCCATAAGGGGACCGCGACCGACAGCAGCATCGAAGCGACGAGCAGGACCGCGGCCGCACGACTGCCCCGCCGACCGAAGGAGTACCGCAGCAACGCGACGCTGAACAGGACGCCGGCGAAGATGGTCGTCGCGGTGGCGCCCTCCTGCATACGGTCGGCCGCCGCCTCGCTCAGGACGGCTCGAAACCCGCGCAGATTGGCCCACGTCACCACCGCCGATGCCGAGGCGATTGCCGCGCCGAGCCAGGCCATCAACCGGACGCTGAACCAGGCCGGCGAGAGCGGACGCGACGCGAACGCCTCACGAATCAGGATGAGGAAGTACATGACGCTCGCCGCGTACGGTCCGTAGAACGCGATGAGCGCGACAAGCCATCGGCCCGCTGTGACCGACACGACGGGGACCTGGGGATTCAGTTGCAGCACCAGGACGACGAGGTACACCGCGACCAGCACGCCGCCGGCAAGGGCGTTGGTCAACATGCGGAGGTATCTCATGCGAGTTGGATCTTAGCCAGAGAAGGGCAAAGGGCAGAGGGCAAAGGGCAAAGGAGAGGGGAAAGGGGAAAGGGACGAAGGCGATGATGGGCGGGGCTGCAGATCTGCATTGCCCTCTTAGTTTGCCCCTTGCAGTTACTGCGATGTTGCCAGCCCTCAAGCCTGTTCTCTTGCGTTCGCCTTTGGCATGCCGTTGGCTCAGATCCACCAGATGACCGATAGACCCCGCCAGGATCTCTGCGCTCGTGCGTTCGCCTTCGCGGACGCTGTTGTCAGTCGATACCAACGCCTCGCCGCCTGAGGACCCCACCACGCTCATATGGCGCTGCAACTCGTCGAGGCGGCCACTGGAATCGGAGCGCTCCTCGAGGAAGGCGTCGTCGCCAACAGCCGTCGCGACATGGCATCCAAGTACGCGATCGCGCTACGTGAGGCTCGCGAATCGAAATATTGGCTGCGGTTGTTCTCTCGGAACTCGAAGTGGACTGAGGAACTCGCGCCGCTCGTTCAGGAGAGCAGCGAGTTTGTCGCGATGCTCACGGTGTCAGTACGGAAGCTCCGCGGCGAATAACTTCCCCACACCAATTATCGCCTTCGTCCCTTCCACCTTCCCCCTCCCCTTTGCCCTTTGCCCTCTGCCCTTTGCCCTTATACACTCGCCTCGATGCCGTTTGATGTGGAGGCGAGTGTGCTTTCCAACAACCGCCTGTCATCCCACTACAACGTACTCGCACTCGCGGCGCCGGAGATCGCGCGCGCGCTGAAGCCGGGACAGTTCGTGATGGTGAAGCCGGCGCACGGACTCGAGCCGCTGCTCCGCCGCCCATTCTCCGTCTTCGAGATCCTGCGCAACGGCTCCAACCGGCCGGTTGGCGTGAGCCTTCTGAACAAGCGGGTCGGCGTGGGGACCAACTTGTTGTACGACGCGGAGGCTGGCGTCCGCGTCGGCTGCGTGGGACCGCTCGGACGGCCGTTCGTGCCGGTCGATCCGCCCGCGGAGGCGTGGATGGTCGCCGGCGGCGTGGGGCTCGCGCCGTTTGCGAGCCTCGCCGAAGCGCTCGCCGAGCGCGGCACGCCGATGCGGCTGTTCTACGGCGCGCGATCGCGCAGCGATCTCTTCTACGAATCGTTGTTCGAGAAACTGGGCGCGCGGCTGGAGCTCACCACCGAGGACGGCAGCCGCGGCGAAGCGGGCCGGGTGACTGTCCCGCTCGAGCGCGCGCTCGCGGCCGCACCCGCCGATCGCCCCGTCACGATGTACGCCTGCGGTCCGACTCCGATGATGCGCGCCGTCGCCGATCTCGGGGCGAGATTCGGTCGCCCGGTCTTCGTGTCGCTCGAACCGGTGATGGGCTGCGGCATGGGTGGCTGCTACAGCTGCGTCGTTCGCGTCCGCCGCGGCACAGGCACGCATTTCGTGCGATCGTGTCTGGACGGCCCCGTGTTCGACGGCGCGGCCGTGATTTGGGACGCTCTGCAGCACCATGCCTGATCTGTCCGTCCGCATCGGATCGATGCGCCTGAAGAACCCGCTCATCGCGGCCTCGGGCTGTTTCGGCTACGGCGTCGAGTACGCCGATGCCGTGGACCTCGCCTCGCTCGGCGGCGTCGCCGTCAAAGGGCTTTTCCTGAAGGAACGCGAAGGGCATCCCCCGCCGAGGATCGTCGAAACACCGGCCGGCATGCTGAATGCGATCGGCCTTCAGGGCATCGGCGTGCGTCGTTTCGTCGCCGAGAAGCTGCCCGAGCTTCGCCGGCTCAACGCGACCGTGATCGTCAACCTCTGCGGCTCGACGCTCGACGAGTACGTCGAGGTCGCGAGAATCCTGTCGGATGCCGAGGGCGTGGACGCCCTCGAGCTCAACATCTCCTGTCCGAACATCAAGGAAGGTGGCATTCAGTTCGGGTGCAGCCTGACGGGCACCTACGACGTGGTCAGTTCCATTCGCAAGGTCACGACGCTGCCCGTGATTCCGAAGCTCACTCCAAACGTGACCGACGTCGCCTCGTTCGCCCGCGCGTCGGAGGAGGCCGGAGCCGATGCGATCTCGCTCGTCAACACGTTTCTCGCGATGGCGATCGACGTCGAGACGCGGCAGCCGAAGCTGTCGAATGTTCTCGGCGGGCTCAGCGGTCCGGCCATCCGGCCGATTGCGATTCGGATGGTGTGGGAGTGCTACCAGGCGGTGAAGATCCCGATCCTCGGGATGGGCGGAATCGCGACCGTGGAGGATGCGCTCGAGTTCATCATCGCCGGCTCGACCGCCGTCCAGGTCGGCACGATGAACTTCGTCGATCCCTTCATCTGGTCGAAGCTCTTGACCGGCATCGAGAGCTATCTCGAACGCCACAAGATTGCCCGCATTCAGGACTTGATCGGCCGTCTGGAGCTGCCGGCCCGGGAACCCGCGTGGACCGGATCCTGATTGCCCTCGACACAGCGACAGCCGCCGAGGCGCTGTCGCTCGCCGAGGCGCTTCGAGGCGCAGTCGGCGGATTCAAGGTCGGCCATCAGTTGTTCACGTCGGCGGGCCCCGACATCGTGCGGGCCCTGGTCGATCGCGGCGACCGCGTGTTCCTCGATCTCAAATATCACGACATTCCAAACACGGTTGCGGGCGCCGTCCAGTCGGCATCCACGCTTGGCGTCTGGATGGTGAACGTCCACGCGTCGGGTGGCAGGACGATGCTCCAGGCGGCGCGGACGGCCGCGGATCGCGCCGCCGAACGCACGGGCCGGCGGCCGCTGCTGATTGCCGTGACGGTCCTCACCAGCCTCGATGCCAGTGCGCTCGCGTCCGTCGGCGTGGATCGAACGCCCCTCGATCAGGCGACGAGACTCGCCGGGCTTGCGCGCGATTCAGGGTGCGACGGGGTGGTCGCGTCGGCCCAGGAAACGCCGGCCATCAGAAGGGCCTGCGGGACCGACTTTGTCATCGTCACGCCCGGCATTCGAGGGGGCACGGCGACGGACGGGAAGCCTGGCGCAGCCGCCCGGACAGCCGACGACCAGGTCCGAACGATGACTCCGGCCGAGGCGATTCGCGCGGGCAGCTCGTACCTGGTGATCGGCAGGCCAATCACCGGCGCGGCGAACCCGCGCGATGCCGCGATCCGGATTGCGGACGAGCTGGCTACTTTGCCGTGATGTCGAAGTGTCCGCGGCGGTTCTGCGCCCAGCAGCCTTCGATCTCTTCCGTGCAGAGCGGCTGTTCCTCGCCCTTGCTCAGGATATTGATCCGCGTCGCAGGCACGCCAAGAGTCACCAGGTAGTCGCGTATCGCGGCGGCCCGCCGCTCCCCGAGCGCCAGGTTGTACTCGTTCGTCCCGCGCGAGTCCGCGTGGCCCTCGATGTTGATTTTCGTCGACGTCCACTTGGCCAGCCACGTCGCGTTCTTCTGCAGGCTCGCACGCGTCTTGTCGCTCAGATCCGCTTTGTCGTACTCGAAGAGCACGTCCTCGAGCGGTCTCTTCGCGTTGAGCTCGCCGAGCGTCATCCTCGCGAAGATCTCCTCCTCGGTCGGCGCCGGTGGCGGTGGCACCGGTGGCGGCGGTGTCGGCTGTGGCGGGGGCGCCGGCGGCTGCTGCTGGGTCACGACCGGCGGCGGCGCCGGCGGCGGCTGGGCCGGCGGCTGTTTCTTGCCGCAGGCGACCACGAGCGTCACGAGCGCGGCTGCGATGAACAGTGACAGAACTTTCGAGGCGTGTCTCGGCATCGACTCTCCCTTGCGTAAGGCCCAAGAAGAGGTATCGGCGGGCGGATGCGCCGAGCTTATAGATGGACTGCCGGACCTGTCAACGAAATCGGCTCGATCTGTTGTGCAAAACTGCGCAATCGGTGACTGATTACAATCGGCGTGATGGAACAGATGCTCGAGGCGACCGCGGCCGCCGAGGATCGTCACTTCTGGTTTCGCGGTCTCCGGCGCAACGCGCAGCGGTTGCTGACGAGGGCCGTCGGGCAGCCGGGACGCGATCGGCGCATCGTCGACTGCGGCGCGGGCACAGGACGCAACCTCGACTGGCTCCAGGCGTTCGGAACCGCGGTGGGCGTCGAGCTCTCCCCGGCTGGGCTGCGCGTCGGGCGAGCACATCGACGTCGCCTGGTCAGGGGAACGGTTACGCGGCTCCCCCTTCGCGATGAGACGGTGGACATCGCGACCTCATTTGACGTCATTTACTGCCTGGATGAGGCAAGCGAGCAGCAGGCGGTCCGAGAGATGTTTCGAGTCCTCAAACCTGGCGGAGTCCTGCTGCTCAACGTCGCCGCGCTCGAGATCCTGCGTGGGTCGCACTCCGCGCTGACGATGGAGCGGCGCCGGTACAGCAAGCGCCGCCTGACCGATCTCGTCACCGGGGCGGGCTTCGCCATCGAACGGATGACCTTCACGAACATGGTCACGTTCCCCGTGACCTGGGCCGTGCGCTGGCTCGAGCGCGTCACCGGTCGAGCAGATACGGCGTCGGACGCCGACCTGCGCGTCCCGGCGGCACCCATCAATCGTGCCTTCGATGCCGCCCTCATCATCGAACACGCACTGATGTCGGTGGTCGACCTGCCGGTCGGCACGTCGCTGATGTGCGTGGCGAGAAAGCCTCGAGCCGTTCTCACTTCCTCGTAGAAGAACCTGCGGGGGATCGCGAGACATTCGGCCGAATTCCGGCAGGTGGCTCGCTACAGGATAGTGAGAACGGCTCTCGAGTCAGCGCCGGGTCAGTTCCGCCTGGAAGATCCTGAGGCCGAGGCGGCGCGGGTCCTGGCTTTCGCCCCGTTCGGCCGGCACATACACGAGATCGGTTTCGATGATGATTCGGCCGCCGGATGAGGCCACCGCAGCCGCCGGCACGTCAATCGTCTGGGAGAAATCGGCTGACGGACTGAACCGCGCCAGTTCGACTTCGCCGGCGCGGACGACGACGTTTGGCGCGCGTGGGAAGTAGCGCAATGGCGACTCTCCGCCAAGCGACAGACGCAGGTCCGCGGAACCGCCCACGATCAGAATGGTCGCCCGATCAGCCGTCCAGTGCCACAGACGTCCGGTCTCAGGGTCTTCTTCAGGCTCGAACCAGCCCTCGGCGAGTGCATAGATGAACTCGTCAGCCGGCGCGATGTCGAACTGCTCGAGACCAACGGCCGGCGCGGGACGACTCGGGTCGGCCGACGTGATTCGAACGGTCAGAAGGGCGTACGGGCCTTGTCCGTCGGGGACCCCATCGGGCAGATCAAGCCAATGGAGGAACGAGGGCGCACTGGCGGAGATCGGCCACTCCGCAAGCCGCTTCCCTTCGAGATCGACCGAGATGGTGCCAGCAGGTGAGCCCGCGGGCGCCAGGTAGCGTCCGCCGAGCATCAACCTCATCGGCCGGCGCGCCCGTCGAACGAACGCTTCGGCCGGACGGAGATGCGGTGCGGTACGGTCCAGCGCGGTCATGCCAGCAATCTCCGGCGTGAGCGACCACCCCGTCCCCAGGATCCAGCCCGGCGGCTCGATGCGCCACCAGTTCAGGCCGTCGAGCCGATCCCCCCCGACGAGATCGCGAAGTTGCGCCGGCAGCTCGTATCGTCCGCCAAGCGTCCTCGCCCGGCGGTCGAACAGCCTGATGTCATTGCGTGTCACGTCGGTCAGAAACCAGACCGTGCGTGAGCTGCCGGTGCTCCAGTCTTGGACCAGGGCAAGCCATTCCCGATCGCCTGGAAACGGCTGCGGACCCACGTCCCAGTACGGCCGGTACCACTCGAACAGCCGGCGCACTCCATGCCACACCTGGTGGTGCATCCGAAGTTCGGGCCGTTCTCCAGACGCCGGCAACGCCCGCTGCATGTCCTGAAAAGCGCGTACGACCGGCCAGCCGTCTTCCGCGTAGGCCTCGAGCCTGGGCTGGACGACGACCACGCCGACGAGCGCAGCCGCTGCGGCCAGGACGGTCGCGACGCGATTCCCGAGGATCGAAAAACCCGCGACAGCAAGCGCCGAGATGAGCACGACCACCGGGAGGCCGTAGCGAAGCGTGACGGTTTCATGAAACGTAAGGTGGAACAGCAGGTATGGCACGAACAGCAGGAGCAGCAGCCCCAGCGACGAGCGCGCGCGCCGGGCAAGCGTGACGCCACCAATCACCATGAACAGCAGCACGACGTTGGCAAGCCCGGCGAGCAACCATGGATCGGCGAAAGTACGCCGGAGCGAGACCCTCAGCAGTTTGACTGTGGGCGTCGTGGCCAGCATTTCGATGCCGGTCAGATCCTGGTTCCCCTGGAACTGCACCGATCGCCAGTACGCGCCCGGTCCACCGCTGTCGATGACGAGCGGGACGGCCCAAACGAGGATCCCGACAGCCGCCGCGAGCGCCAGGACGAGCACGCCCCGCAACTGACGCCGGCCGATGAGCACTGACGCACACCAGACCAGCAACGGACCGGTCAGCCAGATCGTCTGAGAGCGCACGCCGACGATCAGCCCGGCGGCCGCCGCGCCCCAAATCCACTCGCGAGGTACCTCGGCGGCGCCGGCCTTCACCACCCGGAGTCCGCGGACGAGCCAGGTCTGCACCAGCACCGCCGCCACCAGACCGGGCACATCCGTGAGTGGCCGCACGGCGGAAAACCAGAACAGTGGCGACGCGACGCACAGCGTCGCCGCCAGGCTCGCACGTACGGGCGGGAAGCCGAGCGCAATCAAGAGCTCCGCGATGACGAAGACGGCGAGCGTGCCCGCAATCAATCCCCAAACGGCGAGGCCGACGGCGGCGCGCCGATCGCGATCCCAGGACGGCGCCAGCGCCCCGACAGCCCTCGTGGAGATCCGCGACATCGCGATGAACACCGGATACCCGGGCGGGTGCGGACGATGACTCGCGACGTCGAACGACTCGACGCCCAGCGCCAGATTGATCGAGTCGATGTCTTCGAGCGTTCGCGGCAACGCGCGCGCATGCGCCACCAGGAATACTGCCGCGATAATGGACAAGAAAACTCGACAAGAGAACAACATTTTGAGATTGATCGATCGATCTATCGATCTATTGAAAACCATTCTTGTCAGGGTTCGCGGTTCGCGCCGGCAGGATCAAGCCGTCCTGCAGCGGATTCCCCGCGCAGATGATCTCAAATAGATCGATCGATCAATAGAGCGATCGATAAATGCAGGTCTCTAGACCACCTTCAGCGTCAATCCTTCGTTGAGGCTGCCGAGGCGATAGCCTTTCAGGTCCACGGCCACGTAGCGGAATCCGAGCGCGCGGAGCTGACGGTCGATGGCGTCGGAAATGGCGGGGTCGAGCAGCCGGGCCAGTTCCTCGCGCCCCAGCTCGAGCCGGGCGACGTCTCCATGGTGGCGGACCCGCACGACACGAAATCCGAGCGAGCGGACGATCTCTTCGGCGCGCTCGATGGCCTGGAGCTTGGCTTCGGTGACTTCCGAGTGATACGGCACGCGTGACGACAGGCAGGCGGAAGCCGGCTCGTCCCAGCACGGCAGCCCGGCCTCCCGCGAGAGCGCGCGGATGTCGGCTTTGGTCAATCCAGCCTCATCGAGCGGGCTGATGACGCCGAACTCGCGCGCGGCGCGGCGGCCCGGCCGATAGTCACCGCGGTCGTCGGCGTTGTTGCCGTCGGCCACGGCCGCAAAGCCGCGGGCGCGCGCCAGTCCGCTGAGCTCGGTGTAGAGCTCGTGCTTGCAGTGGTAGCAGCGATCGGTATCGTTCGCGCGGTACTCGGGCCGCGAAAGCTCCTGCGTGTGAATGATCTCGTGACGAAAGGCGAACTGGCTGGCGACCTGCTCCGCCATCCGGCGGTGATGCGCGGGATAGCTGGCGCTGTCAGCGGTCACGCAGAGCGCTCGCGGACCGAGTACCCGCGTCGCGGCCAGGGCCAGAAAGGCCGAATCGACTCCGCCGCTGTAGGCCACCACCAGCGAGGGCAGCGCGCGCAGGCGAAGATCGAGCGCGGCGGCCCGTGCCTGGAGATCCGATAGCGGGATGCGCGTCTCTGCGACCGTCACTCGTCCCAATCCTCTTTGTCCTCGGCGTCGTCATCCTCGTCCAAATCATCGTCGACGCCGGCCTCGGTCTCCTCTGCCGCTTTTTCGGGATCCTCTTCCTCTTCTTCGTCCTGTTCCTCGTCGCCTTCGAATTCGAGTGGATCGAGAGTGGAAACCCGCAGGGTGCTGCCGCAGGCATCGCAATCCCACGGATCGCCGGCTTCCATCTCCTCCAGATCGTCGTCGTCGATCACGATTTCGGCGTCACACTCAGGACAGGTGGCCATACACTCTCCTTCGTCCGCTTGATTCCGATTATAGCGACGCTGGCCCCCATGTCTGTCAAGACGATTCTCGTCGCCCATCGCTTCGCTGTCGTCCGCGAGCGATTTGCGGCGGCGCTGGCCGATGCCCGTCATGCGTACGTGATGGCGGACACGGATGCCGCGGCGCGCGCGGCGGCCACGGACGTCGCGCGGCCCGTGAGCC
Source organism: Vicinamibacterales bacterium (assembly GCA_035633215.1). Classification (GTDB taxonomy): domain Bacteria; phylum Acidobacteriota; class Vicinamibacteria; order Vicinamibacterales; family SCN-69-37; genus DASQFI01. The sequence goes on along the minus strand of DASQFI010000054.1, from coordinate 48,772 downwards.
TCGCGCTGGTCGATCTCGGCCTCGCCCCGGACGGCGTGACCTTCGTTCGCGCGCTGCGTCAATCGTCCGGACGACCGCTGCCGGTCGTGATTTTTTCGGGTACCGTCGGATCGGCGGCGCAGGTCGCGCAACTGTCGGCAATGAACATCGCCGGTTACATCAATGAGCACGCGGCGACGACCCAAATCCTGCCGGCTCTGGCGCCGCACCTGTTTCCCGACAGCTTCAACCGCCGCGCGAGCCCGAGAATTGCGCTCGGCGTGCCCGTCTCGTACCGGGCCGGCCAAACGATTGCGGGCGCGGTGACACTCGACGTCGGCAAGGGCGGCCTCGCGATTCGCACGATGAACCCGTTCCCACCGGGGACGACGATTCAGGTGAAGTTCAGGCTGCCGGAAGGCCAGGCCGACATCGACGCAGTGGGACGCGTGGCCTGGAGCGATCGAAAAGTGGGAATGGGAGTGCAGTTCGATCGCATCTCAGCCCCGGATCAGGATGCGGTGGATGCGTTCGTGGATGGGCATCGATAGACGTCGGATGTAGGCCGGCCCTTTAGGGCCGGCGCCAGCGGCGGGGCTGAAGCCCCGCCCTACCGCTGTCTCAACAGCCTGAGACTGTTCGCCGTCACGATCAGGGACGCTCCGGTGTCCGCAAGGATCGCCATCCAGAGCGTCGCCACTCCCGCCGCCGCCATCGCCACGAACGCGATCTTGAGCGTGAGCGCGATCGTGAGATTCGTCCGGATGTTCCGGAGCGTCGCCCGGCTCAGCCGAAGCGCGTACGGCAACTTGGTGAGATCGTCTGACATGAGTACGACGTCGGCGGTTTCGAGCGCGACGTCGCTTCCGGCCGCGCCCATCGCGATGCCGACGTCGGCGGCGGCCAGTGCCGGCGCGTCGTTCACGCCGTCGCCCACCATCGCGACTGGCCCGTAAGTTTCCCGCAGTTTTGCGAGCGCGCGAGCCTTGTCGCCGGGCAGGAGCCCGGCGTGGGCTTCGTCCAGACCGGCGCCGCGCCGCACGGTATCGGCGCTCGTCCGGGCGTCGCCCGTGAGCAGGACGACGCGATCGACACCCTCCAGGCGAAGATCGGCCACGACCTCCCGACCGGCATCGCGCGGGCGGTCGGCGAGCCCGATCACCCCGAGCGCGGCGCCGGCGTGGCTGACGAGCACCGGCGTCGCGCCGCGTTCCTCGACTTCCTCGATACGCGCGTGGAGCGACGGCGTGCAGAGCCGGCGCTCCTCGAACAGACGATGGCTGCCGATGATCGCCGGCGCAGCCGCGACCGTCGCTTCCGCGCCGAGACCGGGGAGCGCGCGGAACGCCAGACCGGGTGCGACGACGACGCCCGCCATCCGCGCGCGATCGACGATCGCGCGGCCGATCGGATGCTCGGACCGCGACTCGAGGGCCGCCGCGACGGCCAGCACTCCACTCGTCGAGACTCCCTCGACCCCGAGCACATCCGTCACCGTGACGCGGTTGTGGGTTAGAGTCCCCGTCTTGTCGAAGGCGAGACACCGGACGGACGCGAGGCGTTCGAGATGCGAGCCGCCCTTGATGAGCACGCCATGCCGAGCGGCCGCCGTCAGCGCCGAGACGATCGACACGGGTGTCGAGATCACCAGGGCGCAGGGGCACGCCACGACCAGTAACGCCAGCGCGCGGTAGCTCCAGATGCCGAACGCGTGGCTCCAGCCTTCCGCACCGGCAACGGCCAACGGCGGGACCACCGCCAGCAAGACGGCCAGGGCGACAACAGCCGGCGTGTAAAGGCGCGCAAACCGATCGACGAACTGCTGCACCGGCGCGCGCTCGCGCTGCGCCTGCTCCACGAGCCGGACAATTCGCGCGATGGTGCTGTCGGACGCGGGCCGGGCGACCTCGATCTCGAGCGCGCCGTTGCCGTTGATGCTTCCGGCGAACACCGTGTCGCCCGCGGTCTTCTCGGCGGGCCAGGATTCCCCCGTCACCGGTGCCTGGTTCACGGCCGATTCGCCAGTGAGGACGATGCCGTCAACCGGCACGCGCTGACCCGGCCGGACGACGACGACATCGGAGACGTGGACATCCGCAACGGGCACTTCCCGGTCCAGGCCGTCGCGCCGGACGATGGCGACTTCAGGTGCCAGTTGCATCAACGTGCGAATGGCGCGACGGGCGCGGTCGAGACTGCGCGCTTCGAGCGCCTGCGCCACCGCAAACAGCCACACGACAGCGGCCGCTTCAATCCAGTCGCCAAGCGCGGCCGCTCCCGCGACCGCGATCACCATCAAGACATTGATGTCGAGCGCGCGACCTCTTATCGAGCGCCACGCGCGTCGGGCCGGCGTGCCGATCGAAATCGCAATGGCCACGAGATACAGCGCCAGACTGACCGGCCCAAAGCCGGCCCAGGCCGCCGCGGCGCCGGCGGCAATGGCCGCCCCGCCGATCAGGATGCGACCGTGCTCCCGGACGAGGCCCCAGGCAGAGTGAGAGCTCCGGCGGTGCGTGTCGCCGGCAGCCGGGGCGATCGGCCGGTGCGGAGCGCAGCAGTCCTCGCTCACGAACGGACCTCGCCCGGACCTTCTTTCAGCGCTCGCGGGGCCCCACCCCCGCTCGCCCGGGCTGCGGCGCTCGCAGACTCGCTCTCCTCGCCCGGACCTTCTTTCAGCGCTCGCGGGGCCCCACCCCCGCTCGCCCGGGCTGCGGCGCTCGCAGACTCGCTCTCCTCGCCCGAAGGCTCCTGCACGTGCTTGCGGGTGTCGTGAAGGAGCCCGACGACGTGATGGTCGTCGAGCGAGTAGTACGCCAGCCGACCGGACCGGCGAACACGCACGAGCCGGGCGGCGCGCAAGAGACGCAGTTGGTGGGAGACCGCCGACTCGGTCATGCCGACCAGCGTGGCGAGATCGCATACGCATCGCTCCCCGTGGGTCAAGGCATCAACGAGGCGTACCCGGGTCGGATCGCCAAGCAATTTGAAGACGTCTGAAACCGCCTCAACCGTGCGGTGATCCAACAGTGAGACCATGATCCGCTCGAGCGCGACGGCGTCCGCCTCATGGGGCGCCTCGCACGTCAGATCGGTATCGGGCTCAGGCCTGACGGCGGGTTTGACTGGTGTCATGATCTATGAATATATGAGCAAGTGTTCATATGTCAAGGCCTCCCGGGACCCCAAAAGGCACCCAAGGTCATTGACACGTCTTTTCTAGAAAAATTACGATTCTTGTTCGCTCGAGCCGTTCTCTCTTTCCTGTGGCGGCCAGCCGGGCAGAATTCGGCCTATCTGTCCGCGATTCGAGCGGTTTGACACTTGGCGGAAGAGAGAACGGCTCTCGGCGTGGGAATTCACTCCGAGAGGTCAGGTCCGGGAAGCGCGACCCGTACCAGACCCTGACCAGACCACGACCCCCAGCGTTCAACGGAGCACGGAATGATCGAGGTTGATCACCTCACGAAGCGCTACGGTCCTTTCACTGCAGTTGATGACGTCACCTTCCGCGTCGAGAAAGGCGAGATTCTCGGGTTTCTCGGTCCGAACGGCGCCGGCAAGACGACGACGATGCGGGTGCTGACGGGCTACATGCCGCCGACCGACGGCAAGGCTGTCGTCGCCGGGTTCGACGTCTTCACGCATCCGATCGAGGCCAAGAAGCGCATCGGCTATCTCCCCGAAACGCCGCCGCTTTACCCCGACATGACCGTGCGCGAGTACCTGACCTTCGTCGCGCGCATCAAGCTCGGCAAGGTCAGCAAAGCGGATCGCGCGATGCGGGTCGATCACGCGATGAAAAAGGTGCGCGTGGATGACATGGCCAATCGGCACTGCGGCAAGCTGTCGAAGGGCTACCGCCAACGGGTCGGCCTCGCGCAGGCGCTGATTCACGATCCCGAAGTGCTGATCCTCGACGAACCGACAGCCGGACTCGACCCGAAGCAGATCATCGAGACGCGCGACCTTATTCGCGGACTGGGCGGAAGCCACACGATCGTACTGAGCACGCACATCCTGCCCGAGGTGGCGCACACGTGCCAGCGCGTCATCATCATCAACAAAGGGCGCGTCGTGGCGGTGGACACACCGGACAACCTGACGCATCAGCTGAAGGGCGCCGCGACGCTCTACGTGCAGGTCGAAGCCAACGGCGAAGCCGTCGATGCCCTCGCGGGCATCCCGGGCGTGACGAAAGTCTCGGTCGCCGATCGACACGAGCGCTTCGTCGGCTACGAGATCGAGTCGGAGTCCAACCGCGACATCCGCCGGGAAGTCGCGCGGACGGTCGTGAACAACGGCTGGGGGCTGCTGGAACTGCGGCCGATGCGGATGAGTCTCGAAGAGATCTTCCTGCAGCTCACCACGGAAGAAGCGGCGCAGGGAGACGTGCCGCCGCCGGCCGAGACGCCGCAGGCTCAGGAGGCGACGCATGGCTAACACGCTCCGGAACGTCTGGGCGATTGCCCTCAAGGAGCTTCGCGGCTACTTCGCCTCGCCCGTGGCCTGGGTGATGATGGGACTCTTCGCGCTCATTTTCGGCGTGTTCTTCACGGCGCATTTGAACGCGTTCGTCGCGCAGAGCATGCAGTCGCAGTTCGGCGGCGCCGCGCCTAACCTCAACGTCAACCAGCACCTGATTCGCGGCGTGCTCGCCAACGCGAGCGTGCTGGTCCTGTTCATCCTGCCAATGGTCACGATGCGGACGTACGCCGAGGAGAAGCGCTCGGGCACGGTGGAGCTGCTTCTCACGTCGCCGCTCACCGACTTCGAGATCATTTTCGGCAAGTTCCTGGGCGCGGTGTGCCTGTACCTCGCGCTCGTGGCGGTGACGCTCATCCACATCGGCGTGCTCTTCAGCTACGGGCAGCCGGAATGGCGGCCGCTCATCGCCGGCTACGTCGGACTGGCCCTGCAGGGCAGCGGGTTCATCGCCGCCGGGCTGTTCTTCTCGAGCACGACGAAGAACCAGATGACGGCGGGCGTCGCGACGTTCGTCGTGCTGCTGACGTTCTGGATTGTCGGCTGGTTCGCCGACGGCGCCGGGCCCACGTGGTCGGCGATCCTGTCGTACCTCTCGATCACGCAGCATTTCGACGATTTCGGCAAGGGCGTCATCGACACGAAGCACGTCATCTTCTACCTGAGCTTCATCACGTTCTGGCTGTTCCTCACGGTGAAGTCGCTGGATACCGAGCGGTGGAGGGGCTAGTGAAACGGATCCTGGGACTTCTCGGCTGGGTCGGCGTCGTCCTCGTCGTGACGGCGCTCGCGCTGCGCATCACGCGGCCCGATCTCAACATTCACCCGAAGCTCGCGCTGGCCGGTCTCGTCGTGACCGCGCTCTACACGCTCAGCCAGTGGCGCGACATCGTCCGCTCCTTCAAGGTGCGAGGCGTGAAGTACGGATCGGTGAGCGCGGGCAGTGTCCTGCTCGTGCTCGCGATCCTGGCCGGCATCAACTGGATCTCGGCGCGGCAGAACAAACGCTGGGACCTGACGGCGTCGAAGCAGTACTCGCTCTCGGATCAGACCAAACAGATCCTCCGAACGCTGCAGAAACCGGTCGTCATCCGACTGTTCTACAAAAGCGACCCGACGTTCGATCTCCAGCGGTACCGCGACCAGCTCGGCGAGTACGCGTACCACTCGAACCAGGTGAAGATCGAGTACATCGACGCCGACAAGGAGCCGTTCAAGGCCAAGCAGTACGAGGTCCAGGCGTACGGCACCGTCGTCTTCGAGTACGACGCCCGGATCGAGCGGACGACGTCGACCGACGAGCAGGGACTGACCAACGCGCTGAAAAAGGTCCTCGAAGGCAAGGCCAAGAAGATCTATTTCGTCCAGGGGCACGGCGAGCACGATCCGTCGGCGTCCGAGCCAGAGGGGTACAGCGGGATCGAGTCGTCGCTCAAGAGCGAGAACTTCGAGATCGCGAAAGTCACGCTGGCCCAGGAAGGCAAGGTTCCCGATGACGCCACGGTCCTCGTCGTCGCCGGCCCCAAGACGGACTTCTTTCCGCCCGAGCTCGACGCGGTTCGCGCGTTCCTCAAGCGCTCCGGCAAGCTGTGGTTGATGATCGATCCGCCGGACAAGGCGGCGACCGCTGAGCCGACGCAGCTCATCGCCCTCGCCAAGGAGTGGGGCTTTATCGTCGGCAACGACATCGTCGTCGATGCGAGCGGCATGGGCAAGCAGTTGATGGGCACCGACGCCTCGGTCCCGCTGGGCATTCCGGTCCAGCATCCGATCACCGAGGGATTCCGGCTGCTGACGGGATTTCCGTTCGCCCGGTCGGTCACGCCGGTCGAAGGCGGCACCGACGGAAAGTTCCCTCAAAAAGTCATCGAGACGGATCCACGCAGCTGGGCGGAAACCGACATCAAAGGCCTCTTCACGACCGGGAAGCCGAACCGGGATCTCGACAAGGGCGACAAGACGGGCCCGATTACGATCGTCGCGGCGGTCTCGGCGCCCGCTGCGGAGGCGCCGGCTCCGGCCACGCCTGACGCCCCGAAGCCGGAGACTCGTGTCGTCGTCGTCGGCGACAGCGACTTCGTGTCGAACCGCGCGATCAACATCCCGGGCAACCGCGACCTCGGTCTCAACATCGCGAACTGGCTCGCGCAGCAGGAGAACCTGATCGCGATCCGGCCGCGCGATCCGGACAGCCGGCCGATCACGCTGACCGAGGCGCAGAGCACGCGGATCAGCTGGCTCACGCTGGCGATCGTCCCTGGCTTGCTATTCGCGACGGCATTGCGAGTGTGGTGGAAGCGGCGGTAGTCTGCTTTAGTCAGCGGGTGTATTTGGTCAGAGATAGAGCGATCAACCATGAAGCTCATGGAGGACATGGAGGAAAACGCTTGTCTGGTGATGATGACGAGCACCTGACTCGCGCTGACCTGGCGGCCGCCTGCGGCGGCCCGGCGGTGTGTGGAAGACCCCGCGACCCGACAAGACCGTTCAGAAATGGGCCGTGGTCTTGTCGGTCGCGGGGTCTTCCACACACCGCGCCCGGCGAAGCCGGGCCCGCCAGATCAGCGGGCGTCTCAGATCCCGCAGAACCATCCGGGGTTTCCTTCATGTCCTTCATGAGCTTCATGGTTCAAGCTCCTGGCACGCAGCCTCTGGTGTTTTCCGCATCACGAAGGAGTTACTGATCTATGCGCGGCGGGAAGTCGCTGCTCGTGTTGCTGGTCCTCGCGCTCGGCCTGGGCGCGTACATCTACTTCGTCGAGGCCAAGCGGGACCTGGCCGACCCGTCGATGAAGAAAGAGAAGATCTTCGCGATCGACACGTCCAAGGTCGAAGAGGTCGAGGTCAAGGCGGCTTCGGGCGAGGTCACCCGACTCAAGAAGAACGGCACGACGTGGCAGATCACCGCGCCGAGCACCATGGAAGCCGACCAGTCCGAGGTCAGCACGCTGCTCACGACGCTCGAATCGCTCGAAATCCAGCGCACGCTCGACGAGAAACCTGCGTCGGTGAAGGAGTTCGAGCTCGATCCCCCACGGCTGGCCGTTGGCGTGCGCCTCACCGGCGAGACCGCGATGCGCCGCGTGTACATCGGCAGCAAGACGCCGACCGGCGCCGATCTCTATGGGATGGTCGAGGGACAGCCGAAACTGATTCTCGTGAGCTCGTACGTGGACGACCAGCTCAACCGGACGCCGTTCAGCTTCCGCGAGAAAAGCGTGCTGAAGTTCCCGCGCGACGGCGTGGACGCGCTCACGATCGAGGCCGCCGGCAGCCCGGGCATGACCCTCTCCAGGAAGGGCAATGACTGGCGGTTCCTCAAGCCTGTTGACGCCAAGGCCGACTTCGGATCGGTGGACGGCGTGATCAGCAAGATCGCGCAGGCCAAGATGAAAGCGATTGTCGCGCCCGAGGCCGGGAAGCCGGAGGCTGAGCTCACTCCGGCGGACCTGAAGAAGTACGGCTTCGATAAACCACAAGCCGTGGCCACCATCGGCGCGGGTTCGACGCGCGCGACGCTGGCCGTCGGCAGCAAAGTGGACGACACGACGCTTTACGCGCGCGACCTGTCGCGACCGATGGTCTTCACCGTGGAGTCGAGCCTGCTCGAGGAGCTGAAGCGCAAGCCCGACGACCTGCGCGTGAAAGACGTATTCGAGTTCCGATCGTTCACAGCGCTTGGCGTCGACTTCACGTACGGCGGGCAGACCTACACGTTCGAAAAACAGAAAGCGGCGAGCGAGCAGCAGTCCACCACGGCGGAGGTCTGGAGACTGACGAAACCGGCCGTCAAGGACGTCGACCAGACGAAGATCACCGACCTGCTCACGACGATCTCGAACCTTCGCGCGGACACGTTCACCGACAAGGGCGCCACGTCGGGTGAGGAACTGACGGTCACCGCCCGGCACGGCGAAGCCGCGTCGCCCGCAGCCGACCGCGTCGTGCTGCGGAAATCGGGCGCCGTCGTGCACGCGATTCGTACAGGCGAGCCAGGCGCGGCCGTCGTTCCGGCCGCCGATTTCGACAAGGCGATCGCGCTCCTCAAGGAACTGACCGGGGCCAAGTGAGCGGTTTCCGACGCCCCGGGCTGGGGTCAGGTCTTGTATTGACGTACGCCCTCCTTGCGCCCGTGGCGCGTACGTCAATACAAGACCTGACCCCAGCCCTCTCCGCCTCGCAGCGGGCGCCAGCATCAACCGATCTGGCCGCCGATCTCGACGAGATCTTCGCGGATCCGGTGGTCGCGCGTGCGCTCGTCGGCATCCGCGTCGAGTCGCTGCGCACGGGCGCCGTGGTCTACGAGCGCAACGGCGGCAAGCTCGTCGTCCCCGCATCGAACATGAAGCTGGTCACGATGGCGGTCGCGGCCGAGCGTCTCGGGTGGGACTTCCGCTACGAGACGCGGCTCGAGCACACGGGCCGCATCGCCGACGGCACGCTCGAAGGCGATCTCATCGTCACGGGCAGCGGGGATCCGTCGATCGTCTCGCAGGACTCGGGGCCGGCGGCCGTGTTCAACGAATGGACGGACGCGCTCTTAAAGGCCGGAATCAGGCGCGTGCACGGCCGGCTCATCGGCGACGACAACGCGTTCGACGATGACGGCGTCGGCCCGGGATGGGCGTGGGATTACCTCACGGCCGGATACGCGGCGCCGTCGGGGGCGCTCAGCTACAACGAGAACGTCGTCGGCGTCGCCATCGCACCGGGACGGAACGCCGGCGAGGCGGCGCGGATCGATCTCGTGCCGCCGGCGAACATCTTCGAGATCGGCAACCACGTCACCACCGCGGCGGCGGGATCCACGCCGCGTCTCAATCTGATCCGGCTGCCGTTCACGACGCACCTCTCTGTACGCGGCACGATCGCGGCCGGCGGCAACACGATCACGCGGGCGATGGCGGTGGACAATCCCACGCGGTTCTTCGTCGAGGGTCTGGCCGCTGCCCTGGCCGCGCGCGGCATCACGGTCCGCGACGGCGCGCGGGACATCGACGATGTGCCCGAGCCGCCGGGCGCCGCCGGGCGCCGCCTCGTGGCCCGGCGCGAGTCCCTGCCGCTGTCGTTCCTGGCCGGGCACTTTATGAAGGACAGCCAGAACTTCTACGGCGAGATGGTGCTCAAGACTCTTGGCCGCGGCGCGGGCAGGATCGGATCCACCGCCAGCGGCCGCCAGGCGGTGCGCGAGACATTGACAGCGTGGAAAGTGCCCGCCGACGCGATCGCGATGTACGACGGGTCGGGGCTCTCGCGCTACAACTACGTCACGGCTGACGCGATCGTCATCATTCTGAAGCGCGCCTGGGAAGACGAGCGGCTGCGCGGACGCTTTCTCGCGCTGCTCCCGGTCGCCGGCCGCGACGGCACGCTCGAATCGCGGATGCGCAACACGATTCTGAACGGCCGCGTCCAGGCGAAGACCGGCACGATCTCCAATGTGCGGTCGCTCTCCGGATACGCCGAGACGCGATCGGGCGAGAAGCTGGTGTTCTCGATGATCGCGAATCACTTCACGGCGTCGAATGCGGCGATTGATGGGGTCGTGGAAAAAGCGCTGGTGCGTCTGGTCGATCGGTAGCGGTCTGAGCCTCTCACACGGGTGCGCCGCCAGGCCCGCGCCCCTGCGTCAGTCCTTGCCTCCCGCGTCCTTCATCGATTCGAGCTTCGCAAGATCCAGGCTCGCGACGGCATTCTTGAGATCGTTCAGCTCGACGCCGTTCGCCTTCGCGGTGACGACGAAGCGGCCTGCCAGCACGAGCGCAAATTCGTTTGTCCCGCCTGCGCGCTTCGAGCCTTTTTCGTGGACGATGCGATCGCCTTCCTTCCGCGTGCGCTCAAACCCTTCGTCATCTTCCTTTTCGCTCATGGCGCCCGCCCATGCCGCGATGCCGACGAGACCGCTGACCCCGCCGGTATCGATAAGCTCCAGCTCGATTGTTCTCTGCCCGTCGCTATAGCGCGCTTCGACGGTTGACACCATCAGGCCGGGCAAGCCGGTCTTCTCTGCGCTGGTGCTGGTCTTCGGCATGCCGCCGAAGGTCTCTGGCACGAACGTCTTGAGTTGATCGATCTCGATCGGATTGACGCGCTTGCCGCCGCCGAACAGGGTGCCCAGCCCTTCCAGGGCGGCGGTCACCTGGGCGTTCGCGTCGCCGCTCTTCTGCGCGGCCTCCATCTTCTTCGCGCTGTCTTCCATCGCCTTGCCGAACGATTCGAGTTTGCCGAGAGGGCTGTTCGGGTCCACTTGCGCGGTGGCCGCGGGTGACCTGCCAAGCCCGGTAATCCCGCCGCCTGCGTACGTGCCGATGCCTGCGACCGTTGCCGTGACGGCTCCGAGGACGATCATCACGACCAGGCAGGAGATCGCCACGATCGCGGTGTACGCGACCGCTTTGTCGTCGGGCGACTTCATGACCTGCCGCAGACCGAGATACATGAGATAAATCCCGTACAGCGCGGCGAGGATCCCGAGGAGGCCGAGCGCGGGAATGATGTTCAGGATTCCGGCAATCCAGACAGGCGTGATTGAATAGACCGCGACCTTGAACGCCTGGGCCTTGTTCTTCTCCGTGTTGAACGTCGGCGCGAGCGCGTTGATAATCGCGGCCAGCACATACACCAGCACGACCGCCATGACAATGGCGAGCACGGCGCCAACGAGACCGTTCACAATCGGTATCCGCACCGTCCCGACGAACGGGACGCTGACGCCGACGAACACCTGACCAATGAAGGCTGCGACCGCGCTGACCGCGGCAAGCGGAACCACGTAGCCCGTGACCAGATTGTTCGACGGCGTCGTCTCCGAGGCAATCACGGGCCACTCGGTCTGCGGCGTCAGCACGATGTTCTTTGCGCGTTGTACGAGATCCATATCGCCCCCAGGCTGGGTGCGAATACTACTGCCTATGAGGGGTATCGGCGCAAGAAATCAGAAAGTAAGTCGGCCGATCGGCGCGTGATCAGCGTTTCAGAAGTACTCGTGGACAAGGACGGGGAGGTACGGTGGAGAAAACCGTGAAGTAACCGGGGGACAAGAACAACGAAGTACGGGGAGAAAAACGCCCCAGTACAAGATCAAGAACGTACCCCAGGCGCGTCCAGACAAGAAAAAAACAGCCACCGGCAAGGGTCGTACTTCTGCGTGACCGTTCGCACTTCTGCGTCAGTTCCGTACTTCAGCGATAGCAGCCGTACTTCTGCGACAATCGACAGGCTTCAGACCAGCCTATTTCCCGCCTTTCTTTCCCTTGCCGATCGTCCGGTAATACTCGTTGATGATGGCTTCCCACAGCTTCGGAATGTCTTCCGACCCTGAGATGTAGAGCTGCTCGTTGGCCGTGTCCGCGCGCTTGCGGAGGTCGTATTCGAGCTTCTTCATCTTGTCGAGCGCGGTTGCCATCAGCGCCTGCATGCCGAGCGGATCCGACGTGAGCTTGTCGGTGTCGAGCGCGCGCAGTGACTTGACGACTTCATCGACTGACGTGAGGTCCTTGCCGGTCATGCCAGCCGACTGCATCGTGCGCCGGAAGTCGCCGGCGTCGTTGGCGAGCTGCCGCGCGGTGTTGCGCCACTGCCGCACGTCGCCGCTGTTCAGGCCGGGACGCGCGTCGCCGCTCGACGAACTGCCCGGGCCCGCAGGCGTCCCGGTGAACGAGCCCGTTGGCCGTCCGTTGCCGCCGCGCGTGACGTTGTTGTTCGGGTCCTGCTGTCCGGGCTGACCCTGTCCAAGACGCTGCTGGCCCTGACCCTGACCGCCACCCTGACCTTGTCCCTGACCTTGTCCCTGTCCCTGACCTTGGCCTTGGCCTTGCCCCTGACCTTGGCCTTGGCCTTGGCCTTGGCCTTGCCCCTGACCTTGTCCCTGACCTTGACCCTGGCCCTGACCCTGACCTTGTCCTTGGCCCTGCCCCTGACCCTGACCTTGCCCCTGACCTTGCCCCTGACTTTGGCCTTGTCCCTGACCCTGCCCTTGGCCCTGGCCCTGCCCTTGTCCCTGGCCCTGCCCTTGGCCCTGTCCCTGGCCTTGACCCTGCTGATTCGGATCCTGCCCCTGGCCCTGGCCCTGGCCGAGCTGCTGGTTCATTTGATCGTTCAGCGTCTGCATGCCGCGGGTCAGATCGCGCGCCTGGTTGACCGCGCGGTTCATGCCCTGGCCCTGCTGGGCCTGCTGGGCCGCGCCCGACGCCTCGCCAATTTTCTGGCGCACCGCCTCGAGGTTGGAGCCAATCTCGGACTCGATCGGCTTCGAGTACTCACCGCCGCTCGACATCGCGCCCTTCGAGTACTCGATCTTCTCCTTGATCATCTGGTCGCGAATCGTGCCCGCCGCTTCCTGGAGCTTGCGCGCGGTGTCGCGCTGGTTGCTCGAGAGCGACTGGCGCGCCTGGTTCTGGAGCTGCTGCTCGAGCTCGCCGACCTTGCCCTTCATCTCGTCCTTGGCCTGCGCGATCTGTTTCATGCGATCGTCGCGCTGCGCGCCGGCCTGATCGAGCCCCTGCACCTGCGACGCCAGGTCCTTCTGCTGCTTGACGAGCTCGCCGGCCTGCCGCTCGAGGTCCTTCACCGACTGGCCGGCGTTGGACGACTGGGTCTGCTGCAGCAGCCGCTGGGCTTCCTGCAGACTCTGGAGCGCCTGCTGCGTCTGCGCGCCGCCGGTCTGATTGTTGGCGGCCGCGCGCCGCGCCGCATCGGCCGCCTGTCGCAGCCGCTGCTCGGCGTCCGCGAGGTCCTGCCGCTGCTGGCCCTGCCGCTCCTGATCTCTTCGCAGCTGCTCGAGCTGCCGCGCCGCCTGTTCCATCTCGTCGGCGAGCGAACGCATGCCTGAGCCGCTGCCGCCCGACTGCTGCTGACCGCGGGCGTTCCGCTGCCGATCCTGCTGAGCGAGGAGCCGCTTGGCCAGCTCGCGCAGTCGTTCAGCCATCTCGTCCACCTGCTGATCGGTGGACTGCTGCTGCGCGCGCTGCTGCGTCTCGTACTGGTTGGCCATCCGGTCGAGCTGCAACTGGAACAGATCGGCCAGTTCCTGCGCCATCTGTCCGCCGCCGCCCCCACCGCCGCCGCCGCCACCGCCCTGCCGAACCTCGAGCTCGTAGAGCTGCTCGGCTTCCTGCAGGAACTTCAGTGCGCGCTGTTCCGGCGCGCGCGCGTCCTTGGTCTTCTGGCCCTTCAGCAGATCCTCAGCCGCCTTCATTTCCTGGGCCGCTTTCGGCAGGAGCTCCGCGATCTTGCGGATGTTCTCGTCGGCGCCGCCGAGCCGCTCGGTCATCTGCTGGACGAGGCCGTCGACTTCCTCGCGAAGCTTCGACTGCGCGAGGCCGATGAAGATCGTGTCTTCCTTGAATTTCTCGGCGGTCGTCTTCGGCCGATCGCGCTCGACGTTGAACGTCGCCGAGATGATCTGCTTCTGCCGCTCGGAGAGCGCGCCGGGCTCGTTGCCGCGGCCGCCGCCACCCCCGCCCCCACCGCCGCCGGCCTGCGACTGCGACTGGCGGAAGTTCTGGTTGAAGGGCCGGATCTGCACGAAGTAGATGTCGCTCGTCGTCGTCTTCGGCCCGCGCACGGTGTCGTTGTCCTGCGCCTTGGCGTAGTACGAGACGAAGTCGCCCGGCTTCACGCCGAGCTCTTCCATGTACAGCGTGTGACCGGCGCTCACTTCGGTCAGCGACTTGGCGCCTTTGCTGAACAGCGTGACGGTCTTTTCCGGTCCGCCGTTGACCGAATAGACCAGCTCGACTTTGCCGACGCCGAAGTCGTCGTCGGCCTTCGCCTGCATGAACACTTCCTCGACGGGGCTGGCGGAGGTGTCGCGGCGCGGCTTCTCGAACGAGACGGACGGGGCCCGATCTTCGATGACATCGATCGTGTACTTCGGCGACCCCGCGACGTGCTCGCCGCGCGTGCCATCGAGCTCGACGTGGTAGTAGCCGTCGGCCGAAACCGTGAAGCTGCCCGTGAGCGTGCCGTCGCCCTGGGCGGCGAGCTCGGCCGTGGCGCCGGGTTCGAGCTTGAGGCGGCCGCCGGGTGTCGGAATCGTGGTCGTGGCCTTGACGCGGATTTGCGTCCCGCTGATCGCGGCGACGTCGCCGCCGTCCTCGATCTTCTGCGGCGGCATGCCGGTGTACGACGGGAACACGTACTCGAGCTCGAGCTTGGAGACCGCCGGAAGTTCGACGACCTTCATCCCGTACGTCGGCGACTTCACGCCGTCGGCTTCGACGTAATACTCGATCGCTTTCTTGACGTCGAAGATCATCCCTTCGAACGTCATCGCGTCGCCGGCCGTTACGAGCGGCATCCGCTCGAACTTGGCGTCGCCCTCGGCCTTGACCATCAGCGCGACTTCACTCGACCTGAATCCCGCGAGCTTCGCGGAGACCGCCTGGTCGGACCCCTTCGGGATCGTGACGTCGCCCGGCTTGACGGTGATCGCGTACGGACTGGCGGCCTCGGGACTCTTCGCGAGCACGAGGAGCGCCGACGCCCCCTGGCGCAGGAACTCCGGCCCGACGACGAGCAGGAGCGCCGTGAGACCAGCCAGAGATGCGAGCGCGATGGCGTGCCGCTGGAGCGCCTTCCGCCCCACCGACCGGCCGCCGCCGATCGTCCGGGCGCGCTCGACCGCCTGCGACACGAGCTTTTCGATAATGACGGGAGGCACGTCGCTCGCGTGGCCGTCCGGCGACACCGCGCCGAGATCGACCGCGCTCAGAATCGCAGCCTGGAGCGACGGCTCGTGTTCCTCGACGTAGAGCGCGACCTGGAGGTCGGTCACCCGCCGCCGCAGCGGCCGGAGCAGCCAGCCGACGAGCAGGAACGCAAACACCGACATCGTGACGATGCGAAGCGTGAAGATGGACGCGGGACTGAACTTGTACGTCTGGAGACCGAGCGAGGCGAGGATCAGCGCGAGCAGGCTGCCCGCCAGGAAGATGACGCCGCCTCGGAGCAGCAGCTTGGTCCGCCACCGTTTCCGGACCTGCCGAATGACGTTGACCAGCTCCTGCCGCTCTCTGCCGGTGCCGAGCGTTTCCGCCATGAGGTTCTCCGTTATCACCCGAGGGGCTTCGCCCCTCGGACTCCCCTACTCGCTCACTCGCGGGGACCCCTGCGCCCCGCTCCGTTCGCGAGGGGCGCGCCAGATGGCGCGCCGTTCTTTTTCTTCTCCGAGGGGCGTCGCGACTTCCTTGTTATCGTGCGCTTTCTGTAGAGCTTAACACCCGTTCAGACGCTGCCGGAGCGCTGGAGGCCGGCGCTCCGGAAGGCAAAAGGCACAAGTCAGAAGGCTAAGGAAAAATAGGAACCCATCAAGTGCAGTTCTGTGTTTTTGACTTGTGCCTTGCTGCCTTTTGCCTTTCTCATGCATCTACCGTCCCGTCTGGAGCAACCCGGCGCCGAACCGCCGCGAGAGCCGGTTGGCCAGGACCGCCTCGGACAGCAGCGCCAGCGCGGCCCCCGCCAGCAGGAACCACCAGAACGACTGTTTTTTCTCCATGTCGGCGGGCGTCAATTCCGGACGTTCCAGGGACTGCCCGGCTTGAGTCACCGCGGCGGCCTGCCCGGTCGCGTTGCCGAGGAAGTCTGCCGGGGACAGCGCCGACAGGTCTGACTCGGCCGGGTCGAGATTGACGGCGACCTCGTAAGGCCGGCGGTCGCCGGAGCCCTGCATCCGGATCGAATAGAAGCCCTGCTCGGCCAGCTCGATGGTGGGCGAACCGCCCTCGCCCATCGTGTCCTGCTTGCCCGAGGGCGAGACGACGACCGCGCTCGCCTTTCGTGTCGCGTCCTTGGTGTCGCCCGCTGAACCCTCGCGAACGATGGCGCCGAGCGGCACGGAGATGTCGAGCATGCGGCCGACCGTGTACCAAGCCGACGGCTCTTCGTACTTACCGAGATACTTCAGGAGTTCCGGCACGACCACCGGGAACATCATCTTGGTCGGAAAGTTGGTCCACGACGGGTCGAGCGTGGACGTGAACGCGATCACACGCCCGTCGCCGACGCGCCGCTCCACCAGCGCGGCGGCGCCATCGTCGAACCTGGCGAGCACGCGGTCGTTCGCACCGGGCGTGAGCGTCCGGTACTGGTAGAACCGGATGTCCGTGAACGTCCCGTTGCGCGGGTCCTTGAAGTCGTCGAACACGGGATGGCTGTGATCGAGGAAGCCGAGCGTGCCGCTCGAGCCTTTGGCCAACCGTTCAACGGGCGAGCCTGGTACGCCGGGCATCAGCGGCATGTCGTTGCCGCTCCACGGCGTGTGATCGGCGAGCACGATGAACAGCCCGCCGCCCTGATCGACGAATCGTCTCAGGGTCGCGTCGGCTTGCGTGGACATCGTGGTGATGTCGTTCAGGATCACGACCGATCGGCGCTCGAAGTTGGCCGGCGTGAGACGCGAGACGGGCACGACGTCCAGCCTGAAGGGCGGCGTCTTCGAGATCGAGAGCGCGGTAGTCAGGAACATGTCCGGCGACGCATTTGTGCCGTCGGCCTGAACGACGAGCACGGACACGGGCCGGCTCGGCGAAATCACGAAATGGAAGTTGTTGTCCTTGGGTAGCGAGTCGGACCCGGCGCGGATCGTCGCGCGCATGTTCGGCTGCGCCGCGGTCACCTGCGCGAACGTGACCGAGCCGGAGGCGTTCGGACCCACGGTCAGGTTTTTCGTTTCGACGGGACGGCCCTCCAGTTCGAGCGTCACGGGCACGTTGGCAAACGGCGCCGCGCCGCGATTGGTGAGCCCGGCCGTGATCGTCACGCGCTCTTCATTGGAAAAAGACGAACGCTGCAGCGCGACGGAGGCGACCGCCAGGTTCGAGGTCTCGGGCTGCGCGACCGAGATTGGCGTCAGCACGGTCCCCTCGGGCATGTGAATCTCTTCCTGCCGCTCCCAGCCGGTCTTCTGGAAGTCGCTGATGAATACGACCTCCTTGCGCGGCAGGGTCGATCGCGTCAGGAAGCTCTGGGCCCAGCGGAGGGCCGGCGCGAATTTCGTGGCCTCGGACGACACAGTGGCGTCGTTGATGGCCGATTCGAGCCGCCCGCGATCCGACGTCGCGCGAACGGCCTCTTCCGTGCCGGTCCCGAACAGAATGAGCGTGGCCTGATCCTCGCGCCCCAGGCCCTGGACCGCCTTGACGGCCGCCTCCTTCGCGCGATTCCAATGATCGCCGTAGCCCATGCTCGCCGAGTGATCGAGCAGGATGACGACCTCGCGGGCGCCCGCCGTGGCGGTCGCCGCCTGCAGCGGATTCCTCATCAGGAAGGGCCGCGCGAACGCCGCAATCAGCAGCGCCATCGCGGCGGCGCGCAGGAGCAGCAGGAACCAGTTGTGGATGCGGCGGCGCTCCACCGACTGGTACGGAATCTTGCGCAGGAACATCAGCGACGGGAACTCGATGATGTCCTTGCGCTCCCGCTGGATGAGGTGAACGATCACCGGCACGGCGAGCGCCGCGAGACCGACGAAGAACAGCGGAGCCAGGAAGGACATGGTTACCGCACCCGCATCAGCCGCTCGCGATTGCCGAGGTAGCTGAAGAGCGCCTCATCGAGGGGCTTGGAAGTATTGACGAGCACGTAGTCGATTCGGACTTCGGAGAACTTCGCGGTGAGCGCCTGGATGTGCTCCTGCATCATCTTGCGGTACTGCTCCGCGAAGACTTCAGGAATCACCGGCACTTCCTCGCCGCTCTCCAGATCCTGGAACCGCGACGCCTGGCTGTACGGGAACTCGATCTCGGCCGGGTCGAGGACGTGGAACACGATCAGGTCGTTGCCGATCCCGCGGTAGAGGCTCAACGCCTCGATGAGGTCGTCCGGGTTCTCGTAGAGATCCGAGATGAGCGCGACGATGCTGCGCCGCTTGAAATGCTCCGCCACCTTGCTCACGGTTGCCGTCAGCCGGCCGGGCCGCACGGCGCGCGCCTGGTCGAGCGTGTGCAGCAGCACGTTGAAGTGCTTGGCCGACGGCGGCACGTACGTGACGACGTCCTCGTCGAACGTCACGATGCCGACGCGATCGCGCTGCCGGTGCGAGAGGTATGCGAGACACGCCGCGAGATACGAGCCGTAGTCGAGCTTCGAGATGCCCTGGCTTGCGAACGCCATCGACCGTGAGATGTCCAGGAGGACGGAGAGATTGGCGTTCGTGTCGGCTTCGTATTCCTTGACGTAGTACTTGTCGGTGCGCGCGTACAGTCGCCAGTCCACGCGCCGGATGTCGTCGCCCGGCACGTACCCGCGGTGCTCGGCAAAATCGATCGACGCGCCGAAATAGGGCGCCCGATGCAGGCCGTTGATGAACCCGTCGACCACGGTACGCGCCAGGAGCTCGAGGTCCTTGATGCGGGCCAGGACCTTGGGATCGACGAACCGTGCGCCCGGGATCGCGTGGGTGTCCATGTCAGAGCATTGGTAATTGGGTAATTGGGTAATTGGGTAATTGGTTTGGGTTCTGGTTTTCGCAATTACCCGATTACCCAATTACCGATGTTCTTGTCACATCCCGGACTTCGGCAACGGCACGGCGGCGATCAAATCGTCCACCAGCTTGTCGGTCGTAATGCCTTCCGATTCGGCGCGGAAGTTCATCAGCAGGCGGTGGCGGAGGACCGGATGCGCGAGCGATTTGATGTCGTCGAAGCTCACGTGATAGCGGCCGTCAGTGAGCGCGCGCGCCTTGGCGCCGAGAATCAGGTACTGCGCGGCACGGACGCTGGCGCCGAACGCCACGTACTTCTTGATCGCCTCGGGCGCCTGCGGAGACTTCGGCCGGCTCGTCCGCACGAGCGTCAAGGCGTACCGCATCACGGGCTCGGCGACCGGCACGCGCCGGACGAGGCGCTGGAACGCCACGAGGTCCGCCCCGCTCACCGGGCGCTGGAACTGCGGATCGAGGATCGCCGTCGTCGTGCGCACGACCTCGAACTCTTCGTTCTCCGGCGGATGGTCGATCACGATGTGGAACATGAACCGGTCGAGCTGGGCTTCCGGCAGCGGGTACGTGCCCTCGAGCTCGATCGGGTTCTGGGTCGCGAAGACGTAGAAGGGCTCCTCGAGCGTGTACGTCCGGCCCTGAATCGTCGCGCGGTGCTCCTGCATCGCTTCGAGGAGCGCGGACTGCGTCTTCGGCGGCGTGCGGTTGATCTCGTCGGCGAGCAGGATGTTGCAGAAAATCGGCCCGGGCGAGAAGACCATCTGCCGCTTGCCCGTCTCGTCCTCCTGAATGATGTCGGTCCCGGTGATGTCCGACGGCATCAGGTCCGGCGTGAACTGGATGCGGTTGAACTTGAGCTCCAGGACCTGCGCCAGCGTGCGGATGAGCAGCGTCTTGGCCAGCCCCGGCACGCCGACGATCAGGCTGTTGCCGCCGACGAACAGCGTCATCAGCACCTGGCCGACGACGTCGTCCTGCCCGATGATGAGCTTGTTCAGCTCGGAGATGATCTGCTTCCGCCCCGCATTCATGCGGTCGGCAAGGGCGATGTCCTCCGGCGATTCCATGGTGACGGCTTTTTGTGCAGTGACAGTTTCCAAAGGAGACCTCGCGTAAGGATGGAGTTTGGTCATTGAGTTTGAGTTATTGGGTTATTGAGTTATTGCGTTATTGAGTTATTGAAGAGCTGCCGTCAGGGGACGCGGCAAGAATGTTCTTCAATAACCCAATAACCCAATAACTCAATAACTCAATAACCCAATGGCCCCATAACTCAATGGCCCGTTAGCTGTCTGTGTCACTTAATGAGTTATTCCGTACATGAAGAGGTTGATTCCGATTTTGTACGCCTCGTTCGTGACGTCGATCGGCGCGTAGCCCCGATCGGACCATTCCCAGAATTCCGACATGTCGGTGTTGTAGGCGGCGACGACGAACATCCGTTTGTTCGGATCGTTGTCGAGGTACATTCCGCGGAAGATCGGCCGGCCGGCGTCGTAGGCCTGCGGAATGATGTCGAGCGAGTTGATCTCGAAGAACGAATGGAAGATCGGGTGGCTGGCATCGAGGTCGACCCACTGGCCCTGCGGGAACATCTTGCTGAAGTTCAGGTCGACGTTGCCCCAGTCGCGATTGCGGAAGTCGTCGAGGATGAGGAACCCGCCCTTCAGGAGATAGTTCTTGAGGTTGCGCGTTTCCTCGTCGCCCATGCCCCAGAAGCCGGGCTCGGCCATGTAGGCGACCGGGAACTTGAAGAGATCCGGATCGGACAGGCTCATGATGCTGCTTTCGGTCACGTGCATCTGCACCGACGTGATCTCGCTGAAGATTTTCAGGAAGTGCTCTTCGCCGCGCGGCCAGTCGTGCGCCCACGGCGCGCCGCGGCCCCCATACCAGGGATAGCTCAGCCGCACAAAGACGAACTTCCCGTCGTAGCGGACGTTGCCGCTGTACGACTGGGAGTAGCCGCGCTGCGCGGACGGCGTCGCGATGACCGATGCGGCGACGACGATCGCCAGCCCCAGCACGAGCCGCAAACGACGGATTGTCATGCCAACCCCCGTGATCGCCGGAACATCCACTCGCCGCCCATCAGCCCGAGCAGCAGCATCAGGATGATCGGCATATCCCACAGCTCTTTCTCCTCGACGACGGTAATGCCCTTGCCGCTGAACGTGATCGCGTCCACCAGGCGGCTCGTTTCATCCGCTCTGAAGAATCGGCCTTCGGTCTCCTCGGCGACGCGTCTCAGGAGCGGCGCGCGCATCGCGGCGTCGAAGTACTCGGCGTCGCTCGGCGCCACCCGCAGATTGACCGCGCCCTTCCCGACGTCCCGGCCGTCCTTGGCGGCGCCGCCGACGTTCACCTTGTGGAGCCCGTCCTCGGACGGCGTGAACCGCGCGCGGTACTCGCCATCGTGCTCGACGGTCCACTCCATCGGCACGTTTTCCACCTTGCCCGACGGCGACGTCACACTGGCCGTGATCCGGCCGTCGTTGATCCCTTTGTACTCGGGATCGGAGACCTCGGCGGTGATCGTCACCGGCTCGCCGCGCTGCACGCGGTCGGGCGACACGGACGCCATGACGCGATCGGGCACGCCGTCGACGACCCACCGGACCAGCCGCTGCCAGAACGTGTGGTGGGTCTGGTCCTTCAGGTCCATCTTCGCGTGCATCCGCCACATCCAGGTGTCCTGGACGGGCATGACGATCGACTTGCCGCGGCCGTAGCGCTGAAACGCGAGCACCACCTGCTCGGTCCCGCGCGCGGGGACGCCCGTGAGGAGGACCGTCGCGCCAGGTTTCACCTCTGTCACGGGGTTGAGTGAGGTGAGCGGCGGCAGGTCGCGCCACTTCGCCGGCGCTTCTTCCGGCTTGTCGGTGATCTGGGTCGCGGGATGATTCTCCCCGGTGCGCGACTGGCGGACGACCAGCTCGGCCGGCGGATATTGCGGTCCGCGGGAGCCGGGATCGAGCACGACGGGCAGCGCGTCGGACAGCGGCGTGCCCGCCCAGCCGCCTTCGGCAAACGATCGGCCGCCGCCGAGCGCCAGGAGGCTGCCGCCGCGGACGTCGACGAAGTCCTCGAGCATCCGCTGTTGATCCGGCGTGAAGGCGGACGCCTCGACGCTGCCGAGGATGATCCCGCGATACCCGAACAGCTCCTCGCGCGTCGCGGGGAATCCGTTGATCAACTCCTCGCCGCTGTCGACGCCGAGGCGGAGGTACTTGTCGGGCACGCTCACCGTGGCCTCGGCCGTGCGCTGCAGCAGCACGACCTGCAGGTTGTCGTCTTCGTCGGTGGCCTGACGGACGAACTTCGCTTCGGGGCGGGGCTCGCCCTCGAGATAGAGAATCTTCTCGCGGCGGTTGTAGACGTCGATGAGCGCGTCGCGCTGGTTGTTCTGCGCGACCTCTTCCTGGCCCTGCACCGGGATTCGAAACCGGATCGTGCGCGGCCCGATGTCCGAGACCTTGAACCGGACATGCAACGTTTCCGCTTCGCCGTCGCGCGGCAGCGTGATGTCCTGCGTGCTCACCATCCGGCCATCGTCTTCGACGATGAGGGGGACTTTGGTCCCGGCGTATCCGGTCTGCGTGACGACCACGTCGATGACGAGCGACGATCCTTTGAGCGCGCGCCGCGGCGTCTCGACCCGCGTCACCTGGACGTCGCGCGTCAGGCGCTCGCGGCCGACGCCGACGGAAAAGACCGGCATGGCCTGCGACTTGAGGCCCGCGATGGCCTCGTCGAGCGTGGTCTCCGAATTGTCGGCGCCGTCGGACACGAGCACGAGGCCGGCAACCGGCAGCCCGCTCAGCTCATCGCGCGCGCGATCGAGCGCCTCGCCCATGCGCGTGCCGGTGCCTTCGAACTTCAAATCGCCCGTCGACTGCAGCCGCTCGGCCGACGACGAGAATCGGAAGACGCGCAACTGGAAGCGCTTGCCGAGCTCGGTAAGGAGCGGCGCGTCCGGCCGGCCCAGCTGCTCCTGGATGAAGCCGCTGCGCGGGCCGTTATTGTGATCGGCCACCTGCATGCTGCGCGAGTCGTCGAGCAGGATGCCGACGAAGTTCTCCTGCGGCACCGCGACCTTGAGCCGCAGCATCGGCTGCATCAGCGCGAACAGCACGATCGCGACGAGCGCGATCCGCATCCCGACGAGCGCGGCGCGGTCGCGGCGAGGCACAGCCGCGAGCCGGCGGTACGTCCACACCACGTACACCGCCGCGACGCCGGCGACGAGCGCCGCCAGCGACATGAATCGGGTCGCGCCGAAGCCGAAGTCGCCCTGTTCAAAAACCAGGCGCTGGTGCTTGAACAGGAACTCAAAAATGGATGAGAGCATGAACGCGCGATTCTAACCCAAGGCCATCGATCTATTGTTGTATCGATCTATCGCTCGATTTTGATTGATCTATTGGACACCAAATCGCCCCGATGGTTGGTCCCCATCCATCAGTAGATCGATCGGACGATCCATCACTAGCCCGATCTTATTTCAGCGTTTCTTTCGCAAATGTCAGAATCCGGTCGGGACTCACCCCCAGTCCTCCCTGGGCCAGCTCCGGGCGCCCGCCGCCGCGGCCGCCGAGTGCCGCCGCGGCCTGTTTCATCCACGCGGCGGCGTCGAGATCGACGTCGGCAGAGCGCGCGACGACCACCGGCGCCGGCGTCCCATCCCCGATCAGGATGGCGATCGTTCCGGGCTCGCTGACGATGGCACTCGCCAGCGTCTTGAGCCCGGCGGCGTCCCAGCCGGGCTCGTGCCTTAAGACGCCGCGCCGCCCGCCAATGTCTGTGGCGCCCGCGCGCAAGGTCGCGGCACGGCTCGCGGCGACGTCGTCCTGCAGACGGCGAATGGTGCGGCCGAGGTCCTTCGCGTCGGCCTGCATCCGCTCGATCGCCGCGGCGACGTCGGCCGGCGAGACCGACAGCGCGCGCGTGGCGGCCGTCATCGCGTCGCGCAGCTGTCCGTAACCGCGCAGTGCGCGTCCGCCGCAGACGAACGCCACGCGCGACGCGCCCTTGAAGCGCTCCCACCCGGCGATGGCGATGACGCCGATCATGCCGGTCGCCGGCACGTGCGTGCCGCCGCAGGCGGAGAGATCGAACTCGGTGACGTCGACCAGCCGGAGCGTGCCCGATCGCACGGGCTCCTTCCGCAGCGGGAGACGACTGGCTTCCTCCTCGGTCGCGAACCGCACCGTGACCGGCCGGTTCTCCCACACGACGCGATTTGCCTCGGCTTCGGCACGCGCGATCTCGGCGGCGCTCACCTCGCGCGCCAGATCGATCGTGGCCGTCTCGGCACCGAGATGAAAGCTGACCGTTCGCACGCTGCACAACCGATCGAACGCCGCCGACAGCACGTGCTGCCCGGTGTGCTGTTGCATGTGATCGAGCCGGCGCGGCCAGTCGATCGTGCCGTGCACACGCTCCCCCGCCGCGATCGGACCGTCCACGACATGCCGGATCGTTCCCGCCTCGTCGTCGATCACGTCGAGGACCTGATGCGCGCCGAGCCGGCCCCTATCGAACGGCTGACCGCCGGACGTCGGATAAAACGCGGTCTGGTCGAGCACGACGGTCACCTGGCCGTCGGCGCCCTCGGAGGACACGACGGTGGCGTCAAATTCGCGGAGGAGAGCGTCGGTGTAGTAGAGGCGCGTGGTCGAACCCATGACCTATTCTGTTCTGGCGGGCAATTCAAAATAGAAGACCGCGCCGCCGCCGTCGCTTCGCGCATAGCCAATCGTGCCGTGCGAGTGCTTGATGATGCCGTAGCTCACCGACAGGCCAAGGCCGGTCCCTTCGCCGATGGGCTTGGTCGTGAAGAACGGCTGAAACAGCTTGGACTCGTGTTCGGGAGGCACGCCCGGACCGGAATCTTCAACCTCCAGACGGATGCCGGCCGGCGCGTCGCGCGTCCTGATCGCGATACGCCGGTCGGACGCCGCCCGCAATCCGACCGCCTGCTCGGCGTTGATGACGAAGTTCAGGACCACCTGTTGCAGCTCCGTGAACACGGCGGTGACCGGCTGCCCGGCCTTGTCCTCGACGGCGAGCGAGATATTCAACTCCTGCAGCCGCCGCTGGCGAAGCTCGACGACCGAGTCGATGACGTCCGAAAGGTGCACCGTCGTCGGCGTCGATCCCTGCTGACGGGAGAACCGCGAGAGGTTGCGGATGATCGCGCTCGCGCGCATGCTCTCCTTCTGAATGAGGGCGAGATCGGCGCGCACGCCCGCCTTGAGTTCCTTGTCGCGCTGCAGGACCTCCGAGAACCCCGAAATCGCCTGGAGCGGGTTGTTGAGCTCGTGCGTAATCCCGGAGAGCAGCACGCCGATGGCGGCCAGCCGCTCCTGGCGGATGATCTGTTGCTGGAGGAGCTCCACTTCCTCGCGCATGCGCCGTTCTTCCTCCACCTGTCTCGCGATGGCTTCGCGCGCGCCGCGCAGCTTGTCCACCATGTCGGTAAACGCGTCGCGCAGGTGCTCGAGCTCGCGCGACGGCATGGCCGTGCGCGGCGGGGTGCGCAGGTCGCCGGCGCCGACCCGATCGGCACTCTGTTCGAGGTGGAGCAGCGACGGCAGCCAGCGCCGGACGAAGACGGCCTCGAGCGCGAGAATGATCAGCGTCGCGATGCCTGAGATGTAGAGGATCCGCCGGTAGATCGGACCCGCGCGCAGCCAGGCCACTTCGGTCGGGATGCCGACCGTCACGGTCCAGCCTCGGCCCGAGACGATCGCGCTCGAATGCGCCAGCTCGTCGACGGTCCCGGCAACCTTCCGGGCGTGGCGCACGATTTCTTTTCCGCCGTCGCTGACCGTCACGATGCTGCCTTCGGGGAGCGGAATCGCGCGGAGAAAATCTTCGAACCGCTGGCCGACCGGCAGCGCATCCTGGTCGATATGCGCCGCGACGGCGGACGCGAGCCGCTGGGTTTCCCCGGAGAGTTGGACCAGCTGATCGTTGTACGCGGCGCCGGCGGCCCACGTCATCACGGCTCCGACCGGTATGAGGAGGACCAGGGTGGCGATCGCGAACTGCTCTCTGAGGGGACGCGCCACGGGAAAAGACCGTTATTGTCTCCTCCTCAGCGCGCGAGAGACAACAACGGATCGGGCACGCCAGCCTCGGCAAAACCGCGCGCGCGAAGCTGACAGCTGTCGCAGCGCTGGCACGGACGTCCGTCGGGCAGCGGGTCGTAGCAACTGTGCGTGAGCGCGAAGTCCACGCCGAGCTCGCGCCCGAGTCGTACGATGCCCGCTTTCGTGAGTTGTTGCAGCGGCGCCCAGATGCGGAGCGGCCGGCCCTCGACACCCGCGCGCGTTCCGAGCGACGCCAGGTACTCGAACGCGGCAATGAACTCCGGGCGGCAATCGGGATAGCCCGAGGAGTCCAGCGCGTTGACGCCAATCACGATGCGTTCGGCGCCCAACACTTCCGCCCACGCGAGCGCAAGCGAGAGGAACACCGTGTTACGGGCAGGCACGTACGTTGACGGCACCGACGTGCCTGCCGGGTCGCGGTCTTTGGGGATGTCACCCTCACCGACGAGCGACGAGCCGCCGAAGGCCCGCAAGTCCACATCCAACTCGACGTGCCGGACGACGCCGAGGGCCTGCCCGACGCGGCGCGCGGCTTCGATCTCCTGCTGATGGATCTGCCCGTACTTGAGGGTGAGGCCGTACAGGCGCCATCCCTCACGCTGCGCGTAGGCCGCGGCCGTCGTCGAGTCCAACCCGCCCGAGAGCAGGACGACCGCGCGCGCGGCGGGCGCCATCAGACGCTCCGGGCCTCGGGACTCCAGATGTACTTGTGGGCTTGAATCTGCAGCCGCACCGGCAGCCGCGCGTCCAGGATCCATTTGGCGAGCGTCGCCGGATCCAGCTCGCCGTGGACCGGCGAGAACAGCACGGCGGCGGCGCGCTCCGAGAGCTTGAACCGTCCGACCACGTCCGCCGCGTAGTCGAAGTCGACGCGATCGGCGATGACGAACTTCACTTCGTCATGAGGCGACAGCTGTTCGAGGTTGGGCCAATGCATGTGCGCGGCCTCGCCGCTGCCCGGGCACTTCACGTCAACCACCGCGACCACCGGCTCCGGAACATCGTCAAGGGGGACGTGGCCGCCGGTCTCGAGCAGGACGCCGTGGCCGCGCGCGAGGAGTCGTTCCATGAGCGGATATACGTCAGGCTGCAGCAGCGGCTCGCCGCCGGTGACCTCCACGAGCGGCGTGCCGTGCCGCTCCACCTCGCCGACGATCTCGTCAATCGACATCTTGCGGCCGCCGGTGAACGCGTATGGGGTGTCGCACCAGCGGCAGCGGAGGTCGCAGGCCGTCAACCGGACGAACACGCACGGACGACCCACATGAGTGGACTCACCCTGTACTGACAGGTAGATCTCGTTGACGGTCAACACCATCTTGATTCTGGCACGGTCGTCGTCGGTACGTCGTGTACGTCAGGTACGACAGGTACGACAGGTACGTCGGGTCCCAGGAACGTTCTGACGCTGGCCTTCTTTCTTGAAGAAGATGACAAGATTCAGGCTCATGGTCCCCGACGTACCCGTCGTACCTGACGTACCCGTCGTACCGACACGGATCTCCGTGGGAACTTCCGGCTGGAACTACGCGACCGGGAAGGGGACGTGGAATGGTGTGTTCTATCCGTCCCGGCGGCCCCGCGGGTTCGACGAGCTCGCGTATTACGCGGAGCACTTCGACACGGTCGAGGTGAACTCGACGTTCTACCGCATGCCGGAGCCGGCGATGAGCCAGGCCTGGGTCCGGCGAACGCCGTCCGGCTTTCAATTCGCGATCAAGCTGTTTCAGAAGTTCACGCACCCGGACATGTATCTGTCCCGGAACGGCGTCAGCGACTGGGATCTTTCACGCGACGACGTGGATCTGTTTCGGCTCGGGATCGATCCGATTGCCGAGGCCGGGCGCCTGGCCGCCGTGCTCATCCAGTTCCCGCCGAGCTTTCACGCCGAAGTCGAGACGCGCGACTACCTGGACTGGCTGCTGGAGGCGTTCAGCGGCTACGCGCTGGCGGTGGAGCTGCGACATCGGAGCTGGAGTGACGACGAGGCGGACACGACGGCGCGACTCCAGGCACGAGAGGCGGCCTGGGTGCTGATCGACGAGCCGAAGTTCTCGAGCTCGATTCGGCAGGCGCCCGTGGCGGATTTGGAAACCAATCCGCCCTACGTACCATCCTCCCCGGGGCTCACGTACATCCGCCTCCACGGTCGAAACGCGGCGCAGTGGTGGGAGCACGACGCGTCTGAAGATCGGTACGACTATCTCTACTCGCCGGCCGAGCTGGCGCCATTCGCTCGCACCGCCCGCGCGGCCGCGTCGTCGAACCGGCGCGTGCTGATGTACTTGAACAACCACTTCTCGGCGAAGTCGGTCGCCAACGCCGTGATCTTGAAGCACCAGCTCGATCAGGCGATTACGGGTGAGTACCCGGCTGAGATAGTGGCGCGGTTTCCGGACCTTGCCGGGGTCGTCCGGACGTCCGGGCTGCCGTACGATCAGCCGTCCGGCTCTCGCGAGTGACGCCGATGCGTGGACAGAGCGACGACACCACGCAGGCGGCGCAGCGCGGATAGACGGGCCGGCAGACGTTCTGCCCCCACGTCACCAGATAGAGGTTGACGCGCGGCCACCATCGCCGCGGCAGCACCTTGTACAGCGCCTGCTCAGTCTCGTCGGGCGTGCGCGTCTTCACCCACCCAAGGCGATTCGCGATGCGATGGACGTGCGTGTCCACGCAGATGTTGTCGCGGCTGCCGTGGGAGAGGATGAGCACGAGGTTGGCGGTCTTCCGGCCGACGCCCGGCAGCGTCAGCAGGTCCTCCATCCGATCCGGCACTCGTCCCCCGAACCGATCCAGGAGCTGGCGGCACGTCTCTTTCACGTGCCGGGCTTTCACGCGATAGAAACTGACCGGATAGATCAGGCGCTCGATCTGTTTTGGCGTGAGCCGCGCCATCGTCCGCGGCGTCCGCGCCACGCGAAACAGCCGCGCCGAGGCCGCCGCGGTGACGGGATCCTGAGTCTGCGCCGACAGCATCGTGGAGATCAGGACCTGAAACGGATCCTCGCGCGTGTCCTCGCTGATCTTCTCGACGGCCGGCTCTTCCATGCCGCGAATGGCGCGGCCGAGCCGGCGCAGGACGTCAGTGACTGGTGCCATGCCAGGTACGTTCAGTGCCCGTGACTTCGACAGTAATTGCAGTGATTGCAGGCGACGTCCGGCTCGATGACGCACGACTCGTCGACGTTCACGAGATGAATGTAGACCGCGTGGCTCGCGTGACCGTGCGAAGACGTCGGCGCGACGGGGACGGGCGCGTGGCGAACGATCGCCTCCCGCCCGGCATCGCCGCGATCTCCGAGATGCCGCGACACGGCTTCCCGGACGAGCGCACGCAGTTCCTGGTCTCTCATGATCGTCGCGGGCTCGAGCCTCTCGTTCGCTTCGGCAGGTCGGACGCCGGTGGTGCCGGCGAGCCGGGCGGCTCGGACGCGCCCTCATCGATTGTCACACGATCGACGATGCCGATGATCGCCGCGTCAACCGGAGCGGCGCGACGCCGCAGCGCGTCGCCGGCCGCGCGGCCCTCGATGACGATCAGCACCTTCTCTCCCACGCCGGCGCCGACCGAGTCGATCGTGAGCAGCGGCGTGCCACGCGGCTGATCGTCGAGCGTCAGCGGCTGCACGAGCAGCAGCTTCGCGCCTTCGAGCGTCGCGTGCTTTTTCGTCGCGACGAGCGTGCCGATCACCTGGCCGAGCTGCATGGTCCTGACGCCTTACCCCAGATCCCAGCGGTCCACGATCCCGACGACGCAGGCATCGGTGGGTGTCTCGGCGGGCAGAAACGGAAACGAGGCCTCGCGGCCGCGCACGAAAAACACGTGCTCCCCCACCCCGGCGCCGATGGCATCGACCGCGACGACCGTCCGCCCGGCAGGCTGGCGATCGGGGCTGACCGGCTGCAGCACGAGCAGTTTGTGTCCCACGAGCAGCGGGTCCTTCACGGTCGAGACGACGTCGCCGATGACCCGGGCTATCTGCATCAGAGTGTGGCGCCTCGGCTCACGTCTCCTTCACTTCTATCTGATCGACGATGCCCACGATGGCGGCGTCAACAGGACAGTCCTTCAGGCCGGACGCCATGCGGGCGGAACTGCCGCTCACGATCAGGACGGTCTCGCCCGACCCGGCATCGACGGTATCCACCGCGACGAGATAGCTGCCTTCGGCCTTGCCGGTGGGATCGATTGGCCGGACGATAAGCAGCTTGTTGCTGACGAGCCGCTCATCTTTTCTTGTGGCGACGACGGTGCCGACGACTTTGGCGAGAATCATGAAAAGTCAAATGCCTTCCCTTGCTCAGCCCTTCGTCGCCTTGCCGATGGGCAGCACGTCTTCGAGATTCGCATGCGGACGCGGAATGACGTGCACGGAGACAAGCTCCCCAACGCGTCGCGCGGCGGCGGCGCCGGCGTCGGTCGCGGCCTTGACGGCAGCGACATCGCCTCGCACGATCGCCGTCACGTAGCCGGCGCCGATCTTTTCCCAGCCGACCAGGGTCACTTTGGCGGCTTTGACCATGGCGTCGGCCGCCTCGATCATCGCGACGAGACCCTTCGTCTCAATCATTCCCAGTGCCTCGCCCATGGATGCCTCCGAGCAGGCTGCTCAAATAAGCAGCCTGAACTCTGAACTGAAAACTTCGAACTTCAAACTTCAGTCAAAACGGCGTGCGCAACCTGCCTAGCGGCCCGCGATCGCTTTGACGGCCTCGTCGATGAGCGCCGTAAGCTGGGCGTATGTTAGCCGAATCTCGCCGTCAGTACCTATCGAAACGCGCGCGCCCGGTCCGCCGTGCGTGTCGGGAACGAGACGCTCGGCCGTCGAGACCGGCGCCTGAATGACCTGACACGACGGATCGTCCCCGGTTGGCGCCGGATCCGGACAGATCGGCGCGGGCGCGGCGATGCCGTACGTCGATCGCAGATCCTGCAGCCGCATGACCTCTTCGCGGGAGAGCAGGTGCTCGCGGCCGAGAAGACGCGCCGTGAGACTGATACGGGCGAAGTGCTCGATCGTCTCCATCTTGTAGTACGCGCCGAACAGATCCCGCCCGAGTGCGAGCGCGCCGTGATTGGCGAGCAGCAATCCGTCGTGCGATTTCACGTACGGCGCGACCGTGTCGGCCAGCTCGCGCGTCGAGGGCGTGCCGTATTTCGCAATCGGAATGCTCCCGAGCGTGGTCACCACCTCGGCCAGTACGGCGCGGTCGAGCGCGATGCCCGCGACGGCAAACCCGGTCGCCAGCGGCGGATGCGCGTGGACCACCGCGCCCACGTCCGGCCGCTGCCGGTACGCCACGAGATGCATCAGCACTTCGGACGAGGGCTTGCGGCCCGGCGCACCCTCGAGGAGACGGCCGTCGAGGTCGGTCACGACCATCATGTCCGGCGTCATGAAGCCCTTGGAGACGCTGGCCGGCGTCATCAGCAGGCGGTCGGGACCGAGGCGGACCGAGATGTTGCCGTCGTTGGCCGCGACGAATCCGCGCACCCAGAGGCGCCGGCCGACCTCGACGATGTCGGCGCGAAGCTGATCGGTCGAATCCATCACTTGAGACCTGCGGCTCGAGATTTGAGGCTCGAGTCCTCCTGTGCCGCGTAGGCATCGCGGCAGGCGGCCGAACAGAAGTATTTGGCGTCCACTCCGGCGCCGACCGTGAGGGCGCGCGACTTGGGCAAGTAGGTGCCGCACCGCGGATCCTGCACCAGTGTGCCGCCGGCGCGCTCAACATCACGGGCGCGTGGACGCGGTATCTGCGCGCCGCGGCCCCTCCCGAAGGCCCGCATCACCAGCCGGACGATGAGCAGCACCACCAGCAGACGCACGATCCATATGAGGACCACGCTCACGGACGGCCTCCCGCGCCTCGGCCCCGCGCGTGGCCGGACTTGAGCCCTTCAAGGCCCTGGCGCGCCAGGCGGGCTTCGTCGCTCTCGGGCG
The DNA here is from genome assembly GCA_035633215.1 of Vicinamibacterales bacterium. Taxonomy (GTDB): domain Bacteria; phylum Acidobacteriota; class Vicinamibacteria; order Vicinamibacterales; family SCN-69-37; genus DASQFI01. The sequence continues at coordinate 16,802 of DASQFI010000054.1, read as the reverse complement.
CGATCGACACGACCTTCTCCCACGATTCGGCGGCGCCTTTCAGGTCTTCCTTGCCGTACCGGATGATGCCCTGGTTGAGCAGGCTCTTCACGTGCCGCGGATCGACCGCGAGGGAACGATCGATTTGCGCCAGCGCGCGATCGATCTCGTTCGTGTAGTAGTAGCAGATCGCCAGGTCCGTGCTGGCGCTGACGTTCTTCGCGTCGATCGCCAGCGCCGCTTCGTACCACGGGATCGCCAGGTCGAACCGGCGGGCGTCGTAGTAGACATTGGCCAGCTCCACGCGCACGGCGGCGTCGGCCGGCTGCGCCTTGGCGCGGCGCTCGAGATCGGCCGCGCGCGCGGTGTCGAGTGGTGGGGGCGCCGACTCCGGCGCCGACTCCGGCGCCGAGGCCGTGACCGCGGTCGACGCCGCCGGCGCGGGCGTCGCCATCTGGCTGCCGAGAATCCAGCCCACGATCAGACCGAAAAACGTGCCGGAGATGCCGACGACGATCGCGTCACGCGTCATGAGAGGACGTTCGGAACGATCATAAGGGGACGGGGGTCGATTGTGGAAAAAGGGGACGGGGCCGTCCCGCTACAGCGCGGCGAGATAGTCGCGCACGGCGCGGTCGAGCCCGACCCAGAGCGCGTGACTGACGAGCGCGTGGCCGATCGAGACTTCGTCGAGATGCGGCAGTGTCTTGAACAGCCTGAGGTTGTCGAGATCGAGATCGTGGCCGGCATTGACGCCCAGGCCGGCCGCGTGCGCGCGCTCGGCGGCGTCGACGTACGCTGCGAAGCTCTCCCGCCCCGCGCGCTCGCCTTGCTCGCACGCGCGTGCGAAGGGCTCCGTATACAGTTCCACGCGATCCGCACCGAGGCCGGCCGCCCAGTCGATTGACTTCCGGTCGGCCGCGACGAACAGGCTGACGCGAATCCCGGCGGCTTGCAGGCGCTCGACCACGCCGCCCAGCACCTCTGGCGACGTGTCGGCCGGCCAGCCTGCCTGGCTCGTGATCTCGCCGGGGACGACCGGCACCAGCGTGCACTGATCCGGACGCGTGGCGACGACCATGTCGACGAACGCCGGACGCGGATCGCCCTCGATGTTGAACTCGACATCGACGCCCGTGGCGCGGCGCGTCGCCACAATCCGAGCGACCTCGGGAACATCCGCCGCGCGAATGTGCCGCTCGTCCTGGCGCGGGTGGACCGTGATGCCCGGCGCGCCGGCGTCAAGGCAGACGTTGACCGCATGCGTCACGCTCGGCACGGATCCGCCGCGCGAGTTTCGCAGCGTCGCGATCTTGTTCACGTTCACGGAGAGACGGATCATCCCAGCGTTCCCCTGATCGCTTCGGCGATTTCCTCGGCCCAGGCCTGCACCGACGCCTGATCCTCGCCTTCGATCATCACGCGAAGCAGCGGCTCGGTGCCCGAATACCGGACGAGCACACGCCCGTGACCGGCAAGGGCCGCTTCGACCCGCGCGATGGCGGCCTGGATCTCAGGAACACCCTCGATTGGACGCTTCTCGCGCACGCGGACGTTGACGAGCGTCTGCGGAAACGTCACCAGGCCTGCCGCCAGCTCGGAGAGCTCCTTGCCGGTCTCGGCCATGGCACGCAGGACCGCCAGCGCCGTCGCCATGCCGTCGCCAGTCGGCAAGTGCTCCGTCAGAATCACGTGTCCGGACTGCTCGCCGCCGAGCGCGTATCCGCCGCTCAGCATCTCGTCCATCACATACTTGTCGCCCACGGGCGTGCGGACGAGCCGGATCCCGTGACGCTGCAGCGCGATCTCGAGCCCGATGTTGCTCATCACCGTCGCGACGACCGTATCGTGCGGGAGACGCTTCCGTTCCTTGTAGTACACCGCCAGCAACAGCAGCACCGCGTCGCCGTCCACGATGTGGCCGCGATGGTCGGCGAAGATCGCGCGATCGCCGTCGCCGTCGAATGCCACGCCGAGCCGGCAGCCGGCCGCGACGACTTCACTGGCGAGCCGCGCGGGATGCGTCGAGCCGCACGCGAGATTGATGTTGCGCCCATCGGGCCGATCGCCCAAGGGCACGACTCTCAGACCGAGCTCCGCAAAGAGCGTCGGCGCCGTGGCGGTTGTCGCGCCGTTGGCCATGTCGACGGCGACGCGCGCGCCTTCGATCACGCCCGCCGATGGCAGGAGACGGCGCAGATGGTCGAGATATGGCCGGGCGAAGGCGCCGGTGCTCATCGTCACCTGGTCATTGCCGGCGGCGCGCCAGCCGGCGTCGGCCACCATCGCCTCGACCGCGCGCTCCTTGAGCTCGCCGAACTTCTCGCCGGCGCCGGAAAACACCTTGATGCCGTTGTCGGTGTAGGGATTGTGCGACGCGGACAGGACGACGCCGAGGTCGTAACCCAGCTCGCGCGCGAGAAACGCGACACCGGGCGTGGGCATGACACCGGCGCTGGTCACGCTCGCGGCCTCGCCGGTGGCGCCGCGGGCCAGCTCGCGCGCGATCCACTCGCCCGATTCGCGCGTGTCGCGGCCGATGATGAGTTTGGCCGGCCGATCGGCGCCAAGCGTGCGAACGAGCGCAGCCCCGAGCCGGCAGACCGTCGGGGGATCGAGCGGGTACGCTCCGGCGACGCCCCGGACGCCGTCCGTGCCGAACAGGCGCTCAGCCATGGACGCCTCCGGCCAGGCGGCCCGGACCCGATCGGCCGATCATCGGATGCGCACGGCCACCGTCGCCGGGGTGACGGACGCCGTGCAGTCGGCAATGCTGTCGAGATGGACGGGCAGCGTGAAATCTCCGATCTTGAGGGTCCTCACGTCGACGAAGGGCACCCACGCCGATTGTGGCAGACGTGAGAGGGCGGCCGCGGGACAGCGGACGCTGACGGCAACCGCATCGGGTGCCGCCACCGCGCGGCGGCCTTTCGGCAAGCCCCGAAACACGATGTGCGCGCGTTCGTTGGTGCGATCCTCGACGGGTTCGATTCGCACGGTCACCCGCGCCGTGCGCGGCTCTTTCAGACGAAGCCCCGGATCGATGACGCCGACCGTCACCGTCTGCGACACGGTGTCGCGCGCGCCCTCGATCGACACCCGCTGCGTAATCGCCGCGGTTGTCGTCTTCAGGCGGCGCGCGGGGCCGACGACGGTCACCGTCGCCGGATCGACCTTCGTGCCCGCCTCGACGAAACCGGCGGCGGGCTTGCCGTCGATCGTCGGTCGCACGGGCACTTCGACCGCGGCGGACTCCTCGAGCGTCAAGGTCACCGCGCCCGGCGCCACTTCGGTCACCTCGATGCCGAACGGGACGGTCACCTGGTCGGTGCGCAGCGGCAGGACGACGAGACCGGGCCGCTCGCCGGCGAGGTCGATCTCGACGACCAGGTCGCCCGGCAGGAGGCGGCGAATCTGGCTGTCGGTGCCCCGCACGTGAACGGAGGCTTCCTCGGTCTGATCGGTAATCTCCAGCGACGCGGGCACGTTTCGATAGATCACCGGCACGCCGCTGATGGTCCGCTCGACGCTCGGACCGCTGACCGTGAAAAACACGAGCGTGCCGAGGCCAAGCGCCCCGACCTTGAGGCCGATGTTGCGGAACGGATGCCAGGCCATCTAGAAACTGGTCTCGGCGGGCCGCGCCGGTTCGGTGCGCAGCCGGCGCCGCGGCAGGATCAGCACCTGGAGCCGGACGCGCAGCTCGTCGGCCGACAGCCCGCGCGAAATCCGTCCGTTCAGCGACACGGAGATCTCGCCGCGTTCCTCCGAGACGACCACGGCGACGGCGTCACATTCCTCGGTGAGCCCGATGGCGGCCCGATGGCGCGTACCCAGGTCGCGATCGAGCTTGGGATTGACGGTCAGCGGCAGAAAGCAGGCCGCGGCCGCGATGCGATCTTCCTGAATGATGACGGCGCCGTCATGCAGCGGCGACGGCGGCTGGAAGATCGTCGTCAGCAGGTCGTAGCTGACCTCTGCGTCGATCGGGATGCCGCTCTCGACGTAATTGCGCAGCCCGATCTCACGCTCGAGGACAATGATCGCTCCGATGCGATCTTTCGCGAGCAGGCTCGTGGCGGTGACAATCTCCTCGATCGTCTCGGCGGCGCGCTCGGCGCGTCCGAAATAGCGGAAGAAGCGCGCGCGGCCGAGGTGCGACAGCGCCCGCCGGATGTCGGATTGAAAGAGCACGATGGCCGCAAACACGACGTACGCCAGAACGTTGCGGATGAGCCACGAGACGGTCTGCAGCGGGAACAGCGTGGAAGCGTAGAACAGCAGGATCACGAGCAGCGATCCGATCGCCATCTGCATCGCGCGGGTGCCGCGGATCAGCTTGAGCGCCTCGTAGATGACGAACGAGACGATCAGGATGTCCAGGACGTCCCACCAGGTGATGGGCGGCCGGTTGAAGAGGGCCGCGAGCCTCGCCATGGGCCTATTTTAGGGGGTCAGGTCGTGTGCCCACTACCGGGGACAGAGATAGTGTTCGACGACCGGCTCGCCGCCGGGACACGGCCGTTCGGCCAGCCGGATGAGCCGGTCGCCCTCACGGTCGGCCAGCCGGCGGTACTCGTCGATGCGCGTGTAGTCGTCCGACGCGATCTTCAGACGTTCCTGCGTGAGGAACGACAGTTTGTACGCGCGCCAGTAGCCGGCCTCGGCGACATGCAGACCGCGCGATTCGAGCGCATCGGCCAGCTCGCGAATTTTGTTCGGCTCGTATCCGCTGACGTACCGCGCGGCTTGTTTGACGTTGTCGATCGCGGAGCATGCGCCCCAGCCGAGCATGGCGACGACGATCGCGATCCTGAACCGTGGATTCGGCTCGAGCACCAGCCACGCCGCGGTCATGGCGATCGGAATGAAGAGCGCCAGCAGGAAATAGCGATGCGTGGTGTCGGTCGCGGGCCTCGCGATCACAAACATCCCTGCCGTGAACAGGCCCAGGCCAAGCACGTACCAGATGAACGCCATCGACGCCGGCGGTCTGGCGCGCGCGAGCGTGATGATTCGCCACGCGGCGACAATGGCTCCCGCAAGCACAGGCCAGGCGATCCAGTTGCGGCCCTGGGGGGCGATGCCGTCGAGCTCGCGTTTCGCGCCCATCAGCGACGTGAGGCGCTCGACCACGAACGCCTGAACCTTCAGGGGTAGATCGGTCGGCTGCCGGGCAATCCGGTTCGTGAGATTCTCGATCTGCGATCCGCCGGCAACCTCGCTCATCTCGCCTCGAGTGCCAGGACCCTTGAGGTCCGCGAACGGCTTGAGCGCGATCACGCCATCCCAGACAACCACGAACGCGACGAACGCGAGCAGCCATTGGCGCAGGACGGCCGGTTGGAAGAGCTGCCTCGTGAAGAGCTGGCCGGCCAGCAGCACGGGCACGGCGTAGATCGTGAACTCGCGGTTGAGAAACCCGAGCGCGAGGACGGCGCCGAACAGAAACGGCCGCTCTCGCAGCGGCCACAGCAGCAGCACGTAGACGAACGGCTCGATGTTGCCGCCGCCGGCCTCGACGAGATGCGCCGACGTAAAGGGCGGCGCGAACACGAAGAAGAGGGACGCCACGAGGCCGTACCACGGACGCAGCCCGGCCCATTTCCAGAACCCGGCAATCAGCAGCGTCGCGACGGCGCAGTTCAGCAGGATCAACGCGAACCGCAGCGCGCCGACCGTCGGGCCGGCCACCCAGAAGATCGGCACCGCCAGCCAGGCTTCGACCGCAAGCATGTACGACTGGCCGTACATGAAAAGCGGAAACGCGCGGCCCTCGCTCAGATGCTTGGCCATGAGGCCGGTGACGGCCTGATCGGAATCGAAGTACGACTGCTCGTAGGCGAGGTAAACGAAGCTGCGGGCGAAGATGAGCGTCCAGGCCAGGACGAGCGCGATCCAGAGCTCCCGATTGGCCGGGCGCCGCGCTCCAAAACGTTCTGCGCGAATCACGGCGACGGTACACTAACATGCCGGACGTCGGTTCATGCTCTTCGCGCGCCGGCTCCTCCTCATCCTCATCCTCAATGCCATGATCAAACATCACCGGCCTTGGCAGCCGGCTTGACGCGCAAGACAGTTGCTACGCGTGGACTACCTCGGACAGAGGTAGTGTTCGACGACCGGCTCGCCACCGGGACATGGCTGTTCGGCCAGCCGCATGAGCCGGTCGCCCTCACGGTCGGCCAGCCGGCGGTACTCGTCGATGCGCGGATAGTCGACCGACGCGATTTTCAGACGCTCTTGTGTGAGAAACGAGAGCTTGTATGCCCGCCAGTAGCCGGCCTCGGCGACACGCAGACCGCGGGCCTCGAGCGCGTCGGCCAGTTGGCGAATCCGGTTGGGCTCGTCACCGCTCACGTAGCGCGCGGTCTGGTTCACGTTGTCGATGCCCGACAGCGTGCTCCAGCCGAGCATCACGGCGACGACGGCGATGCGAACACGCCGAAGAGGCTCGAGCGCCAGCCACGCTGCGGTCAACCCGACGGGAACGAACAACGCGAGCAGGAAATAGCGATACGGCGCGCTGCTCCCGGGTCTCGCGATCACGAACATCGCCGACGCGGTCACGCCGACGCCGAGGATGTACCAGATGAAGGCTGCAGACGCCGGCGTGGTCGATCGCGCGAGCATCGCCACGCGAACCGCACCCGCGATGGCACCCGCCAGCAGCGGCCACGCGACCCAGTCACGGCCTTGCGACGCCATGCCGCCAAACACGCGCTTCGCGCCCAGGAGTGACGGCAGACGCTCGACGAGAAACATGCGCAAGCGCTCGGGAAGATCGCCGGGCCGCTGACCGATTCGGTTGGTCAGATTCTCGATCTGGGATGCGCCAAACCCCGCAACGTAATCGCCGCGCGTTCCGGGGCCATTGCGATCCGCGTAAGGTCTGAGAGCATTGACCCCGTCCCACACCACGACGAAAGCGACGAACGCGAGCAGCCATTGGCGCAGGACCGCGGCCTGGAAGAGCTGACGTGTGACGAGTTGGCCCGCGAGCAGCACGGGCACGCTGTAGATGGTGAACTCACGATTGAGAAACCCGACCGCGAGCAGCGCCCCGAACAGAAACGGCCGGTGCCGCAGCGGCCAGAGCAATAGCACGTACAGAAATGGCTCGATGTTTCCGCCGCCCGCTTCAACCAGATGCGCCGACGTGAACGGCGGCGCAAAGACAAAGAAGAGCGACGCGACCAGGCCGTACCACGGCCGCAGCCCGCACCATTTCCAGAACCCCGCGATGAGCAACGTCGCGACGCCACAGTTCGTCAGGATGAGCGAGAAGCGCAGCGCGGCGACGGTCGGGCCGGCGATCCAGAAGATCGGGACCGCCAGCCAGGCTTCCACCGCCAGCATGTAGGACTCGCCGTACATGAAGAGCGGAAACGCGCGGCCCTCGCTCAGGTGTTTGGCCATGAGGCCGAAGACCGCCTGATCCGAGTCGAAGAGCGACTGTTCGTACGCGAGGTAGACGAAGCTGCGGGCGAAGATGAGCGCCCAGGCGATGACGAGCGCACTCCAGAGCTCCCGATTCGCGGCCGCGGATCGCGTCCGCCCGTCGACTGTCGCTCCGCCTTCGCCGTGCTTCGGCGCGCCAGGGACGGCCGACATCGCGCCGCATGCTAGCATGCCCGGCGTCCGTTCATGCTCTTCGCGCGCCGGCCGCCTGTGACTCGACTCGTTGTCAACCGCTGGCTGATCGCGATCGCGGTCGGGATCTTCGGCATCCTGATTCAGCGCCAGCCGGCGCATCTGACCGATCCTGCGAGCTGCCCGGGCTTGCTGGAATGGATGGCGATCGCGGCGAGCCGGTCCGCCTCGCGCGTGCCGGTGGCGACGTTCCTCGCTTGGCTGAACGCCGCCGGGGTGTTTCTCTCGCTCGTCGCGCTGACCCGCTGGATCGAGCGAGGTGCGGGCGGACTCCTCGCCGGCGCGTCGGTGAGCCTGGCCGCAGCCGCGACGCTCGTGACGACACCGGTCCTCGCGCCCGCGCATGTGCTCGCCGTCGGCGCCGCCAGCGCAGCCTGGCTCGCCCTGGACAATTCGGCAGCAACGCCGCTCTGGTCGCGACAACTCCTTGCGTGGCTCGCACTGGGACTCACCGCGGCGATCGCGCCCGCGCTCGCCTTCCCGCTTGCCGTCGCCGCCGCCTGGTTCGCGTGGCACACATCTGACTCATCACGATGGCCGTCGCGTCTGCTTGCATCGGCGATGGCGCTCGTCGTCGTTCTCGCGTGGCCTGTGGTGCAGACGATGACGATGCCGGCACTGCCAGCGGGTGACCCGACACACGCGACGTCAGGCTGTGTCATTCCGGGGGCGGTATCCGTTCAGCAGATTTGGCCGGCGCTCGGGAAGGCGCTCAGCGGAACCGGGCCGCTGCCGATGGCGCTGGCGGTCCTGGCCGTGTTCAGCCTGCGCGATCGCATCGCGCGGATCGGCACGTGGTCGTTTGTCCTGGTCGCGGCGCTGCCGCTCGTGGCCGCTTCCTGGGAGGGATCCGAGGCATCGCGCACGCTGGCGCCGACGATCGCCGGCTTCTGGTGGATGGCTGGCGCGGGGATGCGCGAGATCGGATCCGCGCTGACCGGGCGGCCGGCGTGGCGGATCGGCGCGTGGATCATCGCACTGCTCTTTCCGCTGTTGCAGTGGTCACACCGATCCGCGGTACCGATCGCGCCGGCCGATGAGCCGCGCGGCCAGGAGACGCTCACGCGTCGGGATTTCTCGTATCTGCTGAACGCGCTGCCAACGCGCTCCACGCTGGTGATCGACGACGCGATCAGCGACGTCCTGCTGCGAAGCACGGCTGGAACCGTGCAGCAGAGCGGCAAAGTGCTGAGCCTCGTCGCGCGCGACGGACGCGAGGCCGCCCGCGCGGCGATCGACGGCCGGCTGTTTGCACTGCCGCGGGCGCAGTTCGATCTGCAGCATCAGGGTCTGGCGCGCGCGGAGAGCAGCGGTCCCCCGATCCCCGGCCTCGTGGCTTTCACTCGCGCGGGAGAGTGCGCGAGCGTCGAGTCGCAGTGGCTCGCGACAAAAGACCTGTCGCGGTCGAGCCGCCTTGCCGTCGTCTCCGATCGGCCGGACGCTCGTGGGCCGGTCATCATCTACCTCGGGAGCCACGTTGCGTTCGACGTGCATCCGATCGACTGGCCCGGTTGGACCATGCGCGGGTACCACAGCGGGACCTACGACCGCGCGAAGGAACCCGACCGGCTGCGTCTCGATCGCGATCGCTCCGGGGACGGCCACGATCGCTCCGGGGACGGCGCACCCGCCGACGATCCGGTGTTTGGCCACGCGTTTCTCGCGCGCCTCGAGCTCTGGCGCGTGCCGAACGGTCCGATGATGCTGCCCGTCGGATTGGGCCAGCCGCCGGAGGCGGCACTCATTCGCGCCACGACGCCGGGTGACCGGGGAAGCCTGCGAGTGTGTCCGTCGTTTCCGGGGGAGATCGTGCGGTTGGAAGTACGTAGGCCGGATTGAACTCCAAATCCGGCGGCGGATTTGGGGATCAATCCGCCCTACGACTGACGAATCCGATCCGCCACTCGCACGACTTGAACCATCTCCGACACGTCGTGGACCCGGACAATGTGCGCGCCACCCAACACAGATGCGGCCACTGCAGCGGTGCTGCCCCACAGCCGTTCGCGCGCGGGCACGTCGCCCAGGGCAAGACGCAGGAACGACTTGCGTGATGGGCCGCAGAGGATCGGTCGGCCGAGCTCCGCGAGCCGCGACAGGTGTGCGAGCGCCTCGAACGTGTGCTGGGCCTGCTTCGCGAACCCGAGCCCGGGATCGACGACGATCGCGTCGCGCGCGATGCCGGCCGCCTCGGCGTCGCGGATGCGATCGCCAAGCTCGCTGACGATTTCTCCAACGACGTCCGCGTATTCGGCCCGCGCGTACATGTCCGCGGACCGTCCGCGGTTGTGCATCAGCACCACGCCCGCGCGGCGCCGGGCGACCACGCCGGAGAGAGCCCGGTCGTACGTCAGCGCGCTGATGTCGTTGACGATGACCGCGCCCAAGTCGAGGGCCCGCTCGGCCACCGCCGCTTTGTAGGTGTCGATCGAGATCGGGACGTTCACTCGGCCGCGCAGCCCCTCGAGGACGGGCGTGACGCGTCGCAGCTCCTCTTCGGTCGGCACCGGCGGCGCGCCGGGCCGCGTCGACTCGCCGCCAATGTCGAGGAGATCGGCGCCCGATTCGACCATCTTGATCGCATCCGCGATCGCCACTCCGGGATCGAAGCGATCGCCGCCGTCCGCGAACGAGTCGGGCGTGACGTTGACGATGCCCATGACGAGCGTCCGCGCGCCCAGCTCGAGCGTGCGATCGGGCAAGCGTAGAAAGACCTCGGGTGTCTTTTTACGCAGATCGTAAAAAGACACCCGAGGTCCCTATTCCTGTGTGACTGGCTTTCCGAGCGCTGGAACCATCGACGGCCGCTCGGGCGGCGCTTCGCGGCGCGGCGTCTCGTCGGAGACGGGCGGGGACGAGGACATCGGCTCGTCGATCGCCAGGCCCTGCGCGAGGCGCGTGACCTGCTCGGCGTCGAGCACTTCGCGCGCGAGGAGTTCGTCGGCGATCTTGAGGAGCACCGACTTGTGATCGACGAGGATGGCGCGCGCCCGCTCGTAGTTGTTCCGCACGAGCTTCGTGACTTCGTTGTCGATGCGAACCGCGGTTTGCTCGCTGTAGTCCTGGGTCTTGGAGATCTCGCGGCCGAGGAAGATCTGCTCCTCGCGCTTGCCGAACGTCAGCGGGCCAAGCTCATCGCTCATGCCCCACTCGCAGACCATCCGCCGCGAGAGCTCGGTGACGCGCTCGAGGTCGTTGCCGGCGCCGGTCGTGAGCTTGCCGTTCGTGATCTCTTCCGCAATCCGGCCGCCGAGCAGGATCGCGATCTGATCGATGAGGTAGTCGCGCGAGTAGGTGTGCTTGTCGTCCACCGGCAGCTGCATGGTCACGCCGAGCGCCATGCCGCGCGGGATGATCGTCACCTTGTGCACCGGATCGGCGTTGGGCAGGAGCGCGGCGAGCAGCGCATGCCCCGCTTCGTGCACGGCTGTGACGCGCTTCTCCTCCTCGGTGATCATCATGGACCGCCGCTCCGAGCCCATCAGGACCTTGTCCTTGGCGAACTCGAAATCGGCCATCCGCACGACTTTCTGGTTGTAGCGCGCGGCGTTCAGCGCGGCCTCGTTGACGAGGTTCGCCAGATCCGCGCCGCAGAACCCGGCCGTGCCGCGCGCGAGCACCCGAATATCCACGTCGTCCGACAGCGGGATCTTCTTGGTGTGAACGACGAGGATGCCCTCGCGGCCCTTCACGTCGGGACGAATGACGACGATGCGGCGATCGAAGCGGCCGGGGCGCAAGAGCGCCGGGTCGAGCACGTCGGGCCGGTTCGTGGCGGCAATCAGGATGACGCCTTCGTTCGACTCGAAGCCGTCCATTTCGACGAGCAGCTGATTGAGCGTCTGCTCGCGCTCGTCGTGGCCGCCGCCAAGGCCGGCGCCGCGATGACGGCCGACCGCGTCGATCTCGTCAATGAAGATGATGCACGGCGCGTTCTTCTTGCCCTGCTCGAACAGGTCGCGGACGCGCGAGGCGCCGACCCCGACGAACATCTCGACGAAATCCGAACCGCTGATCGAAAAGAACGGCACGTTGGCTTCGCCCGCCACGGCGCGCGCGAGGAGCGTCTTGCCGGTGCCGGGCGAGCCCATCAAGAGCACGCCCTTCGGGATGCGGCCGCCGAGCTTCTGGAAGCGCTGGGGCTCGCGGAGGAACTCGATGATCTCCTGCAGTTCTTCCTTGGCCTCGTCGGCGCCCGCCACGTCCTTGAACGTGACCTTTTTCTGGGTGCTGGAAGAGAGCTTCGCCCGGCTCTTGCCGAAGGAGAGCGCCTTGTTGCCGCCGCTCTGCATCTGCCGCATGAAGAACAGGAACACGCCGATCATGAGGACGAGCGGCGCGTACTGGAGCAGAATCAGGGTCCAGCCCGTGGTCGTCTCGCGCCGGGCATCCACCTGGACGGTCTTCGTCCCGAGCATCTCCACCACTTTGTCGCCGTAGGCCGGCGGCATGTAGGTGTAGAAGCCCTTGGCGGTTTCGCCCTTGAACTTGCCGGTGATCTCGTTGCCGACGAAGGTGACCTTTTCCAGCTGGTCCGCGTTCAACCGCTCGAGGAAGACGCTGAACGTGATCTCTTCGTCGCTCGATCGCAGACTGGTGAATTGCCAGATCAAGGCCGCAATGACGACCAGGACCATCCAGAACAGAAGGCTCTTCAGAGTCGAATTCAATTTCTTAGATTCCTAACTTCCAAGATTACCACGCCTGCCTCGGGCGCCGTGACACGGCATTCTTCTGCAATCGCCACGCCAACGACCCACACAATCCTGTCGGCCGCATCCACGACGAGCGGCAGCGCGTCGCGCTCGTCACGTGGAACTTTCCGATCGACAAGAAGATCCTGCAACTTGCGGCGGCCCGGCGCCCCGAGCGGGCGAAACCGGTCGCCCGGACGACGGCTTCGAACGGCCAGCGGCAACGCGAGCGACGAGGCCTGGAGGACAGCCATCGTGTCGCCGCCGGGCTTTCCCCCGGGGCCCCGATCCGAGCTCCCTCGTGGAGCCCCTTTCTGGATCGACGCCGCGATGCTCACGCCGGCCTTCGGCATCTCAACCGCGCCCGGGACCTGAAGCGGGAGCGGCTCCAGAAGGCCGGCTCCTTTCTTCAGACCCCGCTCACGCCCGATCGGGCCGTCCGTTTCCGGAGTGTCCGTGGCGCGATCGATTTTCAGGACACCGGCCCGACACTCGACGACCAGACCCGGCAAATCAAGGTGCCCGTTTGGCTTATCGGCGGCCGCCAGTTCCCGAACAGCTTCGACGTGCCGGGATGTCAACGGCGCCGCCGGGTGCACACTCAGCAGGAGGTCCCGCGCGACGCGACGCCCGAGCGCCGGCGGCAACGCCGCCAACGCCTGACGATCGACTCCCCTGTTGGATAAGACGAGAGATCGACCCGCCGCGATTGCCGCCTGCTGGAGAAAGTCCTCGTCGTCTCGAGCCAGCATGGCAAGCCTGGCCAGGGCGCGACTGCCGCCCGGCGCGAGCCGCGCGATCACGGGCATCAGTTCGTGGCGAATCCGGTTGCGCGGAATCGTGAGATCCAGGTTTGACGCGTCGTCTCGAAAGGACTCGCCGATGCCGGCGAGGTACTCGCGAAGCTCGGCGCGCGTGATCTCGAGGAGCGGCCGGACGTAGGGCCCGCGGCGCGGGCGGACGCCGGAGAGGCCGCGGCTGCCCGCGCCCCGCAGCAGTCGAAGCAGTACGGTCTCGGCCTGGTCGTCGAGCGTGTGGCCCGTCGCCACCGCATCAGCCGGAAGCCGGCGCGCGGCGGCTTCGAAGAACTGGTAGCGCGCGTCGCGGCTCGCGACCTCGACCGACTGCGTCCGCGCGCGCGCGAGGACGCCGGCGTCGACGCGCTCGACGTCGATCGGCCAGCCAAGGCGCGCGGCAAGCGCACGGCAGAACGCCTCGTCAGCGTTCGACTCCTCGCCGCGCAACCCGTGATTCAGGTGGACGAGGCCCGCCACGCTGAGGTGGCCGGCCGAGGCGATCTCACGCAGGAGCCAGGCAAGGGCAACAGAATCGGATCCGCCGGAGAGCGCGACGGCGACGCGCTCGCCGGCGCTCAACAACTTCCGGCGCCGGAGGCCGCGCAAGACGCGCCGCGCCAGGGGGGACATGGAAATAATGGAAATACTGGTGCCGGTGCAGGGACTTGAACCCCGGACCCTGCGGATATGAGCCGCATGCTCTAACCACTGAGCTACACCGGCACGAACTCACGATCTTACCCTATCGCTGAAGTACTGGACCTGACGCTGAAGTACGGAGCTGACGCTCAAGTGCCTGAGCTGACGCAGAAGTACGGACCTAAGGCCCGTTCGAAGTTCGAAGTTCAGGCCGCGGAGCGGCCTGCTATCAAGGCCGCCGCGAGGAGCGGAAGCATGAGCTCGTGGTGACCGGTGATCGAGTAGCCGCGGCCGATGCCCGCGACCGGGCGGCGGACGACATTCGTTTCGGGACGATAGAGCCGGACGAAATCGAAGTTCACGGTGGTGAGTCCGTCGAGCGACAGGCCGCGGTTGCGGACGAGCGAAACCGCTTTCAGAAGGACCTCGGGCAGGATCACTGCCGAGCCGCAATTGAGGTACACGCCGCCTTGCAGGTGCGCGACGAACGACGTGAAGAACCGAAAGTCCCGGAGGCTGGCGGCGCCGATGGCCTCGCCGGAGGCCGACGGATGCATATGAATAATGTCCGTGCCGATCCCGACGTGCACGGTGACGGGGATCTCGAGGCGCGTCGCGGCGCAGAGAAGGCTGAAATGAGCAAACGACGGGCGCCGCCCGGCGAGGTAGGCGCTCGCCGCCTGTCCGAGGCCGAGTCCGCGCGCCGCGCCGGCCGCGATCGCCTCGTTCAAGTGACGCCCGGTTTCCTCCGCCATGCCGAACTCGCCCGGGCCGAGGCTGGACTCGACCTCCTCGGACGTCGCCCCCGCCAGCGCGACTTCGAAATCGTGAATCAGGCCGGCGCCATTCATTGCGATCGCCGAGACGAACCCGCGGTCCATGAGATCGATGATGACGGGCGAGAGTCCCGCCTTGATGACGTGCGCGCCGAGACCCCAGACGACGGCGCGCTTGTTCGCACGGGCCTGGCGGATGGCGGCGACGACCGCGAGGAAATCCGCGGACGCGAGCAGGCCCGGCAGCGAGGCGAACCAGCCCGGCATGCCCGACGCCGGGTCCCACGCCTTCGCGAAATGGTCGTGGCGCACTTTGCTCTGCCGCTTGTCGAGCGGATACGTCTTGATGCCAGTGAGGTCGAACTCTTCGTATTTCATCGGGACGCGCGGGATTAGTTTAGATCGTCCCCGATCAACATCGCGTCGCCGTAGCTGTAAAAGAGGAACCCGCGCGCGATCGCGTCGCGATACGCCGCGAGCATGAGATCGCGGCCCGCGAACGCGCAGACGAGCACGAAGAGCGACGAGCGCGGCAGGTGGAAGTTCGTCAGCATCGCGTCGACAACCCGAAAGCGGTGGCCAGGACGGATGAAGAGCTCCGTCGCCCCCCGGCCGGCCACTGGAACGCCGTTCTCACCTGCCGGACCCTCAAGCGCCCGCGTCGTCGTCGTCCCGACCGCCACGACGCGCCGGCCAGCCGCGCGGGCACGCTCGATCGCGTCGGCGGTCGCGGCTGGAATCTCGAACCGTTCAGCGTCCACTTGATGCTGCGTCACGTCTTCGGTACGAACCGGCTTGAAGGTCCCATAGCCGACGTGAAGCGTCAGCGTCGTCCAGTCGATGCCGGCTGCCTGAAGCGACTCGAGGACTTCCTGATCGAAATGCAAGCCGGCGGTTGGTGCCGCGACGGATCCGCGCGCGCGCGCGAAGATCGTCTGATACCGTTCGCGATCGTCGGGGCTGTCGGGTCGCCGGATGTACGGCGGGAGCGGGATGTGACCAAGCGCGTCGATGGCGCGGTCGATCCCGGCGCCGGACTCCGGACCGGAGTCGACGGTCAGGCGAAGACGGCGGCGGCCGAAGTACAGGCGCTCGAGGACCTCGGCTCGTATCGCGACTCCCGGGGCGCGCGACGGGTCCTCGAAGACCATCCGCACGCCGACTTTGAGCTTGTGTCCCGGGTGCACGAGCGCGAGCCACTCCGTGTCGCGCACGCGTTCGAGAGCCGTTCTCACGTCCACATCGTGCAAAACCGGCGAGGATCGCGAGACCGTCGGCCGAATTCCAACCAGTTGCCCGCCAGGGGAACGTGAGAACGGCTCGAGAAGCAGGCACTCGACGGCGCCGCCACTCGGATCCCGCCTCCCCAGCAACCGCGCGGGAAATACCCGCGTGTCGTTGGCGACCATGAGATCGCCACGCCGGAGCAGGCGCGGCAGATCCCGAATCGTCCCTTCCTTCCAGGCCCCGGCAGCACGATCGACGACCAGCAGCCGCGACGTGCCGCGCGGGCGGGGCGACTGCGCGATGCGATCATCGGGCAGCTCGTAGTCAAAGTAACCGAGGCGCATGGGGGTTCGAGAGAAACTGCCACAGCTGCAGCGTCATCCACAGGCCGAAGATGGCAAGAAAGCCGACGGCCAGCCCGAACAGGCCGACGATGATCCAGAACACGACATAGTCACTCTTTGTCGGCGGTCGTCCGCGTTGCCCGTGGCGCTCGAGCAGCGCCAGGTTGACGTTATTGGCGCGCCAGAACACGTCCGCCACGGTGCCGGCGACCGGAACGGCGCCAACCGCGGCGTCAATCAGCGCATTGACGATCATCCGGAGAATGACGACCGCCGGCACGCGCTGCCGCAGTGCCTGGGTAAGCACCAAAGCCGTGAACATCGGCGTCGACAGCTCGCCCAGAACCGGGACGATGGAAAGGATCGGGTCAAGGCCGAAGCGGATCTTGGTACCGGGAATGCGGAACTTCGAGTCGAGGAGCTCCGCCCACCATCGCAGCCAAACAAGCACTGGTAGATCCTACTTTCTGGGCCGCATGAGCGCGGCCGGTGGAGTAAGACCCCGTTCAAACCGTGCATGCGGATTTCCCGCACACGGCTTACCAAGGGGTCTTGAGAGCGCGGCATTATGCGGTCTCCGGGTATCGAATGGTTCCGCGCAGGCGATGGAGACCGAGGGCAAGAAAGTAATCACCCGTCCAGAGGTCGGCCTGCCCTGCGCGCAGCTGTCGACCATGGCGCTTGACGAGCAGG
>DASQFI010000053.1:0-66153 GCA_035633215.1 Vicinamibacterales bacterium | reverse complement strand
GTCGACGGTCTCGCCGGAACGAACATCGTGCCAGCCGGATGCGCTTTGCCTCCGGCGTTCGCGGGCTCTGCCAACCAATAGACCTCATCGCCGGCTTTCAGCAAGCGGTTGACAGCGACGAACGCGTCGTTCGGCTGGTGGCTGAGAAGGTATCCGCCGCCCGAACTGACGTTGGATGCCTCCGTCACCGTACCCGGTGTCATCGAGACCACGTCCGGGAGCTTCTCGAACGGGCCGTCGAACGCGTCGAGCACGCGGTCGAACTTGAAGCCCATCGAGTACCCCAGGTTGTATCCGGTGACGTCGTACGGCGGCCGTGGCGGACCACCTGGATAGGGGATGTCGTCGGGGTGATCCTGCGGCTCGAACATGTCCATGACGTGCGGGCGGAACGCCTGCGCGGTCTTCACGACATACGATCCCGCCGGGTACGGCTTGCCAGCCACCGTGAACGCGGCCGTCGCGCGCTGCACGGTGACGCCGGCCTTGATGAGCGTGTTCACGAAGCGGGTCGCGGTGCCGAAGTCGTCCTGGTTCGACGGCAGGATGAAGCCGCGCGGATCGCGCAAGGCCGGCGCCGTCATGGCGGCGTAGAGTTGCGGATTCGCGCCGCCTCCGCGTCCGGCGCCGCGGCCGCCGGCCGCTTCGACGGGACTTTGGCCGCTACCACGACCGCCGCGGCCCTCGAGCTCGCTCTGCACGCGCTCCATGCGATGGGGCGTGAACGTCCAGTGGTCCTCGTTGCCCCACTTGATGCCGTCGCGTCCCATCACGTACATGTTGAAGAGCGTCGTTTCGCGGAATCGCGAGGCGAAGTCGAGAATCGCGCGATTGGCCGTCATCGAGTACTCGACCGACTGGCGCATGTGCCATTCGGCCTGCGGCTTGATGGGCCACCAGAGATTCGAGTCGCCGATTTGCCGGCTCGGAATGAACGGAATGCTGATCGGCGCCGGATTGCCGATCGTCTCCGTCAGGATCCCGATGATGTTGTGGAAGTGCGCGGTCGTGCGGATCCCGCCGTTGAACCAGGTCGAGTACGGCGCGCCGCGGCGCTGCGTCACGCCCGGCTTGCCCTCGGCGATGAACCGCATCGCCATGTGGGCGCCGACGACGTCGATGCCCGCGACCGCGCCGGGATGGAAGTTGTAGTTGAACGGATCGCGGAACGGCGGCGCGAACATCACCGTGCCCTGCGGCCCGGTCTGGTGGTGGTTGTACATGATCTGCGGAATCCAGTCGCGGTACATGATGCGGTTGATGTTCGTGGACTCCGCGGTGGCCGCCATGTAGAAGTCGCGGTTGTCGTCGTGGCCCGCGTAGTGGTTGTAGAGCACGGGGATGTTCATGTTGCCGTGCTTCATGTACCAGTCGGACACCAGATCCATCCCGTCGGGATTCACCAGCACCGCCAGCATGATGACGTCGTCCAGAATCCGCATGGTCTCCGGATCGGTGCGCGACGTCATCTGGTAGACGAGCTCGAGCAGCTGCTGCGCGCCGAGCGTCTCGTTGGCGTGCAAGCCGCCGTCGATCCAGACGACGGTCTTGCCTTCCCGCGCCAGCGCCCGCGCCTGGTCGTCGGTGAGCCCTTCGGCCAGTGCCAGCCGCCGCGAGATGTCCTTGTAGCGGGCAATCCGCTGGTGGTTGGCCGGCGACGTGACAATCGCCATCAACATCGGCCGGTTCTGTGACGTTTTGCCAATCTCTTCGAGCTTGATGCGCGGCGACTGCTTCTCGAGCTTGCGCCAGTACGCCATGAGCTGCTGGTAGTTGGCGAGGAAGTAGTCGTCGCCGACGTTATGGCCCCACTCCTCCACCGGCGTCGCCACGCGCTGCGCGGCTGGCGGCGCCTGAGCGGTCTGCGTGGGATTGGCGGGCCGCTGCGTCTGCGCCACCACGGTCGCACCGACAAATGCCGCGAGCAGCACCGGCAACAAGAGACGACGAGTCATGATCTGATCCTCCGGAAGGCGAGAACGACACACTAACACGAAGGGCCCGGCGGCTTGTCGCGCCACCGGGCCCTCTTGGAAACTTCGAACTTTGAACTTCAAACTTCGAACTTAAGAGCTCATTCCGAAGTTCTGAGTTCTGAGTTCTGAGTTCTAAGTTCGAGGTTTTATTGCCCCATTCCTGCCTTCATGCCGTCGGCCACGGAGAGATACAAACCGTTGAAGAAGAACTTGTAGTTGCCGTGCGGCTGGGTCCGGAAGAGCAGGTCGTTGCCGAAGAGCAGGACGCGGCCCTTGCCGACGTTGGCCTCGACGACCTGGATACCTTTGTCGAGATGCTTCTGGCCCCACGCCCAGCCGCTGCGGAGCGGCGTGCCGTTGGCGAACCAGGCCACCGTTCGAACTTCCCCGCTGCCGGCCGACGGGTTGATGCGCCAGACCGGGCTGTTGTCAAAGAAGATGTCCGCTTCCGTTCCGTAGCCGTGCGCCAGCGGGTTCTTCGGATCGACCGAAACGCGCATCACCGATCCCGGCACGTAGTACTCGGTCCGTCCGACCGTGACATGACTGGTGAGCGGAAGCGCGAACAGGCCGATCGCGCCTTCCGACGCGCTGCCGATCGTGATGACCGTGCCGCCTTCGTCCACGAATTGCTTGACCTTCTCGAGCGTGGCCGGCGTCACGTTGCCGCGCCGGCGCGTGTACTCCTCGGGATAGTCCACACGGGCCGGACGCTTGTCGTTCGGATCCCGCTCGGCCTGCGCGCCGGCACCCCGGCCGCCGCCGCGCCCGGCCTGACCGGGGGGATCACCTCCGGCAGGAGGCGCATCAGCGCCCCCGCCGCGCCCGCCGCCGCGTCCCCCACCACCGGGGGCGGTAATACCGGCTTCGTTGAAGACGAGCACGTCGTACTTCGCCCGCAGGTTGCCGGCGTCGAGCATCGGCGGATAGACGACGTCAAACGGGAACTCGAAGTTCTCGAGCAGCAGGCGCGTCCATCCCGACGGCATGCCGCCGCCGTAGGTGTCGAAGAGGCCGATCCGGAGCTTGCGCAGCTTCGCGGACGGTCCGGTCGGCGCCGTGGCCGTGCCCTCGAAACTCACGCCGAGATCCGTCGCCGCCTTGTCGAGGATCGCGCGCGTGGTCGGCTTCGACGCCACATAGAACGTGCCGTAGCCCATCGGGCCATTCCACAGCCACGTCACGTCTTCGTTGGCATTCAGCAGTCGGTTGATAGCAATGAAGCTGTCGTTGGACTTGTGCGAGAAGTAGTACCCCGCGGTGCTCTGCGCCCCGCGAATCGAGCCCGCGGGTGGCTTGGCGAAGTCCGTCAGCTTTTCGAACGGCCCGTCGAATCCGTCGAGGATCCGATCGAACACGACACCCATCTGGTACGCCAGCGTGTAGCCGGCGACGTCGTACGGCGCGATCGGCGGAGCGCCCGGGAAGGGAATGTCGTCCGGGTGATCCTGCGGCTCGAACATGTCCATGATGTGCGGCCGGAACGCCTGCGCCGACTTCACGACGAAGGAACCGGCCGGGTACTGCTTGCCGCCCACCGTAAACGCCGCGGTCGCGCGATGGATCGCGATTCCCGACTTGATCAACGTGTTCACGAACCGCACGGACGTCCCGAACTCCTCGTGCCCGGCGGGCAAAATGAATCCGCGCGGGTCGCGATGCTCGGGCCGCCGGTACGCGTTCCAGGCCGCGTCGCCAGCCCCACCCCCACCACGTCCGCCCCCGCCCCCGCCGCCGGCTCGACCGCCGCCGGCACCGGCCGCGGCGCCAGCGCCGCCCGCACCCGGCAGCGCCGCTTGAATCCGCTCGAGCTTGTGCGGTGTGAACGTCCAATGGTCTTCAGTCCCCCACTTGATGGAGTCGGCGCCCATCCGGTAGATGCGATACAAGAGCGTCTCGCGATAGCGCGAAGCCAGATCCAAAATCGCGCGGTTGGCCGTGATCGAGTAATCGATCGAGTTGCGGAACTTCCAGGGCTGGGGCGCGATCGCGAAGAAGTTGTTCGAGTCGGCGATGTGCCGGTTCGGCGTGAACGGAATCGCCTGACCGGGCGTCGGGCTGCCGATGGTCTCCGTCAGGATGCCGACCTGATTGTGGAAGTAGGCCGTGGTCCGCAGGCCGCCGTTCCACCAGGTCGAGTAGTTCGCGCCGCGGCGCGACGTCACTCCAGGCTTCCCCTCGGTGATGAAGCGCGTATGCATTGCGGCGCCCACCAGGTCGATCCCGGCGATGACCAGCGGATGGATGTTGAAGTTGTGCGGATCGCGGAACGGCGGCGCGAACATTACGCTGCCCTGCGGACCCGACTGGTGGTGGTTGTACATGACCTGCGGGAACCACTCGCGATACATGATCCGGCTCATGTTCGTCGTCTCGGGCAGCGCGTTCATGTACGAGTCGCGATTGTTGTCGTGGCCCGCGTAGAAGTTATAGAGGCCGGGATGCCCGCCCGTCGTCCCCGTGTGCTTCATGTACGCGTCCGAGACCAGATCCATCCCGTCCGGGTTGGCCGATACGACCAGCACGATGACGTCGTTCAGAATTCGCGTGGTCTCCGGGTCGGTGCCCGAGACCAGCTGATAGGTCGTCTCCAGCAACTGCTGCGCCCCGAGCACTTCGGACGCGTGCAACCCGCCGTCGATCCAGACGACCGCCTTGCCGTCGCGCGCCAGCGCGCGGGCCTGGTCGTCGGTGAGACCCTCAGCCAGCGACAGCCGGCGCGAGATGTCCTTGTACTTCGCGAGATTCTTGTAGTTCTCGGGCGCGGTGATGATCGCCATGAGGTGCGGCTTCTTCATCGCCGTCCGGCCGATTTCCTCGAGGTGAATCCGCGGCGATTCTTTCTCGAGCTTCCGCCAGTACGCCATCAGTTGCTGATAGTTGGCGAGGAAGTAGTCGTCGCCGACGTTCTGGCCCCACTCTTCTTTGGGCGTCGTGATACGCGCCGCGGCCTGACTGGCCGCCAGACGCGGCGGTGCGGCGGTCGTCTGGGGCGCCTGCGCCGGAGCCGATGCCAGTTTGGCGAGCGGGACCGCGCCCGCGGTCACCAGCGCGAAGACGAACGCCAGCAGGAAATGTCGTTTGACTGTTCGCATTGCTTTCTCCCCTCCGGAGACCGAAACGATAGCAGAAGAAGACCTCGGGTTTCCTTTTCGCTTTGCTCTTTCAAAAGAGGAAACCCGAGGTCCTGTCAAAGGTCAGGTCAGTCCCGCCGCCGGCTCCAGTTCGAGACGACCGCGGCCGCCGTCAGCGCGAGTCCCACCGCGTCCGCAACCGGAGCGGCGTAGAACAGACACAGCCCTCCAGTACCAGCCAGAACACGTTCAACCAGTGTCGCTCGGCGGATCGCGTGCCCGCTGAGCGCGACCGCAAGCGCCGCGACGCCAGCCGCCGCCGTGAGACTGCTCATCGCGACGTCGCCCCATCCCGATTGCAACAGCAATCCCATGCCGCGGGGATCCAGCGTGAACGCAAACGGGACGAGAAACGCCGGCAGTGCGTACTTCCAGGTCAGCATCATCGTGCGGAATGGCCGGCCGCCCGTGATCGCCGCGGCGGCGAATGGCGCGAGCGCCGTGGGCGGACTGACTTCGGACAGCACCGCGTAATAGAAGATGAACATGTGCGCCGCGACGGGCGCGACGCCGACCTCCGTCAGCGCCGGCACGACCATGACCGCTGAGATGATGTAGGACGCGGTCACCGGCACCGCCAGTCCAAGAATCCACACCGCCGCCGCCGCGAAGATCACGGTCAACGGCAACGATCCGCCCGCAAGGCCGACGATCAATCCCGCGGCGCGGAGTCCAAGTCCGGTGAGCGTCACGACGCCGACGATGATGCCGGCGACCGCGGTGGTCGCGAGCACCGGCAACACGTCTTCCCCGCCGGCGGTCAGCGCCCGCGTGAGACGGCGCGGCGTCAGCGCGCCCGTGTCATCGGCAATTGACGGAAGGGCAGGCTGAAATTCGTCACCTGCGGGTGCGAGGGGGCTCGTCAACCGCGGTTGCTGTCCGAGGTTCGCGACGAAACTGAGCGCCACCGCGGCGAGCGTCGCCCAGAACACCGCGCGAAACGGCGTCAATCCGATCGCCATCAGGACCGCGACGACGGCGAGCGAGGAGAAGTGGAGGTACGCGAGGGCGGGTGTGCGCGGGCGCGGCACGGCCGCCGCGGCGCCGGGGCTGAAGCCCTGGCCGGCATTTGAAACGTGCTCTCCCTGGATCATCAACATGATCGAGAGGTAGTACAGGAGCGTCGGAATCGTCGCCATCACGAGCACCTGCAAGTACGAGATCTGCAGGTACTCCGCAATCAGAAAGGCCGCCGCGCCGAGCGTCGGCGGCGAGAGCAGCGCGCCGATCCCGGACGAGGCGAGCATCGCGCCCGCGGTCTCCGGGGCGAACCCGACGCGCTTCAGAATCGGCCACGCCACCGAACCGAGCGTCACCGTCGTCGCCACGCCGGAACCGGAGACCGTGCCAAGCAGGAACCCGGCGAGCGTCACCGACCGCCCCGCGGCCGCCGCCGGATTCGCGCCGCGCGACGACGCAATCGCGAGCGAAAAATCGAGAAAGAACCGGCCGGCACCCGAATACTCGAGGACCGCGCCGTAGACCGTGAACAGGACGATGTATGTCACCGCGACGTCGAGCGGGAGACCGAACATCCCCTCGAGCGTCATGTAGAGATTGCCGATCAGCCGCGGCAGGTCATAGCCGCGATGCGCGATACCACCGAGGCCGATCGACGCAAGCGTCGGACCGGCAAACGCGTACGCAAGAAAGAGGCTGGCCGAGATCGGGAGGATCCAACCGGTCGTGCGGCGCGCCGCTTCGAGCACGGCGGCGATCGCGAGCACGCCGCACAGGATGTCGCCGCCCGTGGGCGAGGTCGCGCGATAAAGAAAGGGATCGCCATTCGCGAGCGGCCAGCCGAGGCCGAGGAGTGCCGCGACGACCCAGAGCGTGTCGATCGCCGGGCCGTACCTCCCCTTCGTGCTCTTCACGCGCATCGTCGCCCAGACGCCGATGAGCAGCATCAACGGACGATAAACTTGCGGACTGATGACGACGAGCACCCAGAGCAGCGACAGGGCGCTCAGAAGAAAACAGAAAAGTCTAGCCACCGCCACCGGCGGCGAGGTCGGGCCTCAACCCCAGCTTGGAGACGAGCGCCTGGTCGTCGGGATGCGCGTGCAGCGAGGCGAACCCGGGGTCGACCGCGAGATACGCGAGATCGACCTGTCGCAGCTCGTAGGCCTGCTGCAGCCAATGGAGCACACGCGCATCGTCGCCAGCCTGGGCGTACAGGCTCGCGAGGACGAAGGGCTGCTGGCCGGCGATCGACGGCGACCGCTCGTCGAGCACCTGCCGTGCGCGGACCGGCTCACCCGACGCGACGAGGGCGAGCACATCGGCCCACAACTCGCCGCGCGATCGACGAAGGGCGTTCAGCGCTTCGTCGCGGCGGCCGGTCTGGATGGCCGCGCGAGCGAGGAGGTTATGCCCGCCCCAACTGTTGGCGTCGGCGGCAATCAGGCGCCTGGCCTGTGTCGTGGCCGCGTCCGCGCGGTGGCAATACAAATACGCCTCGCCGAGAGCGTAACCGATGCTGGCCACCAGGTACATGAAGACCCGAAAAAGACTCAATCAGTGAAGACCGTGAAGATCATGAAGACAAGCGCTTGTCTTCATGGTCTTCACCCCTTCACTTCCTTCACGTCCTTCATTTCCACCCGTGCTCTTTGTAGTACCTGATCGCCCCCGCGTGAAACGGCGCCGGTGACGCATCCTCCGACGCCGGCACCGCCAGGTGCCGCGCCTCGGGATGCGCCGCGACGAGCGCGTTCTTTTCGTCGAACATCAGCCGGAGAATGTCGTAGACAAGCTGCTCGTCGAGCGCCGAGGCGGCAAGCAGCACGTTCGTCACGCCGATCACGGGCACGTCGCCTTCGACGCCACGATAGACGTTGGCCGGAATCGCGGCGAGCCGGTACAGCTTGGCGCCGAAGTCCCGCTGCAGCAACGGCACCAGATCGTCTTGCGGCAGGAGCGAGATCGACATACCCGGTGTGGACGCCAGTTCCTGCACCGCGGGCGTCGGCACGCCGCCGCTCCAGAAAAACGCGTCCAGCTTGCCGTCCTTGAGCGCGCCGGCCGATTCGGAGGCGCTGAGCGAATGGCGCGTGATGCCGGTGCGCGGATCGACGCCCGCTTCGCCGAGCACGCGATCGGCGATGAACTCCGTGCCGCTGCCGGGCGAGCCGGTCGACACGACCTTGCCCTTGAGATCGGCGACGCGGCGAATGCCGCTGCCCTGCCTCGCGACGACGTGCGTGAAGTTGGTGTAGAGCACGGCCACGGTGCGGATGTTGCCGATGGCGCCGGACTCCTGAAACGGACCGCGGCCTGCCACGGCCTCGGCGAGCGTGTCGGTGAGCGTGAACGCCAGATCGACTTTGCCGAGGTGCAGGAGTTTGACGTTGTCGACGGCGCCGCCGGTGACTTCCGCGGTGGCCTGCACGTTCGGCAGCTTCTGGGACACGATGCGCGCGAGCGCGCCGCCGTACGGGTAATACACGCCGCCGGGTCCGCCGGTGGCGACCGACAAGTAGCGGGCCTGGGACTGGGTGCCGCTGCTGCAGGCAGACGTGGCGAGCAGTAAGAGGCAAGCCGCCGCTTTCCACCGAGACGTCATCTCAAGAACTCCTGTCTGTCTTCGTTTTTCAATCGCTCGCGGGGCCCCACCCCCACTCGCGCGCGCTCCGGCGCTCGACTCGCTATCCTCATTTCCCCGCGCTGGGGCCCCACCCCCAGCGCCGTGGCTGAAGGCTCCGCGCGGGCCGCAGGCGCTGCTCCCGCCTTTTTGCCTTTGAGCCTTTCCGCCTTCCCGGTCCAGCTGTATTCTCTCCGCCGAGAGGACCTTATGGAAACCATCATCGCCAGCCTGTTGAAGGACTTCGAAGACGGGAAGATGAATCGTCGGCAGTTGATCAAGAGCCTTGCCGTGGCCGCGGTAGCCGCAACCGGATCGGCGACGGTTGGCGCGCAGACGCTCACGCCCGCGGCGCCCGCCGCGCCGTGGAAGACCGTGTGGCTCGATCACATCTCGTTTGGCGTGGCCGACTACAAGCGAAGCGCGGCGTTCTACAAAGACGTGATGGGTTGGGAAATCCGGAGCGACAACGGCACGAGCCAGGCGACGCTCGACATCGGGAACATCGGCAGCATCATCATTCGCAACCGTCGTCAGCCGCAGCCGGACGCGGCGGCGGCCGCGCCAGCCGGACGCGCGCCGATCACCGGCGTGGTCGATCACATCTCGTTCGGCGTCGAGCCGTGGAACACCGAAGCGGTGGAGGCGGAGCTCAAGCGCAAAGGGCTCGCGCCGCGCCCGGACATGGTCGGCGAGACGTTCAAGAGCTGGCACGTGAAGGACCCGGACGGGTGGGATCTGCAGATCAGCAACAAGACGAGCAACCGGCGCGACTCGTGACGCGAGAAACTCCCCTCCAGCAGGTGCCGCCGGAGGTGGGAGATCGTCGATTTCTTTCCCGGTTTTCGCGCGGGCCAGAGGGCGGTCCGCCCCGTCATCCAGATTCCCGGATGTGCGCTACGAAAACGTGATTCTGGCCGATAAGTACTGGTGGAATTGGGTTATAGTTGAGGTCTACCTGGAGCGGAAAATTTGATGGCCAGTGCCAATTGGGTATTCGTAGGCGCCGGAAGTCTGGCTGTGGCACTGGCAGCCACCACTGGTCTGGCTGAACGGGCGCCTCGCGTGAGCTCGATGCCCCTCGTGAGCTCACATCAAGCCACCGCGCAGTCTCCCTCCGCGCAGAAACCTGCACCACCTGCCGCCGCCGCGGCGCCGGACCTCGCGAAGATCGTTCCGACCTACTGCATCAACTGTCACAACGACGAGTTGAAGCGCGGTGATCTGTCGTTCGTGAAGTTCGATCTCACGCGCGCCGGGCAGAACCAGGAAGTCGTCGAGAAGATGATCCGCAAGCTGCAGGCCGGCATGATGCCGCCGCCCGGCTCGCGGCGTCCGAATCCGGAGACGTACGCGGCGTTCATCACCACGCTCGAAGGCAAGATGGACGCGGCCGCCGTGGCCCGTCCGAATCCCGGCACGCGCGTCTTCCAGCGGCTGAATCGCGCCGAGTACGCGCGCGCCGTGAGAGAACTGCTTGCGCTCTCGGTCGACGCCGGCTCGTGGCTGCCGCTCGACTCGATGAGCGCCAACTTCGACAACATCGCCGACGAGCAGTCGCTCTCGGCCACGCTGCTCGAGTCGTACCTCAACGCGGCAAGCGAGATCAGCCGCCTGGCCGTCGGCGACCGGAAGGCGCCCGCGGTCGACCGCACGTACACCAACACGAGCTACATGTCGCAGCATCCGTGGGACCAGCTCGACGGGGCGCCGCACGGCACGCGCGGCGGCATGGTCGTCGATCACGTGTTCCCGGCCGATGCCGAATACGTGTTCGCGGTCAACATCACCTCGGGCGACAACACGCGCCTCGAAGACATCGACGTAGCGATCGACGGCGAGCGCGTGGCGCTCATCCGCTACGAGAACGGCCAGCAGCGCGACGCGGACGGACGCGGCGCGACCCCAATCCCGACCGAATCGGTGTTCATCAAGGCGGGCCAGCACAAAGTTGCCGTCACGTTCGTGCGCCGCTCCGACGGACCGTACGAGGACTTGATTCGTCCGCACGACTGGTCGTACGCGGGCGGCGGCTCGGGCGGCAGCGGCATCACGACCCTCCCGCACCTCCGCGATCTGATCGTGCGCGGGCCGTACAAGACAACCGGGCTCTCCGAGACGCCCAGCCGAAAGAAGATCTTCAGCTGCCGGCCGACCGGGCCGGCCGAAGAACGGCCCTGCGCCCGGACGATCGTCTCGAGACTCGGCGGCGAGGCGTATCGACGGCCGCTCAATGCGAAAGAAGTTGACGCCATCATGCCGTTCTACGACACCGGCGCCGCCAAGGGCGGGTTCGAAGGCGGCGTGACCACGGCGGTCGAGGCGATCCTGTCGAGCGTGCATTTCATCTTCCGGCTCGAGCGCCAGCCCGAGCACGTCAAGCCCGGGACGGTGTATCGCGTCAGCGACTACGACCTGGCCTCGCGGCTGTCGTTTTTCCTGTGGGGCGCGCCGCCTGACCGGGAGCTGCTGACGCTCGCGGGCCGCAACGAGCTCGGGCTGCCAGCCACGCTCGAAAAGCAGGTCCGCCGGATGCTGGCCGATCCGCGCAGCGAAGCGCTCGGCTCGCGGTTTGCCGGTCAGTGGCTCCGTCTGCAGGACATCGACAAGGTCCATCCGGATCCGAACTTCTTCCCGAACTTCGACGACAACCTCGCGTTGATGATGCGTCGCGAGACGGAGATGTTCTTCAACCACCTGGTGCGCGAGGACCGGAGCGTGCTCGATTTGTATCGCGCGGACTTCACGTTCGTGAACGAGCGCCTGGCGCGCCACTACGGCTTCCCCGGCGTGGCCGGCAACGAGTTCCGCAAGGTGATGTATCCGGACAACACGCGGCGCGGCGTCCTCGGCCAGGGCAGCGTGCTGGTACAGACGTCCTATGCGAACCGCACGTCGCCCGTGCTGCGCGGCAAGTGGGTCATGGAAGTGCTGATGGGCACGCCGCCTCCGCCGCCGCCGATGGACGGCTCGGTTCCGCCGCTCGAGGACACCGCCGAGGCCAAGAACGGCAAAATCCTCACGACGCGTGAGCGCCTGGAGATCCACCGCGCGAACCCGACGTGCAATTCCTGTCACCGGTTCATGGATCCGATCGGCCTCGCGCTCGACAACTTCGACGTGACCGCCAAGTGGCGCATGCGCGAGAGCGGCAGCCTGCTCGACACGAAAGGCGACTACTACGATGGCACGCCCGTCTCGACGCCCGCGGAACTGTCGGCCGTGCTCCTGAAGCGGCCCACGCCGCTCGTGCGGACGTTCACCGAAAACCTGCTGGCCTACGCGTTGGGCCGGCGCGCCGAGTACTACGATCAGCCGACGATTCGAGCCATTGTGAAAGCCGCTCAGGCCAACGACTACAAGATGTCGTCGTTCATCCTCGGCATCGCGACCAGCAACGCGTTTCGGATGAAGCGCGCCGACGACACGACGACAACGACCGAGACGGGCCGGGCCGCCCGAAAACGATAACCGGCGAGTGAAAGGCGGACCGGACGTGGTTCGCTGAGCAAAGTTCGCTGAGAAAAAGAGGAGACCGAGACCATGTCGTTCATCACTGGAAAGCACCTGCCCCGACGGACGTTCCTCCGCGGTATGGGCGCCACAGTGGCGTTGCCGTTCCTCGATGCGATGGTGCCGGCCGGAGGTCTGAGCCGCACGCTCCGGGCGGCCACGGCCGCCGCGAATCCGACGCGCCTCGTGTGTGTCGAGGAGGTGCACGGCCTGGCCGGGTGCACGACATTCGGCTCGAGCAAGTACCTCTACGCGCCCGAGAAGGTGGGCCGCGACTTCACCCTCGTGCCGGACAACCCGCTCAGCACGCTCGAGGCCTATCGCGAGCACCTCACGATCATCAGCAACACCGACGTCCGCATGGCCGAAGCCTTTGCGGCGCCGGAGATTGGCGGCGATCACTTCCGCTCGAGCGCGGTGTTCCTGACCCAGGCCCATCCAAAGCAGACGCAGGGGTCGGACATCCACGCCGGCACGTCGATGGACCAGATGTACGCCCAGCGCTTCGGCCAGGGCACGCCGTTGCCGTCGATGCAGTACTGCATCGAAAACCTGGACCAGGCCGGGGGCTGCACCTACAACTACTCCTGCGCCTACACCGACTCCATCAGCTGGGCGTCGCCGAACGAGCCGCTGCCGATGATCCGCGACCCGCGCGTCGCCTTCGACATGCTGTTCGGATCGGGCGGCACGCCGGAAATCCGCGCGTCGCGGCGCCAGACCCGCCGCGGCATCCTCGACTGGATTCAGGGCGAGGTGAAGAGCGTCCGGAGCCAGCTCGGCCCGGCCGATCGCATGCGGCTCGATCGGTACCTCGACAACGTCGAGGAAGTCGAGCGCCGGATCAAGATGGTCGAGGCGCAGAACACGAGCGGCGAGGCGCGCGAGCTGCCGGACGCCCCGGCCGGCGTGCCCGACTCGTTCTCCGAGCACATGCGGCTGCTCTTCGATCTGCAGGTCCTCTCGCTCCAGACCGACATGACCCGCGTCATCGCGTTCAAGACCGGACGCGACGCGCAGAACCGTGTCTTCCCCGAGAGCGGATCGAGCCAGCCGTTCCATCCGGCGTCGCATCACTCGAACAGCGAAGCGCGGATCATGGAGTTCAACAAGATCTGCAAGTACCGCGTGGGCCAGATGGCGTACTTCCTCGAGAAGATGAAGACGACCATGGACGGCGACAAGAGCCTGCTCGACAAGACCATGATCGTCTGGGGCTCGCCGATGGCCGATCCGAACGTCCACAACCATCGCCGCTGCCCGCTCGTGCTCATGGGCCACGCCGATGGTCAGCTGAAGGGCGGACTCCACTTGAAGGCGCCCGATGGCATGCCGATGGCCAACGTCATGCTCACCGTCATGCACAAGCTCGGCATGGACGACGTGACGACGTTCGGCGACAGCACCAGCGAGTTCCCGCTGACGTCGGTTTAAGACCCGAGGTCGTCGAGAACATCTATGAGGAGATCGCTCATGAAGACGACACGCTCCCTGCAGGTTGCGTTGGTGCTGTGTCTGGCGCCGGCCATCGTCGCGGCCCAGTCCGCGGCGCCGGTCGCCGATGCCGCCAAGAAAGGCGACATCGAGTCGGTCCGCACGCTGCTGAAGCAGGGCGCTGACGTCAGCGCCGCGCTTGGCGACGGCATGTCCGCGCTGCACTGGGCAGCCGAGCGCGCCGACCTCGCGATGGCCGAGATGCTCGTCTATGGCGGCGCCAACGTCGACTCCGTCACGCGCATCGGGGCCTACACGCCGCTGCACCTTGCCGCGAAAGCCGGCAGCGCTCCGGTCGTGCTGGCGCTTCTGAAAGTGGGCGCCAACGCCTCGGCCCGATCGACCAACAGCGGCGTCACGCCGCTGCACCTGGCGGCCGGGGCCGGATCCGTCCAGGCCGTGACTGCGCTCCTCGACAAGGGCGCGGACGTGAACGCACGCGAAGGCGAGTGGCAGCAGACGCCGCTCATCTTCGCCGCCTCGCAGAATCGCGTCGACGTCATCAACCTGCTGATCAAGCGCGGCGCCGACGTGAAGGCCGTGACCAAGACGGTGGATCTCGGCCGCCAGCAGGCGACCGATCGCGCGGCCGTGCAGCTGCAGCGTCGAATCATCGAGGCCACGGTGCCGAAAGGCCAGGAGCCGACGGCGAGCCAGCAGCAGGCGGCCGTTCAAGCGGCACGCGAGTTCTACGCCACCGGCAAGATGCCGGACCTGCCGGCTCCGGCGGCCGCGGGCGCCGGGGGCGGACGCGGCGGCGGCGGTCGTGGCGGCCCGCCGGCGGGTGCTCCACAGAATGCGGGCAACGCGCCGGGTGGTGGGCAGGCGGGCCAGGGCGCCGGCGGCGCGGCCGCCGGGCTGAACGAAGATGGACCAGCGCCGGCGATCACCGCGAAAGGCGGCATGACGGCGCTGCATCACGCGGCTCGTCAGGGCTACGTCAAGGCGGCCACCGCGCTACTCGACGCCGGCGCGGACCTCAATCAAAAGTCAGCCGACGGCAACACGCCGCTTCTGATCGCGCTCGTCAACGGGCAGTTCGACGTCGCGATGCTCTTCGTGGAGAAGGGCGCCAAAGTCAACATCGCGTCCGACGGTCTCGGCATCACGCCGCTCTGGGCCACCATCAACACGCGCTGGCAGCCGCGGACGCGGTTCCCGCAGCCGCAGGAGATGGAGCTGCAGAAGGCGACCTACCTCGACGTCATGAAGGCAGTGCTCGAAGCCGGCGCCGACCCGGATGCACGCATCAGAGTGCACCCGTGGTACATGGTCTACACCGGCTGCGGCAACGGCAATTGCGGACTCACGAATACTGTGGGCTCGACGGCGTTCTGGCGCGCGGCGTACGGCACGGACGTGGACGC
Organism: Vicinamibacterales bacterium; assembly: GCA_035633215.1. Lineage (GTDB taxonomy): Bacteria > Acidobacteriota > Vicinamibacteria > Vicinamibacterales > SCN-69-37 > DASQFI01. Next base: position 51,086 of record DASQFI010000053.1, on the reverse strand, counting down.
CATGAAGCTGCTCATGAAGTACGGCGCCGATCCGAATATCCCGACGATGGCGCCGGCCGGACGTGGCGGCGGCGGACGTGGCGGTGCGGCCTTCGGTGGCCGCGGCGGTGGCGGCGGCCCCAACCCGACGGGTGAAGCGGCTGCGCCTCCGGCTCCGCGCGTGGATCCGTCCGGTCTTCCAACAGTCCCGACGGGCGGACCCGGCGTGTTCGCGCTGCACGCGGCCGCGGGCGTCGAGTACGGCGAGGGCTTCGCCGGCAACGCCCATCGTCACGCGCCGGAAGGCTGGATGCCGGCCGTGAAGTACCTCATCGAAGAGCTCGGGGCCGATGTGAACCAGCGCGACAACGACGGATACACGGCGCTCCATCACGCGGCGGCGCGCGGCGACAACGAGATGATTCTCTACCTCGTCTCGAAGGGCGCCGACGTAAAAGCGGTGAGCCGCAACGGACGCACGACGGCCGACATGGCCAATGGACCGGTGTCGCGCATCTCGCCGTTCCCGGAGACCATCGCGCTCCTCGTCAAGCTCGGCGCGGTCAACAACAACCGCTGCCAGTCCTGCGCGCCGTAGACGGCCTGGACCTTCCTTCAAGGGCGGCCCCTCGCAGGGCCGCCCTTTTTTTGTCTCTGAACGTCGAACTCTCTTGAAGTGGAGGTTGTCGATGTCACGGATGAGAACTCTTTTCGCCGCTGCACTGTCAGTGCTCGCCACGATCGATCTCCCGGCCAGTGGCGCTGTGGGCATCTTCGGCATTATCGAGAAGGTGGTCTTCGAGCCGAACGAGCGCGCGCCGGAACGCGTGCAGGTCTGGGGTGCGTTCGCATATGTCGACGGCGCGCAGCACACCGCCATCGTCGTGTCGACGGCGAGGCGTGGCTACCTGTACTTCAAGCTGCCGTCCATCGCGGACAACGCCTCGTCCGAGCGGGAGATCGCCGCGACGAAGGTAGAGTGGTCAGATCTGCAAGCTGTCGCGGGTACCGGACAGGCGGTGGGGTTTGGAGAATGGGGGTATGTCAGCGGGTTCGGCAAGCTCGCACCTGATGCTCGCCCCGTGCTGCCTGCAGTCATTCTGGAACGCAAACCAGGCGGCGGCCGGACGACCGACCTGCGCGTACGTCCGGCCTCAGAGCTTCCCACTGCCCCTGCGACGTACCATCCGAACGCCGGCGTCGTAAAACTTCCCGAGACCGGCAACCACGCGGCGGTCGTCAAGGACCTCCGCGCGGCGCTGAAAAGATGATGCTCTCCGGGTCCCGTACGCGTGCGAGGAGTGCTACTCTGGTGCCGGGCAGGAGCAGGACGAACCGCGATGACCGCGTTGCACCAGCAGTGGATTGACGCCTACGACCGAGTCAAAGACCTCCCCGACGACGAGCTGGTCCGGGCCATCTACAAGACCAAGATCCGCAACACCCTCATGAAGGCGCGGCAGCGGCGCAACCAGGACCGCGTGCGCGTGATTCTCGTCGCGCGGCGGGGCAGGTCCGTAAAGGCGCTGACCAGGCGCGACCGGCGCGTGGCCGAAGCGCTGCACCGCCGCGTGATGGAGCAGGGGTACCCGACCCACTACGAGATGGATTACACGGACGGCGTCGCGTTCATCAGCGTCGAGCTTCGGTCGCTCCGCGTGCCGAAGAAAGGCGAGTCCCAGGACGAGCAGGATTCGAACGAGATCACTCCGCAGCAGGTCTGAGCGACTACGGCGTCCTTGCCGTCCTCAAATAGCAAGGGCGGGCTCGCAGCCCGCCCTCAATCGCCAATTACCAATCGCTAAATTATCAATTCTTTTATCGGCTTCCCTTCACCCTGAACGTCCCGTCGTCCAGTCGTTCGCGGTGGGCGGTGTGACACGTCGTGCACATCCCCGCGAGACTGGTCGCCGCCGTCTTCACCTCTTCCCACTTGCCGGCGGTCGCGGCCTGGTCGATGGCATCCACGAACTTGTAGGCGTCCTGCGCCCAACCCATGGCGTCGGTCGTCCCGCGGGTCTTGAAGAACAGCTGCGCCTCCATGAAGCCCTTCTTGAGGATGGCGGCCTGCTGTTTGGTGAGCTCGGCGCTCGACTCCTCGATGCCTTTGCGGAGCGCCGTGTTGGCGCCGCTGACCGATTTCATGACCTTGTCGTAGGCCTCTTCGGCCGCCGTGAGCGGGGGGGGAAGGCGCTTACCGATCTCGGCAAGCTCGGCCGTGATGACCGACGTCGCGATCACGGCCGGACGGCCCGTGTATTTCGCAACCACGTCGGGCGGCAGGTCGAGCGTGTAGTCCTTGACCTTCTTGGCGACCTCGGCGGGATCGAACTTGATCACTTCGCCGACGACGGTGACGTACGTGTTGAGCGTCACGGCGGCGTTCAGGTACGGGGCGATGATGAGCACGTCCTTGCCGGTGCTCTTCGTCCGGTCCTGGTCGACGGAAAACGCCGTCTTGGACAGCGACTGGTCGACGGCACCGGTCAGCGCGACGTTCTCGCCATAGTGCGAGTCAGGCGCGAGCGCGATGGATGCTGCGGCCATCGGCACGAGCGGTCTGGCGGCCGGGGGCATGGCCGGGGCCTGGGCCGGGGCCTGCTGGGCCCGCGCGCCGATCGACGCCACGAGCGCCGCCGCAAGCGCCGCGCCCGCCACGGCAACGGCCATACTCTGCCTGGGTTCCCTGGGTCGTCTCATGGGTCCTCCCGTCTGAGCGCATTGTAGAGGATTTCAGCGCGTCAGCTTGCGGTACTTGATCCGGTGCGGCTGGTCGGCCGCCGCGCCCAGCCGCCGGTGCCGGTCCGCTTCGTACTCCTGGTAGTTGCCCTCGAACCACTCGACGTGGCTGTCGCCTTCAAAGGCGAGGATGTGAGTCGCGATGCGGTCGAGGAACCAGCGGTCGTGAGAAATGACGACGGCGCACCCCGCAAAATCGAGGAGCGCCTGCTCGAGCGCCCGGAGCGTGTCCACGTCGAGGTCGTTGGTCGGCTCGTCGAGGAGGAGGAGGTTGGAGCCGCGCTGGAGCAGCTTGGCCAGGTGCAGGCGATTGCGCTCGCCGCCGGACAGGGTCCCGACCGGCCGCTGCTGATCGCGGCCGCGGAAGTTGAACCACGACGTATACGCGCGCGAGTTGATCGCGCGCTTGCCGAGGACGATCTCGTCCTCGCCGCCGGAGATCTCTTCCCAGACGGTCTTGTTTCCCGCCAGCGCCTCCCGCGACTGATCGACGTACCCGATCTGGACGGTCTCGCCCAGGCGAAGCGTGCCGCTGTCGGGCGTTTCCTGCCCGACTAGCATTCTGAAGAGCGTCGTCTTGCCGGCGCCGTTCGGGCCGATCACGCCGACGATGCCGCCTTTCGGCAGCGTGAAGTCGAGGTCGTCGATGAGGAGCAGGTCGCCGTAGCCCTTGCGCAGATCGCGGGCTTCGACGACGACGTCACCCAGACGCGGCCCCGGCGGGATGTAGATCTCGACGCGGTCGATCTTCTCGGCCGTGTCCTCCGACAGAAGTTGCTCGTAGGCGTTCAGTCGCGCCTTGCCTTTCGCCTGCCGGGCGCGCGGCGACATACGGATCCACTCGAGCTCGCGCTGCAACGTCCGCTGCCGCTTCGTTTCCTGCTTCTCTTCGACGGCGAGCCGTTGCTGTTTCTGGTCGAGCCACGAGGAGTAGTTCCCCTCCCAGGGGTACGCTTTCGTCCGGTCCAGCTCGAGGATCCAGCCGGCGACGTTGTCCAGGAAGTAGCGGTCGTGCGTGATGGCGACGACCGAGCCGCGGTAGTCGCCGAGGAACTGCTCGAGCCAGGCGACCGACTCGGCGTCGAGATGGTTCGTGGGCTCGTCGAGCAGAAGCAGGTCCGGCGACTGGAGCAGCAGCCGGCACAGCGCAACCCGGCGCCGCTCGCCGCCCGAGAGCCTGGCAACCTCCGCCTCTGGCGGCGGCAGGCGCAGCGCGTCCATGGCCTGCTCGACCTTCGCGTCGAGGTCCCAGGCGCCGGCGGCTTCGATCGCATCCTGGACCTTGGCCTGTTCCTCCAGGACTTTCTCCATCGCCTCGGGCGACAGCTCTTCGCCGAACTTCGCGTTGATCTCGTCGAACCGCGTCAGCAGCGCGCGCACGGGCGCCACGCCTTCCTCGACGTTTCCGAGCACGTTCTTCGACGCGTCGAGCTGCGGCTCCTGCGGCAGGTACCCGACCGTGTAGCCCGAGGAGAGTGTGCCCTCGCCCTGATAGTGCGTCTCAAGCCCCGCCATGATCTTGAGCAGCGTGGACTTGCCCGCGCCGTTCGCGCCGATGACGCCAATCTTCGCGCCGTAGAGAAACGAAAGCCAGACGTCCTGGAAGACGACCGAATCGGGAGGATAGGTCTTCCCGAGGCCTTTCATCGTGTAAATGAACTGTGGCATGGAGTGGAATCAGATTGCTGTGGTCTGTCGGCCGGCCGGCACGGGCGTCGCGGGCGGCTCCGGCGTGAAATCCTCGCCGGGGTTGATGAATCGATCGCGCTCGAAGTCGTACTGCTTGTCGTAGAGCTGGCGGTAGCGGCCGCCCTGCCGCAGCAGCGTCTCATGCGTCCCGCGCTCGACGATCTCGCCCTCCTCGAGGACGAGAATCTGGTCGGCGCTGCGAATCGTCGAGAGGCGATGCGCGATGACGAACGTCGTGCGGCCATGGCGCAGCGATCGCAGGCCGTCCTGGATCATCGCCTCGCTCTCGCTGTCGAGGCTCGACGTCGCTTCGTCGAGGAGCAGCACACCCGGATCGGCGAGGATCGCGCGCGCGATGGCCACGCGCTGGCGCTGTCCGCCCGAGAGCCGGACGCCGCGCTCCCCCACCACCGTCTGGTACTTCTTCTCGAACTTGTCGATGAACTCGTCGGCGTGCGCGATCTTGCTGACGCGCTCGATGTCGGCCTGGGTCGCGTGGGGCGTGCCGTACGCGATGTTCTCGGCGACCGTGCCGTCGAACAGGAAATTGTCCTGCAGCACCACGCCGAGGTGGTGGCGGTACTCGGCCAGCCGCAGGGTCAGGAGATCCCGCCCGTCCGCGCGCACCATGCCCGAGGTCGGCCGGTTGAACGCCATCACCAGGCTGATGAGCGTGCTCTTTCCTGAGCCGGACGACCCCACGAGCGCCGTCGTCGTGCCGGCCGGGGCCGTGAACGAGACATGTTTGAGGACCGGCACGCCGGGGTTGTACTCGAATGACACGTCGTCGAACTCGATGTCCCCGCGGAGATCGGCCAGCGGGGCGCGCCCGGCGTCAAGCGCGTCCTCGCGCGGCGTGTCGAGAATCTCGTGGATCCGGTCGAGACCCGCGAACGCCTCGGAGATTTGGGTGCCGATCGAGGCAATCTGCACGATCGGCATCGCGAGGAGGCCGGTAAAGAAGATGTAGGCGAACAAGTCCCCGAGGGACATCGTGCCGTTCACGATCGCCTGTCCGCCGACGAGGATCATGACGATCCCGATGGCGCCAATAACGACGTTCGAGAACGCCGTGGTCGCCGAGACGCCGGTCATCGACTTGGCGATATTGCGGAAGAGCTTGTGGGCGCCTTTGGTGAAGATCAGATCTTCCCGCCGCTCGGCCGTGTAGGTTTTGACGACGCGCACGCCGCCGAGCGCCTGGTTCAGCCGGCCGGTGACGTCCGCCTGGATCTTGCCGCGATCGCGGAACAGCGGCCGAAGGGTCCGAAAGGCGTAGCTCATGGCGCCGCCGAACAGCGCGAGCACGCCAATCGTCGCCACCGTCAGCTGCCAGTTGTAATAGAACAGAAACCCCAGGGCGAGCACCGCTGTGACGATGCTGCCGGCCAGTTGCACCAGACCCGTGCCCACCAGGTTCCGGATGCCATCGGCGTCGTTCATAACGCGCGAGATCAGGATGCCGGTCTGTGTCGTATCGAAATAGCGCACCGGCAGCCGCATGACATGCTCCTCGACCCGCCGGCGCATGTCAGTGATGGCCTTCTGCGCGGCCACGCCGAGGATTTGGGAGAGCCCGAACGACGTCACCGCCTGGACGAGGGTCGCGAGGCCGACGATCCACGCCAGCCGCGGCAGCAAATCGAGCTGCCCCTTTCCAATGACGTCGTCGATCAGGTACTTCGACGAGAGCGGCAGCGCCAGCCCGGCGATGCGGCTGATTAACATCAGCGCGAAGCCCGCCGCGAGCCGCCAGCGGCGGGCCCACAGGAGCTCTCGCGCCTCGGCCCAGGCTGCGGACCAGCGAATCTTCTTTTTGCCAGGTTGATCGGCCATGCGTGTCGGGGACTGAGATCTCGGCGGGCCCATCGAGCGGTAGCCCCACTCCCCATTCTGGCAGATGTAGGCCGGCCCCTTCGCCTTCGCTAAAGCTACGGCGGACCACCGAAACCTTGGCGGAGGTGGTCAGGGCTGGCAATCGACGGCGGCCCAGGGCCGCCCTACAGCTATCGCCTGGTGGCCGCGACGATCCGTTCGAGGAACCGCACGGAGACGGGCGTCGCGTCGACCGGACAGGAGTCGCAATTGCGAAGCACGACGACGCCCAGCTTCGAGGGACGATGCGCGAGCGCGGAGGCATGGTAGCCGGCCGTCGAACCGCCGTGACCGAGCATCACCGTGTCGCTGCGGCGGGAGATCATGAAGCCGACGCCGTAGCCCGACGTCATCATCGGACTGCTGAAGAACGCCCGGCCGTAGTTCGCGTCCTGGACCGCTTTCGGCAGGATGCCGTCGGGCCCATCTCCCAGCTCCCAGGCGACGAACTTCGCGAGGTCGGTGACACTGCTGAACAGCGCGCCGTTCGGCACGCGGTAGCCACGCCCCTCGAGCTCGCGATCGGGTCCGCTGCGATCCGGCTTGTCGTTCTGGCGACGATAGCCGTGCGCGAGATCCTGACGGATGGCCGCCGACGGCTCCCAGCCAGACCGACCCATCCCCAGCGGCTTCAGAATGCGCTGCGAGACCTGATCGGTGAACGGCTGTCCGCCCGCGCGTTCGATGGCCAGACCAAGCGAGGCGTACCCGATATTCGAGTACAGATAGGTCGTTCCGGGCTCGTTGGCGTAGGTCGTCATCGGCAGGCAATCGACGACGATCTTCTGCCAGCTGCTCACCGGGCCGACTGAGTGATTCGCGCAGCCCGGCTCACGCGAGAGACCCGAGTGCATCGTCGCCACCTGCAGCAGGGTGATCGGCGGCGTGCCGTCGAACTTCTTCTGCACCTGTGTGATCTCGGGCACGTACTTCGCGAGCGGGTCGGTCAGCCGCATCTTGCCCTGTTCGACGAGCTGCAGCATCGCGAGCGCGGTGAATTGCTTGGTGATCGAGCCGATCCGGTACGCCGTGTCGTTCGTCGCGACTCGCTTCGCCTCCATGTCCGCATAGCCGTAGTGCTTCGACCAGACGAGCTTGGCGCCGGAGACGACCCCGACCGACACCCCGCCGATGCCGTCCTTGGCGAAATCGGCGGCGAGCTGCGCGTCCAGATCGGACAGGGCCGCCGACAGCGCCGACGGCGCCTGCGTCCGCGCGGAGATCGGCGGCGGCGTCAGCGTCAGGTGGGCGACGCACGCGATGAAGAGAACGGTCACTGAGCAGCGCTTCACGGAAGGCTCCTTCGCTTGCAGGGCGGGGCTTCCGCCTTCGCTAAAGCTACGGCGGACCACCGAAGCCTTGGCGGAGGTGGTCAGCCCCGCCGCCTACATCTTCTTCAGTCCCATCTTCACTTCGACCATGATTTGCCGCTTCAACACGTCGCCGAAGACGTGCTGCTGCACTTCTTCGTTGCCGAGGTTCACGATTTTCAGCGCGGCCGAATAGCGGCCGCCGCTGAACTTCACGCCGGCCGTCAGGTTCACCATCGTGTAGGGCTTCGTCGGGCCGTGGAACCTCGAGTCGAGCACATCCTGCCAGAACGCCTCGGACGAGTGGCTGACGGACACGGTCGCGAACGTCCTCGGCGTGATGCACGACACTCCCGCATTGAACAGATGTTTGGCCGGGATGTTGATCTCGCGGAGCGCCTCCGCCTCGGTGAGCCCGGGGAAATTCGGGTGCGGGTCGGCCTGGAAGGAGTAGTTCACGAACGCGCTGACCGAGTCGGTGAGTGTGCCGTCGATGCCGAGCTCCAGGCCCTTGCTCCGGACCTCGCCGAGGTTCAGATACGTAAAATCTGACGGAAAGACGATGCCGCGCTGCAGCAGCAGCCCCCAGATCACGCTTGGCGGCGCCGGACCGAGGCCGGGGAACCCCGGCGGCGGTGTCTGCCATGTTCCGGTCGTCGTGAAGAAGATCTGATCGGAGAACTTGGTGTAGTACCACGCGGCGGACACGCTGGCGCGGTTCCGGATGTTCCCGGTGTAGCTCACTTCGAACGCGTCAATCGACTCTTCGACAAGGTCGGGATTTCCGACCGCATGCGTCGGCACCAGAAACACCTGGGACACGAACAACGGGCTGATCAATCCGAGCGGCAGCGGATTGCCGAGGGTGACGTCGAGGTTGTTGTTCACCATGGACGGCGCGCGGAACGCGCGGTTGTAGGTCACGCGCACCGACTGGTCCGGTTTCGGCTTGATGACGGCGGCGATGCGGGGCGAGAAGACCGCGCTCTCGATCGAGCTGAACTTGTCCACGCGCGCGCCGGCCACGAGACGGAACCGCTCGTGCAACAGGATTTCGTCCTGGACGTACGCGCCGCCCTCGGTCCGCGAGTCCTCGCCGGGCGCAATCGTCAGGTCGAAGCGGTTGAACCGCAGGTTTCCGCCGTACGTCAGCGCGTGTCTGGCGGCGACCAGGTGCGTGTCGCCAACCTCGAAGTCGAACGTCTTGGTGTTGAAGTCGAGGTCGATCGGCACGTTCGTGGGACTGATGCTGACGAGGTTGGCGGCCTCGCCGTCGAGCATGTTCATGAACGCCTGGAACTTGAACGCCTTGCGTGTGAAATTCACCTTCCAGTAGCTCATCGCCGAGCCCGACTTCACGTCAAACGGGCCGATGCCCGTGTGCATGATGCCGTCGGTCGCCGCATACCCGCCGGAGAACTGCAGCTTGCGCTCGCCGTCCGGAAAGTCGTAGTCGAACCTGGCGTCGAACTTCGGCTGCTGCGTGCCCTGATTCGTGTACGGCGGATAGGGCGTCGTCCCGCCGTTCGGAATGAAGCCAACCGGACGGGCTAACGCGTCCGAGCTGTACGTGCCGGCCGAGAGCTTGTAGGCCAGCCGATCGTTCACGATCTGGTTGTGCGTGCCGCGGAGGTAGAACACCGACCCGGAGTCCGCCTGCACGTCGCCGACGTCGCGGTTGAACAGGCCCCCGCCGAGAGTGACCGTCGTGCCCGGGTTCTCGCGCGGGGATTTCGTGATCACGTTGATCACGCCGTTCAGCGCATTCGCGCCCCAGACGGCCGACGCCGGGCCGCGGATCACCTCGATACGCTTGATCTCATCGAGGTTGGCGGGCATGAAGTCCCACATCGTGAAGCCGAAGAAGTCCTGATAGAGGCTTCGTCCGTCCACCACCGCGAGCTGAGACGTCGCGAGCGAGCTCGTGGCGCCGCGGCTCGTGACGTTGACGTCTCGCGCCGAGATTTGCGTGATGTTGAGGCCCGGGACGTTCCGAAGCAAATCGGCGTAGTTGTTCGAGGGCGCCACCGAGAGCGCGCGCGGCCCGATCACGGTCATCGTCGCCGGCGCGTCGACGAGCTGCTGCTCGGTCTTCGAGGCCGACACGACGACCGTCTCTTTGTAGGTGACGCCCTGCGCCGCCTGCGCGGGCGGCGGCGGTGGCGGCGCCTGCCCGGCGGGCGGCGTCGTGCCTTGCGCGTAGGCCCCGGTCGCGCCTGTCAGCGCAACGAGGAGCCCAATCGTCATCGGACGAATGGCCGGCATGCCCCCTCCTGACGAGTTGTTTTTCGGGCCTATGATAAGCGATCGATCACGGCCATGAGCACGACGCCGGCTTCAGAATCGAGCCCCCAGACCAAGCCGTCGGGACGCGCCAACTGGGCGGACCTGCCGGATGCCGAGCTCCTGAAAGTGCGCCTTTGCGATCTCTGGCTCACAATCGAGGGCAGCTGGCTCGAAGCGCGCATCACGGCCCTCTACGAAGAGCTTGCGGTGCGCGGCCTGTCGTTCCGGCCGCATTTCTGGCTGTCGTCTGAGTGGTTCACGCCTGACGGCGTGCCCGGCATCGCGATTCCGTTTTATCTCGCCCATCCGCGGCTGATGCGCCTGGAAAAAGCCCAGATGCTCGAGGTCGAGGGCGGCACGCCGGAATGGTGCCTGCAGATTCTGCGGCACGAAGCGGGCCACGTGTTCGACAACGCCTACGATCTGCGCCGCCGGCGCCGACGGCTGCGGCTGTTCGGCCGGCCTTCCACGCCGTATCCGGATTTCTATCTGCCGCGGCCGTACTCGAAGAGTTTCGTCCTGCACCTCGACTCGTGGTACTCCCAAAGCCATCCGGACGAGGACTTTGCCGAGACGTTTGCCGTGTGGCTCACGCCGGAGAGCGATTGGCGCACCAGGTACGCGGACTGGCCGGCTTTGCGCAAGCTGAAGTACGTCGACGACTTGATGCGCGAGGTCGCGGGTCAGCCGCCGGTCAATGCGACCCGGCGCCGGGTCGAGCCGCTCGAGCGCCTTCGCACGACGCTGGGCAAGCACTACTCGAAGAAGCGCGGGCACTACGGTCTCGAATATCCTGACTTCTACGACCGCGACCTGCAGCGGCTGTTCTCGCCGGCGCAGGAATACGCCTCGAATCCGCGCGCTTCCCGGTTCATCCAGCGCATCCGCCGCGACGTGCGGCCCCTGGTGGCCGAGTGGACCGGGTCGTATCAATACACGATCGACCGCGTCATCGCGGACATGATCACCCGCTGCACCGAACTGAACCTCCGGCTGAAGTACCCCGAAGACCGGACCAAGCAGGACTTCACCATCCTGCTGACCGTCCAGACGATGAACTATCTGCACTCCGGCCGTCACCGGGTTGCGCTATAAGAGCATGGGTAATTGGTAATGGGTAATTGGGTAAATGGGCATCGGTAATGGTGAGTAAAAGTAAACACGCGGGAGGACGGATGCGGCTCTGGCGGCAAACGACGTTGGCCTTCGTCCTCGCGACGATCGGTCTCTCAGCTCAGCGGTCGGACGGGTGGCTCGATCCGTATCGTCCCATCGCGCAGAAGTTGATCGCGGAATCCCAGTCTTCTGACGCCGCATGGCGGCGGCTCGCGGAGCTCACCGACACGTTCGGCCACCGACTGTCGGGATCGGAATCGCTCGAGAAGGCCATCGATTGGGCGGTAAACACCATGAAAACCGACGGGCTCGAGAACGTCCGGAAAGAGCCGGTCATGGTGCCCAAATGGGTGCGCGGCCACGAGAGCCTGGACCTAGTCGAGCCGATCCGCCAGTCGTTGACGTTGCTGGGGCTCGGGAACTCGGTGGGCACGCCACCCACCGGAATCGAAGCAGACGTCATCGTCGTTCGCGACTTCGACGACCTGACGACGCGCGCTGCGTCCGTGAAGGGCAGGATGGTCCTCTTCAACGTGCCGTTCACGAACTACGGCACGACGGTCGCCTATCGGGCCGGTGGACCCTCGCGCGCGGCCGCGCTCGGCGCGGTCGCCGTGCTCGTCCGTTCCGTCGGACCGCCGGGACTTCGGACACCGCATACCGGCGCCACTCGGTACGAAGCCAGCGCGCCCCAGATCCCCGCCGCGGCCGTGACCACGGAAGATGCCGACCGGTTCCAACGCCTGCAGGACCGCAACGTGCGGATTCGGGTCAAATTGATGATGGAAGCCCATTTCGAACCCGACAGCCAGTCGTACAACGTCGTCGGCGAGCTGCGGGGGCGCGAGCTGCCGCAGGAAATCGTCCTCGTCGGCGGTCACTTCGACTCCTGGGACGTCGGCGCCGGCGCGAGCGACGATGGCGGCGGATGCGTGGCGACATGGGAAGCGCTGCGGCTCATGAAGAAGCTCGGCCTGCGTCCGCGACGGACGGTCCGCGTCGTGCTGTTCACGAATGAAGAGAACGGCGGACGCGGGGGCGCCGGCTACCGCGACGCACATCAGGCGGAGCTGGCCAATCACGTCGTGCTCCTGGAATCCGATGGCGGCGTCTTCGATCCGGCGGGCTTCGGCTTCACCGGACCTGACTCCGCGCGGCGGACGGTCACGGCCATCGGGGGTCTTCTGAAACCGCTCGGCGCCGATCCGATTCTGGCCAGCGGCGGCGGGGCCGACATCGAGCCCTCAGGACGGGCCGCGAACCTTCCGATGATGTCGCACGTGGTCAGCGGCGAGTACTTTCTGATCCATCACACGCCGGCGGACACGATCGCGCGGATCACGCCGAAGCAGATCGCCGATAACGCGGCCGCGATCGCGGTGATGGCGTACGTCGTCGCGGATCTGCCGTGGAAGCTGGGGAGTGAGCAGAGATAAGTCAAAAGGCAAACGGCAAAAGGCAGCAAACAAAGCTTCTGCCTTCTGCCGTTTGACTTCTGCCTTCACTTCTGTCCCAGCGTGTAGACGAGATAATCGGCCCGCTTGCGCGCGTTCCCGTCCGGGGTGATGGCATCGAGATCCTTCACGGGCAGCACCGAGAGCACGACGATCTTTTTCCCCGGCAGCCGGCGTTTGGCGCGCGCAGCCGTGCCCTGGCCGAAGTCGCTGTGGAATGCCCCGTTGAAATGCACGACGAGCGGGCGCTTGCCGCCCGTCGCGCCGGCCGAGTACGTCTGCGCGATCGACTCGGCCATCGTCTCGTCCTTCAGGCACTGCGAGAAGTAGAACCGCTCGGTCATCTCACGTTTGGCCGCGTCGGCCGGCGCCGGCGCGCCCGGGGCGGCAGGATGATCGTTCATCGCCAGTGAGAATCGCCTGAAGTAATCGTCGTCCGTCGGGCACTGCCGATCGCGCGCAAACAATCTCTGATCGGCTTCGGTTTTGGACTCGAGCGCCTTGAAGCCGCCCTTCGAGACCTCCGAGGCGATCGGCCGCGGCACGTTCGCAGCCAGCACCGGCCAATCCTTCGAGATGGCGAAATCGACGAGGGGCTTGTAGTCGGTGGCATACCGGGGCCAGGGCCGGGAGATTTTCAGGAACTCCTCCTCGGGCAGGTGGTCCATGAGGAGATGCTCGAGCGGCTCCTGCACGTCGCGCTCGAACATCTCGAGCGAGACGATGACGGACCCGCGCCGCCGCGCGAGGCCCTCGAGCACGGCCAGCTCGAGACGGTGCGTGTTCGGGTCGTCGTGCTGCTCGCCGACAAAGACGACGTCGGCTTTGGCCAGTTCAGCCAGCATCGCCTCGAAGTCCGCGAACTTCTTGTCGCCCGTCTCGTAAACACGCTGCGGCACGTAGCTCACCTGGGCGGTCAGGACCGCCGGGGCCAGGAAGGCGGCGACCAGCAACGCGCATGTGCGTATTGGCATGGGTGTCAGTCCGTATACGTCTGATGCAAATGCACCGGCCGCCCCTTCTTCCTGATCCGGATGTTGATCATCTCGACGAAGACCGAGAAGCCCATCGCGAAGTAAATGTATCCCTTTTCGATGTGCGAGCCGAGTCCGTCGGCGACCAGTGAGAGCCCGATCAGGAGCAGGAACGAGAGCGCCAGAATCTTGATGGTCGGATGCGTCTCGACGAACCGGCTGATGGGCTCGGCCGCCCACATCATCACGACGACGGCCAGCACGACGGCCGTGATCATTACCCTGACGTCGTCGGCCATGCCGACGGCGGTGATGACCGAATCGAGCGAGAAGACGATATCGAGCAGCATGACCTGGAAGATCACGCTGCCGAAGGACGCAGCGGTCCGGCCCGTGCCATGCTCATCGTCGCCCTCGAGCTTGTCGTGAATCTCGTAGGTCGCCTTGGCAAGCAGGAAGAGGCCGCCGACGATCAGAATCAAATCCCGCCCCGAGAACTCCCGTCCGAAGACTCCGAACAGCGGCGCCGTCAGGCCGACAATCCAGCTGATCGCCAGGAGGAGGACGATGCGCATGACCATTGCCGCGATCAGGCCCACCCGCCGCGCGCGCTTCTGCTCTTCCTGCCGGAGTTTCCCGGAGAGAATCGAGATGAAGATGATGTTGTCCACGCCGAGGACGACCTCGAGGACGGTCAGCGTGATGAGGGCGATGATGACTTCAGTCATAGATCGGGTTCCGGATTCCGATTCGGATGGTTCCGGGGTTCGGGGGTTTGGTTCCGAGGTTCTCGGGTTCTGAGGTTCTCGTTCCGGGGTTCAGCGATCCGCGGCCGCGCGCGCGAACCGCACCTGCAGTTCGGCCCAGCCGGTCGCTTCAAAGTACTCGATCTTGAGCCGGTGGCGTCCGGCGGACAGGCGGGCGCGATCGACGTCCGATTCGTGAACGGTCCATCGGTCGATGACCAGCCGGTCGTCCGCCCAGACGCGCACGCCGTCGTCGCTCAACACCGTCAGATCAAAAACACCTCGCGGCAAGTCGACGATGCCCTCGGCGCGGAGGGCGACACGATCGTTCGGAAGTCCGTCGGCGAGCGCTCGTGATGTGAGATAGCTCAGCCGTGTCGCTCGCTCGGTTTTGTCGGGAGTCTCGCGCAGCCGAGCCGCGAACGCCGCCGGATCAGCGATCGGATCGGCGGCATTTTCGTATTTCCAGAACTTGATCTCCCAGTCGATTGCCGGCTCGAACATCGAATAGGAGAACGTGACCGGTGTGCCGGCCTTGATCGTGGTCCCGCGCGGGGTGAGGACGTCCTCCTGTCCTTTGTACTCGAGGTCGAGCTGAACATCAGCGCCCGGACCTGTCGGGTCGAAGAAGATCTCGTCTGGCACCGTGCCATGTTCCACTCTTGTCGTCCCGCCTCGAACCGCCTTCAACGACCAGATGCCCGCGGGGCCGAGCATCCGCAGTCTCATCGGCCGGTCCTCCGGCTTGCCCGTCGGCCAGATCTTCGGCGATCGATAGTCGAATGGGCCCCACTCGTCGACGATGATCGTGGAACGGCCGCGCCGCGCGCCGGCCGGTAATTTGGCATTGATCGCCCCCGCAGGTCGCGGTACGTCGTAAAACGGATCCCGGAACAGCGCGTAGCCTTGATTGGGTGGCTCGAACTCAAGGCTCGCGACTGCGACGCCTGGCTGGACCTTCAGCGCGACGTCGGTGAACGTGTTCCACCTCGCTCTCACGCCGGACGTTCGTAGCACATTCAAAGCGGTCTTATCGCCGGTGAACCGGTTCGTTTCAATCGTGTAGTCGCGGCTCCGTGTGTCGCGAGCCTTCGCATATCCCCAATTCGGATCCTGCGTTTCGTTAGCCCACAGTCGAATCGCCGTCTCGTTCTCGCGGAAGTTGTTCTGGACGATTCGGTTGTTCTGTCCGTGTTCGATGGCGATGGCGTCGGTATTTCGGGAAAACGTGTTTTCGTGAATCAGCGAATCGTAGCTGTATCCGCCCCAGAGCCCGTGCCAGCAATCCACGATGTCGTTCCAGGCGAATGTGTTCCTGCTGAATGTCGCCTCGATCCCATTGGCCACGGCATGGCTGAAGTCATTGCTGATGAACTTGTTGTCATTGGCCCCGCCTTGTCCGGTGTCCATGGTGGACTGGCCCGCCCAGAGAAACAGGCCGTCGCCGCCGTGCGTGGCCGAGTTGTGGGCGACGGTGTTCCGGCTGGTCTGCTCGTACATCAGGATCGCGGCCGAGTCCTGACCGCGGTGGTAGAACCCGTGACTGTAGCCGCGCACGTTCCAGTCGAGCCTGTTGTGGACGATCTGGCTGTCGGTCGTCCGATACATGCCCAACCCGAGACCCGAGTTCCAGGAGAATGTGTTGTTCCAGATCTTCAGCCGCGACGAGCGCGTCACCATCAACCCATTCTGCCCTTGCACCACGCGGTTGTTGTCGATCTCCGCGTCGTCGCATTCGGTGAGGTAGATGCCGGCCCCGTAGCGAAGCCACTCGTCCTTCTCGTTCTGGTGGTACGACAGCCAATCGGCGAGGCTCTCCTTCTCGATGCCGCTCCACAGGCGGGGCTTCCAGTTGTAGCTGAGATCGTTTTTCGTGAGCCGCAGGTGCGTCGATCGCCGCGCGAGGAGGCCGACCTTGTAGCCACGAACGGCCGCCCCTGAGACGGTGACGCGCGAACCGCCGTCGATCGCGATGCCCGTTCCGAGATACGAATCCGGATCCGCCTGCGGGTCCCCGCCAAGGATCGTGACCCCGCTCAAATCGACGGTGATGTTCTCGCCCTTGATCGTGATCGCCGCCTGGTCAGGAGTTGAATGGAGGCGGTACGTGCCAGGCACGACGCGGACCGACCGGTCGATGATCATCCCGGCAGTCAGTCTGACTCGGGGCAACCCCGGCTGAGACGCGAGCAGCGACGCACCAGTCAGCACCACGGCGGCGGCCGCCACACCACTCGCGCTATACCCCATACACCTCGGGATCCCACTTCAATCCTAGCTCGCTCGGCGGGGCCATGTACCCGATCAGCGCCGACGCGGCGACGACGGCGGGACTTGCGAGATACCCTTCTCCGCCGAGGCCCATCCTGTTTTGCCAATTCCGGTTGAAGGATGTAATCGCGCGCTGTCCAGCGTAGAGCGCGTCTTCACCCTGGCCGAAGCAGGGCCCGCACCAGGACTGGCGAATCACCGCGCCAGCCGACCGGAACACGTCGGCAATCGACTCGCCGCCAAGCCGCTGATCCGGACGTTCGATCTGGCGGCTCACGCCCCCGGAGCCGGGGAAGACCTTGAACTCGCGCGCCGCTTTCCGAAGACCCTGCGCACGGGCGCCACGGATGACGACCGCCGCCTGGAGCAGATCGTCATAGCTGCCGTTCGTGCACGATCCGATGAGCGCCTTGTCGAACGTGATCCGTTCGCGCGCGACCTCCTCGGCTGGAAACGCGTTCCCCGGGCTGAACGGCTTCGCGATCATCGGGGTGACCGTGGAGAGATCGAACGTTTCGTCGATCTCAAAAACCGCCTCTGGCCCAGGCGCGATCCCCGGATACGGCAACGTCGTCATGCCCTTCTCTTCGTACCAACGCCTGGTCACGTCGTCCTCGGCAAAGATCCCGTTCTGCGCTTCGGCCTCCGCCATCATGTTGGCGATCGTGTTGCGCGAGACCATCGGAAGCTGCAGGTCACGATCCACGAACTCGACCGACATCCCCTGCGCCTGTTTCGCGCCCCACCGGCGCAGGAGCTCCAGCACGATGTCCTTGCCGCCGACCCAGGAGTTCAGGCGGCCGACGAAGACGACGCGGCGCGCTCGTGCCAGCGTGAAATACACGTAGCCCGTCGACCAGCCGAATCCCAGCGTCGTCGAACCGACGCCCACCCCGACCGCCCCGTACGCACCGTACGCGCGGCTGTGTGAGTCGGCGCCAGGGATGAATTGGCCCGGAAGCACCAGGCCCTGCTCCGGGAAATAAAAGTGAAAAATGCCGTCGCCCGGCGTCGCGTAATACGGCTTCTCGAGGCCGTGCGCAGCGGCGAAAGCGCGGCCGATCGACGTTTGTTTCTCGTCCTCGTCCTTGCCCGTGAAGACGAAGTGGTCGTTCGCGATCGCCGCCTGGCGCGGATAGATGGCGCGCCCGCCGGTGATCTGGTTGAACGTATGAATCGCAAACGGCGCCGTGCCATCCGATGCCGGCAGCAGGTCCGCATAGAGGCGGAGGGTCGAGCCGGGCCGCAGATCGCGTCGGGACACCGCGCGATCCACGCGATGGGCCCAGACAATCTGCTCCGTCGAGGTCATGTCACGCGCCAGGTCGGTCGTCGGCCAGTCCAGGACCGGACGAGTCTCGACCGACGCGCGGAACTCGCGCCGGCCGACGTTGAAGATACCGCCGCTCCGTCGAATCTCTTCTTCCTTCGGCGCCAGCGGCACGGGCTGGTACGACTGTCCCTGCGTGACGTTGGCGATCGCGCGTGACAGCGGATCGAACGTGAACTCGTCGCCGTCCTGAGCGTCGGCCACCGCTTCCGGGCACTGCACGACGTGCAGACCGAGATTGAACGCGTTCCGGCGGAAGATGTCGCCCATGTTGTGCCCGCAGATGATGACCATCTCCAGGCCTACTTCTTCGGCGACACCTTTCAGCCCAGCGGGACTCATCTCTCGCGACGAGCCGATCGCGAACCGATCGCCCGCGATCAGAAATGTCTCGCCGCGATGGACCCGCGCGCGGAAATCCGGCATCAGATACCGGAACGAGCCCGCCTTCCATCGCTCGTCGAGCGTGTCCAGACTCTCCGAGACGCAGTCGGCCGCCGGCGTGATCTGATCCGTGTCGATCGCGTCGAGCTTCTTGCTTCCGGGCGGCGCCTTCGGATCCCAGAAGATCAGCGCGCGGCCCCGCACGAGCGGCCGCAGCCGATCGTCGGAGACGGCGACCGTGTCCGGCTGCGGGATCTGATCCAGCGTCACACCCGGTTTCAGCCGGGCCGGTTCAATGCGGTGCATCACTGGACGTATCGTACCCCGGAGGTCCGCCGGCGGTCGCCTCCGCCGGCTCGTAGCCGGAACAGACCAGAACCGGCAGACGCGGATAGCGCGGGAAGCTCGGATCCGTGCGCGACCGCTCGCAGAAGATGAACCGGCTGCCGCGATCGTTCGTCACGACTTTGACGTACCGGCACGACGGACAGAGTCCCTCGGCCGCTTTCGGTTGCCCGGGCTGCGGGCGATCGTTCATGATTGCGTCATGTTCACGTCAGAGGAAGTCACGCGCGGCGTCCGCATCTCGGTCCTGTCCGAGTATGCGGCCGATCGCTCGAACCCGCCCCGGAACGAATGGTTCTTCCTGTACACGATCACGATCACCAATGAAGGTCACGACGTCGTTCAGCTGATCTCGCGCTACTGGGTCATCACCGACGCCGGCGGCCACGTGGAAGAAGTGAAAGGCCCGGGCGTCGTGGGCCAGCAGCCCACGCTCTCACCGGGACAGTCGTTCACCTACACCTCGGGCTGCCCGCTCACCACGCCGTTCGGGACGATGCAGGGCACCTATCAGATGGTCACCAAATCCGGAGAGTTCTTCGACGTCAAGATCGCGCCGTTCACGCTGAGCGGACCCTACACAGTGCATTGATAATCAATGCCTTCCCTTGACCATCGGCACGAAGCGCACCGGTAAGGTCTCGCGCGTGACGATGCCCTTGTCGGTCTTGCGGATGATCGTCATCACCTGATCGTCGTAGACGCCGCCGACCGGCACCACCATGATGCCGCCGACGGCCAGCTGATCGACGAGCGCTTGTGGAACGGCCTCGGGCGCGGCCGTGACGATGATTCGGTCAAATGGCGAGGCCTCCGGCCAGCCGAGATAGCCGTTCCCCTGCCGCACG
This sequence comes from Vicinamibacterales bacterium, assembly GCA_035633215.1. Classification (GTDB taxonomy): domain Bacteria; phylum Acidobacteriota; class Vicinamibacteria; order Vicinamibacterales; family SCN-69-37; genus DASQFI01. The sequence continues at coordinate 31,740 of DASQFI010000053.1, read as the reverse complement.
TGGACGTTGCGGTATCCCGCTTCGCCGAGCGCGGCGCGCGCCCGCTCCGCCAGTTCCGGCACGATCTCGATCGAGTACACCTCGCCCGCAAGCTCTCCCAGAATTGCCGCCTGATAGCCGGATCCGGTCCCGATCTCGAGCACGCGGTGCGTCGGTTTGAGTTCGAGCGCCTCGCTCATGTAGCCGACGATGTAGGGCTGCGAGATCGTCTGGTCATGGCCAATCGGCAGCGGGCCGTCGTCGTAGGCGCGGGCTCGATACGCCTCGGGAACGAACAGATGCCTGGGCACCTTCCGCATCGCCTCGAGCACGCGAGGATCGGAGATGCCCCGGGCGCGGAGCTGTGAATCGATCATGCGGGTCCGACGAGCCTCCCAGTCAGCGGCGCCCTGACCCACGGTCGACTCCGCCGTGCACGCGGCGGCCAGGAAATAGCCGCTCAGCACGAGCGACCCTCCACCACGGATCGTCATGGGCTGGTCTCTTCAGGAATTCTGACACCGCTCGGCCAGAAGGTCGAGCCGGCAACATCAGTCGATGACCAATCCGACAATAGATCGATCGATAGATCGATCGATCAATGTCATGATCGTCCAATGTTCTGGCTCGTGGCGGCACTCGGGATCGGCGTCATCGCGCTGGCCCATACAGCGCCGTTTCCATTTCTGCTCGAATACGCCGGGCCCGGCCGGTCCGTCTGGCACGTCCCGCGCACGGACGGCGCGCCGACCATCTATCTGACGTACGACGACGGACCGAACCCGGAGGCGACACCGGACCTGCTCGACGTGCTGACGCGAGAGGCGGTCCCGGCGACGTTCTTCGTCATCCCGAAGCACGTGAATGAGTCGACGGCACCGATTATCCGCCGCGCACTCGAGAACGGCCATGGCGTCGCCCTCCACTCCCACACGCGCGCGCTGCTCTTGAAGAAACCGCACGAGCTCGAGCGGCTGCTGGCCGATCAGGCGGCCGACATTGAACGGCTGGCCGGCGGCCGGCCATGTCAGCTGTTTCGTCCTCATGCGGGCTGGCGCGGCGGGCAGCTCTACGCGGGCCTCGATCGCGGCGGGTATGCGCTGGCAGGATGGAGTTTCGGAATGTGGGACTGGAACTGGTGGCGACCGTCACGCCCCGAGAAGCTCGCCGCACGGCTGGCCGCCCGTGCGTCTGACGGCGACATCGTCGTCATGCACGACGGACATCACGACAATCCGCGGGCCGATCGCAAGCGAACGATTGCCGCGACGGCTGACCTCATTCCGCTTCTGAAAAAGAAGGGCTTTCGGTTCGGCAGCCTCTGCCAAGCCGTCGGAGATCACCTGCGGCGCGCGGCGATGAACGAGCGGATCCCCATTACCAGATAGGTCACGAGGAGCGTCGCCATCACGGTCTTGGAGAGCGGCGCGAGCGGCAGCCCGCCCGACCGGTCGCCGGCGGCCCAGCTCAACAGCGCGAAGACGCCGGTGATGGATCCCAGCACGCCGACGAGCGCAATCCCCATCGCCAGGTGCATCGCGGTGCGGCGACGAGTCTGCTCGCGGCCATACGCCCCAAGCATCACGATCACGACACCGAAGACCGCCGGGATGAGCGCGGTGGGACTCACCATGCCGCTGAGCACGTAGCCGCCAATGCCGACGGCGATCAGCGACGCACCAATCAACAGGCTCAGGCCGATCACGAAATCCGTCCTTTCATCCCATCACGAGAGCCGTTCTCACTTTCCTGTAGCGAGCCACTCGTCAAATTCGGCCGAATGTCTCGCGATCCATGTCGGTCTTGCTCTGCCAGGAAGTGAGAACGGCTCGAGAGGTCAGAACTCACAGCTCCTGGCAAGTGCGCGCGCGAGCCGCGCGAGGTACTCACGCCTCGGCACGGCGACCGCGCCGAACTGCGCCAGGTGCGGCGTGACCCACTGGACGTCGAGCAGCTCGAACCCGCGCCGGTTGAGACGATCGACGAGCATGGCGAGCGCGACCTTGGAGGCGTCGGTGACTCGATGGAACATCGACTCGCCGAAAAACGCCCCCCCCAGGTGAACGCCGTAGAGGCCGCCGACCAGTTCCCCGTTCCGCCAGGTCTCGACCGAGTGCGCCAGGCCCACCCGATGCAGCGTGACATAGCTCTCGACGATCTCCTCGCTGATCCACGTGCCTTCGCCGGGCCGCTCGGCGCAGGCGCGCATCACGCTCTCGAATCGACGATCGATCGCGATCTCGAACCGGCCCTGCCGCAGGACGCGCGCCAGCCGCCCGGAGATCCGAAACCGATCGAGCGGCATGACCCCGCGTGGATTGGGTGAGAACCAGCCAATCTCGCCGTCCTCGAGGGCCATGGGAAAAATGCCTTCCCGATACGCGCGGACGAGGACAGCCGGATCGATCACGCGTCAGCTAGTGCCGTTCCAACTTAGTGCACCGACGGGCACCCTCGTCACTCCCACCACTCCAGCCACTCCAAGGGCGTTGCCTCTTGGCGGAACAAGTTGGAACGGCACTAGTACTCAGGCGGCGGCTCGATGAACGGCTGGGGCGTCGGTCCAGGATCCGGCCGCCCGCTTCCCGCGAGCCGGCTGATGGCGCGCACGCTCATGTCGTGGTCGCAAAGAATCTGGCACGACAGGCGCACGCCCGTCAGCCCCTTCAAGGCGAGCGCCGCTTGCTCCGCCTTCGTACTCCGTTCCGGCTCTCCGGCAATGAACTCCACGCGACACGTCGTACACCGCGCCCGCCCGCCGCAGGCATGCAATTGATCGATCCGCGCATCCTGTTCGAGCGCGAGAACAAGACGTTTCCCTTCCGGGACGTCAAACACACCGACGCCTTCTACCGTGAGTGTTGGCACTAACGCAGTTTAGTGCAGGAGTACCCCCGACTTCTGAACCCACGCCGACTTTGCCTTATCGCCCGTACCTTTTCTTGATTTCTGGTATGAGGTACTGCCGAAACGCCCCCTCGAAGTCATACTTCGGATCAAAGCCCCAATCGCGCCGCGCGGCGGTGTCGTCGACATCCTCCGGCCAACTGTCCACGATTCCTTGCCTCTTCGCGTCCACCCGGTACGTGATGTCGGCCTCGGGAAACGCCCGCAGCACTTCCGCACGGATGTCGTCCGCGGTCGGAGCGAACGAACCGACGTTGTAGACGAGCTGTGGCACCTTCTCGCGCGGGGCCCGCGCGAGCGCAAGAAGCGCATCCACACCGTCAGGCATGGCCATGAACGGGATTCGTGTGTCCGGACGGACGAAACACGCGTGCGGTTCGCCCTTCGCCGCGGCATGAATCATCTCGGGGGCGTAATCGGACGTGCCGCCTGATGGGACCGTCACGGCCGAGATCAGGCCGGGAAAGCGGACCGCGCGAAAGTCCACGCGGCCGCTGTGGGACTCGGCCGCGAGCTGCTTGTAATGACGCGCGTAGTACCGTCCGATCTGCTCGCAGTACAGCTTGTTGCACCCGTACATCGTCGTCGGCTGGGCCCACTGGTCTTCCTTGACCCGCCCGGCCCGGCGCTTCGCGTCGGTGCCCGGAAGGCCGTAGGCGGCGATCGACGACGGATAGAGGAAGACGACGGGCCGGCCGTGCGACTCGGCCTCGTGCTGGGCGAACTCGAGGAGCTTCAGCGTCCCTTCGACGTTGACCTCATGGGCCATCACCGGCGAGAACTCCGACCGTGTCGACAGCAGCGCCGCGAGATGGAACACCAGCTCGATCTCGAACTCGGCCAGCACGCGCTCGAGCAGCGCGCGATCGAGGATCGAGCCAGTCACGTCGCGGTGGACCTTCCTGGAGAGCTCCGCGTCGAGCGGCGCCAGATCGACGGTGACAATCGAGCGCGACCCGTCGTCGGCCAGGCGATGAATGAGGCCGTGCCCAATCTCGCCGCCGGCGCCGGTGATGAGCACGGACGATTTGCGCATCATCAACAGAATGGGAGCGGCGGGAGACGCACCAGCAGCGAGGCCACGATCGACAACAGCGACAGCACCAGACAGACGACGGCGATCAGCATGTGGTTGATGCGCTCGGGGTGCAGCGGGTCAAGCAGGCGTCCCGCCAGCCAGCCGCCCAGAAAGCCGCCCGCGTGCGCATAGTTGTCGATACCCGGCATGATCAATCCGAACACGAACATCGTCACCGCATACGACCACGCGGTCGACCCCACGAGCTGAGACCCACTGCGACGGCCGTAGTGCACCAGCGCGCCAAGCAAGCCGAAGATGGATGCGGAGGCGCCGACGGTGAGCGGTGCGCCGCTCAGAATCGGCGGCAGGAACCCCAAGAGAAAACCGGCGGTGGATGACAGGGCGAAACCGACAATCGCCCCGGCCGTGTAGACGATCACCATCCGGCCGGGTCCGTACAACTCGGCCACGGCCGGCCCAAGCTGGCGGACCCAGTACATGTTGAGAAAGATGTGCAGCAGGCTGCCATGCAGCCACGCGGCCGACAGAACCGTCCACCATCGCTCCAGCACGAACACCGGACCGAAGCCGCTACCGCCAAATTGATACAACACGCAGGGATCGGGGGCGAGGAAGTTGAGACCGTCGAGCCCGATCCGGCCGGCCGAGAACACGAGACTTGCGACGTACGCGATCACCGAGAGGCCCGTGACGAGCGGCACGAACCCAAGATCCTGCCCGAGACTTCTCAGCGCCGGCGCAAAGCCCCACAGACCCGGATTCCGGCGCCCGCAGTGATAACAGCGATCATCCATGACGCCGACGAGGTAGCCGCACGAGGCGCAGACCACTGAACCCGTCGTCTGTCGCTTGAACATCCAGCGAAGGATAGCGTGGAAGTCCGGCCGTCCGTTAGCATCCCTTCGTGCGCGTACTGGTGACCGGCGGAACGGGGTATCTCGGCCGCGCGATCGTGCGTGCGCTGATCGCACGCGGACACGAGCCCATCGTCTTTGCCCGGCGCGCGACGAGCGCTGGACTCTCGACGCGCGCGATCGACGGCGACGTCCGCGATCGCGCGGCGCTCGTCGCAGCCGCCCGAGCGTGCGACGCGCTGTGCCACTCCGCGGCGCTCGTGAGCATCTGGCGTCGCGACCCGCGCGAGTTCCATGACGTCAACGTCATGGGACTCGAGAACGCGCTTGTAGCCGCGCGCGAGGCCGGCCTCTCGCGCGTGGTCTACACGTCGTCCTTCCTCGCGCGGCCGCCCGCGGGCCGATCGTCGCCGCTCGACGCCAACCCGTACCAGCGGACGAAGGCCGCCGCGCTCGCGGTCGCCCTGGCGGCGCGCAACGCGGGCCGCCCCATCGTGATCCTGTATCCCGGCGTGGTGTACGGACCAGGCGTGATGTCCGAGGGCAATCTGCTCGGCCGGTTGATCGCGGATCACCTCTCGGGCCGGCTTCCCGGCCTCATCGGTCCCGAACACGTCTGGTCGTTCGCGTGGGTCGACGATGTCGCGGCGGCCCACGTCGCGGCGCTCGAGCGGGCGCCGCCTGGATCGGTGTACGAACTCGGCGGTGAGAACCTGCCACAACGGTATCCCTTCGAAATCCTGCGAGACCTGCGTGGCGTGAAGGTGCCGCGTCGAATTCCGTATTGGCTCGCCGAGTGCGTGGGGGTCGTGGAAGAGGGCCGTGCGCGACTGACGGGTCGCTTGCCGCTCCTCACGCGCGGGACGGTCGAGATTTTCCGGCACGACTGGCCGCTCGACAGCGCGGCCGCGGCCCGCGATTTGGGCCTTCGCGTGACGCCAGTCGCCGACGGTGTCCCCAACCTCCTTGCCGCGAACAGATCTACGTAAAGTGTCGTAGTACTCCATACTCCGGCCCCTGGCCGTTTCCTAACCGTCATGGAACCGACCCGTCTAAGAGGACAGATGCAGTTGGACGACGCGGCTGCCGTCGCGCAGGCGAGGGGCGGCGACGAAGAGGCCTTCCGCGTGCTCGTCGAGCGGCACAGTCGCAGCATCTACCGGCTGGCATATCGGATGACCGGCCGGCCCGAAGACGCCGAAGACGTCGTTCAGGAAACGTTCGTGCGCGCGTACCGGCAGCTGAGCCGGTTCGAAGCGCGATCGAATTTCGCGACGTGGCTGTATCGAATTGGATTCAACTGCGCGATCGATTACATGCGAGCCCGCCCTCATCGTGAGTCCGTCGAGTCGCAGGAAACGCTCGAGCGGCTGACCCCCGGGAGCGACGCGCCAACCATCGACGACCTGGTGTACGCGGGTGAGATCGGCGTGCGAGTGCAAGAGGCGCTGAACGCGCTCAGCACGCAGGAGCGGGCGGCGTTCCTGATGCGTCACTACCACGGATGCTCGATCGAGGAGATCTGCGGCGCGCTCGACTTGAAGACGAACGCCGCCAAACATTCGATTTTCCGCGCGGTGAAGAAAATGCGCGTCGCGCTCAAGCCGCTGATGGACACGCGCCCGTTGCGCTCGAAACTGGAAGTCAGCAGTTGACGATTGGAAGAGATAAGAGAAGGTCCGCGCGAGGAGAGCGAGTCTGCGAGCGCCGCAGCGCGGGCGACCCTTTGACAGGCTCAGGGTCGACCTGAGCGACGTCGAAGGTCGAGCGGGGGTGGGGCCCCGCGAGCAAGTAAGAGAGGTTGACAGTCGAATGACGATCTGGCACCCGAGCGAAGACGACTTGATCCTTCACTTCTACGGTGAAGGACACGACGGCTCCGAGCCGCGCGTGGATGAGCATCTGCGCACCTGCGTGAGCTGCCGCATGGCGTGGACGGATCTCACAGAGACCTTGAAGCTGGTGGACGCGGCCCGGCTGCCCGAAGCGCCGTCCGGCTTCGAAGGGGTGATGTGGGCGCGCGTCGAACAAGCCTTGATGGTGCTGCGCCCCATGGCGCCGACGCGCCGATCGATCTGGTCGATTCGGCAGCTCGTCCCGCTCACGGCCCTCGCCGCCCTCATCGTCGCCGCCGTCGCGCTGGCGGTGATGTCGCAGCGTCCGGCGACGACGGTACCGGCAACCGGCGCCCCGGCCTCGGCCGTCGCGGCCAGGCCCGACTACACGCCGGAGCGGATGCTGCTGACGGCACTCGACTCCCACTTCGAACAAACCGAGCTGTTGCTCGTCGAGTTGATGAACGCGCCGGACGGCGCCAACAGCGACCTGGATTTCGAACGCGCGACGGCCGACGACCTGGTGGCGTCGGGCCGGCTCTATCGCGCGACCGCCGAACGGACCGGCCACACGCGAGTGGTGCAGATGCTCGAGGATCTGGAACCCGTCCTCGTCGAGGTCGCCAGGAGCCCGGCGAAGGTGGACAAGAACGAATTCAAGGTGTGGCGCGAACGGATTGGAGACGCGGACCTGCTCTTCAAGGTCCGAGTCGTCGGCAACGACATCCGCGAGCGTAAGCAGGATCTGAATGCCGTGATCATGAATGAGGGAGACCTATGAAGCGAGTGTTGATGTTCGTTGCGATTGTGGTTCTGCTGCCGATGGCAGTCGCGGCACAAGTGCCGCCGACTCCGCCGACTCCGCCTACTCCGCCGGCACCGCCGGCCCCGGTCGTGGCGCCCGTCCCGCCGCTGCCGCCGATTCCGGCGCGGGCCCCACGCGCGATCGCCGCGCCCACGATGATGGAACCGTGGGAGCTCGAACAGGCGCTCCGCGCGGCGTCCGAGGCCCAGCGCGCCGCTCAGGAAGCGCAGCGCGTCAACGTCGACGTGATTCGCGAGGCGACGCGCGCCGCCCAGGAGGCGCGCGCGCAGGTCGAGCACGACTTCCGTTACGCCGCGCCCATGGCGTTCGATTTCCGCTGGGACTACATGGACCACCAGCCGTTCGGCCAGGAGAGCAGCAGCTGGTACAACAGCTGCAGGAGTCTCCAGGATCAGCGGGAATATGAAAAGGCCATTACGAGTTGCGACCGGTATATCGCACAAAAAGGTCCTCGAACGGACGGGGCGCTCTATTGGAAGGCCTACGCGCAGTTCAGGCTCGGCAAGCGCGACGAGGCGGTGGCCTCGATCGGTCAGCTGCGCAAGGAGTACCCGCAAAGCCGCTACCTCAAGGACGCCCAGGCCCTCGAAGTCGACGTGAAAGGGACGCGGCCCGAAGACATTCAGGACAACGATGAGATCAAGCTTCTCGCGATCAACGCGATGAAAGAGTCGGATCCCGAACGCGCCGTGCCGCTGCTCGACGGATTGCTGAACAAGGCCAATTCGCTGAGAGTCAAGAGGGGCGCCCTCTCGGTGCTCGCGCAGATCAACAACCCTCGCGCGCACCAGATCCTGTTGAACTACGCGAAGGGCGCGGGGAATCCCGATCTCCAGATGGAGGCCATCCGGCACATCGCGATCGGCCGCGACAAGCAGACGACCAGCGCCGAGCTGCGGCAAATCTACGAAGCCACCGATGACGTGAGCGTGCGGGCAGCCATCATCGGCGCGTATCAGTCGGCCGGCAACAAGACCGAACTGGTCCGCATTGCCGGGACCGAGAGCACACCGGTCGCCATCCGTGGGCGGGCGATCAGTGGCCTGACCAACATCGCCGCACCGCAGGAGCTCTGGGCGCTCTATCAGAAGGAGACCGACAAGAACCTCAAGATTCAGATGGTGCAGGCTTTCGCGTCGATGGGCGCGCTCGATCAGCTGACTCAGATCCTGAAGACCGAAAAGGATCCGGAAGTCCGCCGTCGCGTGATCAGGAGCCTGGGCAGTCTGAGGTCCGAAAAGACCGGCCAGATGCTCGTCGACATGTATTCCGGCGAAACCGACCTCGAGAACCGCAAGGCCGTGATTTCCGCGCTCGGCTCGCAGGAAAACGCCGAGGCCCTGGTCGCGATCGCGCGAAAGGAAACGAACCTGCCGCTCAAGACCGACATCGTGCGGAAGCTGTCCGACATGGCGCCTCGGTCGAAGGTCGCGGCTGACTTCATGCTCGAGATCCTCAAATGAAGACCATCGCAACACTCGTGCTGCTCGGCCTGGCGACGACCGCCTCGGCCCAGCCGCCGTCGATCCAGAACGGCAAGGTGGAAACGCGCAAACCGGCCGCGCTCGATCGGGAGATCGCGACGATTGCGGCGACCGCCACGACGGAGCCGGTGTGGGTTGGGTGGCGCGTGCCGATCGTCGACGGCGAACGCGGCGGGTGCAGCACGTGGGTGGACAACGACTTCTACTTCCGCGGGCAGATCCTGGACTACGCGCCGATCGGCTCGACGGTGCCCACCGCGCGGCCGCAGCAGATCACTCCGCCCACCGGCGCCCTACCCCTCGAAGGCGGCACGGGGCTGGTGATTCTTCTGCGCCTGATCGACGCCCGCGTCGAGCGCATGCACCGGCTTGCTGATGATTGCCCAATCGACGCCGGCGGCCGCACCGTCTACTGGCTCGACGGCGTCACGCCGGGCGAGAGCTTGCGCGTCCTCGACGGGTACACGCGCGAAGACGTCTTCGAGCGGCTGTCGATAAACGCGCGCCGAAATCTGACGCGAGCCGCGCTCGAGGCCATCGCGCTTCATCGCGACGCCGGCGCCAATCCGATCCTCGACCGCATCGCCACGACCAGCACGAATTCCGAGCTGCGCCAACAGGCGGTCTCCCTGCTCGGCAGCCGGCGCGGCGCACATGGCTTTGCGATGCTCCAGAAACTCCTGCAGGGGGAACGCGTGTCGGCGACTCGCGTGGAACTGGTCAACGCGATCGGACAGACTCGCGAGTCCGGCACCGTCGGCGCCTTGCGGGGACTGCTGAAGGATACGGACGCAAAGGTCCGGGCCGCGGCCGTGTACTACTTCGCGATTCGCGGCGGCCAGCCGGTCGTGTCCGAGGTCACCGCGATTCTCGACAACGACCCGGACAACAACGTCCGCAGGCGCGCGGTGTCCGGCCTGGCACGACTGCCGGCAGAGACGTCCATCCCGATGCTCATCCAGATCGCACGGACGAACAAGAATCCAGAGGTCCAGAAACAGGCTGTCTCGGCCCTGAGCCAGTCGAAAGACCCAAGGGCGATCGCGTATATGGAAGAAATCCTGCGATAGGCATTTAGCGATCGATCTATCGATCTATCGATCCATTGAAAAGCTTGGGCCGGCCCTTTCGGGCCGGCCTTTGTTTTGCACCTCGCTGGACTTCGACCGGTACGAGCGCCGGTCGTATTTCCTGCTACAGTTCCCTTCCGCATGTTTCGCCGGGAGGAACACATGTCTTCCATCATTCGTCGCGGCGCGGTGATCGTGCCGGCTGCCGCGTTCGCCCTTGCGGTCTTCGTTGGCGGTGGCTCGGACGAGACCGCTTTATCCGCGCAAGCCGGTCAGGCGATCGGCGCCGACCCTGTCCTCCTCAAGTTCTATCAGTGGCGGAGCATCGGACCCGATCGCGGCGGGCGGTCGATCGCCGTCGCCGGCGTCAAAGGCCGTCCCAAAGAGGCCTACTTCGGCGCCACTGGCGGCGGCCTGTGGAAGACCGTGGATGGAGGTGAGATCTGGGCGCCGGTGACCGACGGCCAGATCGGCAGCTCCTCGGTCGGCGCCGTCGACGTCTCGGAATCGAATCCCGACATCGTCTTCATCGGGATGGGCGAATCGTGCATCCGGGGCAACATCCAGCCGGGCGACGGCATGTACAAGTCCACCGACGCCGGCAAGACCTGGACGCACGTCGGGTTCAGAGACGCGCAGAACATCTCGAAGATCCGGATCCATCCCACGGATCCGAACATCGTCTTCGTCGCCGCGTTCGGCCAGCACGGCGTGCCGCACGACGACCGCGGCATCTTCAAGTCGACTGACGGCGGCAAGACCTGGCGCAAAGTGCTGTTCCGCAACAACCGCACCGCGGGCATCGACCTGTCCGTCGATCGCAACAACCCTCGCGTCGTCTTTGCCGCGCTCTGGGAGGCGCATCGCGTCGAGTATCAGATGTCGAGCGGCGGGCCCGGCAGCGGGTTGTTCAAGTCCACCGACGGCGGAGACACGTGGACCGAGATCACGCGCAATCCCGGGCTGCCCGCAGGCGTGATCGGCCGCATTGGCGTCTCGGTCTCTGGCGGGGACTCGAACCGCGTCTACGCGCTCGTCGAAAACGACAACGGCGGCCTGTTTGCGTCCGATGACGCTGGCGCGACCTGGCGGCTGGTCAACGACAGCCGGAACATCCGCCAGCGGGCGTTCTACTACACACACGTCACCGCCGACACGAAAAACCGCGACACGGTTTACGTACTCAACACGAGCGCGTTCCGATCGGCCGACGGCGGCAAGACGCTCGCCAACGTCGGCGGCGGTACGCACGGCGACCATCACGATCTCTGGGTCGATCCGGACAATCCTCAGCATCTCGTGATCGGCAACGACGGCGGCGGCGCGGTGTCGATGGCGGGCGGCAGCGGCTGGTCGGCGCAGGACATCCCGACCGCGCAGTATTACCACGTCATCACGACGAAGCACATTCCGTATCACGTCTGCGGCGCGCAGCAGGACGGCTCGACCGTCTGCCTGCCCAATGAGGTGGGCGGCGGCGGAGGCGGACGCGGGGGCGGCGGTGGAGGTGCGGGTGGAGGCCGTGGCGGTGCCGCGGCGGCGGCCGCGATGTACAGCCCCGGCGGCAGCGAGCCAGGCTACGTCGCACCCGATCCGAAGGACGTGGACGTCTTCTTCGCCGGCGGCAACAACGGCTCGTTCCTCGTCCGGACCAACCGCCGCACGGGTCAGAGCCGCGAAGTGCACCCGTACCCGCGCATGTTCTCGGGCGAGCCGGCGAGCGCCCTCGTCGAGCGCGTCCAATGGACGTTCCCCATCGTGTTCTCGCCCGTCGATCCGAACGTGCTGTTCACCGCGACCCAGCACGTCTGGAGGACGACGAACGGCGGCCAGGACTGGACCAGAATCAGCGGCGATCTGACACGCGCCGATCCGAAGACGCTCGGCCACTCCGGCGGGCCCATCACCGGCGACATGAACGGTCCCGAGGTTTACGCCACGGTCTTCACGCTCGCGCCCTCGAAGGTCGACGTCAACGTCATCTGGGCGGGATCGGACGACGGCAGGATCCACGTCACACAGAATGGCGGCAAGACCTGGACGCCCGTGACGCCGAAAGAGATGCCGGATCTCGGCCGCGTGAGCCTCATTGATGCCTCAGCGTTCGATGCGGGCACGGCGTATGCCGCGGTGAAGAAACCGCTCCTCGGCGACCACGCCCCCTATCTCTTCCGCACGCACGACTTCGGGAAGACGTGGACCAGGATTGTGAACGGCTTGAAGCCGAACGACTACACCCACGCCATTCGCGAAGATCACAAGCGGCGGAACATGCTCTACGCGGGTACGCAGCACGGCATCTACTACTCGTACGACGATGGCGGCACGTGGCACTCGCTGTCGCTGAATCTTCCGGACGTGCAGATCTCGGATATCTGGGTCGAAGAGACCGACCTCGTGATCGCGACGCACGGGCGCTCATTCTACGTTCTCGACGACATCGATCCGCTCCGGCAGTTCAACGCGCCCGTCGCATCCGCCACCGACGTCCATCTGTTTGCTCCTGCCGATGCCATTCGGACCACCGCTGGCGCGACGATCAAGTACTGGGTCAAACAGCCCGCGCAGAATCTGACGATCGAGATTCTCGACAAGACGGGCGCCGTCGTGCGCACCTTCGGCACTGCTCCCCCGGGCGCACCGGCCCCGGCCGGACGGGGTGAGGCTGGAGCGGCAGGAGGAGGCGCCGGAGGCCGGGGCGCCGGCGGCCAAGGTCTCGCCGAAGCGGCCGGAGGGCGCGGAGGCGGACAAGGCGGCGGTCGTGGCGGACCGGCGGCGGCGTCGACACCTGGCCTGAACACCGTGACCTGGGATCTGCGCTATCCGGGCTTTACGAGCTTCACGCCGATGATCCTCTGGGGCGCGGGCGGCGGCGGCGCCGGCCCGCTTGCGCCTCCCGGCACCTACACCGTGCGGCTGACCGCCAACGGCAGGACACAGACGCAGACGTTCCGCGTGCGCCGCAATCCGCTGTATGCGGACGTGAGCGACGCGGACCTGCAGGCGCAGTTCGATCTGGCGATCCAGATTCGCGACAAGACGAGCGAAGCCAACAACGCGGTGATCCAGATTCGCAGCATCAAGACGCAGGTGGACGACCGGCTCGGCAAGGCATCGGACGACCGGCTCAAGACCACCGGCGAGACGCTCAAGAAGAACCTCAGCGCCGTCGAAGAGGAGATCTACCAGGTCCGGAATCAGAGCGGCCAGGATCCGCTCAACTTCCCCATCAAGGTCAACAACCGCCTGGCGTCGCTGTTCTCGGTCGTCACGCGCGGCGAGGGCCGGCCGATCGGGAACGCCGCCCCGATTCTCAAGGACCTCGTCGCCGAGCTCAAGGTGCAGACCGACCGGCTGGCGAAGGTCCTCGCGACCGATCTTGGGGCGTTCAACACCGAGGCCAAACGCCTCGGACTGCCAGTGGTGTCAGAAAAGTAAAGACCTGTCGCTAGAAACTTAGAACTCAGAACTGAGAACTAAGAACTTAAGTTCTTAGTTCAGAGTTCTAAGTTCCAAGTTGCAGAGTTCTCCCTGCCAACCGTTCGTGCGATCGTCCCGTCTATTACTCCTGCAGGGCAGGACAAATGAGCCGCGCCGACAGCCTGGGCGAATTCGAACAGTCGGTCCTTCTCGCCATTGCGCATCTGGGCGACGACGCCTATGGCGTGTCCGTGCGGCGTGAAATCGAGCGCCGGACGCAGCGGACGATCGCCGTCGGCGCGCTCTACACGGCGCTCGATCGGCTCGAGCGGAAGGGGTACGTGTCGTCGCGCATGTCCGACCCCACGCCCGAGCGCGGCGGCCGGTCCAAACGGCACTTCCGCCTCCGTGCGGCCGGCGCCAGCGCGCTGCGGCAGGCGCGCGCGCGGATCAACCGGATGTGGGACGGCATTGAAGAATCTGAGATTTGAAATCTGAGATTTGAAATCTGAGATAAGACGTGCCCACCCACCCCCCTCGTCTTGCCGCCTGGTTGATGAACTGGTCGACGGTCGAGGCCGATCGTCAGGCGGTCGTGGGCGACCTCGTCGAGGAATTCACGGCGCTCGACGAGCAGTTTGGCGCCGAGCGTGCGCGGCGCTGGTTCTGGCATCAAGCGGTCGCGTCTGTCATTCCGGGACTGCGACGACGCGTGCGTGAGGTGTCCTGGCTTCCCGGCTTCCGAGCTTCCACACCTCCAAGGCACCTGGCTTCGACTCTCCACGACTTTTCCAAGGATCGCGTCATGAACTCAGTCTGGCAGGACGTGCGTTTCAGCTGGCGGACGATCCGCCGGCGGCCGCTCGTGACGACCGTGGCCGTGCTGTCGCTCGTGGTCGGCATCTCGATGTCCGCCGTGGTCTTCAGCCTGCTCGACGCCGCGGTGCTCTCGCCGCTCGACGTGAAGGAGCCGCGGCGGCTCGCGCTTGTCCTCAACCGCCGCGGTCCGGACAACGTGAACCACAACTTCTCGTATCCGGACTTCGTCGACTATCGGGCCGGACAGCGCACGTTCGTCGATCTCGTCGCGTACAGCCGCACCGACCTGACGGTCCGCCCGCCGGGAGGCGTGGCCGAGGTGATCCACGGCGAGCTCGTGTCCGGCAGCTTCTTCCCGACCATCGGACCGCGCCTGATCGCCGGCCGCGGGATCGTCGAGAGCGACGATCAGCCAGGGGCGGCGCCGGTCATCGTCATGAACGAAGTGCTGTGGCGCCGGCTGTTCGGCGATCCGCGCGCGTTTCAGCCGAAGTCACTGCTCGTGAACGATCGGGAATTCGCCGTGGTCGGCGTCGTCGAAGCGACGTTCCATGGCATGACCATCGGCAGCAACGCACGCCTCTGGGGGGCCGTCAATCAGCAGCAGGTCCTCAATCCGCTGAGCGGCGCCAACCTGTTGCCGCGCCGCGGCACGAGCTGGCTGACGATCATGGGGCGGCTGAAGCCAGACGCGACGTTCGAGACGGGCGCCGCCGATCTCAACCGCATCGAAGCGTCGCTCGCGCCGGCGATGAAGCGCCAGGAGAAGCGGCAGCTTTTTCTCGAACCGGGCGAGCAGGGTGACTCGTCTCTGCCGGAGCGAACCGCCTTGCCGCTGCAGCTGCTGCTGGGCGCGGCGCTGCTCGTGCTGCTCGTCGCCTGCGCGAATGTCGCCAACCTGCTCCTCGCGCGCGCGACGGATCGCGGCCGCGAGATTGCCGTGCGCACCGCGCTTGGCGCCAGCCGCGCCAGAATCAGCCGGCTGCTGCTGGTCGAAACGTTGATGCTCGGCGCGGCGGGGTCGGCGCTCGGACTGCTCGCCGCGGTCTGGATGGCGGGACTCGCGGTGCCGCTCTTGTCCGACTACGGCCGGCCGGTGACGCTCGACGTCGGCCTCAACTGGCGCGTGCTGCTCTTTGCCGTCGCCACGGGCGTCGGCTCGACGATCCTTGCGGGGCTCGCTCCCGTCTTCAACGTCAGCCGGTCGCGGCCCGCCGGATCGCTCGGCGAGGGTGGACGCGGCGCGTCGGCCGGCCCGGGTGGCGCACGACTCCGGCGCGGCCTCGTCATCCTGCAGTTCGCGTTGTCCCTCGCCCTGATCGTCTCGGCGGCCCTGCTGGTACGCACGCTGATGAACCTCCGGGCGATTCCGACCGGATTCGATCTTCATCACGTGGCGCTGCTGTCGGTCGATCCCGTGGCCGCGCAATACAAGGCCCCGCGAATTCGGCAGTACTACGCCGACGCCGAAGCGCGCCTGGCCAGCGTGCCCGGCGCGACGGCCGCCGGATACGGCCGGGTGATCCCGGTCGGGTTCGGCGGCTCGCGCACGACGCTGACGGTGCCCAGGTATCAGCCGGTCGCCGACGAAGACATGGAAATCAATTACAACACCGTGTCACCGGGCTACTTCGCGGCGCTCGGCATCTCGATCATCGCGGGTCGCGCGCTGACCGAGGGCGACATCGAAGGCCGGCCGCTCGTCGCGGTCGTGAACGAAACCATGGCAAAGCGGTACTGGCCGAACGGTCCCGCGGTCGGCCAGATCATCCATGAGGGCGAGCTCACGGACCCGGCCATCGAAGTGGTCGGCGTCGCACGGGATGTGAAGTACCGGATGTTGCGCGAAGAGGCCCGTCCGAGTTTCTACCGGCCCGTCGGCCAGCGGCGTCCGGGACCGGGCGTGATGCACGTCCGGACCGCGGGCAATCCCGCAACCCTCATGGACACGCTGCGCAAGACGCTCGCGGCCGTCGATCCCGCGGTCCCGATCGCCGAGGCGCTCACGCTGCGCCAGCAGACGGATCTCAACGTCAACGACGAGCGGGTCGCGATGACCATTGGACTGGCGCTCGCCCTGGCGGCGCTGCTTCTCGCGGCGGTGGGGCTCTACGGCTCGATGTCCTACACGGTCGGCCAGCGGGCGCGCGAAATCGGCGTCCGGATGGCGCTCGGCGCCGTACCCGGCGACGTCCGGCGGCTGGTCCTCGGTCAGGGCCTGCGACTCGCCATTGTCGGCAGCGCGGCCGGCGTGGCGATTGGGATCGGCCTCGGACGGCGGATCGAAGATCGTCTCTACGGCGTCTCGTCAGTGGACATCGTCAGCCTGGTCGTCTCCGTCGCGGTGCTCGCCAGCGTGGCGCTCGTCGCGAGCTGGGCGCCCGCACGCCGCGCGTCACGCGTCGATCCCGTGGACGTGCTTCGGATGGAGTGACCGCCGCCCCGACGCGGAATCATTGGGTGCCTACGATGTCCGACCTGTGCGC
Organism: Vicinamibacterales bacterium; assembly: GCA_035633215.1. GTDB lineage: Bacteria > Acidobacteriota > Vicinamibacteria > Vicinamibacterales > SCN-69-37 > DASQFI01. The sequence continues at coordinate 15,018 of DASQFI010000053.1, read as the reverse complement.
ACGTTCCTTGTCGCCGCGTCGGGCTCGAGGAAGTCGAGCAGCGCCTGGCCTTCCTGTTCGAGAGGGGTCACGGACCGGCGAGTGAGCGGCTGAAAAAGTGCGAGCGTCAGCGTCGCGACGCGCGGCTTGCGTTCGACCTTCCAGGTGCCCGCGACGAAGCCGTCGACCAGAAACGTGCCCGGGACCAGCAGGTTCTTCGTCGTGATCTTCGATCGGTACTTCTCGTCGAGCACGCGCGATCGGTCCGCGTACGACAGCAGGACATTGTCGAACTCCGGGAGGAATCGAACGGGTGCGGGCGTGTCCTCCGGGGGCCTGGGCGCGGCGGGCAGATCGAACAGCTCGCGGTTGCGGTCGTCGCGGAATGTCACGAGCTTCGGCCGCAGCTCTTCAAAGACCTCGCGAAGTCCCTGCAGCCCGGACCAGGTCTGCGCGTCGGCGGGTGTCGCCGGCCCGAACGCGGCCAGGTAACGTTTGACCAGCTCGTGTGCCGGGGCGGTATCGGTGCGGATGGCTTGGCGCAACCACGTCTCGGCGAGCGTGAAATCGGCCGACGCAGGGAATCCCCAGGGCGCGTCGGTGGGCATCTGCACGAGCGGCAGCTGCATGCGAATGGCGTACGCCATGGCGCGCTCGTCGCCGCGCGGGTGCATCTGCTTCAGGTGCGTCCGCAGCGCGTCGAAGGTCGCCGGCGCGCGGCCGAAGAACGTCCGGGCGGCCGCGTCGAGCGCATCGAGATCGAGATCGAGATCGCTCGCGCGCGATCCCGGGATCGATCGCATGCCGCGCGACAGCATCGGCTGGAGGGCGCCGCGGAGCGCGACGGCGTCCTTCGCGGTCATCAGATGCAGCGTCCCCCGCATCGCCGTCAGCCGCACGGCCTTCCGCGACCGCAGCGCGCGCAACAGGTCGTCGCGCTCGAAGTCACGGACCCGCGTCCAGAGGCCCACGAACGGCGGCCGGGCCACCTGGGCCTGGAGGCCGACGAGCTGCGACAGGACGCGCAGGACGCTGGTCTTCTGACGTTCGAGGAGGAACTGCCTCGCCAGCAGCGCGCGGTTCAGGCGGCGGGTCGACAGGAGCTCGGGGCGGCTCACACGACGTCGAAGAGGACCCGCTGAGGCTCGGTGGCGCTCAGGCGCGCGAAGTACGTCTCGACCGTCACACCCCGGAACAGCTCGCGGAGCCGCGCCGACGCGCGCTTGAGATCGGAGATCTGGCGATCTTTGAAGTCAATCGTGACGGGTCCGATCTTTCTCGTGCGGTACCAGGCGCAATCCTGATGCGCGACGGCGACAATCCGCCGCGTCCCGTGCGCCTCGACGAGTGACTCGAGCCGGCGCCGGAGGAAATTGAAGTCTTTCGGGACCAGATCGATCAGCGTGAGCGGCTCGATGCCGCCGGGCACGGCGACGAAGTCCGTCCGCGGTCCGGCGTTGAGGTGCACGCGGGCGAACTCCTGGAAGTGGGGGTACCACCGTCCGTCCACGCACGTGATGATCGTCGTCTGCGGCCGCTGCGGATCCCAGGCCAGCGTGCTCTCGTACACGCCTCCGGCCATGTCAGCCCTGCCCGATCTTTCGCTCGGCTTCGGCGGCGCTCGCGTCGGCGCGCGCCTGCATCAGCCGGGCGATGTCGATGCCGAACTGATCCTTGAGCATCGCGAGCATCGCGGTCATGCCGCCGCCGACCGTGCTCATGACTTTTCCGACGCCTCCCGAGCCTCCCGACCCGTTGCCCATCTCGATGATGTTGATCTTGTCGATGCCGGCCAGCTGCGTCGCGAACGCCTGCGCGAGCTCCGGCATCTTCTCGACGACCATGTTGATCACGGCCGCCTCGTTGAAGTTCTTCCAGGCTTCGGCCTTCTTTTGCAGACCCTCGGCCTCGGCGAGCAGCTTCTTCTTGATGACCTCGGCTTCGGCCTCGCCGACCGCCAGCACCTTCGCGGCTTCCGCCCGGCCGATCCTCTCGATCTTCGAGGCCTCGCCGGCACCTTCGTACTCGAGCTCCTTCTGCGTCGCCTCGGCCTTGATGACGGTCGCCTGCTTCAAGCCCTCCGCGCGCAGGATCGCCGCCTGGCGCTCGGCCTCCGCCGGCTTCACGACCGTCGCCTGCAGCTCCTTCTCCCTGCGCGCGGCTTCCTGCTCCTGGACGAGCACTTCCTGCTGCTTGCGCACCTGATCGATGCGGGTCTCCTGTTCGGTGACACGCTGTCTGGCGATGGCGGTCGCGAGCGGACCGGCCTGCTCGGCTTCCTTCTGCTTGGCCTGTACCGCGGCGTCGAACTCGGCCTGTCTGGACTCCTTGTCCCTCAACGACTGCGCGATGGCGACGTCGGCCTCGTAGCGCTTGGTCTTGCCTTCCTGATCGGCCATCGCCGACTTGATCATGGCGTCGCGCGTCGCAAGCGCCTCGCCGACGATCGCGTCGCGCTTGACCTCCGCGGTGCGCTTCTTGCCCAGCGCGTCGAGATACCCCTGCTCGTCGCTGATCTGCTGGATCGTCAGGATGTCGATGTTGACGCCCATTTTCTTCAGATCGACGGCCGCCTCGTCGGTCATCTTCTGGGCGAAGGCCTGCCGGTCCGCGTTGATCTCTTCGACCGTCAACGTGCCGAGGATCGCGCGCAAGTGCCCCTCGAGCGTCTGGAAGATCACGCCTTTGATCTGCTCGGGCGGCATGCCGAGAAAGCGCTCCGACGCGCCACGAAGCGACATGTCGTCGCCGGCGATCTTGACGTTGGCGACAGCCTCGACGGTCACCGCAACGCCTTCTTTCGTGTAGGCGCGCTGGATCCGGAGCGGGATCGAGATGATGTTGAGCGAAAGGTACGCGACCTGCTCGAGCAGCGGCACGCGAAGCGCGGCGCCACCCCTGACGATGCGGAAGCCGACGGTCGAGCGATTGCCCTTCTCGTCGGTGAGCGTGTGCTTACGCCCAAAGAAAATCGCGACCGTGGACGGCGGCACCTTGATGTAGTTGCGCGCGAAGAGCGCCATCGCGGCCACCAACCCGAGCAGGCCGAGCACCACGCTGACGGCGACCGCGACCGCGGACAAATCGTCAAACAGATTCATCTGGACCCCCCGGTGGTGCCGGCGTCGACCGGCTTGACGACGACCGCATGACCGCCAAGCGCCGCAATGACGACCGTCGTCCCACGGCTGAGCGCTCGCCCATCAGCCGAGCGGGCAATGTGCTCGGTCTGCTCTCCACCGGAGCTGAGCGAAATCTGACCGACCCCGCCCTCCGGAATCGCGACCGAGACCTCGGCGGTCGCCCCAATCAGCCCGCCCATCCGCAGCTCGCTCGACGCCTGCTGCGAATACAGCAGCCTGGCAAACTGATAAACGATACCGGCCATCACGATGCCGGCGACGACCCCGACGCCTGATGCCGCGGGATGCGAAAGGGAGTAGTACCTGGCGACGATCCCGCCGACGCCGAACGCCGTCAGGAACGCCGCCATCACGCGGACGCTCAAAATGCTGGGCCCGCCGGCGTCGCCGCCGTGATCGAACCCGTGATCGACGTCGTGATCGCCGAAGATGTCGCCGAAGACGAGCATCGACAGCAGCACGATCAGCCCGAACGCAGCAATCACGACGTAGATCAGCATGAGGTTACATGAAGGTCATGAAGGTCATGAAGGGCGTGAAGGCCATGAAGTGAAGATCATGAGGTGAAGATCATGAAGCGAAGATCATGAAACCTTGCTTCATGTCCTTCACCCCTTCACTTCCTTCATTTCTTGGCTTTTCTGTCCGCGAGCAGCTTCTGATAGTCGTCAGGGTTCAGATACGTCACGTCCACCCACGCGTGCGCCATCTCATCCACCGTGCGGTCGCCCCAGCCGACCCATTGGCGCGGATCGGGATTGTTGGGATTGTTCGACGTGTTGTCGTGATACGCGGTGAAGACGAGCACGGTGCCCTTCGGCAGGAGCGGCGCGGCGTGGTCGGCGTACACGTAGTTCACGTGCCAGTTCCACTGGAACTTGTCGACGACGCTCAGGACCTCGCGGCGGCCGTCCGGGTAGATCGCCTCCATCGACATCGACTTGCCGCGCATGTGCATGTGCGGTTGGAAGTTCTCGATCCGCGCCGGCGCCTGCATCACATAGAAGTTCTGCGTCATCGCGGTCTTGCCTGGGGCGATGTCGAGGCGTGAGCTCGGCGCGACGTTGAACATGCGCAGGACCGTGCGGCGCTGCGGCACCACGCCCTTCGGGTAGAAGTAGATTCCCAGCTCGACCTGGTTGTCCTTGATCTCCTCGCCCACCGCGAACATGTGAACCTCCCAGCGGATTCTCGATCCCGGGAGCATCAGCTTGCCGGCATCGGCCGGGAAAATCTCGCCGGCCTTGCCGACGGCCCATTCCATGAACAGCCCGGCGTTGGTCTGGTGATCGTGCGCGCTGTCGGCGAGGCCCGTGATGCCGTCCTCCTCCTGCTGGAGCGTCGTGAGGACGTGATGAACCGTGCGGCGGCCGTTCACGCCCACCGGCTTGATCTCGATCGCGCGCACCCAGCGCGGCTCGGTCAGCCCGGTCTCCGTGACCGGACGGAACCACTTGTCCTGCGTCCGCGCCGCCAGCGTGTACGGCGGCGACTTGATCACGAGGTCCGGCGCGCCGTAGAGCGGCGCGAACTGCCATCCTTCGATCGGACGCGTGTCGGCCGGCGCCGGCGCGTCTTTCGGGTCGCCCGCCGGCGTGCCCTCATCCACCCAGCGGACGATCGTCGCGATCTCCCGGTCCGTCAGGCTGCGGTCGTTCTTGAATTCCTGAATGCCGACGGTCTTGTCGAGGTGCCATGGCGGCATGAGCCGCTCGGAGACCTTCGTCTTGATCCGCCGGGCGTACTTGCGCGCTTCGTCGTAGGTCTGAAGCGACATCGGGCCGATCGAGTTCGGCTGATGGCAGACCTGGCACTTCTGCTGCAGGATTGGCGCGACGTCCTTCGTGAATGTCACGGCGCCGGGAGCGGCCTGCTGGCCGCTCCGTGCCTGCCCGCGCACCGACACGAGCGCGACGAACGCGAGGGTCCCCGCGATGACGACCGGCCACATCCAGCGGTGCGACTTCGGCATGGTCAGGCTCCTGTCAGGCCGGGCTGACCCGGCCGTGCGTCCTTCATTTTGCCACGGTGACCTGGACGAATCCGTTGGTCCAGCAGCACTGTGCGTGACCAGCGCCGGAGACGCCGGACGCGTCGTTGGCGCGCACCCGAAGCACGTAAGTCCCGGGTTCGCTGAAGACTGCGGCCGTCGGCGCCGACCCGCCGGTCGGGGGAATCCTCGCCGTGGGAGGCGTGAAAGTGACGCCGCCCGGTCCTTGATGCTTGAACCACGTCACGGTGACCGGTTGTGCGCCGCGCCCGCCGCCGGCCACGCTGCTCGCCGATTTGCCGTCGTCGCGCGCCCAGACGGTCACGGTGAGCGGCTTGCCGGCGGAGGCCGTCATCGGTGCGCCGGTCGCGCCGAGTGGCCCGCTGCCCTCGAGGCCGTCAGTCGCGAACTTCAACGCGGGCGGCGAGTTCCCCGATCCAGCCTCGCCTTCGAGCGCGTCGATCTGCCAGTTCGGATGCAGCCGGCCTGGAATGGCGAACGTCTCGCCGCGCGTCTTCAGCGTCCACACGACGGTCTTGTCGCCAAAGTCCTTCGGCACCTTGACCGCGAACACGCCCCAGTGCCGGCCGGGCTGAAAGTGTGTCGGCTGGTTCTGGTTCTGATCGCCGGGCTCGACGAAGTTGTCGGCGCCGACCGGTACCTCGACCACTTCCTTGGAGTTTCGGTTGAAGTAGCCGAACGAGATGCTGAACGTGCCGTCCTTGTTCAGGTACCACCCTTCGAAGGCCGGCGTGACCGTCTGGCCCGTTTCGCGCACGGGCGAAAGTGGCGTCTGCTGCGCCGCGATCGGCAGCATCCATCCCGCCAGGCCAGCGGCGGAGAGAAGCGTCGCAAGAGATCGCGATGTCAAAGTGATTTCACCGCACGCTCGATCAACTGCTCGAGCACCTTGGTGTCGACGTCCGATAGTTGCCTGATATAGAGACACCCCTTGCCAGTCTTGTGTTTGCCGAGCCTGGACATCAAATCGGCGTGCTTTGGAAAGCCCGACATGATGTACAGCGTCAGCGCGTTCTTCCTGGGCGAGAAACCCGCGCAAAACCAGTCGGCTTCCCGGCCGGTGTCGTACTTGTAGTGGTAGTCGCCGAAGCCCACGATCGACGGCCCCCACATCTTCGGCTGGGACTTCGTCACCTTTTTCATCAACTGGATCAGCGCCTTGCAGTCCTTGCGTGTGGACGCGTCAGGAACCGACTCGAGGAACTTGCTCACGCTTGCCTTCGTGGCTTTGGTCTTGAGCTCGGCCATCCAACTCTCCTTGTCGTCCCCTTCCCGTGGCGGCCTAGAGGGCCTTGTCCACGGCGGTCAAGCCGCGATCGATGATGTCGAACCCCTCGCGCAACTGCGCGTCGGTGATGCAGAGCGGCGGGTTCGTGAAGAAGTTGTGCCAGCGGAAAAACGTGAAGAGACCCTCGTCGCGGAAGAATTTCGAGAGCGCCGCCATTTCCGGTGAGCTCGACCCGAACGGCGCCAGGGGCTCGCGCGTCGCGCGGTTCCGCGTGAGCTCGACGATGCCGAAGAGGCCGAGCGATCGGACCGCGCCGACCGACGGATGACGCGCCTCCATGTCCGCCAGCAGCTGTTTCAGGATCTCGCCCATCGAGCGTGCGTTGTCGATCAGCCGATCCTCTTCGTAGACGCCGATCGTCGCAAGCGCGGCGGCGCACGCGAGCGGATGACTGTTGTACGTGAGCCCGCTCGAGAACATTCGATCCTTGAACGTGTCGGCCCACGCCCGGCGCATGCCGACGGCGCCGAGCGGCACGTACGCGCTCGTCAGGCCCTTGGCCATCGTCAGAAGATCGGGCACGACGTTCCAGTGATTCACCGCGAACCACGTGCCGGTCCGCCCGAAGCCTGACATCACCTCGTCGGCGATCATCAGGATGCCGTACTTGTCACAGAGCGCGCGCACCCCGGCGACGAACCCTTCCGGCGGCACGAGCACGCCGTTGCTCCCGACGACGGGCTCCAGGATGAAGCCGGCGATCGTGGCCGGCCCCTCGAGCTGAATGACTTCCTCGAGATAGTCGAGTGCGTGCTCCGCCGTCGTCCAGCCGCGCTCGAGCCCGTGGTACGGGTTCAGCACGTGCACAAAGCCGGGCACCGACGGCTCGGTCCAGCGGCGCGGATCGCCGGTCGCCGAAATCGCGCCAGCCGTGCCGCCGTGATACGAGCGGTAGAACGCAACGATCTTCTGGCGGCCGGTGATCCAGCGCGCGATCTTGATCGCGTTCTCGTTGGCCTCGGCGCCGCCGTTGGTGAAAAAGAAGGCGTCGATGTCGCCGGGACAGATCTCGGCAAGCTTCGCTCCGAGCCTGGCGCGCACCTCGGTCGCCATGAATGGGCTCGCGTACGGCAGTTGGGCCGCCTGGTCCTGGATGGCCTTGACGACGCGCGGATCGCCGTGGCCGATGTTCACGCACATCAGCTGGCTGTTGAAATCCAGGAAGCGCTTGCCGTCAGGCGTCCAGAAATAGACGCCTTTTGCGCGCGCCACGGGAATCGGGTCGACGGCACCCTGGATGGACCACTCGAAGAGCGTGTGTTTCTTCGCGAGGGCGACGATCTCTTCGCCCGTCATTGCCGCGCGTTCTGCTCGACGTGGCTCAGCCTGCCCGACCGCGGGTCCGGTTGGCGTCACAGGTCTCTCCTGTCAAAGACGCCAATTATAGTGGGCTCTTCGAGCTTCGGCGAGGCCCGGCCAGCCTACGCTCTCCGAGCTTCGGCGCGGCAAGCTTCAGCGAATCGGGGCGCTCCAGGTGGCGGTAATGACGCGGTTGATGGACGCCGACGAGGGATCGACGTCCGGCGATCGGTTCCCGGGCGGACGCTGGAAGGCGATACGGGCGGCGTCGTGATCGAAGTCGTTTGGTTCGGTCCGGGCCTGAGCGTTCATAACGGACGTGCGCGCGGTCACGTGGTTGTAGCCGAGCGCGTGCCCGAGCTCATGCGCGCGCAGCGAGCGGACGAAGCCGCTGCCGCTGCGATCGAAGTCTCGATCGAGCATCACGATGCCGGCGACCACTCGGCCGTCGTTCTGGAACCGCCAGCGTCCGTAGCCCCAGAAGCCGGTCGCGGCCGTGAGCCCGACGACCCGGCTGACCGTAATCACGTCGTCATTGAGCAGATTCACGCGGGCGCCTTGCGCGGCGGTCTGGCGGCTGACGTTCGAAAAGTTCGAGAACGATCCACCCGTGAGCTGAGGCAGAGCCCAGGTCAGGTCGCTCACCAGCGATGCCGCCTCGGCGTCCGGCATCACGTCGTCGAGCGCGACCGCATCCATCATGTTCACGTCGGTGAACTGGAGCGAACGCGCCTCGATGAGCAGCGGCGGCGCCGACGTCCAGCGGCGCAGCTGCGGCGCGCGGAACATCTCGTCGAACGCCCGCAGATCGAAGCCGCCCGAGATCAGGGAGACCAGCAGATCCGCGCCAGGCAAACGGACGTTCGTGCGCCGCTCGACCAGGTCGGGTCCCGTGAAAATCAGCAGGCGCGGATCGGCCGACCCGGCCGCCGCGCTGACCAGAAACGCGCCCGACGCGTCGCAGGACGTGCCGCTCACGCCGTCGCCGTCGACCTTGAGACTCCCGACACCGTTCTGCGTGACGGCGTCGATCGCGCGGCCGATGGTCAGGTTGGGCGACGCCGCCAGGGTGAAGTCGGCGGCCTGGTCCGCGGTGAGCGTCAGCGTCGTCGTCTGCGCCGCGTGACCGGGGGCCGAGGCCTCCAGCGTGACGGACCCGAGACGCAGATTCGGAAGCGCGTAGCGCCCCGTGTCATCGACGTTGGCGCTCCGCCCGCTGTCCGGCCCCGCCGTCACGTCGACGCGCGATGCGCCAAGGCAGACCTTCGACGGTCCGAACGACACCACTCCCGACACGGTCGCGCGGTCAGCCGTCGGCGGCGCCGCCGGCAGATTGAAGTCGAACGTCTGGTTGGCGCCGATCGTGACCTTCGAACTCTGCGTTGTGTAGCCTGGCGCGGACGCCAGGAGCGTCATTTCTCCGGCCACGAGGTCGTTGATCGTGTAGCGCCCTTCGGCGTCAGCGGTGGCGGTCTTGCCGACGTTCACGCCGGCTGATACGTCGACGCGAGCCGATCCGATACCAGTCCCGCCTGAACCCGAAAGTACACGACCGCTCAATGAATAACGGGTGGCGGAGGGTGGCGCCGGAGGCTGCGGCGGGCTCGGCGCAGCCGGCGCGTTGCCCCCACAGGCCGACACAGAGAGGCCCACGAGCGTCGCGACGATCGCGCTGCTTACGATTCTGCGGGCCACACCCATCGATTCGACTCAATGCAAGCGCCTTGCCGGTCCCCCCACCACTCGAAACCGGCGTGCGCGGCCGGACCGAGCCAGATCGCGCCGTGTCAAAGTTTCCAGCGGTCGGTTGGCACGGCCGACCCGCTCGCCTGACACTTTTGCGTAACGTATTACCGTGTTTGGGTCTGGTCTAGGGCCGTTCTCACTTCCTCATAGAGCAAGGCCTGCATGGATCGCGAGACATTCGGCCGAATTGCAGAAGGTGGCTCGCCAGAGGAAAGTGAGAACGGCCCTAGAACAGGGTCGAAACCGACAGCGCGGAAAAGAAGCCGTAAAAGAGCGCCATGAAGACCAGCATCGCGCGCCGCCAACCCGGCGGACGCAGCTGGCGCGGCAGGAGCCGCGTGTTGATGTAGAGCAGATGCAGCGACGTGATCACGAACACGACGCTCGCGACGTTGGCGCCGATCTGCAGCAGCACGATCGGCTGCGCGAGCCGTAGCGCGATGATCCCCCAGATGACCAGCGTGAGGAGCACGGCGTAGTAGATCTTGCGGACGTCGCCGCCCCGCCACGCCCGTATCCGCGCGCTGCCAGTCCAGAGCATGTCGGTCAAAGCGCGAACCATCGCTTCCATCTGATCGAGCTGCGTCTTGAACAGAATCCACACGCCAAGAAACGCGATGACGCCGGCGAGGAGCGGTCCGGCTTGCGCGCCGATGCTCGAGGCGAGCGCCGCGGCGATGCCGAGGCCGCGAATGTCCGTGCCGCGCGGCAGGAACGTGACGTACAGCAACGCCGGCAGGACCATCCCGAGCAGACCGCCGGCGAAGAAGACGCCCCACTGATCGGCGCGGACGATCCGCCACCAGCCGTGCCAGCGCCGGATGTTGTCGGGCGTCGGTTGGAAGATGAATCCCGAGTGCGCAAGGTTGACCTTCTTGCCGCCGACCGCCGCGGGAATGTAGCCGACGCGCTCGCCCATGCCGTAGCCACGATCGCGCGCCCAGTTCGAGAGCGTGACATTGGCCATGCCGCCGGCGCCCGAGTACGCAACCAGGGCGGCGAGCAGCACCCAGTCGACGCCAGCCGGCAGGAAGTTGAATCGCCCTTCGGCCGTATCGAATCCGATCAGGCCGCCGGCCGCCGATCCCCAGATGGACCCGGGAACGAACACGAGCGCAAGCACCAGAAAGCTGCTGAGAATGCCCACAATCAGCGCCCAGTTGAACAGCTCCAGCGTGCGCTCGATGCGGCGGCCGATGAACAAGACCGCCGTGCTGGCGAGGAACGTCGCAATGCCGATCAGGTACACGACGGTCGCATCATCGGGACCGGCCAGGCGGCGCGCGAACAGAAAGTAGACGGCCCCGGCGGCGTTGGCGGCCCAGGCGGGCCAGCCGGCCTGGAGAAAATAGAGAACGGAATAGATCCACGCCCAGAACGTCGAGGAGGGCGGGGTGCGCATGAATCCGGTGAAGACCGGCTCGCCCGTCGCGAGCGTGTACCGCATCAACTCCGTGTTGAAGATCGTCTGCAGGAACACCGACACCGCCGTCACCCACAGCAGCGTCAGGCCATGCCGCACGAACACCGCCGGCCCGAGCAGGAACTCGCCCGATCCGATGGAGAGGCCCAGGACGATGACGCCCGGCCCGACAACGCCGATCCACTGCAATCCGCGCGGCACCGGCGGATTGGGCAGGTCGGCCGGCTTCCACGCCGGCAGGCCCGAGCGCGTTTCGGTTGACATAGGTTTCAGAAGGGCAAAGGGGCAAAGGGCAGAGGGCAAAGGAGAGGTGAAAGGAGAAAGGGTTTAGGGAGGGGGCAGGGATCGACCCTTTGCCCTCTCCCCTTTACCCTTCCCTTTGCCCTCTGCCCTTTGCCCTTCTCCAGGACCAGACACTTTACTCTGAAACAGGACGGCCACGTCGGGCTTGACGACCTTCCCCATCGCATTGCGCGGGAGCGCGGGCACGGCGACGACCTCTCGCGGAATCTTGTAAGGCGCCAGGCGGGCGCGCGCCCACGGCTCGAGGTCGGCCATCGTTAATTGTTCGGCCGGGCGCAGTTCCACCGCCACGCACACGCGCTGCCCCCACTCGTCGTCCTCAACGCCTACGACGGCGCACTCGGCGATCGCGGGATGCTCGCGCAGGACGTCCTCGATCTCGAGCGCCGAGATTTTGTGGCCGCCGCTCTTGATGATGTCGATGCTGGTGCGGCCGAGCAGCCGGTAGGCGCCGTCCTCGACCACCGCGACATCGCCCGTGCGGAACCAGCCATCCCGAAACGCCTCGCGCGTCGCGTCCGGCCGGCGCCAGTATTCGCCGAACACGCCGGCGCCGCGTATTTCCAATTCGCCCGGCGTGCCCGCGGGAACAGGATCACCGTTCTCTCCCGCGAGACGAACGTCGACACCCGGCAACGGCTGGCCGACGAACCCGGGGCGCCGCACGCCGCGGAGCGGGTTGGCGAGCGCCATGCCGATCTCCGTCATGCCGTATCGTTCGAGGAGGACGTGGCTGCTGATCTCGCGCCATCGCTCCAGGGTGCGCAGCGGCAGCGCCGCCGATCCCGACATCATCAGGCGGATGGCACGCACGCCTTCCGAACGGCGACGCCGTTCGTCCTCGCTTGCCGCGTCCCATGACGCGATCAGCCGGTAGTAGATCGTCGGCACCGCGGTGAAGACAGAGATTTCGCCGGACGACAATCGCTCCCACACGGATTCGGCGTCGAATCTGGGGAAGGTCTCGCAGGTCGCGCCGGACCAGAGCGCGCAGCCCAGGACATTGATGATGCCGTGGACGTGATGCAGCGGCAGCACGAGGAGCGTCCGATCCTCGGCGCGCCAGTCCCAGGCGGAGACGAGCGACTGGATCTGTGCCGCGATGTTCCCGTGGGTGGTGACGACGCCTTTCGGCTTGCCGGTCGTACCGCTCGTATAGAGGATCATCGCGCGCCGCGCGGCCGACTCGGACCGCTCCCGTGCGTGCTGGGCCGTGCTCGACGTTCGACTGAGCAGTTTCAGCTTGCCGTCCCGCACGACGAAGAACGAACGCGGTGATGGGCTGACGGCCGCCGCGGAGGCGACGATGTGCGCAGTTTCAGGAGTCGAAATCACAATTGACGCGCCGCAGTCCTCGATGACGAACGCCAGCTCAGCGGGTGGATGCGCGATGGCCAGCGGCACGGCGATGCCCCCCGCCCGCCAGATGCCGAGCAGCACGGCCACGTAGTCCAACCCGGGCGGAATGAAGAACGCGACGCGCGCGTCACCGAGGTCAGGGGCCCCGTCGAGCAAATGGGCAGCAATCCGCCGCGACCGCGCGGCGAGGGTCGCGTAGGTCCAGCTCGACCGTCGATCGACCACGGCCGGGAGGTCGGTCGCGCACCAGGATTCAAGGCGCGAGACAAGCGTCTCGGTCACGACCGTGGACTATAGGGGTCACCGCCGCCCAAAGCCACTCTTTCGACGTCTGAGCCGTCTAATACCGTCACTCGCATGAGGACGTCTGGACCGGTCGCCTTCATCACGGCGGTTTTCGGGCTTTGCGCGTGGGTCAGCGGCGCGCAACCGGCGCGCGTCGATATCAGCGCGTTGCTGGACCTCTATGCCAAGGGCGACCACGACGGAGCGCTGAAAGCGGTCGCTGCCGCCGGTCCGCCGCAGGCACGCGGCTGGCGGGCCACGCTGGTCTCGACGGGACATGCCTGGGTGCACCGGGCGCCGGAGGACCTGTCGCGCCGCATCCTGACGGCCGCGGCGTTTGCACTCGAATTCGAGGCCATCCGCGCGGAGAAAGGCGAATGGGGAGTGCTGGGGCCGGACTCCTGCGCCGGCCGATGCGCAATCGAGTGGGCCTGCACGATCCTGCGCGCGCGAGGCGAGGCCGACGAGGCCGAGCGGCTCTGGCACCGCGGGACGTTCGCGCTCGTCGGCGGCGTGCGCGACTGGAGCTTCCTGCTGACGCCGCTGACGCCACCAACGGCGCGCACCCGGCTGTCCGGCCACGTCCTCCACGCGCTGAGCCGCCTGCGCGATGATCCGCATGCGCGGCTCGCGCGAGCGATCGCCATCGCGTCGCGTCACATCATCGTCGACGAGATGGACGCGCCGCGCATGGGCGAGCGCAGCACATCCGCAGTGGCGACCATGCTTCCGGTCACCGCGGAACTGGCCGCCAATCGGCTCCAGCTTTCCGTCGAACATGCGCGGCAGCACTTCACCGGACTCGTTGACGATCGCGTCGTCGGTCCCGAGGCGCGGATGCGGCTTGGGTACCTGTATTGGCGCGCCAACCTCTACGAACGGGCGATCACGGCCGAGCGTGAGGCAGCCGAGGCGACGACCGATCCGAGCATCCGCTACGTGTCGTACTTCATCGCGGCACAGGCGGCTCAAGTGTTGGGCGCCCTGGTGGATGCGGAGGATCTCTACGGAAAGGCGCTCGAGGCGCGACCCCACTCCCAATCGGCAACGATTGGCCTCTCCGCGCTGAAGTTCCTGCGCGGCGACGCCGGCGCGGCCTACGACGCGATGGAGCGTGCGCGCGTGGAACGCCCTCATGACGATGACCCGTGGCGGATGTTCCTGTACGGCAGCTTTCCGCAGCTGCCGGATCTCATCGCGCAGCTCAGAAAGCGCCTGACGCCATGACGAATCGCCGACTCACGGCCATCGCGGTCTTCGCCGTTCTCGCCGCAAACGCCGTGGCCGCGTCCCCACAAGCCGGCCAGGGCCGCGTGTTTCGCGCGACGACGGTGTCGGTGGCGGTCAATGTCTCGGTCAAGCGCGGCAACAACGTGGTGACCAATCTCACGGCGAACGATTTCCGGCTGACGGACAACGGCGTCCCGCAGACGATCGACTCCGTGTCGCGAGAGTCGGTGCTTGTGGACGTCACCCTCTTTCTCGATACCAGCGGCAGCACGGCCGGCAAGCTCGACGACATGAAAGCGGATGTCCAGGGCATCGTCCGGCTGCTGAGACCTGGCGATCGCTTCCGCTTGCTGACGATCGGTGATTCGGTCTACGAAAACGTCCCGTGGGTGCCGGCCGGTACCAAGCTCGACCTGTCGTTCGGGGCTGTCGGCGGGATCTCACTCATTCAAGACGCACTGGTGATGGCGCTGTTCCATCGGCCGGATCCCGATCGGCGTCACCTCGTCGTCGGCCTCACCGATCGGCGCGACTGCGGCAGCGTCGTCTCGTCGGCCTTCCTTCGCGAACTGGCCTCGCGATCGGAGGCGGTGCTCCACCTCATCGATCATTCCGGGAGCGGCGGCGACTCCAGCTATCGCGTTCGGTCCTGTTCACCGCGGGGCCGGCCGGACGGCGATCGACTCCTCGTCGACGCCGCGACCCGCACGGGCGGCGCGCTCCACACGCAGTCGTTCTTCTTTCGCGGATCGTCGCTCCTGCGGGCGTTTCGAACGATCTTCGACGAGTTCCGCCAGAGCTACGTGCTGCGCTACTCGCCGAAGGGCGTGGAGCCCGGAGGCTGGCATGCGATTGGCGTCGACGTCCCGACAATCAAGAACGTGACGATCCGCGCGCGCCAGGGATACCACGGGAAGTAACTTTGAACTGAGAACTTTGAACTGAGAACTGA
>DASQFI010000052.1:0-30760 GCA_035633215.1 Vicinamibacterales bacterium | reverse complement strand
CGATGTTGGAATGGTGGGGACTCGGGAACACGTATCAGACCCTCCACGAAGACCTGACGGTGGGTCGCAATAGCGCGTGGCAGAAGGGTGTGTTCTTCGACTCGTTTGGCTGTCAGTTCGGTCAGACGATTGGCTTTACGGCCGGGGTGCCGCAGCTCTGTGCCGAAACCCTCGTGCTCAGGCAGTACATGAAATACGTGCGGCCCGGTGCGGTGCGGATTGGGGCGACGTCCTCAAGCGGCACACATAGCCCGGTCGCTTTTCTGAACACCGACGGCAAGTATGTCGTCGTGGTCAAGGCCGAAGGCACGGGCTCGTTCTCGGTGAGCGGTCTGCCGGCCGGCACCTACGGCGTGTTCTACACGACCGCGTCGCAGTACAACGTGAACCTCTCGAACGTGACGATCTCGGCCGGTCAGGCGCTCTCGACCAGCATGCCCGGCGTCGGGGTCATCACGATCTACAAGAACTGACCACGGACGGGTCGGGACGAGTTCATCGTCCCGACCCGTGCCGACCAACCCAGCCTGAGCAGATCGTTCACTCCCGACTCTTGCCTTCTGACTCATGTCTTCCGGGTGCTGGCTCGTTCAGCCACCGGTCAGAACAGGGTGTAGATGAATGGCGCGGCGGCGGTGCCGGAGAGCACCATCAGCAAGCCGAAGACCGTGAGAATGACCACGATCGGCAGCAGCCACCACTTCTTGCTGTGACGCAGGAAGTGCCAGAACTCGGCGGCAAAACCCGTCTGCCGTCTCTCGCGCGCCGCATCTTCGAAGTTCGACATGGTTCGTTCCTCCAGCTCAGAACTGGCGAAAGTATTGATCCACCGATGTGGCGCCGGCCTTGGGGGTCCAGTGTGACCGCGCATTCTGCCGTCGAAGATGCAGTGCGTCGCGTCGGATGAGCCGGAACACGAGCGCGACCGGCGTGAAGACCAGATAGAAAAGCGCGGCGAGCATCAGGCGCGAGATCGTCCACCCGATCGGAAACACGGCAATCATCCAGCCGGAGTAGATCCACCGAATCGCCGCCGGCTGCACCACCCCGACCAGACCCACGGCGATGCCGGCGAGCGCAATTGCCACGGGGATCGTGATCCCCTGACCCCGCCAGAGACCGATCGCGGCCATGATTCCGAACACGATGAGGCAGAGCACGGCGAACTGCCGCAGCACTTTGGGGGACGGACGGGCGACGACGTCGGACCATTGCATGGCTCAATCCAGATGGAACTGCGCGAGATGTTTTGCGCGCGCGTCCTGATCCACGCGGTGCGCGACGTCCTGCTTCAGCACGATCACATTGCCGAGCACGAGCGCGTCCATTTCGGTGGCGAGGAAACAGCGATACGCGTCCTGCGGAGTGCAGACGATCGGCTCGCCCCGAACGTTGAAGCTCGTATTGACGAGCACCGGGCAGCCCGTGCGGCGGTGGAAGGCCTCGAGCAGCCCCGCCAGCTTGGGATTGCGCCCGCGGTCGACCGTTTGAATTCGCGCGCTGTAGTCGACGTGTGTCACCGCCGGAATCGTCGCGCGTGGAATATTCACGCGGTTTCGAAGGTCCGGATCGGTCCGCATCGTCACGCGCTGTTCCTCGGAGATCGGCACCCGATGCTGTTCGAGCACCGGCGCGACGAGCAGCATGTACGGGCTCTCCTGCCCCGGCTCGAGCTCGAACCACCGATGCGCCTCGTCCTGGAGCACGCACGGTGCAAACGGCCGGAAGCTCTCCCGGAACTTGATCTTCAGGTTCATCGTCGCCTGCATCCGCACCGAGCGCGGATCGCCGAGGATGCTGCGCGCGCCGAGGGCCCGCGGACCGAACTCCATCCGGCCCTGGAACCAGCCGACGATCTTCTCCGATTCGAGCAAATCTACGACCCGTGTCCACAGATCGGCATCGTCGGTCGTGCGCCGGTAGGCCGTGCCCAGGCCGTCCAGATACGCGCAGATGTCGGCCGCAGAGAACTCCGGCCCGAGGAAGCTGCCGTGCTGGCTGTCGGACGGCCCGGCGTGGCGCGGTTTCTCGAGGAGTTGGTGCCAGACGAACAATGCCGCGCCAAGCGCGCCGCCGGCGTCGCCCGCCGCGGGCTGGATCCAGATGTCGTCGAACGGGCCCTCGCGCAGCAGCCGGCCATTGGCGACGCAGTTGAGCGCGACGCCGCCCGCGAGCACCAGCCGTGTCTGACCCGTCTCACGAAACAACTCGCGCCCGGCCGCGAGAAACGCGTCCTCGGTCACCGCCTGGATGCTGGCGGCCATGTCCATGTGCCGCTGCTCGATGTCGGCTTCCGGCTCGCGCGGCGGACCACCAAAGAGCTCGTCGAACGCCGGGTTCGTCATCGTGAGCCCCTGGCAGTAATTGAAGTAGTCCATGTTCAGCCAGAAGCTGCCATCGTCGCGAAGCGTGATCAGATGGCGCGTGATGAGGTCCTTGTAGAGCGGCCGCCCGTACGGCGCGAGGCCCATCAGCTTGTACTCGCCGCTGTTCACTTTGAAGCCGCAGTGGTACGTGAACGCCGAATAGAGCAACCCGAGCGAGTGCGGGAACTGAATCTGACGCGTGAGCTGGATCCTGTTGCCGCGGCCGACGCCGAGCGTCGTCGTGCTCCACTCGCCGACCCCGTCGAGCGTGAGGATCGCCGCCTCGTTGAACGGACTCGGAAAGAATGCGCTCGCGGCGTGACTCTCGTGGTGATCGGTAAACACAATCGGCGCGCGCAGCCCGCGTCCGATCCCTTTTCGGATGAGCACCGGCAGCCGCGTCTTCTCCTTCAGCCAGACCGGCATCGCCATCTTGAAGCTGCCGAACCCGGACGGCGCGTAGGCGAGATACGTCTCGAGAAGGCGCTCGAACTTGCGGATCGGCTTCTCGTAGAAGACGACGTAGTCGAGATCCGCGGCGGTCTTGCCGGCGCGCTCCAGGCAGAATCGGATCGCGTGCTCGGGAAATCCCGGATCGTGCTTCTTGCGCGTGAATCGCTCTTCCTGCGCGGCCGCGACGATCTCGCCGTCTGTCACGAGTGCCGCCGCGCTGTCGTGGTAGAACGCCGAGATGCCGAGAATCGTCGTCGCCATCAGGGAATGTACCGGACGACGTGCGGCCCGATGAGATTGGCGGCCCAGAGCGGCAGCCGCTTCCAGGTGTCGACGAACACGCGCAGTCTGGGGTTCTTCGGACTCTGATCCGGAATCGCGCCACCGCGCAGCAGGCAGTACTCCCAATGCAGCGCGACCGGCGTGGCGCCCCACTGCGCCTTGAACTTGTAGGTGCCTTCGTTGGGCGTCGAGCGCCCGAAATCGAGTGTCCTGCAGCCTTCGGCCACCGCCGCCTCGATGACGCTCCAGTACAGAAGGTGATTCGGACAGAGCGCGTTGTAGTCGTTGATCGACGACGCCCACGGCACCTCGACCATGGCGCCGGTCCGGAACGTCAGCCCGCCCGCGATCGGCGCGCCCTTGAGGCGCACGATCACGAGGCGCGTCCGATCTGGAAACGCGCGAAGCACTTCCTCGAACAGCCGGCGGGTGTAGACGGGCGTCCCAAGGTCGCGCATGTTGCGCGCGAAGACGGCGTAGAAGTCCGCCAGCAGCTCGACGCCGCCCCGTTCGACGGTGAGATCGGACTTCACCGCTTTGCGAATCTGGTTGCGGACTTTGCGATCGAGCCGATCCCAGATTCCCTCCGCGAGCGGGAGCCGCATCGTGACTTTGTGCTGCTTGAATGGCAGCGCGTCGAAGCGCCGGTCGAAATGCCGGAGTTCCACGTGCCGGCAGCCGCGGCTCCGCGCCAGGTCCCCCGCGTGGGCGAGGAGCGCCTGCGCATCCTCTTCCATGTCGGCGAGGACGCCGCCATAGTTCACGAACGGCAGCGAAGTCATCGTCCGGCCGAACAGCCGGCTGCGGATCTCGACGAGCGGCAGCACGCCCGAGATATCGGCCCGGCCGGCCCGGCGCGCGATCAGATAGAAGCTGGCGTGACGGAACGTCCGACCGATGACTTCGCGCCAGGCCCAGTCGTGATAACCGGTCGCCGATGCCTGCCTGGAGACGTAGGTTTCCCAGGCGGCGCGATCGCCGTCGCCCGCGAGCGTCACGACCGCGGCGGACTCCGCCGCGGTCATCGCCGGCTCGGTGCGCTCCACAAGCGCGTCAGCCAACATCGCTTCTCAGGAGCCAGTGGTCCTTCATCAGGACGAACCGGCCGATGACGAGGACATCGATCGCCGACGAGTACACGGTCCGGACGGCGTCACGCGGCGTGCAGGCCAGCGGTTCGCCCGGCCCGCACAGATTCGTTTCAATGAGCGCGGGCACCTGCGTCCTCTGAAAGTGGCACTCGAGCAGCTCGCAGAGCTCCGGCGCCTGCCCGGCGCCAACGGCGTGGACCCGGACGAAGTGGCGCCAGTCGAGCGCCGCGACCAGCCGGTCGCGCCATTCGGCGGTTACCGCGGCGTCCATGACCGGCAGCCGCGCCGAGACCGGTCGCGCCAGACACTGCGACGCGGTCGACGGCGCGAACACGACCGGCAGCGGCTCGTCGAGCGGCACCTGCCGGAGGTACTCGTTGATGTTGTGCCGTGCGTAGCGGCCGGACGGATCGCACAGGATGCTGCGCGTGCCCATGGCCCGCGGCCCGAAGCCCATCGCGCCCTGGAACCACGCGACGACCTTCCCCTGCGAAAGCATTTTTGACGTGCGCAGGAACAGGCGGTGCCAGTCCGGCTCGTACACGTAATCCAGGCGGCAGTTGTCGAGCGTTCGCTTGATGTCGACGTCGGTGAACGCGGGGCCGAGCGCGAGCCCGGACGTGGCATCGCCGACGAGGCCGGCGGCCGAGAGCGCGGCGCCGAGGGCGCGGCCCGCCGGCTCTGGCACCGCGGCGAGCGCCAGACCGTCGCCGACGAGGCGCTGGAGCTCGGAGCTCAAACGCCGATTCGCGAACATCGCGCCGCCGAAGACCACCGAATCGAGATCGCCGCGGGTGCCGAGAGTCTCGGCTGCGTCACGAATCACCTGCGCGAGGCGGCACGTAAAGCTGGCGGCCAGAGCGCGCCGCTTCGCCTGGAGTCGGACATTCAGCGACGCGGCGTCCGCGAGCGATCCGGCGTGGTCGCCAGCGATCGCCTGCACGCTCCGCGAGAGGCCGTCGGCGTCGATCGTCATCCCGTCGCCGTCCCGCCAGGCAATGGCGGTGGCCAGGTCGGCCTGGAACTCGGGATCGGCCCCGACGCTCAGCCGGTCGAGCGCCCCGTACGGATCCGTGGTCGAGACGCCAAGGGTCCCGGCGAGCTCCTGCGCCGCGCGGATCAATCGATCGCCGCCCGGCAAAACGGTCTGCGATGCCACCTGGTTACGATCCGTCACGAAGGCGGCGATCACGGGCGGCTGGGTGCTGCACACGAGCACCGCGCCTGGGCCGTCCGCCGAGGCCGCGGCGTGAACAGCATCGGCGCGAACCGCGTCGATGCGGTGCACGCTGAGATCCTTGTAGGCGTCCTGAACCGACGTCGTCTCGTGGCCGGCTGGACCTTCGTGCTCGACGACCGTGAGCCGATCCAGGTCGCGAAGCTCGAGACCGGCGCCTTGGAGGCACGCTTCTACCGCCCGCGACGGAAACCCGCCCGTCTGCAGGTATCCGATGCCCGGCACCTTCGTGAAGCAGTCCTCGGACACCGCGGCGATGAGTCGGCCATCCACCGCAAGTGCCGCGGCGGCGTCGCGATAGCGTCCGGAGATGCCGAGGACCTTCATGCCAATCCCTACTGCCGCGCCGACGGATGCTCGACGAGGAACTCGCCCATCGCGAGGTAGTCGAGATTCCCTTGCAGAAAGGCGCGAATCGCGTCGTCCGGCGAGCAGACGATCGGCTCCTCGTGCATGTTGAAGCTGGTGTTGATGACCGACGGAATGCCCGAAATCTTGTAGTACTCCGTCAGGATGCGATGGAACCCCGGGCTCGACTCGGCCGAGACGAGCTGCGGTCGCGCCGTGCCGTCCACGTGCACGGCGGCCGGACAGTCGCGCATCATCGACTCGGTGCAGTCGAACGTGAGCGTCATGAACTCGGCGGCGTGATCGGCACCCTGAATGTTCCGATAGCACGCGTTGCGATGCTCGTGGAGCGTGGCGGGCGCGAACGGCATGAACTCCGTGCGGCCGAGCCGCTGGTTCAGCCACTGGTTCACGGCCGGCTCCTTGGCGTGATAGAGGATGGAACGGTGGCCGAGCGCCCGCGGTCCGTACTCCATGCGTCCGTCGAACCGCGCGACGACCTTCCCCGCGGCCAGGAGCATCGCGACTTTCGGTTCGATCGGCTTGTACTCCGTGAACGGAAGCTGGGCGCGGGTGAGCGCCTCGGCGATCTCCCGGCTCGAAAACGACGGACCGAGGTACACATGCTCCAGCCGACGCCGCGTCTCGGGGTGTCCGGCGAACTCGAGCAGCGCGGCGCCCGTGCCGCAGCCGCCGTCGCCCATGTTCGGATGAATGAAGATGTTCTCGACGCCTTCGATCTCGCGAAGCCGCTGGTTCAGCTTCACGTTCGCCACGACGCCGCCTGACAGCACGAGGTTCCTGAGCCCGGTCTTGCTGACGTATTGCGAGACGTAGGCCGTCGCGACTTCTTCGAGCACCCGCTGGTACGCGGCCGCGACGTCGATCTTCGGAAACTGTGTCGCGAGGAGTCGCGCGAAGTAAATGTTGTTGGTCTCGACGATGCGGAACCCGCCGTTGTTCTGGACGAACCGGCGGCGGAGGATGTCACCGAGCACGGCCGGATCGCCGTACGCCGCGAGGCCGACGATCTTTCCCTCATGACGGCTCGGCTGGAAGCCGAGCGCCGACGTCACCGACTCGTAGAACGTGCCGAGCGAGTGCGGATATTCCTGGTCGTGGATGCGCTGGATCCGACCGTCGCGGCCGATACTCACGCTGCCGGAGAGTCCCGATCCGTACCCGTCGAGCGTGACGACCAGGGCCTGGTCGAAGCCGCTCGTAAAGAAGGCATTGGACGCGTGGCTCAGGTGATGCTCGACGCGCTTGAGCTTGCCGTTCAGCTGCAGTTCCGTGAGCGCCGCGTCGAGCTCCTGCTGCCAGCGGAGGTGAAACGCCGACGCATCGCGGCCCCAGCGCTCCGATCCGCGCTTCGCGACGTTGCGCGACACGACGCCCTCGCTCGCGAGCACGCGATAGGCGAGGCTCTTCAGCAGCCCCTTCTCCATCCGTTCGTTCGGATCGCCGAGCCCGGGCACCGGATCGCGCCGCGCCGGAATCCTCGCGCGCGCTTCACGCAGCTCCTCGGCGGTCGCGCCCGCTTCCGTCTCGTCCAGAAAGTCGCGCTCCTCGACCAGGTGACGCTCGAACAGCCGCGTCTCTTCGTCGTGGGTGAGGAACGGATAGACGACCTTGTCGATCTCGCCGATCTGCGTGCCCGTGACCTTGAGCGCGCTGTCGAGCGCATTCCACGGAAAGCCGTCCTGCAGCTTCACGCGCGTGAACCGCTCCTCGGCGGCCGCGTACGTGATCACGCCGTCTTCGACGAGCGTGACGGTCGAGTCTTTGTCCAGGGGAGAGAGGCCGAGCACCTTCATGACCGCGTGTCCTCGAGCAGTTGGTCGTACAAACCGGCGGGCGTGCCCGGCGCGCCGCCGAGCTTGCCGAAGAAGTAATCGCAGAACCGATCGATCGTGCTGACGAGCGCGTCGCGCTCGCCGATCGTGCGGGCGTACGGCGTGCAACCGGGCTTCAGACTGGGGCTGTGCAGCGTGAGAGAAAACGTGCGCACGCCGTCGCTGTGGAGCGCGCTCGTCAGCATCTGCATCTCGTCGAACGTGTTGCCTTCGGGCGACAGCATCACCTTGTTGAGCGCGCCGCTGCGCGCCAGCACCCCCACCGCCCGGAGCGGCTCCAGCCAGCGCGTCGACGCGGCTTTGTGCAGGCTCGGGCCCATGCGCCGCGCGGCGCCCACGAACCCGGTCGTGCACGGCAGCTCGAGCAGCCGGCGATGCCTGCCGAAGAACGCGGGCGTGGCGGCGAAGCCCTCGAACGACGGCCCGCCATCGCCGCGGAAATCCATGTGCGGGTTGACGCTCGCGTCCACGTCGAACCCGAGCGAGTCGAGAATCTCGGCCGTGGTCTGGCCGAATCCATACCGGCCTGCCTTGTAGACGCGTGGGACGACGTGCAGGTGCTCGACGATGGCGGCGCGCAGGTGCGCGATCTTGTCGTGCTCGAGATCGTGCCCGAGATTGCAGGCGTAGCTCGTGGGCCGGCTCATGTCCTCGACATACGGCGGGTTGACCCACGGATGCAGGTGCGCGCCGATGTGACACTCGCCGCGCGCCGCAAGCTCTCCCAGCCGCGCGACCGACGTCGCCGTCGTCGCCACCGGATAGTCGATGACATACGTCGGAATCGCGCCGTACGCCAGGAGCACGTTCTGGAGACGGCCGACGTCGTCAATCGCCGTCACGCCGACGGAGCTGCGCGAGAACGGCGCCGACCAGTCGAACTCCTCTTCGGTGTCGACGATGACGAACAGTTGCGGCCGGTGGCCGGCGGGCAGCGTCACCGGCCGGAAGAACTCCGGAGAGACGGGTGCGGGGGCCACTTCGGCGTACGCCATGATCGCGCCTCAGCGGCCGGCCAGCCGCAGCGCCGTCGGCGCGCCTGCGGCTTCCGGTTGAACGGCCGCGAGCACCTGTCGCACCGTCGAGAAACGGAAATCGTCGAGCAGCTGACCGAGGCGATGCTCGGTCTTGTCGAGATGGCGATAGTGGCGAAAGCGGCTCAGCAGACCGGCGTTGATCCTCGGTTGTGACGGATCGATCTCCCACGGATGCAGATAAAAAATCGCGGGCCGGCCTTCGCGCCTGTTGATGCGCCTGATGCCCCAGCGCGTCCACGCGTACGGCAGGATGCGGAAATACCCGCCGCCGGCGACCGGCAGGTTGATCCAGGCCCACCGGACGGTTGACGCCGGCGCTTCCACGAGCGAGCCGCGGTCGCGCGTCATCACGTAGGGGTGGCGCGGCGACGACGGGATGCCGTAGCGGTCGTGCCGGATCGGAAAGATGCTCGCATCGTAGCGATACCCTTCCTCAATCAGCACGTCGAGCGCCCACATCGTGCGCGCCGTCACGGAATAGCTGGGCGCGCGAAAGCCGTCCACGTGCACGCCCGTCGATGACTCCAGCAGATCCTTCGCCCGCCGCACGTCGTCTCGGAACGCGTCCGGCGTCTGGTCATAGATCAACCGGTGGGCGTACCCGTGCGAGGCCACTTCGTGCCCCATCTTCGAGATGCTCGCCACCAGCGCCGGAAAGCGCTCGGCGACCCAGCCCAATACGAAAAAAGTCGCGGTCACGCCGCGCGCCTCGAATATCGCCAGCAGCCGTTCGGTGTTGCGGCACACGCGGCTCTCGAGGCTGTCCCACTGCTGGCGCGGGACGATGCCGTCGAAGGCGTTGACGTGAAAGTAGTCCTCGACGTCCACGCTCATCGCGTTGACGACACCGCCGTTCGGGGTATCTGCCGAGGTCGCCATGGTTCAGGCGCCCTTTTGGCGGATGACAGTCTTGATCGTGTCGAAGATGATGAAGAAGTCGAGCGCAATCGACGAGTTCTTGATGTAGTAGAGGTCGTACTGCAGCTTCTGCAGCGCGTCTTCCGTGCTCGCGCCGTACGTGTAGCGGACCTGCGCCCAGCCGGTGACGCCCGGCCTGACGATGTGCCGCTGCCCGTAATAGGGAATGACGCGAGTCAGGTCCTCGACGAACTCCGGGCGCTCCGGCCGCGGTCCGACGAGGCTCATCTCGCCCTTCACAACGTTCCAGAACTGCGGCAGCTCGTCGAGGCGCGTGCGACGCAGCCAGCGGCCGATCGGTGTGACGCGGATATCTCCGTCCTTCGATGCCCACACCGGCCCGGTCGTCGCTTCGGCATCGGTCACCATCGTGCGGAACTTGTGCACGGTGAAGATGCGGCCGAGCCGGCCGACCCGACGCTGGTGATAGAAGACCGCTCCGTTCGACGTGAGTCTGATCGCCAGGGCAATCGTCGCCATGACCGGCAGGCCAACGGCCAGGCCCAGGCTCGACACGACGATGTCCACGGCGCGCTTGGACGCGGCCATTACGCGGCTCTTGCGGAAGCCGGACGAGAAGATCAGCCAGCTCGGCCGCAGGTTCTCGACCGCGATCTTGCCCATGTACTCCTCGTAGACCGAGGCGAGATGGTCGAACGTTACGCCGTCGAGCTTCATTTCGAGCAGCTTCTCCATGGGCAGCTTGCCGCGCGCGTCCGAGAGGCTGACGACCACCCGGTCCACCGACCGGGCGCGGACGATCGCGGGAATGTCGTCGATCAGGCCGATCACTCCCGGGTTCACGACTCGCGTGCCGAGCAGCGCCGCGTCGGAGTCGACGAAGCCGACGATCTCGACGCCGAGCTCGTGGCGGTGGTCGTAGAGCTCGCGCGCAAGGCTCACCGCCGCCGGGCTCGTGCCGACGAGCAGCAGCCGCTCGCGCGGCCCCATGTATCCGCTCATCCAGACGAAGACGAGTCGCCAGGTGATCACGAGCGTGATCACGAGAAACGCGGCGATCATGAACACGCCGCGCCCGATGATCAGCGCCGGAAACCAGAAGTAGACGACGGCGAGGATGAACGATGCGGCGCCGAGCGCCTGGACGATCCGGACGAAGAGCTCAGGCCGGTCGGAGGCGAGCCGGAGATCGTAGAGATCCGCGTAGTACAGACACGCTTGCGCCACGCCGGCCGCGAGCAGGGTTTTGGCCGCGCCGTTCTCGTTGACGAGAATCACCCACGCCCAGTCGCCGAACCGCACATACGCGGCCACCGCGACCGCCGCGACGATCAGCACGGTCTCGAACACGACGAGCGTGAGCGAGCGAAGGGTGAGCCGGTGCATGGAACCCGCTATTGATCTGCCTGCGGTCGCGTGCCGTGGTAGTAGGTGTAATAGTTGTTGTGTCCCGTCCCGTTTGGGCTGGTGGCCGAGTTGAGCACCACGCCAAGCAGGCGATCGCGATCGAGCGCGTCGATCGCGCGCACCACCTGGTGATACGGAGTCGAATTGGCCCGGACGACGAGCACCGCGCCGTCGACCATGGCCGCGAGCAGGTTCGCGTCGGGCAGCAGCCCGACCGGCGGCGTGTCCACGATGACCCAATCGAACGCGTCGCGAGCTTCCTGGATGACACGCCGCATGCGGTTGGAGGTCAGGCTCGCCATCGGATCCGACGTGGGCCGGCCGGCGGGCAGAATCGTGAGCCGCTGTGACACGCGATAGAGCGGGAGCTTCTGTTCGACGACCGCCGCCAACCCTTCACTCAAGCCTGATGGCGCGTCGATGTTGAAGACGACGTGCAGCGCCGGCCGCCGGAAATCGCCGTCGATGAGCAGCACGGTGCGCTGGTAGGACTCACTGAACGTGAGCGCCAGGTTCGACGCCGTCAGCGTCTTCCCTTCGCCGACGACCGCGCTCGCAATCATGACGACCTTGAGCCCGGTATCGGCCTGGGCGTGATGCAGCGTCGCCGCGAGCCGCCGGTACTGCTCGCGCGAGACCGGCATGATGTTCTGGTCGACGACGATCTTCTGGGCGAGCGTCGCGTCCAGACGCTCGAAGATTTCTGCGTTCAGCTCGCGCCGCTCCGGGCGCGGCGGCTCATCGATGGTGATCACGGGCGCCGCCGTCTGCGGCATGCCGTAGCCAACCTGATCGACGTACGGTGTCGGCTCGACCGCCCGAGGCCGTGCTTCCGCCGCGACCTGGGCCGCCATCACGACCGGCGGCGGGACGCCGGGGGCGATCACCGCCGTCCCCGCTGGCTCACCCGAGAGCCCAGCGGTCGCTGACGGCGTCAGCGGCCGCGCGCCGGCGATCTCGATGGGAAAAAGATCGTCGGTCGCATCGTTCATCTCGCTTGGCAGTGCGGCAGCCGCGTCGGTCACGACGTCGGATGGCTCCTGGCCCGCCGCATCAGCGGCGCGACGCATCGCCTCGGTCAACCGGCCCATCAGGATCGCTCCTCAGCTCCGAAAAAATGACAGCAGCTTCTGCTTCGCCGAAGCCGCGGTGGACACGCCCGGGGCGGCGGGCTTTTCCGTGGCGAGCGCCGTCGGTTGCGGCGCGTAGCGAAGCCGTTGCGCGAGGTCCAGCAGGGCGGATGGTGCCATGCCGTCAGCTCCGTTCGTCGCGGCGGCTGGCTGCACGCCGGCCTGGGGCGAAGGCGGGTGCGCCTGCACAGGCACGGCCCCCTTCAGATCAAAGTCTCGACAAATCTCCCGGACGAGCTCGCTGCCGACGGGCCGCTGTCCGGCGGCCAGACCGCCGACGAGCGCGTTGTCGGCAATGACGCTGATCGTGCGGGGAATGCCCAGCGCGCGTTCGTGAATCAGCGCGACCGCCTCGCGCGTGAAGACCTTCGCGCCCGTGCCGCCCGCCGCCCGGATGCGACCAGCGATGTACCCGGCCGTTTCCTGCGCCGACAGCGGCTGCAGCTCGCAGCGGAGCGCGATGCGCTGCTTCAACTGCCGCAGCGACTGGTCGTTCAACCGCTCGGCCAGCTCGGGCTGGCCGGCGATGATGAGCGACAGCAGCTTCTCGTCGTTCGTCTCGATGTTGGCGAGCAGCCGGATCTCCTCGAGCAGCTCGGCCGGCAGGCTCTGCGCCTCGTCGACGACGAGCACGCTCGTTTCGCTGGCGGCGCGGCGGGCGCGCAGGAGCGCCTCGAGCTCGATCAGCATCGTCGCCTTGGACTGCGACGCCTCCTCGGACAGCCCGAATCTCGTCGCCAGCATTTCCACGAACTCGGGACGTGACAGCGTCGGGTTGTGCAGGTGAACGCAGTGCACGCGCGCGGGCATCTTTTCGACCGCCGCGCGGATCATGGTCGTCTTGCCCGATCCCGCCTCGCCCACGAGCAGCGTGATCCCCTTGCGGCTGCCAATCCCGTACTCGAGATTGGCGAGCGCCTCCCGGTGCGACTCGGTCAGCACCAGGAATCGCGGGTTCGGCGTCAGATCGAAGGGCCGTTCCCGAAGGCCGAAAAATTGTTCGTACATCGTCTACTCAGCTGCTCAACGCACAAACGTGTAAACCAGCACGGCCAGACAGCCCAGCACGGTGCCGCCGAGCCCCACGCCCATCACGAGCCGCCGCCGGGTCGCGCGTGTCCGATCCTCGTCGGACTGCATGAGCGGCACGACCGCCAGCACGGGCAGGGTCAGAATCGCCGAGACTTCGTCGTCGGTCTTGAAGGTCGAATCGCGGAACTCCAGAAACCCGACGAGCGCCAGACCGACCCCCAATCCCGCCGCGATCCCCATCATGTTGATCAGCGGCCGGTTCGGCTTGGTCGGCCGCTCGGGCAGACGCGCCGGGTCGAGCAGCCGGAATTGCTCACCGATCTGACGTTCCTCGAGATTGGCCGCAATCTTCGACTCATTTCTCTTGCCGAGCAGACTGGAATACATGCCGTTCAGCGCAGCGTAGTCCCGCGTCAGCTCGATCAACTCGGACGCCCGCGTGGGCGCCATGTCGGCGCGGAACTGATACGTCCTGTTCTGCTCCCGGAGTCGCAGCTCCTCGGCCTGCAGAGCGGCGACTTGCTTCGTGTAGCTCTCCCTGTCGTCACGCAGCGACTCGATCTTCTTCTGCTGCGCGTATTGCGCCGCCGTAATGGGCCGCGGGGTCACGGCCGAGACCGGCTGCTTGAGCGCTTCCGCATCCACTTCTTTCTCGTACTGGGCAATCAAGCGCTTGACGGTTCGCACGTCCGGGTGATCGTCGGTGTATTTCAAGGCTTGGTATCCCGCCAGCCTGGCGCGCGCGTCCGAAAGCCTCTGGGCGGCGTTGCCCGTCCCGGGAAGGAGCGGAATGCTCGGCGTCAACGCCGGATTCGGATCCGTCGGGAACAGCTCGCTCATCGTCTGAATGTCTGCCAGCTCCTTGTCGACCGCGCGGCGGCGGTCCTGCAGCGAGGCGATCGTCGTCAGCACCGACTGAATCTGCATCTGAATATTCGCGATCGCCTGCAGGTTCGATGCCTGCTGGGTCGGCAGCTCGCCGGAGTGTCTCTGGTTGTACTCCTGCAGCTTCCGTTCCTGTTCGAGCAACTGTCGGCGCGCGGCATCGAGCTCGGTATCGAGGAACTGACTCGTCCCGTCGGCGAGCGTCGAGCGATCCTTGAGACTCTGGTTGATGAACGACGTCGTGAGATATTCGGTCACCCTCGTCACCAGCCGCGGATCCTGCCCGACGTACCCGATCCTGAAGGCGTCTCCCAGTCTCGTCGGTGTGATGAAGACTTCGTTGCGCATGCGCCCCACGATGTCTTCCGTGAGCGCGCCCGCCTTGCGCTCCCTCGCGTAGAGATTGAACGTCTTGATCGTCTGTTCGAGCTGCGTGCGGCTGAGGATCTGCGCCTTGATCGCCTGCAGCCGATCCTCGATGCGCATCGTGACCGTCGATTTGACGTACGCCTCGGGAATCCGCTGCGGCACCACGACAATCATGGCGTCCGACTGGTAGGTATCGGGCATGCGCCGGGCGACGACGGCGGTGCCTGCCGAGATGATCGCCAGCGGCAGGAGCAGGATCCAGATGCGCTTTCGGACGATGCGCACGATGTCGTCGACCGAGTACGTTTTTCCGGGCAGCATCAGGGTCTCCTCGTGCGCGACATGAGTGGAATCCAGCTCGACAGGTAGACGTTCACGCCGTGGCGACCCGCCTGAAACAGCAGATCGGTCGGCACGTTCACGTCGCCGCCGAACCGGTACCGGGAGTACGAATACCGGACGCCTCCGCTCAGCATCCGCGAGATCGCGACGCCGAGTCCGGCCGAGGCGTACAACGCCCGGTATCCGCGGTCGGTGTTCACATTGGGGTCATTGGGATCCGAGAAGCCGACGCGGCCGAACGACATCGAGAGGCCGCTGTTAAATCGCAGCCGCCGGCTGATCAACCCGCCGACATTGGCACTCAACGAGTCGCTGAACACGGGCTGCCGAAACGCCTGGGCGAATCCGACGTTCCGGTTGTAGGTCAGCCCGGCGCCCCAGCTCCGAGCGATTTCCCGCCTGAGGCTCGCAAACCCCGTCAGCGCGTACCGCGTCTGGTTCCCGTCCGTCACCCCCGTCAGGCCCGTGCCGAACCCGGCCGTCGTCTTGCGCGTGAGCGACAACGCCTTGGCGAAATCAAGACCGAAGTCGCCGCTGTGCGTGTAGTAGCGCGGCTGATTGTCGGTGCTGCCGTATTGGCCGGAATCGACGTGGTAGCCGCCATAGACCCCGATGGATTGCGTCAGGGCGTACGTCACGCGCGCCGATGCGCCGTTCGTCGACACGTCCCGGTCACCGTCGGGCGACACGATGCGCCAGTGGCTGTAGTCAAACGACGACCCGATGCGCTGCGAGATGCGGTAGTTGAAATTCACGCCGCCGCTCTCGGTGCGGTACGTCTCCGACGCCGCGCCGATCGTGCTGTCAAACGGATCGATCGGACCGAGCGCCGGATCCAGCCCGCCGGGTAATGACGCCAGATGCTGGAGCGGGAGATAGGCGATCGAGTAACGTCCGCCGAGACTCGCGCGCGTCGAGACTCGCCAGGTCCCGCCCGCGTTGGCGAGATAGCGGCGAGCCACCGGGACGTCGAGCGACGGGTAGTGCGAAGCCGACACGCCGGCGCCCGCCGAAAACGACACCGCTCCGAGACTGAGGGAGTAGTTGAGATTGGCCGAGCCCTGCAGGAACCCGCTCCGCCTTCGACTCACGGGCGCGATGGCGTTCGGATCCTGCCGGTTGTCGACGAAGACGCTGCTGTCATAGCCGCCGCCCATGTTGAGGCCGAGCGTGAGTAGTTGCGACGTCTCACCGACCCCGCCACCGAACACGCCGCGATACGGCCGCTGCGTCAGCACCCGGACCGGCGCGTTTGGATCCTGCGGCTGCTGGCCCTGGGTCGTCTGGGCGGACGTCTCCCGCGCGGTCAGCACCACGAGTACGAGGACGACAACGGAGGTTGCGAAGATGCGCACCGTTGTGACTAGCGGACGATGACCTGATCGCCGGGTCTGAGTTTCGGAATGTCTGGGTTATTGGTGTCGAAGATCTTGTTGTAGTTGAACCGGAGCGTCTCGATCTTTCCGTTCGGAAGGCGCCGAATCAGCCGAATGTTCTCCCTGTCCGCGTACTCCTGCAGGCCTCCGGCCTTTGTGATGAGCCCGAGGATGTCCAGTTCCTCGTTTAGTGGATACTCGCCTGGCTTGTAGACGTTGCCAGTGATACCGACCTTACGGCTGTTGATCTGCTTGGGCGTCACCAGGATCGTGGGTTCCTGGAAAAACTTTGAATACGCCTTGACGAGCTCGGCCGTAAACTCCATCGGCGTCAGGCCAGCGGCGCGAACCTCGTTGATCAGCAGCCTTGAAATCTTCCCGTCAGGTCTTACCACTACGTCGCCGGTGTGTATCGGATCTTGCCCGTAGACGGTGATCGTTAAGACGTCGTCGGCACCGATGACGTAGTCGACCGGCGGCACGACGGTTTTGGCGCCGTTTTGCGCCGGCGCGACCGGCTTCGGCGGCGCTTGTTGAGCGGACGCGCCCGCACTCAGCGCGCAGCCAAGCAGAGCTGCGCCGATGAAAACACGAATGGCGTGAAGGTCGCGATACATGTTCGTTACCCCGCGTTTAGCGATAGTCCTTGAAGGGAAGCTGGCATTCGTGCTTCCTCAGGAAGTTCAGGAACCGCTTGTAGTCGGCCATCTCCATGTTGAAGAGCCGCAGCACGATCTTGTAGTTGCCGCGCGCCTCTTCCAGCCCCTTGTGCACGAGATCGCGGACGTTGGCTTTCGTGATTTCGCGGTTCATGTAGAGCGGATAGACCGCGGTCCAGAACGACTCGCGCTCGTCGATGAGCTTCTTGAACAGGTCGTCGGCCACCGTGCGGCGGCGCTCGCGGGCGGGCCGCGCGTTCAGGCCCGTCGACGTCCGAATCTCCGGCGACAGATCCTCGACCTGCACGACCTCGCGGCGGCCGGTGACGACGAGCCGCTCGATGACGTTCTCGACCTGGCGCACGTTGCCCGGCCACGTGTAGTTGCAGAGCACGACAATCGCCTCGGGCGCGATCGCACGCACCGGGCTGTGACTGTTGCCGTTGCCCGCGTTGCCGTTGGTCGACGTGAACTTCTTCAGGAAGTGGTCGATGAGGAGCGGAATGTCCTCGCGCCTCTCACGGAGCGGCGGCACCACCAGGTGGATGACGTTGATCCGGTAGAACAGATCCTCGCGGAAGGCGCCCTGGTTGATCAGGTCCTTGAGGTTCTTGTTCGTCGCCGCCATGACGCGCACGTCCGTGGCCTTGGCCATGCGCTCGGCGCCGACTTTCTGGATTTCGCCCGTCTCGAGAAACCGGAGCAGGAGCCCCTGCATGCGCAGAGTCATCTCGCCGATCTCGTCGAGGAAAATCGTGCCGTGGTCGGCCATCTCGAGCTTCCCGGGCTTGTCGCGATAGGCGCCCGTGAAGCTGCCCTTGACGTGGCCGAAGAGCTCCGACTCGAGGAGCGTCTCGGGGATGCCGGCGCAATTGACCGGCACGAACGTCTGGGCCCGACCGCTCGCATCGTTGATGGCGCGGGCGACGACCTCCTTACCGGAGCCGCTTTCGCCGGTAATGAGTACTTTGGCATCTGACCGAGCCACGCGCTCGACCTCGGATTTCAGGTCTGTAATCGCCTGGCTGGTCCCAATCAGCTGAACGTGTTGTCCGTTGTTCCTCATGATGCAAGCCTGCCTCTGGCAAGCGAGGCAGCCCATAGCTGCAAACGAGCCACCGTAGCGCGGGCTCACGACGAGAAGTCCGCTATTTCGTTGATAGGCGGGCGCTTGCAGGGCGGAACTGGCTTCGAGAGCCAGAAACTAGTCACCCGAAAAGTGCGTCTGCGGGTGATTTACGGCGAAGAAAGTCTTAGCTGGGTAAGACTTTTTGTTTTCGTCAGGGAGTGGAAAGGCTACCCGCCGGCCACTGATTACGGGATTGAAAGTTTGTAAGTTCCTGAATTTAAGGCCATTGCCAGCCTATTACAAGACTCGTCGTTGACGGGGTGGCGGGTTCCCTGTAGTATCGCGTGCCTCAGAAAAAAGTCGCCCTGGGGCTCGACTGAGCCCATACCTCACGGAGGTTAGTGTCATCTTGTCCGCTCCCGCAAGACAACCGGAAGTGCGCCTCATCGGCCGCAGTGACGCGATCCGCACACTCGAAGCGGATCTCGAGTGCGCTGCCCGCTCCGATGCCAAGGTCCTCGTCACGGGCGAAACGGGAGTCGGCAAGGAAGTCGTCGCGCGACTGATCCATCAGCGAAGCGCGCGCGCGTCGGCGCCGCTCGTCACGCTCAACTGCGCCGGACTCCCGGACTCGCTGCTCGAATCGGAGCTCTTCGGGCACGTGCGCGGCAGCTTCACGGGTGCGTACCGCGACAAGCCCGGGCTCCTCGAATCGGCCCCGAACGGGACGGTCTTTCTGGACGAAGTGGGCGAGATGAGCACCCGCATGCAGGTGGTGCTCCTGCGATTCCTCGAATCGGGCGAAATCCAGCGCATCGGCGCGGATCGGTCGCACACCCGCGTGAACGTCCGGCTCATCACGGCCACCAACTCCGATCTTGCGGCCGCGATCGCGTCCGGCGTCTTCCGCGAAGACCTGTATTTCCGCTTGAACGTCATCCGGCTGATCATCCCGCCGCTGCGGGAGCGCACGGAAGACATCCCGCTGCTCATCAACTACTACCTCAACTACTACGGCAAGCAGCACAAGGCCACCGCTTCCGAGGTGTCTTCGGACGCCATGGACGCGTTGATGGCCTATCGCTGGCCAGGCAACATCCGCGAGCTCAAGAACGTCGTCGAGCGGATCATCCTGAAGACCGGCGGACAGCTGATTCGCCATGGCGATCTGCCGCCCGACGTCGTGCGCTCGGTCGCGGTCCAGGCGGCGCACGCGGTCAACGGCCACGGCGACGCGGCACAGCGGAACACCCGCGCCGAAGAGCTCGCGACGCTGATGCTCGAGCACGGCGAGTCCTTCTGGTCGGCGGTGTTCCCGATTTTCATGTCGCGCGACCTGACGCGCACCGACCTCCGTCGGATCATCCAGATGGGGCTCGAGAGCACGAACGGTAATTACCGGCTGCTCGTCCAGCAGTTCAACATGCCGTCCGAGGACTACAAGCGGTTCTTGAGCTTTCTCAGGAAACACGACTGCCATCTGCCGTTCCAGCGGTTCCGCGCGGCGCCTGCGCGTCTCCACGGACCGCAACCGGTCCGACCGTTCGCCAAAGCCACCTAGACTCGCAGGCTGCTGAAAACCGCAGCAACCTGGTGGCCGTCGTTGTAACAACTTCACACCTTCGCTTCAAAGTGTGGTGTCTCGGGTGTCAACCGTACGCCGATCGCACGATTCCGCCGAGGCACGAAGGTTGCAGCAGCGCACGAAACTTTTGCCGACGGTACCGGTCTAAGGATCGTCGGCTGACTTCCCGCCCGGAGGCCCGCAAGAAGTGTCCACACCAAGTGCATTTGACAGGCCGCTGCGGCTCATCGGCCGCAGCGAGTCGATGCGTGCGCTCGAATTCGATCTCGAGTGCGCCGCGCGGTCCGACGCGAAGGTCCTGATTACAGGAGAAACTGGAGTCGGCAAAGAGGTCGTGGCCCGACTGATCCATGAGCGCAGCCCGCGCGTCCGCGCCCCGCTCGTCACCTTGAACTGTGCCGGATTGCCCGATTCGCTGCTCGAATCAGAGCTCTTCGGCCACGTGCGTGGCAGCTTTACGGGCGCCTACAAGGACAAGCCAGGCCTGCTCGAATCGGCCTCGACCGGGACCGTCTTTCTGGACGAAGTGGGCGAAATGAGCACGCGGATGCAGGTCGTGCTCCTGCGGTTCCTCGAGTCAGGCGAGATTCAGCGGGTCGGGTCGGACCGGCCACACCGGCGCGTGGACGTCAGGCTCATCACGGCGACCAACCGGGACCTGGCCAACCACATCGCGTCGGGCGCCTTCCGCGAGGATCTTTACTTTCGCCTCAACGTGATCCGGCTGGTGATCCCGCCGCTGCGCCAGCGCACCGATGACATTCCGCTGCTCTCCGCCTACTACCTCGACTGGTACTGCCGCATCCACAACGTGATGGTCC
The DNA here is from genome assembly GCA_035633215.1 of Vicinamibacterales bacterium. GTDB lineage: Bacteria > Acidobacteriota > Vicinamibacteria > Vicinamibacterales > SCN-69-37 > DASQFI01. Next base: position 10,536 of record DASQFI010000052.1, on the reverse strand, counting down.
CCGAGATCACGACGGACGCGATGACCGCGCTCGTCGGGTACCGCTGGCCGGGCAATGTCCGCGAATTGAAGAACGTCATAGAACGGGTCGTGCTCAAGGCCGGCGGGCGGCCGATGACGGCCCGCGATCTGCCCGTCGAGGTCATCCGCGGCGACGCGGCGTCGACGCTGGCGCGCCTCGGCCGCCTCGAGGGGCTCGAGCCGGGCGCCGCCTCCCGGGCCGACGAGCTGGCTGGGCAGATGCTGAACGGCGGCGAGTCGTTCTGGTCGGCGGTCTTCCCCGCGTTCAAGTCCAGGGATCTCACGCGCGCCGATCTGCGCCGGATCATCCACCTCGGGCTCGAGAGCACGAACGGCAACTACCGGCTGCTGGTGCGGCTGTTCAACATGCCGAACGAGGACTACAAGCGCTTCCTCAGCTTTCTTCGGAAGCACGACTGCCATCTGCCGTTCCAGCGCTTCCGCACCGCGCCGCTCCAGGAGCCCGCGCCCGCGCGGGAACACGCGGGGGTCTAACATGAAGGGAGTGAAGGGGTGAAGACCGTGAAGACAAGCGCTTGCCTTCATGATCTTCACCCCTTCACTTCCTTCACGTTTACCCGTCGCCCGGCAGCGCGTCAGGCCCGAGCTCAGCCGAATCCGGATCGGTGCCGCCGCTGCTGGCCTTTCGTCGCCGCGGCCGGATATCGTAGCGCTTGATCATCTCGTTCAGCGTGGTCGGTTTGATGTGGAGCAGCTCGGCGGCCTTTTTTTGCACGCCGCCCGCGGCTTCGAGCGCGGCCTCGATGTAGCGCCGCTCGTGGCCGATGATGACTTCGCGGAAGTGGATGCCGTCGGCGGGAATGACGACCTCGGGTACTTCGAAGACCGGATTGGCGCTGACGTGATCGGGAATCAAGTCAGGGCCGATCTCGCGCTCGCCTGACAGGACGACCGCGCGCTCGATGACGTTCTCGAGCTCGCGGACGTTCCCCGGCCAGTCGTACGACATCAGCCGGTCCATGGCCTCCGGCGTCAGAATCAGCCCGCCTTTGCGGCTCTCTTCGCTGTACTTGTCGAGGAAGTGCTGGACGAGGAGCGGAATGTCTTCCTTGCGCTCGCGCAGCGTCGGCAGCTGCAGCGTGATGACGTTCAGCCGGTAGAACAGGTCCTCGCGGAACTTGTTCTCCCCCATCAGGTCGCGCAGGTTGACGTTGGTGGCCGCGATGATCCGCACGTCGACCTTGATCGTCTCGACGCCGCCGAGCCGCATGAACTCGCGCTCCTGGATGACGCGCAGCAGCTTGGCCTGCGTGTCGAGCGGGATGTTGCCGATCTCGTCGAAGAAGATGGTGCCCTTGTCGGCCAGCTCGAAGAGGCCTTTCTTCGGATACACGGCGCCGGTGAACGCGCCCTTGACGTGGCCGAAGAGGTTCGATTCGAGGAGGTCAAACGGCAGGCTGCCCGAGTTGACGGTGATGAACGGCTTGTCGGCGCGCGCCGAACGCCGGTGGAACGCGCGCGCGACGAGCTCCTTGCCGGTGCCGCTGCTGCCCTGCACCAGGACGGTCGTCCGGCTCGGCGCCGCCCGCGAGATGAGGTCGTAGACCGATTTCATCTTCGGGCTGCCGCCGATAATCTCGTCGAAGCGGTGCGAGTCCGATCGCAGCCGGTCGCGCAGCTCGCGGTTCTCGCGTACGAGCCGCCGGCGCTCGGTCGCGTTGCGAAGGACCGCCAGGACGTCGTCGTTCTTGAACGGCTTGGCGACGTAGTGAAACGCCCCGAGCTTCGTCGCGGCAATGGCGCTTTCGATCGTGCCGTACGCCGTGATCATCACGACCGGCAGCTCGTCGTCCAGCCGCCGGATCTCGTCGAGGACGTCGAGCCCGTTGCGGTCGGGCAGCATGAGATCGAGCAGGACCGCGTCCACCTGGCGGCTGGCGAGCGCGTCGAGCCCCTGTTCGCCGGTGGCGGCCGTCTCGACCTGGTAACCCTCGACGACGAGCAGGGCTTCGAGCGCTTCCCGGATGATCTCCTCGTCGTCGATGACGAGGATGATGCCCTTCATAACTGGCCTCCCACGACCGCCGGCTCCACGAGCGGCAGGACGAGCCTGAAGCGCGTGCCCTGACCGACGTCGCTTTCGCACGACAGCCGACCGCCGTGCTCCTGGACAATGCCGTACGTGACCGAGAGCCCGAGGCCGGTGCCGCCGCCTTCGGGTTTCGTCGTGAAGAACGGGTCGTAGATGCGCGTGAGGTGCTCGGACGGAATGCCGGCGCCGGTATCGGCGACCTCGACCATCGCCTCCGATCCGTCCACGCGCGTCGTGACCGAGACCCACCCGCCCTTGGGCATGGCGTCGCGCGCGTTCAGGAACAGGTTCAGGAACACCTGCTGGAGCTTGTATTCGACGCCGCGCACGACCACCGGCGTCTCCGCGAGGTCCCTTCGCAATTGAATCTTGCCCATCTTGAACTGATGCTCCAGGAGCGACAGCACGTCACCGATGACGACGTTCACGTCCACGGGTCCGGCATCGCCGCCGGTCGGCCGGGCGAGATTGAGCAGGCTGCTGACGATCTTGGCGGCGCGGAACGTCTGGCGCTCGATCTTCTCGAGCAGCGCCGTCCGCGGATCGCCGGGATCGGATCGCTCGAGCAGGAGCTGTGTGAAGCTCGAGATGCCCGTGAGCGGCGTGTTGACTTCGTGCGCCACGCCGGCCGCGAGGAGGCCGATGGCCGCCATCTTCTCGGAGAGTCGAAGCTGCTCCTCGAGATTCGCGCGATCGGTGACGTCCTCGAGCACGATGATCCAGCCGGCCTGTCCGCCCTCGGGGGTCTGGAACGGCGCGACCGCGAGGTTGACGAGGAGATCGCGCTTCGACTCCCCCTGACCGGTCGTGAGCGGCACGCGATAGAGCTGCGTCCCCCCCGGCGACTCGCGCCGCACCGCGACGAGCGTGTCCACGAATGATCGGCTGAACAGCGCGGCCAGCCGGCGGCCCACCGCGCGAACGCGTTCGACGCCGACGAGCGATTCGACGCGCCGGTTCCACCGGAGCACGCGATCCTCGAGATCGACGACGACCAGCCCGTCCGACAGCGATTCGACGACGCTGTCGCCGAACTGGCGGAGGCGTTCGATCTCGTCGGCCTTCCCGCGCAGTTCGCCGTACAAACGCGCGTTCTCGATCGCCGTCGCCGCCTGCCCCGCGACGGCGTTCACGAGCACCAGGTCCTCGCTGTTGAGTGGCTCGCCGTGCTGCCGCCGGCCGGCCGCCAGCACGGCGATCGTCGCATCCTTGGCGACGCACGGCACGAAACAGGTCAGGCCAACTTCACGCCACGCCGCGGACTCGTCGCCGAGCAGCCGCCGCATCGGCAGCGGATCGTCGAGGACGGCCGCCTGTCCGTCGATGAGCCGGGCGCCGAGCATCGAGCCGGCTTCGATGCCGGGCGCGGCGCTCGTGAATCCCGTCGACGCCACCGCGGTGAATCGGCGCGCCTCGGCGCGCGGATCGGGCATGAAGAGCGCCATCTGCTCGACGCCGAGCGTCTCGGAGACCCGTTCGACGAGCCGGGAGGTGAGCCGTTCGAGATCGAGGTCGCTGTTGAGATCGCGCGCGAAGCTCATCAGCGCCCGGCGGTAGTCGTACCGGTCGCGGTAGTAGAGACGATCAAGGCCGGCTTGAATCGCGTTTTTCAGCCACGGCGCGACGAGCGCGACGATGAGCGTCGCGAGCATCGCCCAGAACTGGCGGCTCTGATCGGCGCCCGGCAGGAAGCCGACGAGAGCAAACGTCCCGGCGTAGATCGCGATGAGCACCACCACGACCGTCGTGACGACCAGCGCCTTCTTGATGATCACCTCGATGTCCATCAGCCGGTACCGGACGATGGCCGAGGCGAACGCCAGAGGGATACAGCCGAGCAGCACGGCCGTGTACTCCGAGAACGGCAGCGACCACCCGAAGAGGAACGGAACGAGATAGAGCATCACGAAGGGCAGCGCCCCGACCGACGAGCCCCAGACGATCCACCGAAGCTGCCGCCGCGCCGTCACCGACCGCAGCCGAGCGAGGGCGCGGAGCATCACGGCCAGTCCGCCGAGCAGGCACAGCGCGAGGTACACGAGCGACGCCGTCTCGATGCGCTGCAACAGCACCGACGACTGCGAGCCCCGGAGCCCGTCGGCAAACGCGACGATGCGGACGAAAGCCAGCAGGAGGGCCGGCAGGTAGAACGCAGGAATCACCGCCCGGCCCGCATCGCTCTTCGCCCACGGAGTCGGCCGATCGGGGAAGACAAACGCAAAGTGGAGGAAGAGCGGCGGCAGGGCGAAGCGCGCGATGGCATCCGCCCAGTCGAAGAAGTAGTCGAGCCGGTCGTAGCGCCCGCTCGGCGAGAACGCCAGCACGCCGAAGAACGCGACCGTGAGCCAGAAAAAGTGCAGCGTCGCCGGATCGTTCGGCCGGCGCAGCCGCACCGACGACCCGACGATGATCGAAAGCACGCCGACGAGCGCCAGCGAGTAATACAGGCCTTCACGCAGCGTCGGCATCGGCTGGAGCTCGACGACGAATGGCTGCTCGACTTTCTCGCGCGTGACGGCGTACTTGAATGGCTGGCCGGCGGACGCGGCATGGAGCGCGGCTTCGACGTCGGCTGGGCTCTTGATCTCCTCGTCGTTCAGCCTCCACAACAGGTCGCCCCTGCGGATTCCGGCGCGGTGCGCGGCCGAACCGAGCGCGACCTCCCAGGCAACCGTGGCGCCGCCGACCTCCTGCCACAGCACACCGTCTTCCGGCTCGCCCGGCCACGTCTTGACCAGCGCCATGTTCAGCACGGCCAGACACACCAGCACCACGGCGACCACCACGGGCAAGGCCACCTGGAAGAGCGGACGAAGCTGACGAGCGGCAGCGTGCATTGAAAAACTTAGAACTTCGAACTTCGAACTTCGGACCCGACAGGTCGGGAACACCTAAGAGTAAAGCTAAATGCCAATACCTTGACCCTTAATCTTCGATTCTCTGAATGAACCATTCAACCGAATGGACCGGCGTATGGCCGCTAGAACCTGACCTGAACGCCGCTCATCAGTCGCATGGGTGGGGCAAGTGTGAGGAGCTCGTCGTAGAGCGAGCCGGGGTCGCGGAAGTCGCGGAACAGGCTCTGGATCGCGAAGACCACCTCGAGCCTGCCGCCCTTGATGGGCTGGAACGGCAGTCCCTGGTGGACCTGAACGTCGAATCGACCGGCGGTCGACGGCGTCCGGAGGCCTGGTTCGTCGGAGCTGAACGCGGAGTTGAGCCGGTAGACCGCGGAAACCCGGGTGGCCGTCTCGGGAATGGCGGCGTCAACCGAGGCGGTCAGATCGTGGACTCGCTCGCGCTCGGACCGCACGACCGTGGGCGCCAGATACCGAAGCAGGCGCGCTTCCCGCCGGTGGTGCCAGGCGCCGACGCCGGTGCTGTAGTCGATCGACGCGGCGACCCGCCGCAGCATGCGCGCCGAGAGCCGGACGCCCCATGCGTCGAAGTCCACGTTGCCGGGCGACGCCACGTAGTAGTGGCCGATGTCGCTGGTCTCGTCGACGCCGAACAACGTCGCGACTTGATTGAGGACCGCGTGACGAAAACGCCGGACCGAGATCGTTCGCGACGCGCCGGCCGGACCGAATTGCTGTTCGACGCCGATCTCGAAGTGGTGGACCTGTTCGGCCTTGAGCGGCCTTCTCGGCACCAGCGACGAGAAGGTTCGTTCGGGCGGCAGCCACAAGCCGGCCGAGGCGGGCGGCAGGAATTCGTCGGCGCCGGGAGCCACGGTTCGGCGCGACGCCATAGTGATGAGGTGCGTGTTCTTGAACATCGTCACGCGAGCGCCGACCCGCGGGCTGATGAAGCGCGACGCGACGTAGTCATAGCGATCGAATCGCACGCCGTAATCGAGCGTGATGCCGGGGCGGATGCGCCAGAGATCGAACCCGTAAATGCCACCCACGTTTCGGATGTCGGTCGCCGGCACGCCGAGCGCCGCGCCCTGACGGTCGGTGTGCCCCTGCGCGCTGAAGGACATGCCGAGGCGAAACGCGTGCGCGAGGCTCTCGCGTGCCTCGTATTCGCCGAGAAGGACCCAGGACGCCAGGTCGCCTGCCGTCACGGCGCCGCGCACGGACCAGTCGCCGTGCCGTCCGACTGGCGCGCCGACGGCCATCGAGGCAATTCCTCGCGGCCACTGCGCCGGCAGCCACCCGTGTGTCCCAGCCACCGCGCTGGTCGTCAGGAAATTGACCTGACCATAGAAATCGGTGTCGGCGAAAAACGACGTCGCCGCGCGCGCCGATCCGTAAAGGGCTTTGTCGAGAAGCGTGTTCTTCGGCCGGAAACCGCCGTTGGACGGATCAACCACCGGGGCTGGGCCGTCGCGCAGCACGGACCTCGGCAGGTGGCGCAGCCGCCACGCGGCCTCGCTGTGCGAGTGATCGGTCGCCGCAGCCTGCGCAAGCTGGTCGGCCACGGCCGGCAAGGATCCCGCCAGGCCCGCCGTCAGCACGGAGCGTTCGATCGTACGGACGCCTTGCCGGAGCAGGGTGATGTTCCGTTCGAGTTGCGCGGCCGTCTGCACGCGGACGGCCTCGCGATACGTCGAGACGTATCCCTCGCGGGTCGCGCGCAGAATGTAGTCGCCCGCGGGCACCGACAGCGCGAAGTGGCCCTGCTGATCACTGCGCGCGAGCGCCAGCGTGCGTCCCATGGCGAGCACGCTCACCCCGCTCACGCCGCGCCCGACGTCGTCGCGCACGACACCATGAATCCGCCCGCCGTGAGTCGCGGCAAGAATGGCGATCGGATCGGCAGTGCGCCCGGCCGGGTTCGACTGAGCAGAGGCGTGATCGACTGTAAGAACCGTGACGGCAATCGCGACGAAGACGGGCAGGTGCTGGGGCATACACCCTCGCTGTCGTGCGCCGGGGGACGGGCTGAGGGCATCGTAGCGCAAAAGAGAGGCGAAAAGGCGGAAAGGAGCGCCGCGGCCCGCGCGAGGATAGCGAGTCTGCGCCCTTCGACGATGCTCAGGGTCGACCTGAGCGAAGTCGAAGGTCGAGCGGGGGTGGGGCCCCGCGAGCAACCAAGAAAAGAAGACGAACCCGGGTGGTATCATGCGCGCCGCTGAAGGGTGGTCCAGTGAAGATTCGAAGCCTCGAAGCGCGCGAGATTCTCGACTCGCGCGGCAATCCCACGGTTGAAGTCGACGTCGTGCTCGAGTCCGGCGCCCGCGGGCGCGCCGCCGTGCCGTCAGGCGCGTCCACCGGGACGCGCGAAGCGCTCGAGTTGCGCGACGGCGACCCCAAGCGTTACGGCAAGAAAGGCGTGCGCAAAGCGGTCGGCCACGTGAACGGCGAGATCGCGCAGGCGCTGGTCGGTCACGATGCCGACCAGCGCGCGGTGGACGCCGCGCTGGTGAAGCTCGATGGCACACCGAACCTCGGCCGGCTTGGCGCCAATGCCGTGCTCGGCGTCTCGATGGCGATGGCGCACGCTGGTGCGGCAGCTTCGGGTCGGCCGCTCTACGAACATCTCGCCTCACTCGTGCCGGAAGCAGGACGATCGGTCGGTCCGCTGTTGCCCGTGCCGATGATGAATGTCCTGAACGGCGGCGCGCACGCTGACACGAACGTCGACTTCCAGGAATTCATGGTCATGCCGCTCGGGCTGCCGACGTTTAGCGAGGCCCTTCGCGCGGGCGCCGAGACGTTCCATGCGCTGCGCGGTCTGCTGAAGAAACGCGGCCTTTCTACCGGCGTCGGCGACGAGGGTGGATTCGCGCCGAACCTGTCGTCGAACCGGCAGGCTGTCGAGCTCGTGCTCGAGGCGGTGCACGCCGCCGGCTATCAGCCGGGGCGCGACATGTTCCTCGCCCTCGACGTCGCCTCGAGCGAATTCTGGGACGATGCGGCGAAGAACTACGTGCTCAGGAAATCGGGCGAGGGGACGAAGTCGTCCGACGACATGATCGCGACCTACGAGGATTGGCTCCGGCAGTATCCGATTGTCTCGATCGAAGACGGCCTGAGCGAAGGCGACTGGCCTGGCTGGGCGCGTCTCACCTCCGCGCTCGGCTCGCGCGTGCAGCTCGTCGGCGACGACGTGTTCGTGACGAACCCGTCGATTCTGAAGAAGGGCATCGAGCAGGGCGTGGCCAACGCGATCCTCGTCAAGCTCAACCAGATCGGCACCGTCACCGAGACCCTCAACGCCATGGAAACCGCCCGTCAGGCTGGCTACGCCTGCGTCGTCTCGCACCGATCCGGCGAAACGGAGGACACGACGATTGCAGATTTGTCAGTCGCGACCTCGGCAGGGCAGATCAAGACCGGCTCGGCAAGCCGGTCCGACCGGACCGCCAAGTACAACCAGCTCTTGAGGATCGAGGCCGCGCTCGGGCCGGCGGCGCGGTTCGCGGGACGAGGGGCGATCAAAGGTTCGGCCGACAGTCGGTAGAATTCCCCCACATGCCCTGCGTCGTCCTCCTACGGCACGGCGAAAGCCTCTGGAACAAGGAAAACCGCTTCACCGGCTGGACTGACGTCGACCTGACCGACAAGGGGCGAGAAGAGGCGCACGAGGCCGCGCGGCTGCTCGCCGAGCAGGGCCTGAGCTTCGACGTCGCATTCACATCCGTCCTGAAGCGCGCGATTCGCACGTGCTGGATCGTGCTGGACGGCCTCGACCTGCTCTGGATTCCGATGGAGCGGAACTGGCGCCTCAACGAGCGGCATTACGGCGCGCTGCAGGGACTCAACAAGGCCGAGACGGCGGCCCGCCACGGCGACGAGCAGACGCTGATCTGGCGGCGCAGCTACGACATCCCGCCGCCGCCGCTCGCGGGCGACGACCCGCGCCATCCGTCACGCGATCCTCGATACGCGGCCCTCTCACCCGCCGAGTTGCCGTCGACGGAATCGCTCAAGGACACGGTCGCGCGGTTCCTGCCGTACTGGACCGGCACGATCGCGCCGGCCATCCGCGCCGGACGCCGCGTGCTGATCACCGCGCACGGCAACAGCCTTCGCGCGCTCGTGAAGTACCTCGACCAGATTTCTGACCAGGACATCGTCGAGCTGAACATCCCGACGGGGATTCCGCTGGTGTACGACCTGAACGAGGATCTCTCGCCGCGGCGACACTTCTATCTTGGCGATCCGGACGCGGCCAGGCGCGCGGCGGACGCCGTCGCCCGGCAGGGAATATCGGGCAATCGGTGATGGGCAATGGGTAATGGGGGTTCCCATTACCGATTACCCATTACGCGATTGCAGATGCTCTATTCGACTTCTTTTTCCGTGGGTTCGTCCGCCGAGATGCGGAGGGACTTGAGGAACCGGCGATCGTTCGCGCTCATCTCGAACGACTGGCGCGCGGGGACCTTCCGTGCGCCGCTGCCCTTCTGATGAGTTTTCTCGCGATCGACGAAGCCGATGACGGCTTCGAGCGAGACCCGCATTTCCAGTCCAGCGGCACGTGCCTTCTCACGGCAGGCTTCCACGCGCGCGTCGTCGGCGACGGCCGCGGAGATCGCCTCCGTCAGTTCCCGTGCCAACTGGTTCACCTGCGAATCCATGCGGACCTCCAGACGCCGCCGGGCCCGGAGACCGGCGCAGAGACCAGCCGGACGAAGCGAGGCTTCGGGTGAAGTATCGAATCGCGCGAGCTGGGGACTGTGCAAACCATGTGCGGAGCGGGTCGCGGAAAACTGCGGCAATTGTAGACAGGCGAGTACGACGTGTCAAACATCATTACTGTCAATCGTGCCGGTCCAGTGAGCCGCGCATGGTGGCGTGCGTCGAGTCGCATTCGAAAATCGCATGCGTCACGTCTTGTGTAAGTGCGCAAATGTGAGAAACGCACCGCTCGGCTAGAATTGCGCGACATGAGTCAACCTCTTGCAGGACCTTTCGACGCGCCGCGCCGCGGCGATGACGAAGATGTGCTGCCAGGAATTTTTCCGTACACCCGCGGCATCCAGCCGACGATGTATCGCGGGCGCCTGTGGACGATGCGTCAGTACGCGGGCTTCGGCACCGCGCGCGAGTCGAACGCGCGCTATCGCTATCTACTCTCGCAAGGCGTCACCGGGTTGAGCGTCGCGTTCGATCTGCCGACGCAGATGGGCTACGACTCCGATCACGCGTTCGCCGCCGGCGAGGTCGGACGCGTCGGCGTCGCGATCGATTCGATCGAGGACCTGGACACGCTCTTCGACGGGATCCCGCTCGATCGCGTGTCGACGTCGATGACGATCAATTCGACGGCGATCGTCCTGCTCGCGCTCTACGTGGCCGTCGCACGGCGCCAGGGGATTCCACTTGCCGCGCTCTCGGGCACGATTCAGAACGACATCCTGAAGGAATACGTCGCGCGCGGTACCTACATCTACCCGCCGCGGCGGTCGCTCCGGATCGTGACGGACATCTTCGCGTGGTGCGAACGCGAGCTGCCCAACTGGAACACGATTTCGATCAGCGGTTATCACATCCGCGAAGCGGGCTCGAC
>DASQFI010000051.1:0-58768 GCA_035633215.1 Vicinamibacterales bacterium | reverse complement strand
CCGGTGTGGCCGACGCGCTTCGGATCGATCGGGTACGCCTTGATGGCCGCGTCGACGCCCGACATCACATCCTGGCCGTCTTTGTCGCCCCACGCGCCCCACGTCGCCCACTTGAATGCGTCGCCGTAGCCGGTCGAGCTGCGGAAGTTCGTGTCCAGCACGAAGTAGCCGTTGGCCGCGAAGAACTGCTTCTTGAAGTCGAAGCTGTAGCCGGTGGCCGCGTGCGGCCCGCCGTGGCTGAAGACGATCAACGGATATGGCCCGCGCGCGCGGTCATAGCCGTACGGGTGCGTCAGCCAGCCCTCGATCGGTGTGCCGTCGTAGCTCTTCCACCGCAGCCGCTCCGTCGGTCCGAGCGCGACTTCCTTGACGAAACCCTGGTGGATGTCGCTCAGCCGCCGCTCGCCGGACCCGTCGATGTTGGCGACGTACACGTCGCCCGGACTGTCGTGCACGCCGACCGTGAAAGCGATCTTCGTGAAGTCCCGGTTGTAGGTCAGGGAGTTGATGCGACGCTCGCCCTTCGTGATTTGCTCGACGCCGCTGTTGGCGCCGCTCGTGGACGTCGCCGTGCCGGGTGCCGCGACGCGGAACAGATGCGTCTCGCCGCCGGTGGCCGCCGTGAAGTACATGTACTTGCTGTCGGGCGACCAGCGCGAATCACCCGGCTCCAGATCCCATTTCGCGGTGACGTTGATCTCGTCCTTCAGCCCCATCGGCCGCACGTACAGATCCCGCGGGCCGCCGTGATTGAGCTTCTGCTGGATGATCATGTCGGTGCCGAACGTCCGCGCATGCGACAGGAACTTGCCGTCCGGCGAGAATTCGACGTCGCTGTAGACGTACCCGTCGTTCGTCAGGCGCGCCACCTTCCCATCGTCCGTCGACACCACCCAGAGATCGGGGCTCTCGTACTTGATTTCGTCGCGCCAGTCGGGATCGGCGACGAACGCGATCATCTTGCCGTCGGGCCGCCACGCGATGTTGGCCGGACGCAGATCCTGATCGACGAGCACGCGCGGCGCAGTGCCGTCGGCGCCCTGCAGGACGACCTGCTGCGCCGTGCGGAGATTTGGATTGGGCGCGGGAAACGGCTGGCCGTCGCGCTGGAATTCCATCCAGTCGAACGTGACGCCGCGGAAGCGCTCTTCGTGACGCTTCTCGAAGTCGGAGAGCGCCGGCGACGTGGGCCGCGTCTCGGACTTGTCCCGCAGGATGATCGTGAACGTGCCGTCCGGGCTGGGCGTGCCACCGCCCCCTCCGCCGGGATCGCCGCCGCGGCCGCCACCTCGACCACCGCCAGCGCGCCCGGCGCCGCGTCCTCCCGCGGCGGCCTGCGCGTCGCCCCGCACGGGCGCCGCGGACGGATTGGCGGGATCGATCGTCCATTGACTGCCGGCCGCCGTGTAGCGCAGCTGTCCCGTGGGCGTCCAGGCCGCGCCGGTCACGTCGGCGCCTTCGTGCTGGATCCGCTTCGGGGCGGCGGCGCCATCAACCGGCACGACGTACGACTCGGACTTGGTGCCCTGATCGGCCTCGACCCGCGTCGACACTGAAAACAGAATCCAGCGGCTGTCAGGCGAGAAATTCGGACCGCCGACCGACTGGACTTTGTAGTAATCCTCGATCGTGAGGGCCCGCTTCGCGGGCGTCTGCGCCCCTACCCGGCCGCCGGCCGCCGCGAGCGCACCTCCAGCCATCGCGGCAACGATCCACGCAAACGCCTGACGTCGATGTCGAAGCAACATGGGGACCTCGCTCTCGATTTCAGATTCCCCGATCCCAGATTTCCGAACAGATTGCAGATTGTAGATTCTAACTTCCAGATTGACGCGTTCTTTTTAGTTCCAGCCTCCGCTCTTCCTGGAGGCGCTCGAGCTCCACCTCGGAGTGGTCGGCAAAGCTCATCGCGGCCGCAATCGCGCGGTGGCCGGCGCGATCGGCGATGAGCCGGTGCATCTGCTGGCAGACCCGGCGATAGGCCGGATGGCCCTGCGGCGCCGTCCGCAGCTCGATCACGTGCATCGCCTCGCGCGCGTTCATGTCCATCACGAACCGGACGCGGTAGGCCATGGAGACGACGTACTGAGCGGCGTCGGGGAGGCCGGCATCGACGAGCGCGTCGTACAGCTCGGCCGACCGATCCATCACCTCGCGCCACTCCGCGTCGCCGCCGGCCTGAACGACCGCTTCGGGTTGGGAATAGCCGTGCCGCGCCGAGAGCGCCTGCCACTCGAGCGAGAGCAGTCGATGGCGCTGCAGGTCGCGAAAGGCACCATAGTCGGTCAGGATGTCGAAGCGATAGCTCGTCCGCTCGAACGCGCGTCCGGGCTTGTGCCGCCGGTTCGAACGCTCACCGATCGCGGCGCGAAGGACCTGCTCGCGCTCGGCCGGCGTCATCCTGCGCGCGCACGCCATCAAATCGGCATCCGGCAGCGAAGATCCCGCATAGAGCGCGGCTGCGACCACCTTGATCTCCCCATCGGGATCGAAATCCGAGAGCGTGACCTCGCTCTCCGTCGTCGGCTCCCCCGTCGTTCGAGCGTCGAGCCGCGCCGCCACTTCCGCGGTGCGCGCGCGAATATCGGCCAGATACCGGCTCCAGGTGCCGCCGCGATCAGGCTGATCGACCCGCGTCAGGAACGCCGGGATGATCTTGCGGAGCTCGGTGAGCATCTCGGCCGCGGTCGCGCGGACTTCCATGAGCGGATGCGCGCGCATGCGGAGCAGCAGCGCCTCGTAGGCCTGCCCGGTGCCGTAGATGCCGACGTTCGACTGGGTGGCCGCCGGCAGCAGACCGCGCAGCGTGTCGAGCGCCTTGGCGCGAATCGCCGACCGATAGACGGCGTCGGAATCGGTCGGCGTCCTGGGGTAGCGCTTCTCGAACCAGGCGCGCATCGGATCGATCCACCGCGCGTAGGTCTCGAATGCCGAATTCAGGACCGTGACGTACTGCTCGCGGATCGGCAACCCGTCGAGCTCGGCCGGGACCAGGTACCGCCACGCGTCGCCGCGTCGAGCCGTGTAAGGGATGTAGCGCGTGGATTGCTCGAGGTATGCCATCAGACGGCCGCGCTCGAGGACCTTGGTCAGGATGTTCGACGCGTCCTCGACGGCCAGATGCACGCCGCCGAGCTGCGCGACCGAGTCGTCGCCGTATTCGTTGAAGACGCGCTGGTAGAGCCGGTCGGCGCGCACCGTGCCGGCCTCGCTCGTCGCCGGCGCGCCCGCGGCGTTCACGTTCACGTCGCCGAGAAACTCGTCGAGAAACAGGCGGCGCAGCGATTTCGGCGATCGCGAGTAGCGTGCGAACAGCGCGCCCTTGACAGTCTCGGGCAGATGTCGCAGCGCGAAGACCGGACCATCGAGATTCGTGAAATACGGTGCGATGGCGGCCGTTTCCGACTCGTTGAACGCCGGCGCGGACGTCGAGACCGTCGTCATGTTACTGCTCGTCCTCGTCTTCGACCCAGTGCCGCCGGTACTCGTCGCTGAACGTCAGCGACTCGAACGAGGTCATGCGGTCGAAAAACAGCACGCCATCGAGGTGGTCGGTCTCGTGCTGGATCACGCGCGCCGGCAGGCCTTCGGCGCCGAGCTCGACCGCGCGACCTCTCCGATCGAACGCCTTCACGTGAATCCGAGTGGCGCGCGGGACGAGGCCGCGAATGTCGGGAATACTGAGACACCCCTCCCAGCCGCTGACCGTGTCGGGCCCCACCGGCAGGATCTCCGGGTTGATCAGCGTGATGAACGGCATGTCGCTGTCGTCGTTGAGCTCCGTCGCCGCCGAGTCGGACGCCCGCAGACCAGCCACGAACAGCCGCAGTCCTTCGTGCACCTGTGGCGCGGCCAACCCGATGCCCGAATATTCACGCATGGTGTCGAACAGGTCGTCGATGAGCTGCTGGATGCGCGGCGTGGCGATCTCGGCGGGCGGCACCGGTTGAGCCTTCGCGCGGAGCACCGGATGGCCCATCCGCGCGACTTTCAGGATCGCCATCAGGCCAGGGCGTCGGCGCTCGACGCGCCGTAGAACGCGTACCAGGGCGACGCCGACTGGAGCGCGGCATTGACGTTCCTGATGTTGGCGACGCCGGTGCTCTGCAGCCACTCGCGGAACGCCGCCGCGCCGTGCTTCGCGTACACCGGCATGCCGTCCTTCCAGGTCGCCCGGCCGCAGAGCACGCCCGAGAACCTGACACCGGACTCGGACGCGAGCGCGAGAGACTCGGTGAACTCCGCGTTGCTCACACCCGCGGAAAGATAGATGAACGGACGCGTCGCCACCGAGGCTGCCGTGTTGAACCAGCGCTTCGCCTCGTCGTTCGTGTACGCCGTTTCGCCGCCGTGCACCCTCGCGCCTTCGACGAACTTCATGTTGATCGGCACCTCGACCTTCATGACGTCCACGCCGTAGCGATCCTTGGTGAACTCCGCCATGCTGCCCGTGACGATCTCCGGCTTTTTCTTCGCGAACTCCAGGCTCTTCTCGTCGACCCGCTCGTCGTAGCCCACGAACTCGAGAAAAAACGGGATGTCGTTGGCGCGGCACTCATCGCCGATCCGCTCGACCCACGCATGTTTCTGCTCGTTGATCGCCTTCGGATCCGTCGGCGTGTAGTAGAGAAGAATCTTGATGCAATCGGCGCCGGCTTCCTTCAGGCGCCGCACCGACCATTCGCCGAGCAAATCGGGCAGCCGGCCCGGTCCGGTCTTGTCGTACCCGGTTTTTTCATAAGCGAGCAGCAGACCCGCGGTCTTCGCGCGCGCTTTCGACGCCGGCAGGCCCCATTCCGGATCGAGCAGAATCGCGCTCGCGTGCGGCGTGAGCACTTCGCTCACGAGCGTCTTGAATTCCTCCATCATGGCGTCGCTGATGTCGCTCCCCTTCTCCTTGCCGAGCGATTTCTTGAGCGAGCCGCGCTGGTCCATCGCGGCGGCGGCGATGACGCCTCGCCGATCGGCCACGGCCTTCATGCCTCTGAGCTTGCCGGGGGTCATCTTCACTGCCTGTCTCCTGTCGGGGCC
The DNA here is from genome assembly GCA_035633215.1 of Vicinamibacterales bacterium. Lineage (GTDB taxonomy): Bacteria > Acidobacteriota > Vicinamibacteria > Vicinamibacterales > SCN-69-37 > DASQFI01. Next base: position 53,737 of record DASQFI010000051.1, on the reverse strand, counting down.
GCCAATCTTAGCATCGGGTATCTGAACTCTTCCACGACGGCTGCGTCGACGGCGCTCGCGACGAGCGCGTCGATTTCGAGCTCCGATTCGGCCGCTTCCACCGTCGCGACTGACGTGCGCGTCGCCGGGAACTGCGGGGTGAAGAGACGACAGCAGTCTTCGTCCGGCACGATCGAGATCCCGTACGTCCCGAGCCTCTGCGCTTCGCGCGTGATCTCTTCCTTGTCGAACCCCACCAGCGGTCTCAGGATGGGTATCGTCGCCGCCTGATCGATGACTGACAGATTGTCAATCGTCTGCGAGGCGACCTGGCCCACGACGTCGCCCGTGACGAGGGCCTGCGCGCCGGCGTGCCGCGCGATCTGCTGCGCGATACGCACCATGAGTCGTCGATAGACGATCACCCGCAGCGCCGGCGGCACGGCGACGACGACCCGCTGCTGGAGCGGCGCGAACGGCACCAGGTAGAGCCGGGAGCGAAGTTGATGCCGCGTCAGGCGCTCGACGATCTCGCGCGCCTTGTCCTGCGACGTCCGCGACAGGATCGGATGGCTGTGGAAGTGCACGAAATGCGCGCGGCAGCCGCGACGAATCATCCGCCAGGCGGCGACCGGCGAGTCGATGCCGCCCGAGAGCAAACTGACCACTCGTCCGCTGGTGCCGACCGGCAACCCGCCGGGACCCGGCTCCTTGCCGAAGAAGAAGAACGCGTCAGCCGTCAGCACCTGAATGTAGATCTTGAGTTCTGGATGGGAGAGATCGACTTTCCAGCCGGTCGCATCCTGCACGCGACGGCCCACGATGCGTTCGATCTCAGGCGACGGGATCGGAAAGCGCTTGTCCGCGCGCCGGGCCGAGATGCGGAAGCTCCTCGGCTCCAAACCTGGCAGCGCCGCGATCACGCCGGAGATAATCGCTTCGAGATCCGGCGCCGCGTGCGTCGCCTGCGCGAAATTGCCGATGCCAGGTAACGCCGCGAGCCGCTCCCGGACCGTCGTCCATTCGGCGCGAGGGCCGAGCTCGATGCCGATACGCCCCATCAGCGGACGCACGCTGACGACGTCGAGACCAGCGAGCGCTTCGCGAATCGACCGGACCAGCGTGTTCAGGAACCACGGCCGGTTGCGGCCCTTCAGCGCCAGTTCGGCGTAGTGGACGATGACGGAGGGCACACGGAGATTATGGACCGGCCTACATCTTTTCGACGGCCGACACTTCCACGCGAGCGTCCCGCATCACCAATTCGGCGGCCGTGCGCCCGCTCTGCACGGCGCCTTCGATCGTCCCTGGCAGGCCGGTATCGGTCCAGTCGCCCGCCAGATAGAACCCACGAAGGTTCGTCGTTGCCTTCGGACGCGGCGGGCCACCGGGCGCGAGTGAAAACGTCGCGCGATGCTCGCGCACGACGACCGATCGAAGGAAACGTGTCGCCGCTGTTCTGGGCAGCGCTTGTTCGAGTTGTCGCCTGGCGGCTGCCGTGATCGCCGCGTTGTCCATCTCGGCCAGCTCGGCGGCGCCGCTCGCGACGATCGAGAGATGCCCGCTTTTCCCAGCTGCCCCATTGGACCGATGCAATGCCAGGATCGCGCTCTTGTCGAACACCCAGTGCATCGGACCGCCAATGAGCCCGATGAACGGCTCGGACATCACGGCACCGCCGTACCAGAGATTCACCGTCACGATTGGCGAGCTGCCGAGCGCCGCGGCGTGTTCGATGAGGGACTGAATGGCGGCCGGAGGCGCGTCCAGCCAGATGCGCCCCAGGGCATGCCAGGGAACCGCGCTGACAACGACAGACGTGTGGATCCGCGTGGCGCCGGTCTCGACACAGTCGATCGCGCCCTGGCTGTCAACGTGAATACGCGCCGCCGATCTTTTCAAGACCGCGCCGCCGGCCGACTCGATCAGGCGCAGCGCCGGGTCAGCGTACAGCTCGTCGAGCGGCACCGACGACATGCCGATCGCGGAGTCCTCGACGTTCGGACCGAACAGCTCGCCGAGCACGCGGACGAACGGCGCCGCGGCGGCCTCGTCGGGCGACTGGTTCAGCGCCGCGATCGCGAGCGGATGCCAGAGCCATTCCGACAACCTCGCTGACTGGCCGTTGGCCTCGAGCCACCGGGAGACCGTTTGGTCGGGTGGCACGCGTGCGGCGACGGCGGCCGCGCCATCGCGCCGGACATCGCCAAAGAGACGCCTGAGGCGAAGCGCCGTCAGGCGATCGGCCAACGGAAGCACGCTCCACCGCAGCACGCCGCCGACGAGGTGCCACGGCGGCCGCCAGTCCGGACACTCCAGCCGCGACTGGTGGCCGGTCGGCCCAACCATCGTGAGCGCCAATCGGCGCTGAAGCGGTGCCAGCGAATCGGTGCCGAGGCGTCGCAGGAATCCGTAGGTCTCGTGGTAGCAGCCGAACAGCACGTGCTGGCCGTTGTCGACGCGCTCTCCGGATTCGCGATCCGTAAACGCAGTGGCGCGGCCGCCGAGCCGCGGCGCTTCTTCGACGACGGCGACGCGCAGTCCGGCATCGATGAGCCGGACGGCGGCGCTGAGGCCGGCAACGCCGGCGCCAATCACGACGACGTCGGCGGTCACCGACGAAGGCTCCACCAGGTCTTGACGGCCAAGCGCGCCTGCGTGGGTCTCGGAATGCGAATCAGCGCGCTGAAGACGTCCCATTGCGCCGCTTCGATGCGGCACAACAGTTCCCAGTAGATGGCGCGCATGATCTCGGCCGCGACGAACCTTGACGCGTCCTCGCGCGGAAGCGCACGCGCCGCCCTGGCGAAGTACTCACGCGCGCGATTGGAGTGTTGCTCGAGCGCGGCGCGCACTTTCTCGGACCGCACGCCCTGACCGGCCTGTTCCACCTCCTGCCGGATGTCGGGTTCGGAGACGTCGAACCGGGCCAGATCGGCGGCCGGAAGATAGAACCGGCCCACACGGTAGTCGACGGCGATATCCCGAAGGATGTTGGTGAGCTGCAGCGCGACGCCAAGGTCGCGCGCGTAGTCGAGCACCGCGCGCTCGCGGTACCCGAAGATCTCGGCACACATCAGGCCGACTGACGATGCCACCCGGTGACAGTACGGCTCGAGTTCGTCGAACGTCTGGTATCGGCGCGGCGAAGCGTCCATGGCGACGCCGTCAATGAGCGCGTCGAACTGGACGCGCGGCAGGTGGAACGGCCCGACGAACGGCTGCAGCGCCTGGCCCTGTGGCGTGAACGGCGACTGGTCCGTGAAGACGCGCTCGACTTCGCTTCGCCAGAGCGCGAGCGCTTCCTGGGCCCGCGTCGCATCCGGCTCCAGATCAACCGCATCGTCGACCGCGCGGCAGAAGTCGAAGACGGCCGTGATCGCACGCCGCTGTGGAGGCGGCAGGACGAGAAAGGAGTAATAGAAGCTGGTCTTTCGGGTCATTTGTTCAATGCTCGCGGGGCCCCACCCCCGCTCGCTCGCGCTCCGGCGCTCGCAGACTCGCTACGGCCACCCCAACGCGGCTGCCGCGTTGGGGGCCCCGGCACCTCGCGCGGGCCGCAGGCGCTTTTTCACTGCTCGCGGACGACCGGACTCTCCGGCGCCCAGGCGACCATCTTTATCGCAATTGCCAACCCGTCGGTCCAGCCGAGCGTCGGGCGCGCGTTCTGGACGTCGAAACGGGCAGCCTCGATGCGATCGAGAATGTGGACGCCGCCGAGCCACGTGGCCCGCAATTCCCACTTGAGCCGTCCTCGCACGGCATCCGGGAGCGCTCGACCCTTCAGGAACAAGGCACGCGTCGTGGACGCCGCGGACGCCAGAGCAGTCCGCCACTCCGGTGTCAGGTTCTCACGATCCAGATCGCGCTCGTCGGCCCCCGAGTCACGCACCAGCGCGAGCGGCACGTAGAGACGCCCTTTGCGCCAGTCGATGTGCAGATCCTGCCAGAAATTCGTGAGCTGGAGCGCCGTGCAGATCGCATCCGACAGGTCGTCCAGGCGGGCGTCACGATACCCGGCGAGCCGCAGAACGAGCCGGCCGACGGGATTGGCCGACCGCCGGCAGTAATCGGTCACATCATCCCAGGTCTCGTACCGCTTGACGAGGACGTCCTGCCGAAACGCGCTCAGCAGATCGTCGAAGAGCCGCAGCTCGAGGTCATGGCGTCGCATCGTAACGCCGAGCGCGCGGAAGATCGCGGCGGTGTCGCGATCGTCGGCGCTGAAACCGCCAGCCGCCTGCCCGCCGTAGCCATGGCGAAGGCGGGCGGCGCCATGGAGCCGCTCGCGCCAATCGTCCAGGAGGGCCAGCCGCTCCGCGTCCGAACGATCACCTTCGTCGGCGAAGTCATCGGCGGTGCGCGCGAAGGCATAGATCGCGGCGACGTGCGGGCGCATCGCGCGCGGGAGCAGGTGCGAGGCGACCGGAAAGTTCTCGTAGTGCCGGCGCGCGATCTCGAGACACCGGGCGTAGGCCGCGTCGGTTACCACTCGATCTCGTTGACACCCGCCCGGCTGTTGACAGCCCGCGCCATGACGAACAGCAGATCCGACAGCCGGTTCAGGTATTTGATGACGATCGGATCCACGACGCCGTCGCCGAGCCCGACCACGCGGCGCTCGGCGCGGCGGCAGACGGTCCGCGCGAGATGGAGGACGGCGCCGGCCGGCGAGCCGCCGGCAAGGATGAAATGACGGAGTCCCGGAAGCGTGACCTCCAGATGATCGATCGCCTGCTCGAGCCTGGTGACATCGCTTTCGGCGAGCGCCGCCTTTTCCACGCGCGCCGCGATCTTGTGCCGCGGATCGGCGAGCAGCGCGCCCATGGCAAAGAGATCGCGCTGGATCTGGACGAGGTGATCGCCGATGTCGGGCGCGACGCCCTCGGCACGCGCCACGCCGAGGTACGCGCTCAGTTCGTCGACGTCGCCGTACGCGTCCACCCGCGGGTCGGCTTTGGACACCCGCGTGCCGTCGAACAGCGCGGTCTCCCCCGCGTCGCCGGTCTTGGTGTAGATGCGCATTACACTACCCCGCCGATGATCTCTCCTCCCGCCCGCCAGTGGTTCCGGCGACGGATCCTGGCATGGTACCGCAAGAACGGCCGCGACCTGCCGTGGCGGCGCACGCGCGACCCCTACGAGATCCTGGTCTCGGAAGTCATGCTGCAGCAGACGCAGGTGGACCGCGTCCTGCCGAAATATCACGAATGGCTCGACCGGTATCCAACGTTGACCGCGCTCGCGGCGGCGCCGGAGCCCGAGGTGGTCCACACGTGGTATCCGCTCGGCTACAACATCCGGCCGCGGCGGTTGCACGCGATCGCACGGGAGACGGTCGCCAACCACAACGGCACGCTGCCCGGAGACGAGGCGACGCTGCGGTCGTTCAAGGGCATCGGTCCGTACACGGCTGGCGCGGTGATGAGCTTCGCGTTCGGCAAGCGCGCGGCCATTCTCGACACCAACGTGGCCCGGGTGCTCTATCGCGTCTTCGTCGGCCGCGGGGACGCGCGCAGCCACGCCATGGAAAAACGGCTGTGGGAGATCTCGCGGACGGTCCTGCCCCACCGGCACGTCTTCGATTTCAACCAGGCGCTGATGGACTTCGGCGCGACGGTCTGCAGCGCGCGCAAGCCCGCGTGTCCCGAGTGCCCGCTGTCGTCGAGGTGCCGCGTCTCCCCGTTCCGCCCTCGGCCAACCCGCGAACGACGGAAGCGGCAGGATCGCCGTGTGCCCTGACACGCGCGAGGCCATCCCGGTCCTCGCGGCCGTCATCGAGCGAGACGGCCGGTTCCTCGTCACCCGCCGACTCGCCGGCTCGCATCTCTCCGGCTACTGGGAATTCCCCGGTGGCAAGTGCAATCCGGGGGAGACGCACGAGGCCTGCCTCGCGCGCGAGCTCCGCGAGGAGCTGGGCGTCGAAGCCCATATCGGCGCAGAGTTGATCATCACCGAGCACGCGTACCCGGAGCGTACGGTTCGCCTTCACTTTCGCCGATGCGAGATCCTCGGCGAACCGAGACCGCTTCTCGATCAGGAAATGCGCTGGGTCTCGCGCGAGGAGATGCGGACGTTGCCGTTTCCGGAGGCCGATCGTGAGGTGATCAACGCCTTGACAAGGGCAAAGGGCAGACGGCAAAGGGCAAAGGAGAGGTAAGAGGGAAAAAGGGCCAAGGGCGATTGGCCTTCGCCTTTCTCCTTTCCCCTTTCACCTCTCCTTTGCCCTCTGCCCTTTGCCCTTTGCCCTTATCTCGCTAGCGTGAGCTCGACCGCAGCCGTCTCGCCAGTCTTCACCACGACTTTCGCGGGCGGCGCCTTGAGGGCCTCATGCCAGATGCGGAGGTCGTACGTGCCCGGCGGCACGCCGTCGATCTGGAACTTGCCGTCCTTGCCGGTCACGACCGACCGTTCGTCGGTCACGAGCAGATACCCCCGCATCCAGGTGTGCGTGCTGCACGAGAGCGTGGCGAGCCCGGCCTTGTCGATCGGCCTGGACAGCGTGACGTTGGGCATCGGGATGCTGATGTTGAAGAACGCCCGGCCGTCGGGCGCGGCCGCGTGCATCGTGTGCAGCATCGGATCTTTGCTCGTCATCTTGAGCGCGCCGCCCGGCCGCATCGTGGAGACGCGCGGCACGAACGCGCACTTCTCGTTGCTCACGATGGTCTCGGCCGGCGCGCCGGATTTCACGCCCGCCACCGTCACGATGACGTTCGCGAGATGCCCGGCCGCATCAGCGAGAATCGACTCGTCAGGCAGTGACTGACCGCAGACCGCCGGATCGATCGTCACGCGAATCGGCTTGGGTGCCGCTTCCTTGGTCGAGGCGACGCCGGCGATCGATCCAGTCAGACCTTGCGAGGCTTCTTCACTCGTGAAGAAGCCCCCCGAGGTCATGACCAGCGTTATCGCCGTGAGAAGACTGGCTCGAGGTATTCCCATAGGAGATATCCCACAAAGGCGATGCTGTGTTCGTTGCGGTCCGTCAGCGGCACGCGCACGCCAAATGCGCCGCCGAGGGCCCCGGTCCGCGTCAGCCCTTTGCGGATCTGAGGCGTGAGCCAGAGCTCCCTGTTCTCGCCGTTCAATTCGAGCCCGACCGTCCACGTATTCGGAAACACGCTCGTATCGCGACCGACGTACGCGTTGTAGATCGTCTCGCGGGTCCGGAACGAGTCCGTGGAAGGAATCTCGACCTTGAACTGCCCCTGCAGATACGTGCCGCCGACGACCGTGCCGATTGCGAGATACGGCTCGTACACCGCCGGGAAGCCGCCCACCAGCCGCGCCTCGGCGCCCGTTGGGAACACGAAGTCGAACCCGGCGCTGAGAAGATATCGATCCGACCGCGGGGTGAGAGCGTACTTGAGTCCCAGCTCGACGTCGCCCACGCCGACCTCCGGGTCGTCCAACGTGGCGACGTACACGCGCTCCATCGGCAGAACAGCTTCAATCTGCGCCCGCCGACCGATGCGGCGCTCGTAGATGGCTCGAACGGTGTACGCGCTGGGACGATTCTTCTCGTGTGCCGCCACCGGCAGCAGGATGAACTCGTTCTCGGGAAACGCCTTTTCGGTAAAGATCGGACGCGGCAGATTGAAGTTGCCGCTCGGCCAGTTCCTCTCGCTGCAGAAACCGCGAAGGTGCCGCACGAAACCCTGGACCTGGTCCGCCGTCAGCACGTCGCCGAACGCCGGCATCTGCGACGACAGACCAACGGCCGAACCGCCATGCGTGATCGCCACTTCCCAGTCGGCGTCCGGTTCAGCCGACGCGATCCTGCAATCCGAGAAATCCAGCGGCTCGACGGTGACCGTGGGCTCGCTGACTTTGCCCGTGCCATCCTGGCCGTGACAGCGCGCGCACCACGCGCCCCACATCTCGGGAATGGTCTTGGGGATGGCCGGAGTCTGCGCGGATCCGGGAATCGTGATGGCGAGCCACAGTGCGGCCGCGAGAGCCGTTCTCACGTTCCTCTGGCGGGCAACCGGTTGACATTCGGCTGAGTGTCTCGAGATCCTCTCCGGCTTTCCTTCATGCGGACGTGAGAACGGCTCGAGCCACTTGCGCATGGAGGTCTGACTATAAGTTCCCGGTCCGCGCGGGCCAAACTTGAGACCGATCTCAGCTGGCGATTTGTGGTGGCGGCGAAATCCCGCGAGATCAGGCTGCGAATCCGACGATCTCCGCCTGCGTACCGGCGGGACCTGCGACCGTCACGTGGCGCCCAGGCTCTGACGAGTCACGATGCACGTAGCCGAGCGCAACGAAGCCGCTTCGTGCTGGAGAAAACGCGACGCTGGTCAGTCGGCCTACCTCCCGGTCGCCGTCAGTCAAAACCGCACCTTCCTGGGGACGATCTTCGAGCGTTTGAGGAAAGACGAGCTTCACGAGCCGCTTCACCACACGGCCTCCCCCGCGATGGAGCACCCGCACGATCACTTCCTGTCCGACGTAGCAGCCCTTGGTCGTGCTGATGGCCCGATCGAGCAGTCCGGCCTCGAGCGGGATGGTCTCGTTCGTCATGTCCCGGCCGAACGCCGGACGACCCGCCTCGATTCGTAGAGCGTCGAGCAGCTCGACTGACACCCGCACCGCACCCGCCGCCTCGAGCCCAAAGATCACTTCCTTACGACGGCCGGCGGTGTGACCTGAATCGACGAACACATCGTAGCTGGGAAGGTCAGCGTCATCCGTACGCGCCATGAAGATGTCGCCGGCACGAAGCTGCGAGAGCACGGGAAGCGCGCGAATGGCGTCGACCTCGAGGGCGAACGCGCGAGCGAGCACCACATCGGCGCCGTCGCCCACAACCGTGAACTGGCCGACAGACGCGGAGACATTGCTCACACGCACGTCTTCGGTGAAGATCAATCCATCCAGCCGCGCGGCGAGGGACGCCGCCTCGCCCGCCGGCACGTCCGCGATCAGGTACTCTCCCCGGTCGTAGAGCTTCAGGTCGGCCAGCATGCGGCCTTGCGGCGTGAGATACACCGCATACACGCCGCGGCCCTGCTCGAGCGACGCCACGTCGTTGCTCAGGAGCGCCTGCAGAAAGGCGATGCGATCGCGCCCCTCGAAACGAAGCCGGCCGCGCCCAGGTGTCTCGGCCCAACCTGCGCCCTCGGCGGTGATGCCATACTGAGAGACGATGTCGGTCATCCGGGGTCTCGCTCGCCATCTTAGCGTCGCCCTTCTCGGTGTCACAACGTTTGGCGTTCTTGCGGCGACGTCGTCCGGGCCGCGTGCGGAGCAGGCGGTCAGCGCCTCCAGGTTCGTCGTCCTGTTCAAAGGCCTCAGGATCGGCACCGAGACGGTCGAAATCAGCCGCAGCGACACCGGCTGGATGATCTCATCCACGGGACAGATCGCGCCGCCGCTCGATTTGACGACCACCCGGTTCGAGGCGACGTACGCGCCGGACTGGCAGCCGCAGAGACTCGCGATCGAAGGTCTGCTCCGCGGACAGCTCATCACGCTCTCGACGGTGTTTCAGCCGACCTCGGCGACGAGCGACATTCTCCAGGGCGGACAGCGCGTGTCGGTGACGCACAAGGTGTCGCCGCGGACGATCGCGCTGCCCAACAACTTCTTCGGCGCGTACGAGGCGCTTGCGGCCCAGCTCGCGTCGGCCGCCGTGGGCGCGACGTTTCCGGTGTACGTCGCGCCGCAAGCCGAAGTCACCGTGACGGTGGACGCCATCGGTCAGCGCCGCGTGGTCACGGCCGACGGCGGGATCGATCTGCGTCAGTTCGATCTGACGTTCGCGAATCCGTCGGGACCGCTCAAGGCCGAGATATGGATCGACGCGCGCAACCGATTCGCGCGACTGATGCTCCCGGCCGCGTCCGTGACGGTCATTCGCGACGATCTATCGGCCGTCCTCGCGCGTGAGGATCGGATCAGCCGGCCCGGCGACGAGGAAGTGTTCATCCCGGCGACCGGCTTCAACCTCGGCGCCACCGTCAGCAAGCCTGCTGTGAGCACGGCCGGGCCGAACGCCCCCAACTCCGGCGGCAGGGCGCCCGCGGTCGTGCTCGTCGCCGGCTCGGGCCGCCAGGATCGCGACGAGACCGTGTTCGGCATCCCCATCCTGGGCCAGCTCGCGGGCACCCTGGCCGACGCCGGGTTTCTCGTCGTGCGGTACGACAAGCGCGGCGTCGGGCTCAGCGGCGGACGCGTCGAGAGCGCGACGCTCGACGACTACGCAGGCGACGTCATCAGCGTGATCAACTTTCTGCGCCGCCGGAAGGACGTCGATCCGGATCGAATCGCGGTCGTCGGCCACTCCGAAGGCGGTGCGGTGGCGCTCCTCGCGGCCGATCGTGAAAAGCGCATCAAGGCGATCGGACTCGTCGCCACGCCGGGAGGTACCGGGCGCGAGACCACGCTCGAGCAGCAGCAGCACGCGCTCGCGCTGAGCAAGGAACCGGACGAGGACAAGAAGGCCAAGGTGGCGCTGCAGCTTCGCATCATGGACGCGGCGGCTACGGGCCGCGGATGGGAGGCAGTGCCGCCCGCCCTCCGCCAGCAAGCGGATACCCCCTGGTTCAAGAGCTGGCTGCTCTTCGACCCGTCCGCGGCCGTGAAGAGAGTGGATCAGCCGATCCTCATCGTCCAGGGCACGCTCGATACGCAGGTGCCTCCGGCGCATGCCGATCGGCTCGAGACGTTCTCCCGCGGCCGGAAGAACAGTCCGGCGACGCACACGCGCAAAGTGGTCGTGCCGGGCGTCAATCACCTTCTTGTTCCGGCGACCACCGGCGAAGTTGATGAGTACTCCTCACTCGGAGCAAAGACCGTCTCGCCGGAGATCAGCCAGGCCATCGTCGACTGGCTCCGCGCGTCGCTCTTAAAGGTGTAGGCCGGCCCTTCAGGGCCGGCGATCGGAACGGCGGGGCTGAAGCCCCGCCCTACAGATGCGCGGGAATCGACTAAACTTCTGGCGCAATGAAACTCGGCGTACCGAAAGAGACCTATCCGGGCGAGCGGCGCGTCGCGATCGTCCCTGCCGTCCTTCCGGCCCTGAAAAAACTCGGGATCGACGTCGTCGTCGAGCGGGGCGCCGGCGACGCGGCCGGATTTCCAGACTCATCGTACGGCAACCAGGTCGCGTTCGCGGATCGAGCCGAAGTGTTTCAGGCCGATCTCGTCGCCCAGGTGCGCACGCCCGGCGCAAATCCGGCGGGCGGCGCGGCTGACGTCGGGCTGATGCGACGTGGTCAGGCCATCATCGGCTTTGCCGAGCCGCTGACGGCGGTCGAGGCCGCTCGGGCGGTCGCCGGGCGCGGCGCAATCCTGATGGCCATGGAGCTCGTCCCGCGCATCACACGCGCGCAGAGCATGGACGCGCTGTCGTCGATGGCGACGATTGCCGGCTACAAAGCCGTGTTGATTGCGGCCGACGCGCTGCCCCGCATGTTCCCGATGCTGAACACGGCAGCGGGCACCGTGGCGGCCGCGCGCGTGTTCATCATTGGGGCGGGCGTCGCCGGCCTGCAGGCGATTGCGACCGCCCGCCGCCTCGGGGCGCGCGTCGAGGCCTACGACGTTCGGCCGGCCGTGAAGGAACAGATCCAGAGCCTGGGCGCGAGGTTCGTCGAGCTGCCGATCGAGGCCGGCGACGCGCAGGACGCCGGCGGCTACGCCAAGGCCCAGGACGAGGCGTTCTACCGGCGGCAGCGCGAGATGATGATGAAGACAGTCACCGCGACGGACGTCGTGATCTCGACGGCCGCGATTCCAGGCAAACGCGCGCCGATCCTCATCACGGAAGAAATGGTCAAGGTCATGCCGCCGGGGTCCGTCATTGTCGATCTCGCGGCCGCGACCGGCGGCAACTGCGAGCTCACGGTCTCCGACGAGACCGTCGTCCGCCATGGCGTGACGATCATCGGGCCGACAAATCTGCCGGCCACCGTGCCGTATCACGCGAGCCAGATGTACGCGCGCAACGTCACCACACTCATCCAGCATCTCGTGCAGCGCGAAAAGGGACCCGACGGCAAGCCGACCGGCCCGCCGCAGCTCGTGATCGACCCGAACGACGAGATCACGAAGGAGATTCTCGTGACGAACGAGGGCGACGTCGTCCACCCGCGCCTCCGGGAAGCGGTACGAGCGTAGCCACTTCGGCAGTACCGATCGAGACAGGCCGGCTGGCGGCATTGTTCTCTCCTCGAATACACTCTCCCGGAACTTTTCGCCAGGAAACGAAACATGCCGGGCTGGATTCTCAAAAGCAACGGCGACAAGCCGGTCACCCTGCGGCTTGCTCGCGGCAGCGTGAAGACCCTTGGCCGCACCGCGCGCGCCGACTTCATCGTCAGCGCCGCGCTCGTCTCACGCCTGCACTGCCGTCTGACTGCCGATCGATCCGATCAGCTCATCGTCGAGGATCTGGACAGTACCAATGGCACGATCGTCAACGGCCGGAGGATCAAGCGAAGCGTGCTCAAGGCCGGCGATCGGTTGAAGGTCGGTCGCATCGAGTTCGTCATTCAGGCCCGCGAATAAACGCCTGCGCCGGCTCGCTCCACTCGAACCGGCACGGCGGCGTCGCGTCGTCCATTACCCGCAGACCAGCTTCACGCAGGAGTGCTTCGGGCGCGCCGTTTCGAAGGACATACGCGCCACGAATATTGTCCGGCAGCTTTTTCAGGGCAACCGTTCGGCACCGCTGTATTTGCTGATCCGTTCTGGCGGCTTCCAGGACCCGATCCCGGAGGCTCGCAGCCTCGCTCCACGGCGCCAGATGCACCCGAACGGCGACGGCCCAAAGCGCTGCCAGGACGATGATGGCGACGACGGTGACCCGGCGTGCCACGCCTCTGCTCGAGATCGCAAGACCGGCAACGAGCGACGACCACGCCGGTCCCGCCAGGTACAGAAACCTTGCGCCCTGCAAATCCTGTCCGACGGAGACGAACAGAAACACCGGCAGCACCGAGATCGCAATCCAGGCGGCGCCGCCGAAGACAAATCGATCCGATCGGCTGCCGGCCGCGACGAAGTACCAGACGAAAAGGGCGATCACGATGAGCACGGCAATCATCGTCAGCCACGACAGCTGCTGGACGACGTCGGCGTGGAACGGCACGGACAGGCCACCAAAGGTTTCGAACAGCGACCGCTGAACGCGGTACCTAGTCAGCGACGGCGATTTGAACCCGAACGCGCCCAGAATCCGAATCGCACTGAAGGAGGCGGCAATCGCCAGGACGACAACCGCGTCCGTGAGGAGCCGCCGGTCAAGCTTGCGGCGAATCCAGGCATCGATCAGCACGAGCAGACAAGCCATGACGCCCGTTTCCTTGGCGCCCATGGCGCAGACTCCAATGACGACGAACACCACGCGTTGCGTCAGCGTCACGCGATCGTCGTACATCCGGCCGCGAATGACGAACAGCAGCGCCAGGGCGGTCATCGACAGGTCGAAGACGCCTGACGCCCAGCTGACGGGCTCGGAGGCCAGGGGCAACGCAAGCATCAACGCCCCGGCAAGAGCCGTTCTCATTCTCCTGTAGCGAGCTGGTTGCAGGAATTGGGCCGAATGTCCCGCGATACTTGCCTGTTTTGCTCTACGCGGAAATGAGAACGGCTCAAGCGTTGTCGCCGTTCCGGCGCCCAGCCAACCTGCGCACAACCGAGTGGTCAGATACGCGTTGGTGCCGTGCAGCAGGATGTTGAACATGTGCAGGGCGACGGCGGTGGCCCCGGCGTTGATGAGCATCGCCCAGACGAGAAGCGGCAACGGGCGAAACAAGCCCGACGAGACCGGGCTCAGGTTCCAGCTCTCCGCACGATCCCAGAGCAGGAAATCGTCCGAAAGCAGTCCGATACCCACTGTCGGCCAGTACAGCGTGAACGCCGTCAGGACGAACGCGAACCACAGCGCGGTTGCAGGAAGGGCAAGGGACGGCTGATCGACCTGCGGCCCCTGCTCGCGATCCCGGGTCAACGAAAGGACGAGCAGCACGCCAGCCAGAACGAACCACACGGCTGCGGCTTCGGCGTGATATCTCAACGACACGCCGCGAAGGTGCTGAACGAACAGATAGAAGGCGCGCGCCCCGAGGAGGATCACCAGGGCGCCGGCGATGGTGCGCCAGCGGCGTTGACCGGGACGATGGCCAACGTCAACCATTCAGGAATGGATTCGTCCGCCGCTCGACGCCGATGGTCGTATCGGGTCCGTGGCCGGAGTGGACGACGGTCTCGTCGGGAAACGCGAACAGCACTTCTCGGATCGATCGCATCAATGTCTCGAAGTTGCCGCCGGGCAAATCCGTGCGGCCAATCGACCCGGCGAAAAGCGTGTCTCCCACGAACAGCTCGCGTGCTGTGGCGTCGGGCCGCCCGATCGCGAGACACACGCCGCCCGGACAGTGACCCGGCGTGTGCAGGATGTCGGCGACCTCGCGTCCGAAGGAGAACGATTTGCCCGGCTCGTAGAACGAATCGATCGGCGGCGGCTGGACGACGTCGATGCCGAACATACGGCCCTGTTCGACTGTCCGGTCGTAGAGAAACAGGTCGTCGCGGTGGAGCCAGACCGGCACGCGGAGCGCCGTCTTTGCTGGTCCGACTCCGGTGACGTGATCGAGGTGCGCGTGCGTCAGAAGAATCGCCGTGACTGACAACCGACGGGCGGCGACGGCCGCGAGGAGCTCGTCCACTTCGTCGCCGGGATCGATCAGGACCGCTTCCCGCGTCTCGTCACACCAGACGAGGTATCCATTCTTGTAGAACGGCGGCGAGGCGGCAGTCAGGAATGTCACGGGGACGGGGGTTGGTTGTGGAAAACTCCTGGGACTCCGCAAAGTCTGGAACTCCGCAATGATAATGTCCCTGGAGTTTTCCACAACAAACCCCCGTCCCCTTCTTCCACAGCAAACCCCGTCCCCCTTTGACGATCACCGACATTCAAGCTGCCGCAGATCGCATCCGACGCACCGCGTGGCGGACCCCGCTCGTGCCGTCGGCGTGGCTGTCCGACCTGACGCGCGCGTCCGTCTGGCTGAAGCTCGAGACGGTTCAGGCGACCGGGTCGTACAAGATTCGCGGCGCGACGAATGCGCTCGCGCGGCTCAAAGCGGCGCGTCCCGACGTGACGATTGTCACGACGGCGTCGGCAGGCAACCACGGGCAGGCGGTCGCGCTCGCGGCGTCCACCCTCGGGATCCGGGCACGTGTCCACCTGCCCGCGACCGCCCCTGACGCCAAACGGCGGGCGATCGCCCGCCTCGGCGCCGAGATCGTCGACGCGCCGACGTACGACGCGGCCGAAGCGCGCGCGCACGAGGAAGCGGAGCGCGACGGCGCGATCTATCTTTCGCCCTACAACGACGCCGATGTGATCGCGGGCGCCGGCACCGTCGCGCTCGAGATGCTCGACGAGCGGCCGGAGATCGACACATTGATCGTCCCGCTCGGGGGCGGCGGCCTGCTGTCCGGCACGGCGATCGTCGCGCGCGCGCGCATCCGCAATGCGCTGATGGTCGGCACCGAGGCCGCCGCGTCGCCGGTCTTCACGGCGGCGCTCGCCGCCGGCCGGCCCGTCACCGTCGACGTGCATGACACGCTGGCCGATGGGCTCGCCGGAAACATGGACGCCGACAGCCAGACGTTCGGCATCGTCCGCGACCTCGTCGATCGAGTGATGCTCGTCGAAGAATCCGACATCGCGCAGGCCATGCGCGACCTGATTCTGAAAGAGCGGCTCGTCGCCGAGGGCGCGTCGGCCACGGCCGTCGCGGCGATCTGCGCAGGAGATCTGGATCTCCAGGGGCGGAACGTCGGCGTCATCCTGTCGGGCCGCAACGTCGACGCACACGTGATCGCGCGCGTGTTGTCGTGACGGCGATCCTGCGGCTGCTCCGGGAGAACCGGAATTTCCGCCTGCTCTGGCTCGGACAGACCGTCAGTCAGCTCGGCGACTGGTTCAACTACGTCGCGCTCTACGCGTTGCTGTTCGAGCTGGTCGGCTCGGCGTCCTCGGTCGCACTGCTGATGGTGATGCAGCTGCTGCCAATCGGCCTCGTCGGACCGACGGCCGGACTCGTCGCCGACCGCTTCGATCGCCGGCGGATCATGATTGCCGCCGATCTCGTTCGCGGCATGGTGATCCTCGGCCTGCTGCTCGTCCGGTCGCCGTCCATGGTCTGGCTCGCGTATGTCGTGACGGCGGTGACCGTCGGCGCGAGCGGGTTCTTCGAGCCGGCGCGATCCGCGACGATCCCGAACATCGTGCAGAGGCGGGACCTGGTGGTCGCCAACGCCGTCTCCACCGGTACCTGGTCGGCCACGCTCACGTTGGGCGCGGCGCTCGGGGGCGCGGCCGCCACGTTTTTCGGACGTGACACCGCGTTCGTCCTTAACTCGCTTTCGTTCTTTCTCTCGGCCGTGTGCCTCTGGGCGATGCGCGTGCCGAAGCGGGAGACGGGCCTCGCCGCGGCCGGATGGCACGGACTCGTCGACGGGCTGCGCTACATGCGCGGCCACCCGCCCGTCGCATGGATCGCGCTCGTGAAAGGCGGCTGGGCGATCGTGGGCGGCGGTCTGCTGCTGCTCACCGTATTCGGCGACCGCGTCTTTCGCCTCGGCGGCAGCTCGGACGCCGGCATTGGCGTCCTTTATGCGGCCCGCGGCATCGGCGCGACCATTGGATCGTTCACGGTCACCGCGCTCGCGCACGCGTCCGCCGGCCGGTTGACCCGCGTTATCGGTCCGTCATATTTCGTGGCAGGTATTTGCTACGCGCTGCTGGGTCTGGCGCCGTCAATTTGGTTCGCAGCCGGCATGGTCGTCCTGGCTCACTCCTTCGGATCGATTCTGTGGGTCTCGAGCAACGTCCTGCTCCAGATTGCGGTACCTGATGCCTTCCGGGGCCGCGTGTTCGCCGCCGAGTTGATGGCGATCGCGGTCGTGCAATCTGTTATGACTTACGGCAGCGCCGTCGCGCTCGACCAGGGTGGTCTCGATCCACGGATGCTGGCTGCCGTCATCGGCTTCGCGCTCTGGATTCCCGCAACGATTTGGTATGTCTTCGCGCGACCGTTGTTCAAGGAGCCAGGCGCTCTTCCAAAAGAGACGACACCTGAGCAGCCGGTCGGGCCGGTGGGACCCGGCTAGAAATTGGGGCCCTTTTCGCCTTTGAGGCTTTGTGGCTTTCCGCCTTTCAGCCTTTTTTCGGCTTCGACGGCCTGATCTCGACTCTGCTCGGCAAGCTCCGCCCCGGATGACGCACCAGGTCCATCACGACCTCGGCGACGTCGTCGGGCGACAGCTTCCACGAGTCCTCGTCCGACGTCGACGGACCGGAGAACTCGGTCGCGACGGAGCCGGGCATGACGACGCTCACGCGGATGTTGTCGTAACGGACTTCCTGCATCACGGCCTCGCTGAACGCGATGAGGCCCGCTTTCGACGCGCAGTAGGCGGCGCCGCCGGGGAAATAGTTGCGGCCGGCCAGGCTCGCGATGTTGATGATCCAGCCGGCGCCGGACTTGCGCAGCACCGGAATGGCCGCGCGAGTACAGAAAAAGACCCCGGTGAGGTTCGTCTCGATTACGCGCGCCCAATCATCGTCGCTCATCGACGCGACGTTCTCGAAGGCGCCGACGCCGGCGTTGTTCACGAGCAGGTCGAGCCCGCCGAACAGTCGCTCCGTATCTCCGATGAGCTTCTCCACCGCGGCCCGGTCGCGCACGTCCACCGCCGCGCCGTCGACTCGCGCGGCGTCTCCGCCCTGCGCGAGCGTCTGGACCGCGTGATTGAGCCTGTTCTTGTCGAGGCCGGTAATCATCACGCGGCCGCCCTGGGCCAGCACCGCCTTCGCGATCGCCAAGCCGATGCCGCGTGAGCCGCCGGTCACTATCGCACGCATGATCACCTCCGCTTTAGAATACTCACGCATGTCAGTCGTTGCGATCCTCGGCGCCGGTCCGATAGGCGCGGCCATCGCACACAAGCTCGCGGAGCGCGGCCGCTGCCGCGAGATCCGGCTGATCGACAGCGCCGGCAGTGTCGCGGCCGGCAAGGCGCTCGACATCATGCAGTCGGGCCCGATTGGCCGCTACGACACGAGACTGGTCGCTGGCGAGGATCCACTCGCCGCCACAGGCGCCGAAGCCATCGTGTTCGCCGACGAGGTCACCGGCGGCGAATGGCAGGGCGACAAGGGACTCGCGCGCGTGCAGCAGCTGGTTCGCGCGGGCACCACCGCGGCGTTCGTCTTTGCCGGCCCGAATCAAACCTGGTTGATGGAGACGTCGCACGTCGAGCTGACAGTCCCCGCGGACCGGCTCGTGGGTACCGCTCCGTCAGGTCTGGTCGCCGCGCTGCGCGCGGTCGTGAGCGTGGAGCTCGGCGTCAACGGCGTCGATCTCGCGGTCACGGGGCGGCCACCGGAGTTCGTCATCGGCTGGTCATCCGCTACGGTGGACGGCGCGCTCGTCACCGACCGCGTGCCGGCGCACCGGCTGATGGCCATCTCGCAATCGCTCAAGAAGCTCTGGCCGCCGGCCGCCCAGACGATCGCGGCCCCGACCGCCTTAATCGTCGAGGGGCTCGTGATGGGATCGCGCCGGCTGCATCAGGCGCTGACGATCCTCGATGGCGAACTCGGCGCTCGACGAGTCGCCGCGATGCTCCCGGTCCGGCTCGGCCACGGCCGCGTGCTTCAACGGATCGTGCCGTCGCTCAGCCCGCAGGAGCGGACGCAGCTCGTCAACGAGCTCGGAGAGCGAATGTCGTCTCGAACCCCTTGATGACCGCCTCGTGAACGTCATCCATCGGCACCGGGCGGCCGAGGAGGCGTTCGAGCGAGGTCGTGCCGCGGTCGGCGATTCCGCACGGGACGATCAAGCCGAAGTGGCGCAGGTCGGGCGAGACGTTCAGGGCGAACCCGTGGCTCGTGATCCACCGGCTGATGCGAACGCCGATGGCGGCGAGTTTCTCTTCGCGTCCGGACGGCCCCACCCAGACACCCGTGAGTCCCGGGACGCGCACACCGGTCACGCCGAACGCGCCGGCGGCCTGGATGAGGGCTGCCTCGATGTCGCGAACGTACCGATGTACGTCACAACGATCCGGCCTCAGATCGAAGATCGGATACCCGACGAGCTGACCGGGCCCGTGATACGTGACGTCGCCGCCGCGGCCCGTGTCGAACACGGCGACGCCAGCCGCAGCCAGTTGCTCGGATGAGGCGACGATGTTGGTTGGCTTGCCGCGTGACTTCACGCCAAGGGTGATCACCGGCGGGTGCTCGAGCAGCAGGAGCGTGTCGTCAATCCGTCCCGCACGTCTTTCTTCGACGAGTTGTTTCTGAAGCTCGATCCCGTCGGCGTATTCCACGCGGCCGAGCCGGCGGACGGACAGCGTCCGGCCCAAGCGCGCCGGCGAGTCGGCCTCGGCGGGCGTCACACCCATGATTCGTCGAAGCCCTGCAGGCGATCCTTCAGCGCCTGCAGGAACCGGCCGGCATCGGCGCCGTCGATCAGCCGGTGATCGAAGCCGAGCGTGAGGTAGCACATCGGTCGAATGGCGATCATGTCGTCCACGACGACCACTCGCTTGTCCACGCTCCCGACGCCGAGAATCGCCACCTGCGGCTGGCTGATGATCGGCAGCCCGAAGATCGCGCCGAAGATGCCGGGGTTCGTGATGGTGAACGTCCCGCCCTGCACTTCCTCCGGCTTGAGCTGTTTATTGCGCGCGCGATGCGCGAGATCCTGGATCGCGCGGCACATCCCCAGCATGCTGCGCTCGTCGGCGTTGCGGATGACCGGCACGATGAGGCCGGTCTCCAGGGCCACGGCGATGCCCAGATTGATGTCGCGCTTGTAGACGATATTGTCGCCGTCGAGCGAGGCGTTGCTGAACGGGAACTGCCGGATGGTGTCGACCGTCGCCTTCGCGATGAACGCGGTGTAGGTCAATTTCGTGCCCGCGGCTTCGTACTCGGCTTTCTTCGCCTGGCGCAGCTTCTCGACACGGCTGAAATCCACTTCGTACGCCGAGAACACGTGCGGCGACGTGTGGACGCTCATCACCATGTGCTCGGCGATTTTCTTGCGCATCACGCTCATCTTCTCGATGCGCACGTCCTCGCCCGGTTTGAATGCAGGCGGGGTCTCGAACGGCTTCGCCGGCGGCTGCGGTGATTTTGCCGCGCGCGGGGCGCCGCTCTCGACGTAGGACAGGATGTCCTTCTTCGTCACCCGGCCGGAGATCCCGCTGCCGTTCAGTTCCTTGATGTCGATGCCGTGCTCTTTCGCGATTCGGCGAACGAGCGGCGACGAGCGCTGACGGCGAAGATCGGCCAGCGTTTCGGGTCCCGTCGGCGCCGGTCGAGCGGCAACCATCGGCTCGGCGGGTCCGGAATTCGGCGGAGGCGCGGCCGATCCGTCCGGCGCGCTCGACGCTTGTGGCGGTGGGGCGGCCGATCCATCCGGCGCGCTCAACGCTTGTGACGGCGGGGCGGCCGATCCATCCGGCGCGCTCAACGCTTGTGACGGCGGGGCGCTCGCGGCCGGCGCCGCCGCGGCCACCTTTTCGCCGGCACCGCCAATGACGGCGACGACACTGTTGACCGGTACGGTCTCGCCTTCCTTGACCTTGATCTCGAGCAGCACGCCGGCGCCAGGCGACGGAATCTCCGCGTCCACCTTGTCGGTCGAGATCTCGAACAACGGCTCGTCCTTGTCGATCGGCTCGCCAACTTTCTTGATCCATCGGACGATCGTGCCCTCGGCGATCGACTCGCCCATCTGCGGCATCATCACATTGGTCGACATGGCCTTTTCGCCTTTTCGTCTTTGCGCCTTTGAGCCTTCTTGGCCGCCGGAGCGCCATCGGCGCGTAGGCGGCTGAGCCTCTACACGTCTTCAGACATGAATGGCCGTCCCATGCGCGGCGTGCGCGGCCTCGCCAACCGCCTCGGCCATGGTCGGATGCGCATGGATCGTGCGGATGAGCTCCTCGACGGTCGTTTCGAGCCGGAGCGCGACCGCGGCTTCGGCGACGAGCTCGGTCGCGCGCATGCCAATCATGTGGACGCCCAGCACTTCGTCGTACCGTTTTTCGGCGACGATCTTCACGAACCCTTCGGTCTCGCCCGCCATTTTCGCCCGCCCGAGCACCCCGAACGGGAACGCGCCAATGCGGACATCGAATCCGCGCTTCACGGCCTCCTGTTCGGTGAGGCCGATGCTGCCGATCTCCGGCTCGCAGTAGGTGCAGGACGGCACCTGGTCGTAGTTGATCGGCCGCACGTCCTGCCCCGCGATCCGTTCGGCGAGCAGGATGCCTTCAGCCGACGACAGGTGCGCCAGCTGTGGATGCGCGATGCCCGGCAATGCGATCACGTCGCCGATCGCCGAGATCCCCGCGACGCTCGTGCGGAAGAGCTCGTCCACCTTGATGTAGCCGCGATCCAGTTTCAGTCCGGCTTCCTCGGCGCCGAGACCGTCGGTGACCGGCCCGCGGCCAGTGGCGACAAGAAGTCTGTCGACCGAGAGCGACTCCGTCTTGCCGCCCGCCGTCATATCGAGCTTCACGACGTCCCCGGAGACCGTCGCGGTCGTAACCTTCGCGCCGGTGCGCACCGTGATGCCGCGTTTCCTGAACGCTTTTTCCAGCTCGGCCGAAATCGCCTCGTCTTCGTTCGGCACGATGCGCGGCAGGAGCTCGATCAGGGTGACCTCGCTGCCGAACCGCCGGAAGATCGACGCGAACTCGACGCCGACCGCGCCGCTCCCCATGATCGCGATCGACTTCGGCACGGCGGGGAGATGGATCGCCTCGTCGCTCGTGATGATGTGCGTCTTGTCGATCGTGATCCCCGGCACGCTTCGCGGCGCCGATCCTGTGGCGACGATGACCTCGCGCGCGAGGAGCGTGCGCGGCGCATCGCCGGTTACCTCGACCTTGCCGGACCCGGCCAGTCGGCCGCTGCCTTTGATCCATTCGATCTTGTTTTTCTTGAACAGGAACTCGACGCCCTTGGTGAGGCCCGTGACGATCTTGTCCTTGCGCGCGTGCACGCGCGTCATGTCGATCGACGGTTTGACGGCGACGCCAAACGAGATGCCCCAGTCGGCGGCGTCCTGGGCGATTTTAAGTGCGTGGGCGTGCTCGAGGAGCGCCTTCGTCGGAATGCATCCCCAGTTCAGGCACGTGCCGCCGAGTGAAGGTTGGCGCTCGACGACGGCGGTTTTCAGGCCCAGTTGCGCAGCGCGAATCGCGGCGACGTATCCTCCCGTTCCCGAGCCGATGACGACGACGTCGAACTGCTCAGCCAACCAAACCTCCTGAAAAGACGGACCAGCTTGGCATCGGACAAGTGTACTGCGGGGTCAGGCCGAACGGCCGGGGCGGACAACGGAGCGAACGTGAAGGCCGGAAGACACGAAGTCCTGGAAGCGGACCCTCCCGGCTTCAATCCTCCAGCCTCCCTTGGCGTGGACCTACTTGCGCGGAAGAACTGCGTCTTTGAGCTGTTTGGCGATGCGCGCCTTGACGACGGTTTTTGCCGGAATCTTGATCGGCTCGCCAGTAGCCGGGTTGCGGCCCTCGCGCGCCTTTCGCTTCTGGACGACCAGCTTGCACATCCCCGGAAGGACGAACTCACCGGACCGCTTCAGCTCCTTCTCGGACAGGCGGAGCAGTTCGTCGAAGAGATCCCGCACCGCGGTCCTCTTCATGTCGAACTTTTCCGCGAAGTGCGCGAAGAGCTCCATCTTGCCCATGCGCCGGGCGTCTGCCATTGCTGTCTTCTCCCTGGCTGGGGCGCGCGACTGGTGTCTGTCGTTCGAACCGGGCGCGCCGGCGGTCCGACGGCAATCTGTAAAAGTGGCCGGTATCGTAGCCCCCTGCCGGAAATAATGTCAATTACCGCCGGATTTGCGCGATCCGTGCTTCTCGCGCGCGACGCAATCGCAGCACGACGATCGCAAGCTTTGTCAAGCACCGATCGATCCTAAAATCGACCATCATGGCCGCGACACTCGAGACGTTTCCCAATCCCCGGCCCGAGCGTGACTACGAGATCGAGATCCGCTGTCCGGAGTTCACCTCGCTCTGTCCGAAGACGGGACTACCCGACTTCGGCGAGATTGCGATCCGCTATGTGCCGGACCGCGCGTGCATCGAGTTGAAGGCGTTGAAGTACTACTTGATCGACTACCGCAACCAGGGAATCTTCTACGAGGCAGCAACCAACAAGATCCTCGACGACCTCGTCGCGGCATGCCATCCGCGCAAGATGACGGTGACGGGAGCGTTTTCGGTGCGCGGCGGGATCACCACCACGGTCACCGCGGAGTATCGACAGCCCGTGTAGGCTCCGCCTTCGCGCGACCGCCTCGGCCAGATAAACAAGATACGCATGTTTCACGAAGTCCCCATCGAGCCCGAGCTGGATCTGCACACCTTCGCGCCGCGCGACATCCCGTCGGTGGTCGAGGAATACGTGCGCGCGGCCCACGAGGCGGGCCTGTCGGAACTTCGGCTCGTCCACGGCCGCGGCCGCGGCGTCCAGCGGGCCATCGTCCAGGCGGCGCTCGAGAAACACCCGCTCGTGGCCGAATTCTGGGACGACACCAACTCGCACCTCGGCGCGACCTGCTGCAAGCTGGTCGCGCTTGAGTAAGGCCAAAGGCTGAAGACAGGAACACCGAAGAAACGGCCTCCAGACGCGACCTGCCTGGCATCCGGCTTGCCCTGCTAACTCCAGCTAACGCCGGTTTTCCGGCGTCTTTCAACGCGCCGTTGCAATTTCTGCAAACACACGCGCGCAGGGAGTTGGCAAGAAATGCACATCGCCATGCCGGTACCGGGCGAGGTGGTGTGGATCCGGCAGCGCCGCTGGTTCGTCGAGCGCGCCCGCCGCGACCGCAACGTCGTCCGGCTCGATGTCAGAAACCGGGATGGACGCCTGACGTTTCTCGCCCCGTTCGATCGTCCCACGACGATCGAGCGCGCGGAACGGCCGCGACATGCAGGCGCGTCCAACGGAGCCGCGCGACTCGCCCATCTCGCCGCGCGGTCGTACTCGTGGCCGACGATCGCGAGCGCGTTGGACGCCGGCATCGAGATCTTTCCGTATCAGCTCGAGGCGGCACTGGCGATCGTCAACGGCGCTCGCCGGGTGCTCCTCGCCGACGCCGTTGGGCTCGGCAAGACGATTCAGGCGGGCCTGGCCATCGCCGAGATCCATCGGCGATCGGGGTTGACCCGGACGCTGATTGTGGTTCCCGCGGCGCTGCGGGATCAGTGGATCGACGAGTTGAGCCGCAGATTTCGTCTCGACTGCCGCCCCGCCGATCGCGATGCGCTCGACGCTCTCGCTCGCCACGGCGGGCGCGGCGAGAATCCCTGGCGCCGGCCGGGTGTCTGGATCGCCTCATTCGATTACATCAAACAGCAGCACGTGATGGACGCGCTGCCGCTCGATCCGTGGCACCTGCTGGTGGTCGACGAAGCGCACATCGCGTGCGGAGAGTCCGACCGTCACGACGCCTGCGCCGAACTGGCGCGCCGGGCGCGGCAGGTGCTGCTGCTCAGCGCCACGCCGCACGACGGCGACGAGACGCGGTTCACGAGGCTCATCGATCTCGGAGCCCTGAACGGCGTCGAAGACTCGCCCGTTGTCTTTCGTCGAACCCGCGCCGGCGTCGGGTTCGATCTGCCTCGACGCGCGCGCTGGCACCGCGTCGCACTCTCGCCGGCTGAAACGGACGTCCTGCGCGCGCTCCGCGAGTTCGAGTCGGCCGCGCTTCATGCCGCGGGTCGTGATCACCGCGATGCCGCCATTCTCCTGCTGTCCGTTTTTCGTAAACGCGCGCTGTCGACGATGCGCGCGCTGCGCATCTCGCTCGACAGGCGGCTGGCGTGGCTCGGCGACGGACAGCGCGCCGGAGACTTCGAGTGGCTCCAGCCGAGGCTGGTGTTCGACGACGAGTCCGACGAGCTCGACGACGGCGACCGTGCATCGCTCACGGGAGACTTCGGCTTGCAGTCGGCTCAGGAGCGATCGTGGTTGCGGCGATTGCGCGCCCTGGCAGAGACCGCAGAGCGATTCGAGACCAAGGTGACACGCGTGACAGCGCTCGTCGCCAGGGCCCGTGAGCCCGTCGTCATTTTCACGGAGTTCCGGCACTCGCTCGAGGTCCTGCGGCGCCGCGTTCAGGTCGGGTCGCCGATCGCCGAACTGCACGGCGGGTTGACGCCCCTCGAGCGCCGCCAGCAGCTCGATCGGTTTCTGAAGGGCACGGCCAGCGTGCTTCTGGCAACCGACGTCGGCGGGCAGGGCTTGAATCTGCAGGACCGCGCGCGATGGGTCGTCACCCTCGAGCTGCCCTGGAACCCTCTGAAACTGGAGCAGCGTTGCGGACGAGTGGATCGGATCGGCCAGTCGAGACCGGTGCACTTCACGATGATGGTCGCCAGACACGAGTTCGAATCGGGTCTGCTCACGCGCCTTGCGACCCGCGCGCTGATCGCGCGTCGAGCCGTCGGCGAGGACGTCCTGCGCGGCGTGTTTCCGGAGACAACGGATATCGGCGGGGCGCTTTTCGAGGACATCGCGATCGATCCACCGGCGGCGTCCCGGCCAGCGCTCACGATCTGCAGGTCGTGGGCGCGTCCTGCCCGCGCGCTCGCGCGAGGATTGATCTCGCGCAGGACCCTGGCGCGACGATGGCGCGCGCCGGAAATTGAGTCACCTGGGACGTTCTGGACCGCGATCGATCGGCTTCCAGCGATCCGGGCGGCCGCGAGTGCCGGTGTGCTGCTCGTGTTCTCCGTTCCGCTGATCGACGGATCCGGTGCGGTTGTCGAGCGTCACGTGGTCGCCATCAGAGCCGACTCGCGTCGCGAGTTGCGGCGATTCGACGCTCGCGGACTTCTTCGAGACCGAGCGCTGATCGACGCGGCCCGCAGCACGGCCGCCCGTGCACTCGCGGCGCGTGCGAGGCGGCTCGCGCGGCGTCTGCGCCGCCAGCTCGACGCCGATCTTCGCCTGGATGCCGCGCTGGCCTCGAGAGTTCTGACGAGCCTCGTCCCCGCGGAAGTCCAACCAGGCTTGTTCGATCGGCGAGAGCTTCGAGCCCTGGACAGGGCGCGAAGCGACGCGGACGCGGTCCAGCAAGGGGTGGATGACCGTCGGGCGGACCGGGAACGGCAGACTGAAATAACAGTCGGCCGGCCGGCGCTGGAGCTGGCGTTCATCGCCGACCGATGACGGTGCTCCCCGGTGTCGGCGGGACACTCTTTCCCACGCAATTCCTGTCTCATGGCCTCGAGGAAGCGCACTGGCACGCCGCGCTTCCCGACCTGGAACGGCAGCGACGGCAGTTCCACGGCTGGTGGAATCGAGTTGCCGCGACATGCGGGCCGGCCACCGGCATCCGGGCGCTGTTCGACCTCGTGGCGATGCCGCTCGCCGGGCTGGCCGGGTTCCGCGCGCGGGATGCCGAGTTCGATCGCTCGCACGCCATCGCGCGCCTCGAAACCGCTGGCGGCGCGACCGTCAGCCTGATGGTGCTGCCGTGGGCGTCGCGTCCGTCCGCCGCGTGGCGGGAGCTCGCGGACCTCGCCCGTCGCATTGGCAGCGACTGGACGATCGTCATCGCGCCGCCGTTCGTCTCGGTCGTTCCGACGCGTGGGTACGGCGTGCGGCGAAGTGTGGATTTCCGGCTGCCGGACGCGCTCGACGTTCGCAGCTTTTCACGCTTCAGGACGATTTGCCGAGCGTCAGCCTTCGAGAAGCCACTGATCGAGGGTCAGCCAGGTTGGCTCGAACAACTCGTGACTCGTGGAATCACGTTTCAGGATCGGGTAGGCGCCGATCTCCAGCACGGCGTCGTCGAGGCGCTCGGCGCGCTGGGAAGTGCGTTGGCTCGGCCGCGCGCCTCGGCTGTCGGTCTCGCGGAGTTCGACGAAGCGCTCACTCTCGTCTACCGCGTGCTCTTTCTGCTGTTCGCTGAATCGCGCGACCTCGTGCCGCGAGCGCACCCGGCGTATGGTCCGGCGTATTCGATTGCCGCGCTGAGCCGTGCCGCACTGAATGGCCTGCCGCGGACGGGGCTCTGGGAGGGGCTGGCGGCGATCACGCGGCTGTCTCGTGCCGGCTGTCACACCGACGACCTGATCGTCCGGCCGTTCAACGGACGCTTGTTCGCGCGCGCGGCCGCACCCACGCTCGAGGCGCATCGTTCAACTCGTCTGCCAACCCGAGCGTCGAAGACGAGGGATGACGCAATCGGGCGCGCCCTGTTGTCGTTGGCTTCGCGTCCTGGCAATGGCGGCCGGCAGGAAATCGCGTACGCGGATCTCGGCGTCGAACAGCTCGGCGCGGTCTACGAGCGCGTCCTCGATCTCGATCCAGCCGTCCTCTTGGGGCGCATGAGAGCCGCGCCCAGCCGCCTGCGGCACAGTCAACGCCGCAAAGAGAGCGGGACGTTCTACACGCCACAGCCACTCGCCGAATTCGTCGTCCGGCGCACGCTGGCGCCGCTCGTCGCCGGCGCCTCGCCGGAACAGATACTCGCCTTGAGAGTGGTCGATCCGGCGATGGGCAGCGGAGCGTTTCTCGTCGCGGCGTGCCGCTTTCTCGCAGGCGCGTACGAGCGTGCCCTCATTGAAGACGGACACGCGGCGTCCGCGGATTTCGACGCGGATGAGCGCGCCGCTATTCGGCGCCTCGTCGCGGAGCGCTGCCTGGCTGGCGTCGACGCAAATCCCCTGGCCGTGCAGCTCGCGCGGCTGTCGCTCTGGCTCGCAACGCTCGCGCAAGGCAAACCGCTCGGGTTTCTCGACCATCGGCTGCGCGTCGGCAACAGTCTCCTCGGCGCGTTTCCCGACGACCTGGCCCGAGTCGGCCGGCCAGGCCGGGGGCGAGCGCGAACGGATCCGCGGCTGCCGTTTCACGCACTCGATGACCTGGAACAGACGATGCGTCAGGTGCAGCGGCCGCTTGGCGAGCTCGCGCATCGTGGGGACGACACGGTGCGCGACGTTCGCGCCAAAGAAGCGATCTGGAGCCAGTTGTCGGGCAGCGGATCGCCGCTCGAGCCGTGGCGGCTCGCGTGCAGTCTCTGGTGTGCGCGGTGGTTCTGGCCCGGCAATGCGCCGCCGTCGCCTGCCGAGCTCAGGGCGGCGATTGACGCGCTGCTGAAACGGGACAAGACGCTCGCAGCCTCGCAACTCGCCGCCTGGACCCACGTCGCCCAGTCGGTGAGCGCGCGGCAGCGCTTCTTTCACTGGCCGCTCGAGTTTGCCGACGTGTTCTACGACGAAACCGGCCTGCCCAGGTGTGCCGCCGGCTTCGACGCCGTCATCGGTAATCCGCCATGGGAAATGCTGAGAAAGGATGCCGGCGCCGACGCGCGCGACGAAGCGGGACCGCTTGTGAGATTCGTCCGGGAATCGGGCCTCTATCCGTCCTGCGGGCACGGACACCTCAATCTGTACCAGCCGTTCCTGGATCGCGCACTTTCGCTCGCTCACTCGGCTGGGCGCGTCGGGATGATCTTCCCGTGGGGCCTCGCTGCCGACGATGGGGCGTCGAGGCTGCGCGAGAAGCTGCTGGATCGGTCGCGGGTGCACACCATCGTCGGCCTCGACAACTCGGGCGCGATTTTCCCGGTGCATCGCGGCCTCCGGTTTCTCGTGCTCGTCGCGAGCCCGGGCGGAGCGACTGGAGAAATTCGCGCGCGATTCGGAGTCCGCAGCGTCGACGAGATCGAGAACCTGCCCGCGCGAGAGAACTCGTTCGACGCGACTGCGTATCCGGTGTGTCTGACGACGAGTCTCATCACGAAGGTCGGCGGGGCGGCACGACGGATTCCCGACGCGCGCGACGCGCGTCACCTCGCGTTCCTGCGCGACGTCTCGGAACGCTTCCCGGCGCTCGGCGCCGCGACCGGCTGGTGCGCGCGGTTCGGGCGCGAGCTGAACGCGACCGAGGACCGTGCGTCATTCGGAACCAGGGGCCTGCCGGTGATCGAAGGCAAACACATCGCGCCGTTCGTCGCATCCGTCGGCGGTCAGGTGCAGAAGATCTCGCGCGATCGCGCGCGCGCCCGGCTTCCGGGCCTCGGCTTCGAGCGTGCGCGGCTGGCGTATCGAGATGTCTCGAGCGTCTCGAATCGTCTGTCGCTCATTGCCGCGATCGTGCCGGCCCACGTCGTCACGACGCACACGCTCCTCTGTCTTCGCACGCCGCTGCCGCTCGTTCGTCAGCACTTCCTGTGCGCGCTGTTCAATTCGTACGTGCTGAACGCCGTCGTGCGAATGCTCATGGGCGGCCACGTGACGACGAGCCTGGTCGAGAGCCTGCCGGTGCCGGCGTGGACCGGCGACGGGTCGCAGCGGCGAATCGCGCTGCTTGCGCACCGGATTGCACGCAATGCCGGCGACACGGCGGCTCACGCCGCACTGCAGGCGGCGGTCGCGCGACTTTATGCACTCGACCGACAGACTTTTCACGCCGTGCTGGAGACCTTCCCGCTGACCGCGCGACAGGAACGTGATCGCGCCCTCCACGCCTTCATCTCGATGGAGTGAACGCACCTTTCGGGGCTTGTATCGCCATGGTGCGAGGCACAGACTGACGCGCTTACGTCGAAATCTCACACAGAACCTTTCGGAGGTCATTCAATGAAGAAAGTCATGCTCGGCTTTCTCCTGGTGGGCGCGTTTCTTGCGGCCACCTGCGCGCAGCAGGGAACGCTCCCCTCGATCCCCAATGCGCCCACCGGATCGATCACGTCGCAAGGTGGCGGCAACTCGCCGAGTTCGGCGACGATCCTGTTCGGCAATGACAGCGTCGGCTCGCCCTTTCCGCACCCATCCGGACACGACGCGTCCGGCAACGCGCGCGACAATCTCATTCCGCGGAACGTCGTCATCGATGTCGGCGGCACGGTGACGTTCAAGATGGGATCGGGCGGCGTCCATCAAGTGGCGATCTACAAGCCTGGCGTCGAGCCGGGCGACATCCGGACATCGGCCGCCTTCCTCACGGCAGGTGGACGCGGCTGTCCGCCGGTCCCACTGATCAACGACCCGCAGAAC
This sequence comes from Vicinamibacterales bacterium, assembly GCA_035633215.1. Lineage (GTDB taxonomy): Bacteria > Acidobacteriota > Vicinamibacteria > Vicinamibacterales > SCN-69-37 > DASQFI01. The sequence goes on along the minus strand of DASQFI010000051.1, from coordinate 23,671 downwards.
CGCGAGGCGGTGGTCGGCACGCAAGCGTGCGCGGGCGGCTCGTTGACGCTCACGTACACGTTCAAGACGTCGGGCAAGTTCCTCGTGATCTGCACGTTCCTGCCGCACTTCAACGTGGGCATGTACGGCTGGGTGACGGTGCGCGCCTGATAGGAGATGCGCGGGGCTTGAGGCTTGTGGCTTGTGGCTTGCGGCGAGGGGGACGGTGCGATACACCCGCTGGCAATTCGGATACATGCCCCAAAGCCTCGAGCCTCGAGCCTCGAGCCGGTTCCGGTTTTCCCCCTCTTGTGATTTCGTCTATAGTCCCCGTTGGTGCCGAACTACGGGTTTGTCATTGATCTGAAGAAGTGCATCGGATGCCATGCGTGCACGATTGCCTGCAAGGCGGAACATGACATCCCGGTCGGCGTCAACCGCTGCTGGGTCAAGACGGTCGAGAAAGGCACGTTCCCCGACACACAGCGGCTGTTCCTCCCGGTTCTTTGCAACCAGTGCGAGGACGCGCCCTGCCTCGAGATCTGTCCGACCAACGCGCTCTACAAGCGCCCCGACGGCATCGTCGATCTGAACGGCGAGGTGTGCATCGGCTGCCGGGCCTGCATGGCCGCATGCCCGTACGATCAGCTCTTCATCGACCCGAACACGCGGACCGCCGAGAAGTGCAACTTCTGCGCGAACCGCGTCGAGAACGAGCTGCAGCCGGCCTGCGTGAGCGTCTGTCCGACCGACTGCCGTATCTTCGGCGACATGGACGATCCGGAGAGCCGGGTCTCGCAAATCGTGCAGCGCGAGTCGTTCATGGTACGCAAGCCCGAAAAGGGCACGGGGCCGAAGGTCTTCTACCTCGGCGCCGACGAGGCCACGATGCGACCCGAACTGGCGACCCGGCCGTTCATGTTCAAGGAGGGGCGGGTGGAGCTGCGCCCGCTCGGGGCGGCGACGCCGGATGTCTCGCGTCCGGGCGACCCGCGCGTCGACTATGACGTGCCGCACCGGAAGGCGTGGGGGATCGATCTCGTCATCTATCTTCTGACCAAGGGCATCTCGACGGGCGCGATGCTCCTGACCGCGCTCCTCTGGATGATGGGCGACCGGTCGACGCTCGTCGGCCTCGCGGGGCCGATCGTCTCGGCGGTGTTCGCGCTCGTGACCGCGGTCGTGCTGATCATCGATCTCGAGCAGCCGCAGCGGTTCCTGATGATTCTCACGCGGCCGAACTGGTCGTCGTGGCTCGCGCGCGGCGCGTTTCTACTCACCGGTCACGCCGCGATCGCGACGACCTGGATCCTGCTCCACCTGAACGGACAGACCGCGGCGGTCTCGATGCTGGCACCGTTCGCGTTCGTCGTGGCGCTCGCGGCCACGGCGTACACCGGGTTCCTCTTCGCGCAGGGTCTCGCGCGCGATCTCTGGCAGGGCCCGCATGGGACGATCGACCTCGTGGCCCAGGCCGTTGCCGAAGGCAGCGCGGCGCTGCTCGTCGTCTCGTTCTTCATCAGCGGCGAGCCGGCGACGATCCGCGCGCTGGCGCTCGCGCTGGCGCTGGCGTCGGTCTCGCACTTGTGTCTCCTTGTCCTCGAGCATCTGCTGACGCCAAGCCCGACCATCCATCACGAGCTCGCGGTGAAGGCCGTGCGGTCCGGCCCGTATCGAGGGCTGTTCTGGATTGGCGCGCTCGGCATGGGCGGGCTGGCGCCGCTCGTTTCCGTCTGGCTGGCCTCGGCCAACGGGTTTTCATTGGGCATCCTCGTCCCCGCCGCGCTCGTCGCGCTGGCCGGCTGTCTCGCCTGGGAGTACATCTGGGTCGAAGCCGGGCAATCGGTGCCGAACAGCTGAGGCTTGGGGCTTGAGGCGTGAGGCATTGAGAGAAAGACCGCCCGAGGAGAGCGAGTCTGCGAGCGCCGCAGGGCGGGCGAGCGGGGGTGGGGCCCCGCGAGCAAGTGAGAAAAGATGACGCGAGTCCATGGCTGACTTCAGAACTCATCCCGATCCGTCCCAATGGGACGACTACGAGGACTACGAGTCCAAGAGCTGGCCGAAGAAGGATCGGAAGAAGTACTGGATCATCCCGAGCATCTGCTTCAACTGTGAGTCGGCGTGCGGCATCCTCGCGTACGTCGACAAGGAGACGCTCGAGGTCCGCAAGATCGAAGGCAACCCGGTGCATCCGGGCAGCCGCGGCCGCACGTGCGCCAAGGGCGTCGTCACGCCCAATCAGCTCGAGGATCCGGATCGCATTCTCTATCCGCTCAAACGCGAGGGCGCGCGCGGCAGCGGCGAGTGGCGGCGCGTCACGTGGGAAGAGGCGCTCACCGACATCGCCGGCCGGATCCGCAAGGCCATCAAGGAGAATCGCCGGCACGAGCTGATGTATCACGTCGGCCGGCCGGGCGAGGACGGCTACGTCAACCGCGTGCTGCAGGCGTGGGGCCTCGACGGTCACAACAGCCACACGAACGTCTGCTCGTCGTCGGCGCGGCTTGGACACTTTCTCTGGACGGGCGCGGATCGTCCGTCGCCCGATCACGCCAACGCCAGGACGATCCTGCTGCTTTCCTCGCACCTCGAGTCGGGCCACTACTTCAATCCGCATGCACAGCGAATCGTCGAAGGCCAGTCGAAAGGCGCGAAGCTCATCGTCATCGACCCGCGGCTGTCGAACACGTCGGCCAAAGCCGACCTCTGGCTGCCGGCGAAGCCCGGCAGCGAAGGCGCGCTGCTGCTCGCGATCGCGCGGTATCTCGTGGAGACCGGCAATTACAACCGGGAGTTCGTCCGCCGGTGGGTGAACTGGGAGACGTATCTCGACTCCAGCTGGCCCGAGCTGCCGCGGACGTTCGAAGGGTTCGAGATCGCGCTGAAGCAGGAGTACGAGCTCTTCACGCCTGAGTACGCCGAGATCGAAACCGGAGTGCCCGCCGAGCGCATCCGCGAGGCCGCCGAGGCGATCGCGGCGGCAGGGACCGCGTTCTCGACGCACAGCTGGCGGGCCGCGGCATCGGGGCACCTCTGGGGCTGGCAGATCACCCGCTGTCTGTACTTGCTCGTCGTGCTCATGGGCTCGATCGGCGAGCAGGGCGGCGTGAACCTGCACCACTCGAACAAGTTCGTTCCCAAGCCGTACAACCCTCCACCGCCGCCTGAGTACTGGAACGAGCTGCTGTTCCCGAAGGAGTTCCCGCTCGCGTTTTTCGAGATGAGCTTTCTCCTGCCGCATTTCCTGAAGGAGGGCCGCGGACGGCTGGACACGTACTTCACGCGGGTCTACAACCCGCTCTGGACGAATCCCGACGGCTTTACCTGGATGGAAGTCCTGCAGGACGAGTCGAAGATCGGCTGTCACGTCGCGCTCACGCCGATCTGGAGCGAGACCGCGTGGTTCGCCGACTACGTCCTGCCGATGGGCCTGGGAACCGAGCGCCACGACACGATGAGCCAGGAGACGCACGCCGCCCGATGGCTGGGATTCCGGCAGCCGGTGAAGCGGGTCGCGCTCGAGAAACAGGGCAAGCGCGTGGCCAACACGTTCGAGGCCAACCCAGGCGAGGTCTGGGAAGAGGCCGAGTTCTGGATCGCGCTCTCGTGGCGGATCGATCCCGACGGCCAGCTCGGCATTCGCCGCTACTTCGAGTCGCCGTACCGGCCGGGCGAGAAGATCACGCTCGACGAGTACTTCGGGTGGATGTTCGAGAACTCCGTTCCCGGTCTGCCGGAAGCGGCCGCGCGCGAACAGCTGACGCCGCTCCAGTACATGCGTCGCTACGGCGCGTTCGAGGTCGACGCGAAGGCGTACAGCAAGGCGCACGAGCAGCCGGTTGAAAGCGGCGGGGTCGTCGTCGACGGCGTGCGCGTGGCCGGTTTCAACACGCCGTCACGCAAGCTCGAATTCTGCTCGCTCACGCTGGCCGAGTGGGGCTGGCCGGAGCACGCCATTCCACGCTACGTGCCCGGCCAGGTGTACTGGCGCGACATCGATCGGGAAGCCGGCGAGTTCGACTTGCTCCCGAACTTCCGCCTGCCGACCCTCATTCACACCCGGTCACCCGTGAAGTGGCTGTACGAGATCTCCCACGACAATCCGCTCTGGATCGCGACCGGGGACGCGATCAATCTCGGCGTCGCGGCGGGCGATCTCGTCAAGGTGCGCACCGCCATCGGCTACTTCGTCACGCGCGCCTGGGTCACCGAAGGTCTCTGCCCCGGCGTGGTCGCGATGTCGCATCACCTCGGGCGGTGGCGGCTGCACGAGGATCGGGGCGGCGCGCGCGGCGCGTCCGCACTCGTCACGATCTCCCGGAAGGGCGACGGCAAGTACGAGATGCGCCAGGTCCATGGCGCCAGGCCGTTCAAGAGCGACGACCCCGACAGCGCCCGTGTCTGGTGGAGCGACGTCGGCGTCCATCAGAACCTGACATTCCCGGTCCAGCCTGATCCGGTGAGCGGCATGCACTGCTGGCATCAACGGGTCCGCGTCGAGAAGGCCGAACCCGACGATCGCTACGGCGACGTCTTCGTGGACACCGAAGAGTCGCATCGCCTCTACAAGGAATGGATGGCGAAGACGCGCCCGGCCCCGGGCCCGGATGGCACGCGGCGGCCGATGTGGTTCGACCGGCCGCTCCGGCCGGTGCCTGAGGCGTACAAGATCGAGGAGTAGTTTTGGGCATCTGGCGCCACCGCATCGGCCTCGCCGTGGCCGTCGCGCTCTCGATGCCCGCGGGCGCGCAGTCCCAGCACGCGGAACTGACGGCGCTGCTCTCGTCCGCAGCGGATTATCTGGCCGACTACGAACAGAAGTGCGGCGCGGTCGTCTCGCTCGAGAGCTACAGTCAGAGCGTTCAGCGCGGCAGCGCTCGCTCGGTGCGCCATCTCAAGTCCGACATGCTCGTGCTCAGCATTGGCGCGGCAGGCTGGCTGGGGTTCCGCGACGTGTTCGAAGTCGACGGCCGGCCGGTGCGTGATCACGACGAGCGCTTGTTCCAGTTGTTCCTGAAACCGTCTGCCGATTCGCTGGCGCAGGCCAGAAACATCCTGGACGAAAGCTCGCGATTCAACATCGGCCAGGTCACGCGCAATATCAACATTCCGACGATGGCGCTGACGTTTCTCAAGCGCGATCGCCAGGGCCGCAGCACATTCACGGACAAAGGCTTCGAAACGATCGCCGGCGTACGCGCGCGTGTCGTCGAGTTTCAGGAAAAGGCGTCCCCCCGCGTCATCACCACGCCTGACGGGTCGGCTTCCAGAGGACGCTTCTGGATCGACCCGGCACAAGGCCGCATCGTGCGGACCGAGTTGATGCTCTCCGGGTTGGTGCACGTCGTGATCACGGTGACGTACGCGCCACAGGCCAAGCTCGATGATCTCTGGCTTCCGGTAACGATGCGCGAGATGTACCGGCGCGCCACTGAGCTCACGGAAGGCCGCGCGAGCTACTCGAACTTTCGGAAGTTCAACGTCGACGTGGAGACGATCATTAAGAAACACTGACAACTTAGAACTCAGAACTGAGAACTCAGAACTGATCTTGTTCCGAAGCCGACGACACGCAAGGTTTTCAATCGATCGATAGATCGATCAACCAATCGATCGATTCACCTGATCTTGTCGATCACGCTATACGCCACCAGCCCGATCACGAGCGCCCCGGCCGCCACGAACGGCCAGTCGCGACGGCCGATCTCCTCGAGCAGCGCGGCGATGGCATTGAGAATGGGAATCGCGAGCAGGATCACCGCGCCCGACTCGAGGACGACGAGCGATTCCGTCGGGCGGCCAACCTCGGCGAGGACGACGCCCGCCGCGAGTAGACAGATCGCGACCCCGAGCGCGACCCGGCTGAAGAGACACCGCGCGCGCTCGACGACGGAGTCGGAATCGGCAAAGGTCATATCAGATACCTCAGCGCGACGATGGCGAGCATTACGGCCATCAGGATCTTCAACCCGCGGACCGGGGTCCGCTGACCAAGCGAGATGCCGAGCCGATAGCCGATCAGCACGCCGAGCGCGGCCGCCGCGGCCAGCCGGAAGTCGGTCAGGTACCCGAGGTGATAGTGCATGATGGCGCCGGGAATCGCCGTGATGCCGATCATGAACCCGCTCGTCGCCGCAGCGACGCGCATCGGCACGCCGCACCACGAGTTGAGCGACGGCACGACCAGAATCCCGCCGCCGATGCCGAGAAACGACGCGAGCAGGCCGGCGCCAAACGAGGCGAACATCGCGATCGGCAGCCTGCGCGGATGGTAGTAGACTTCGGTGCGGGTGTCTTCGTCATAGAAGTGGCCGCCGAGCACGCCCGGATCAACCACCGCGCTCGCGCTTCGGACGTTGCGCTTGTCGAGCCGCTGCAGCATGCCGACGGCAATCACTGCCGCCGTGATGCCGAAAATCCTCTCGTACGTCTGCTCGGACAGAAGATGGAGTACGCTGGCGCCGAACGTCGCGCCGCTGACACTGAAGATGAGCAGAACGAGCGCGAGCCGGACGTTGAGGAGCTTGCGCGTCTCGGTCGAGGCGGCCACCGACGCCGAGGTGGCCAGCACCGCCACCAGGCTCACCGCGGCGGCCTCGCGAAACGACCGGCCGAGCACGGCGTGGATCAGCGGAACGAGGACGACGCCGCCGCCGACGCCGAGGAGCGCGCCGAGACCGCCGGCCAGAACGCCGACGAGCAGGGTGAGCGCAAGCGTCAGCATGAGCCGTTCTCACTTCCACGTAGTGCCAAACCGCACGAATCGCGGACAAATGGGCAGAATTCTGCCCGGCGGGCCGCTACAGGAAAGTGAGAACGGCTCATGCGTGGGAATCGTACCGTGAAGCGCGGTTGCATCGATAGACAGGACCCGGAATTCGCCGGTTCCAACCTCGCGCACCGAATTCGCGTATTTCCAAAAGTTGAGGAACGTCCAATGCCGACTCGAATCGTCTCCTTTGCTCTCACCGCTGCCGTCCTGTCCCTGACGTCCCTGCTCGCCGCGCAGCAGCCATCAGCGCAGCCTTCGGCGTCGCCGAGCCATAAGCACTACGTGGCCCCGGCCGAGCCCGATCGTCCAAACCAGGCCGGTCAAGTGGCGCCGCGGCTGCAGAACGTCGGGAAATACATCTTCCCCGTCAGCACGAAGAGCGCCCGCGCGCAGCTCTTCATCAACCAGGGCATCAACCTCTCGTGGGCGTTCAACCACGCCGAGTCCGGCCGCGCGTTCCGCGAGGCCGCCCGGCTCGACCCGAACTGCGCGATGGCGTACTGGGGCCAGGCGCTGGTGCTCGGCCCGAACATCAACGCCGCGATGGAGCCGACCGATGAGGCGCCCGCGTACGCGGCGATTCAGAAAGCGGTCACGCTCAGCAAGAGACCCACGGTCACGGCGAAGGAGCGGGCGCTCATCGACGCGCTCGCCCACAGGTACACCGGCAAGCCGGAGGAACGACGCACGCGCGACGAGGCGTACTCGGCCGCCATGCAGAAGGTCCACCAGAGGTTTCCGAACGACCTCGACGTCGCGGTGTTTTACGTCGAGTCGGTCATGGATCTCCGGCCGTGGGGCTACTGGATGCGCGACGGGGAGCCCCATGCCGGCATCGCTGAAGCCGTCGCGCTCATCGAGAAGGTCATCGCGCGAAAGGCGAATCATCCAGGCGCGCTGCATCTCTACATCCATCTCGTCGAGGCCGTCCGGCCGGAGAAAGCCGAAGCCGCGGCCGACCGGTTGCTGCCACTCGCGCCGGCGGCTGGCCATCTCGTGCACATGCCCGCGCACATCTATCAGCGCGTCGGCCGGTACTCCGACGCGATCAAGAGCAACCAGCTCGCGATCGCCGCCGACGAGGACTACATCACGCAGTGCCGGGCCCAGGGCCTGTATCCCATCGGCTACTACCCGCACAACCTGCACTTCCTGTGGTTCGCGGCGACCGCCGACGGCCAGAGCGCGCTCGCGATCGAGACGGCGAAGAAGGCCGCGTCGAAGGTCGACGCCGAGACGCTCAAGAAGCTTCCCTTGCTTGCGGCGTTTCGCGTCGTGCCGTACTACGCGCTCACGCGGTTCGGAAAATGGCAGGAGATGCTGAAGGAACCGGCGCCTGGGGCCGACAACGCGTTTCTCTTCGGTATCTATCACTACGCGCGCGGGACCGCGCTCGTCGCGACCGGCAAACTGGATGAAGCCGAGCAGGCGCTCGCGACGATCAAAAAGACGCTCGGAGACAAGTCGCTCGAGTCGCCGCTGTTTTCGCCCAACACCGGCGCCTCAGTGCTCGCGATCGCGCCGGAAGTCCTCGCCGGGGAGATCGCCTCGTCGCGCAAGCAGTACGACGCGGCGATCGCGCACCTCGAGCGCGCCGTCCGGCTCGAAGACGCGCTCGTCTACACCGAACCGTTCGAGTGGCACTACCCGCCTCGCCTCGCGCTCGGCGCCGTGCTCCTCGAAGCCGGCCGCGCGGCCGAGGCAGAGACCGTCTACTGGGACGATCTCAAGAAGAACGTCGAGAGCGGCTGGGCGCTTTTCGGGGTCATCCAGGCCCTGAAAGCACAGGGAAAGAATGATCAGGCGGCGGTTGTGCAGGCCAGGCTCGATCGGGCCTGGAAGCGAGCTGACTTCAAGCTGACAGGATCTCGAGTGAAATAGGCCCCGGACCCAACTGCTGCGTTCACGCACGCCGAGGTCTGGGTCGACCGAACAGCCGAGGTCCGGTTCGGCGGATTGACGTAGATGATCGCGGCCCCGGGAAGCTGCCGCTCGCAGACCCTCGAGGCCTTGCAGTGCCGTTCGCGGGCCTCCGGGACGTGACGCTCGAACCTGCGGCCTTCGTTCGCTCGGATTGCGCACTGCCGCTGAACGCGCCGCTCCGCACACGGCGGAGACGGCGCGTGCAATCCTCGCTACCTTCGGCGCAGGTTCGAACTCCGCTCATCGCGTCAGTCCAGTCGGCCGCGAACGGCACCGCAAGACCTCGAGGGTCAAGGTCTCGCGGCCTACCTCGGCCGCGGGCGTCTGCCTTCGGGGCCGAACCGAGCAACTTCTGCTCTGAAGAGGCTCGCTGTCCCACGCCACTTTTGCCTCGCCAAACAAACGATGCGTCAAGTGGCCGAATCGGAGACCTATATCTAGACACGCGGTTCGGCGCTTGAGGTGGGACGGTCTGCGGTCGACTGGACTGGCGCGATGAGCGAAAGGGCGAACTCGCGCCGGAGGGAGCGAAGGATTGCCCGCGCCAAGCTCCGCCGTGTGCGGAGTGGCGCGGCCAGCGTCAGAACGCAATCCGAGCGAACGGAGGCAGCGGGTTCGAGCGCCACGTCCCGGAGACCGCAGACCCGTCCCACCTCAAGAAGCCGAACCGGACCTCCGACGCTTAACGGTGGCGAACCCTAGGCCAGACGTCCGTTCGCGTGAGGCTTCAGTACGGCATACAACGCCTCAATCATCGGGGTGGATACGCCGGCCGCCCGCCCGCGGCGGACGACGGCGCCGAGCAGCGATTCCACCTCGATCCGCTTGCCCTGTGAGAGATCGATCAGCAGCGATGACCGCGTGGTCGGCGGAATCGCCGATACGTACGTCTCGAGCCGCTGTTTCAAGTCGGTCGGCAGATCAACGCCCGAGGCCCGGGCCACCGCCTCGACTTCCCCGACCGCCTGGATGAACGCGCGGCGGCTGTCGGGGTCCGACCACACCGGCCCGAGCGGCAAACGCGCGGCGCCGGTGAACGCGGCGAACGGCGTGAGGTACGTGAATTTCTCCCAGATGGCCGCGCGCGCGTCTGCCACGGCTTCGACGTCGATGTCGGCCGCTTTCATCAACGTCTCGATTGCGCGCACGCGGTCCGAAATGGTTTTTGGCGCGTTGAACACCTCGCCGAAGACGATCCGCCGATGTGAGCCGGTCTGCTTGATGACGCCGGGGGCGTCGATGGCGGTGGCGATGTAGGTCGACCCGGCAATCGTCGCCGGCTCGCCAATGACCGCCGCGACCTGCTCCGCGCTCTCGACCCCATTCTGAATCGTCAGCACCGTCGTCTTTGGACCCACGAGCGGCCGCAGCATCGGCAGCGCCGTCGGGTTGTCGTAGGTCTTGACGGCGACGATCACGGTATCGACGACGCCGATGCGCGCGGGATCGCTGTCGGCGCCGACACGGGCGGTGAAATCACCGACGGCGCCGGACAGGACCTTCAGGCCGTTCTTGCGGATCGCCTCGAGATGCGCGCCTCGCGCAACGACGCTGACGTCACAGCCTGAGCGCGACAGAAGCGCACCATAGAAACCGCCCACCGCCCCAGCGCCCAACACGGCAAAGTGCATGAATCCCCCGTCGCGAGAGCGATCGCTTTCAAGTCGTCGTTTCGCTCGCTCGAGCTTTCCAGTATTTGTACGCCGGCAATCCAATCACGAGCAGCCCGAGTCCGGTCAGCGACTCGCGCGGCCGCTCGTTCAGTGTATTGACGATCAGGACCACCGCGCCAATCACGAAGAGCGCGGGCACGACCGGGTAACCCCATACACGGTACGGGCGCTCGGCGTGGGGCCGTGATCGGCGGAGCTTGAACAGCGCCAAGCCGCCGAGCAGACTGAAGAGGACCGACGTGAAGACCACGTACGTGAAGAGTTGCTCGTAGGTGCCGGATAGCGCGAGGATCGACGACCAGATCGTGAGCAGCACGACGGCGACGTGCGGACTCCGGAAGCGCGGATGGACCTGGGCCGCGCGGCGGAAGAACAGACCGCGGATGGCCATCGCGTACATCACGCGCGATCCGGCAAGAATCACCGCCGCATTGGCGCCCAGCGTGGAGACGACGACGGTCACCGCAATCATCGTGGCGCCCCACGGTCCGACGAGCGCGGTCGCCGCCCGCTCGGCGACTCGCGTGGTGCCCCGCAGCTCGGTCATCGGAAGCGCGTATAGGTAGACGAGGTTGGCCGCAAGGTAGATAACGCCGATTGCGACGATGCCAATCGTCAGCGCCCGCGGCAGTGTCCGCGCCGGATCGCGGACCTCGCCCGCGGCATAGGTGAGGAAGTAGTAGCCCTCGGCCGCCCAGAGCACCGCAATCAGCGCCACGCCCAAGGCCGCAAGCGGTGATGTCAGCTCCGGCGGCACGACCGGCGTCCACTCCGGCGCGTGTGTCGGCGAGACCAGCGCGAAGATCATCAGCAGCACGAGCCCGCTGACCTTGGCGATCGTCAGGACCGCGTTCGTGGCGCTGCCCGTCCGCACGCCGAGGTAGTTGATCGCGCCAAGAAGAACGATCGACGCGACCGCGACGATCTGATGCGCGGCGATCGTCCACGTGCCGCCCCCCATCGGCACGGCGGCCACGACGTTCGACGCGCCGAGCGACGGAAAGAAATAACTGAAGTAGTCCGCGAAGCCGATCGCGACCGCGGCCGTGCCGCCGCTCAGTACCACGAGGAGCGAGGCCCAGCCGTACAGAAACCCGACGAGCGGCCCGAACGCCTCGCTCAGGAACACATACACACCGCCAGCTTTCGGGAACATCGTGCCGAGCTCGGCGTATGTCAGAGCGCCGGCGATCGCGAACAGACAGCCGGTCGCCCAGGCGAGCAGAATGAGTACCGGAGACGGCAGCGTCGCCGCCATCACGCCGGTCGTGAGAAAGATCCCGGACCCGATGACGCTCCCAATGACGAGCAGCGTCGCGCCGATGGGTCCGATCGCGCGGTCGAGGGACGGCTGAGGCATCCGGGGGAGCCGGGCGATTATATGGCGCTTAAAATGAAGACAGTGAAGGTGGTGAAGGACATGAAGAAAACCGTCCTGCTGTTCGGCGTCCTGCTCATGACGAGTGGGGCAGTCTCGGCGCAGACGCCGCCTGCTTCCGAAAAGGCCGATGCGCTCGCGGCCGCGGCGCGAAAGGGCGATGCGGCGGCCGTCACGAAGCTCCTCGACGAAGGCGTGGACGTGAACTCGAAGTTTCGGTACGGCACGACGGCGCTCTCTTTCGCCGCCGACCACGGCCATCTCGAAGTGGTCAAGGTGCTGCTCACGCGCGGCGCTGACGCCAACGTCAAGGACACGTTCTATGGCGCGACGCCGCTCACCTGGGCCGTGAGTCCCGCCCTGGCCCGAAAACCCGAGCACGCGGAGATCGTCGGTCTGCTGTTGAAGCACGGCGCCAAAGGGAAAGAGGACGCGCTGCTGACGTCGATCTCGAGTGGCGAGACCGCGACGGTGAAGATCATCCTCGCGCAAGGCGCGCTGCCGGCCGAAACGCTTGCCGACGCACTCGACGCCGCGACGCGCGGGAAGCGGACGGAGATCGTGCCGCTTCTCGAAGGCGCGGGCGCGAAGCCGCGTCCGGAAGTGAAGATGGACGAGGCGCAGCTGGCGCGCTACGTCGGCACGTACCGGAACCCGGCGGGTTCTGAGCTCGTTATCGCCGTGGCCGCCGGGCGACTGACGCTTGGCGCGGGCAAGTCCGGCACCGGTCCGCCGCAGCCAGTCCCCCTCGTCGCCCGGAGCGAGACGGCGTTTGTCGGCGCCGAGATGCCGGCGCTGAAGTTGAGCTTCACGATCGAGGATGGCAAGGTGACGGCGATGACTATTGGTCCGCCCAGCCCGGCCAATACGTTCGCGAAACAGCAGTAGGCCAAAAGCCACAGGCCCAAGGCCCAAGCAAAGGCAAAAGGCAGAAGGCAAAAAAGGAAAGACACGACAAGTCAGGAGCGGGTTCGATGTCCAGACGTCTTCAAATCAACTCAACACGTCACTCGCGGAGGGTCTCTGCCTTGTGCCTTCTGCCTTTTGCCTTGGCAGTGACCTGGTCTTTCTCCACCGTCGCCCTTGCCCAGAACTGGCCGGCGTTTCGCGGCCTCAATGCGGCCGGCGTCGCGGACGGTCATCCGGCGCCGATGAAATGGAACGCCGCCACGGGCGAAGGCGTGTTGTGGAAGACGCCGATTCCGGGCGTCGCGGTCTCGAGCCCCATCGTGTGGGGCGAGCGCGTGTTCGTCTCGACTGCCGTGAGCAGCGATCCGAAAGCCGGCATCCGCACGGGACAGTACGGCGACGTCGAGCCGGTGAACGACGCCACGCCTCACTCGTGGAAGCTGTATGCGCTCGATCGCCGCTCCGGCAAGGTCGTCTGGGAGCGCGTCGCGCACGAAGGCACGCCGAAGACCAAGCGACATCCGAAGTCAAGCCAGGCATCGGCGACGCCCGTCACGGACGGCCAGCGCGTGATCGTGTCGTTCGGATCGGAAGGGCTGTACGCGTACGACTTCAACGGCAAGCAGCTCTGGAAGCGCGACCTCGGCGTGCTCAACGCGGGCTGGTTCTACGATCCCGACTACGAGTGGGGGATTGGCAGCTCTCCGATCATCTGGAAGAACCTCGTCATCGTCCAGTGCGACATCCAGAGGAACTCCTTCATCGCGGCGTTCGACGTCGCGAGCGGCGAGCCGGTCTGGCGGACGCCGCGCGAGGAGATTCCGTCCTGGTCCACACCCACGATCTTCGAGACCTTCGGGCGGGCCGAGCTGGTCACCCAGGCGACCGGATTCACGCGCGGGTACAACCCGAGCACGGGCGAAGAGCTGTGGCGGTACTCGGGCAATTCAGAGATCGCGATCCCCACACCGATCGTCGGGCCGGGCATCGTCATCGTGACGAACGGTTATCGCGGGGTCCAGCCCATCATGGCGATCAGGCCGGGCGCGAAGGGCGACATCACGCTGAAGAGCGAAGAGACGAAGAGTGATGCGATCGCCTGGAGCATCAAGCGCGGCGGGCCATACATTCCCACTCCCGTGATCTACGGCGATCACCTCTACATCCTGCAAGGCAACGGTGTGGTCGCGGCGCATGACGTGCGCACCGGCCAGCGCGTCTATCAGGAACGGCTGGTCGCGACGGGCGGCTCGTTCAGCGCCTCGCCAGTCGCGGCCGACGGCAAGCTCTACTTCGCGAGCGAAGACGGCGACATGTACGTCGTCAAGGCCGGCCCGACGTTCGAGATCCTGTCGACGAATCCGATCGGCGAGATCATCATGTCGTCGCCGGCGATTTCCGATGGCGTCCTGTTCGTGCGGGGCCTGAAGCACGTGTTCGCGATCGGGGCAGCCAAGAAATAGCGGCCGCTTCGGCCGCCCGGGCTTGTCGGGTTTGCCTTCGTGTTCTTCGTGAGCTTCGTGGTTCAAGCTCTTGGCGGCGACGAGGATCGACGACGAACGGGAGACCCGAAAGGCCGGGCCTACATCTCGTGCTGATGCGTGCCCCGGATCAGCCGCGCTTCACGGATGCGTGTCGTGCGTACACCATTGTCGAATTCCACGCACATGCCCGGCGCCGCGACGAGCGCGGTGTGAATGGCGCTGCCGCCCCAGGTGCATCCGACGATGCGCACGCGGACGTTCTCGCAGCCCTCGGCGCTGAACCAGCCGCCCGCCACGTGAAACGCGCCGTCGCCAATCGCGGCGAGTGAGTAGACGGAGTTTCGGGTGCGCACGACCACCCAGTCGCCCGCTTCGATCTCGTGGGACCAGATCCCTTCGATCTCCTGCGCGTGCGCGACGATGCGATCGAGAGTGCGAGCCTGGCCGACCCGCTCTTGGATGGTCGTGGTGTGCATCATCCCGGCTCGATCGCTAGATAGTCGCACAAAACTCTCTAAGTCGTACCCAATGCAAACCGCAGGCCAGAGTGAAAAGTGCGCAGCGCCGAAGCGCTCCCGGCGGCGAGCCGCTACTTTATCTCGTCCTGCGACCGGAAGATCCGACCAACGTGATAATTCTCCCCCACACGAGAAAGCAGCATCAAGTCCGCGGGATTACCAGGCTGTAGCGTGCCCGGCGCCGATTCGAGCGTCACCATCGCGCCAACTGCTGCCTCGGGTGCCAGAGGCGCAAGCCGCGCCCAAGACAAGCGCTTGTCTTCATGTCCTTCACCCCTTCACTCCCTTCAATATTTCAACCGGGAGACCGTCCCGCTCGCCGGCACCAGAACGAACAGATCGTCGTACTGCGCGTCCGTGATCGTGACGTCGCGTCCGGTCAATCCTTTGATGATCGCCGGCATCGTGTTGGAGTGGCCGACGACGAGCACGACGTCGTTGGCGTGGCTGGCCTTGAGCGTCGCGACGAGCCCGGCGGTATCGGCCGCCTTCACGGTCTGCATCGTCAAGCCAAGCTTCGCCGCGACGGGTTTGGCGGTGTCCTGTGTGCGTTTGAACTCGGTCGCGAAGATGGCGGTGATGCCGGACTCGGCGAGGAGGCCGGCCAGCCTTGCCGCGCGGGCCTCGCCGGCGGCCGAGAGCAGCGGATCGGCAGGCGCGCCGGTCATCGCTGCGCCTCCATCGGCGCGTTCGGCGTGCCGCACGACGATCACGAGCTTCTGGGCGTGCGCAACGGCCGGCCACGCGAATCCGACGAGCAGCAGGAGTGCGACGGCGGCCGGCCTGTAATGCAAGGCCGACGTGGTGGAACGCCCGGTCATTTCCTCCTCCATCGCGCGATGACGTACAGCACCGCTCCGGCGAGCAGAAACGCGACGCCGACGCGGAGCTGCAGCGCGGTCGCCCCATAGAGCAGCGCAATCGAGATCATGATCGCCACCATCGGGACCGCCGGGCCGAGCGGAATCGTGAATGGCGCCGGGCCCTGTCGTCGCAGCGCCAGCACGGACGAGCACGTCCCGACGTAGACGAGCAGCCGGGCGACGGCGCTCACGGCGGCAAGCGACCGGAAGTCCGAGAGCAGGGCCAGCGCCAGGGCGATCGCCGAGATGAAGACGATCGCAAAGTCGGGCGTCCGGAACTTCGGGTGGACGTGCGCGAACACCGCGGGCAAGTCGCCCTGTTCCGACAGCGCGAACAGGTTGCGGGATCCGGAGAGCGCCTGCCCCACGTTGTTGCCGGTCATCGAGATGGCGGCGCCGGCGGTCATGAGCAGCGCGCCCCATGCGCCCATGAACAGCGCCGACGCGTCGGCCAGCGGTGTCTTCGACGCGGCGAGCGTCGGCAGCGTGCCGAGCGCGACGATCTGCACGAGCGTCATGACGACGATGACGATCACGATCGTCGCAATCATGGCGAACGGCACGTCGCGCGTCGGATTCCTGGTTTCGCCCGCCGGCACCGGAATCACTTCGTAGCCGCCAAAGGCGAAGATCAGGAGCAGCGCGGTCGTCGAGGCCTCGCCGAGGGTCAGCGACTCCTCCGGGCGGAGCGCGCCGCCGGAGATGTGCGGCAGGCCGAGCGCCACGAAGACGACGAGCGGCGCGAGCTTCGCGACGGTGAGGACGTTCACGACGTTCGCGCTCTGCCGGACCCCGCGGACGTTGATGATCGTGATGGCGACGATGACGCCGGTGATGAGCGCCATCCGCGGGAAGCCGGCGCGGAGCTCCGGCCAGTAGTACCCGAGCGCGTCAGCCAGGGCGTTGATGACCGACGCCCAGCTCGTCGCGCGCGTGATGAAGAGCATCCAGCCAACCTGGAAGCCCGGGAAGCGTCCGAAGGCCGCGCGCGTGTACAGATAGCCGCCGCCGGTCTGATCGAACCGGCTCGAGGCTTCGGCGAAGTTCAGCGCGACGAGCATCGTGAGCAGGCCGACGGCGATGACGCCGATCCAGCTCCAGCCGCCAATCTGTGCCGCCAGCGTGCCGGGCGTCGCGAAGATCGCCGCGCCGATCACCTGGTTGACGCCGATCGCCGTCAGATCCCACTTGCCCAGCTCGCGGCGAAGCTCGGGCCGGCTCGCCGGCGTTGAGTGGGTCATGGGGATCAGTCAGCGGGTTGTATCATGGGCGGCGGCCGGATCGCATGTCTTTCAAACCCCGCTCGACGCTTCCCCAGACGGCATTCACGCTGCCCGCGAAGTACTACACCGACGCGGCGCTGTTCGAGCGCGAGCGGGAGATCTTCTACCGCCGGATGTGGGTCGGCGTCGGCCGGCTCGAGGACATTCCGACACGCGGCAGCTACGTCACGCGCGAGATCGCGGGCGACAGCGTGATCGTCCTCCGCGCCGGGGATGACGAGGTCCGCGCGTTCTACAACGTGTGCCGGCATCGCGGGACGCGGCTCTGCGCCGACACCGCCGGCCGCTTGAACGGCGTCATTCAGTGCCCGTACCACGCCTGGACGTACGACTATCAGGGCCGGCTGGTCGGGGCGCCGCACATGGACGGCTCACCCGGATTTCAGAAGGACGAGTTCCCGCTCAACCAGGTGCCCGCCGGCGTGTGGGACGGACATGTCTTCGTGCGTCTCTCTCCGTCGGGAGCGTCGCTCGACGAGCATCTCGCGGATCTGCCGGCGAAATTCGCGGCATGGCGGATGGGCGATCTCGTCGGGGCGCACCGGATCGTCTATGACGTCCGCACGAACTGGAAGCTGATCGTCCAGAATTACAACGAGTGTCTGCACTGCCCCACGCTCCACCCGTCGCTCAACAAGCTCTCGCACTACCTCAGCGGCGAGAACGAGCCGCTGCGGCCGACGTACATGGGCGGCCGGATGGATCTCAGCGACGGCGTCGAGACGATGTCGATGGATGGCACGTGCCCGCGCGACCCCTTGCCCGGCCTGAGCGAGGCTGAACGTCGTCGCGTCTACTACTACTCGGTCTTTCCGAATTTCCTCTTTGCGCCGCATCCCGACTATGTGCTCGTACACACCCTCTGGCCGGAGGCGCCCGATCGCACGCGCATCGTGTGTGAGTGGCTGGTCCATCCGTCCGAACGGGCCAAGCCCGGGTTCGATCTCTCGGACGCGATCGCGTTCTGGGACATGACGAACCGGCAGGACTGGCACGTCTGCCAGCTCGCGCAGGCCGGAATCAGCTCGCGAGGCTACCAGCCCGGCCCGTACTCGAATCGCGAGGACCTGCTGTACGCGTTCGACCGGTTCATCGTGGACGCGCTTGGGACAATCTGAGATCCCCAGATTTCAGATCCTCGATTCCCGGATAGATCTCAGATTGCCTGGATAGATTTCAGATTCCCCGATCCCCAGATTCCGGCTGAAGATTGCAGATTCCCAGATTACAGATCTCAGATTGACACCAAGGGAGTGCACATGTTTCGTCTCCTGACGTTAGTCCTGATCGTGCTCCTCCAGGTTCCCGCGCTCGCCCAGACGGCCGGGTCGCCGTTCCCGGCCGATCGCGTCCTCACGCATCGCGAGCAGGCAACACACGTCCACCGCTGGATCTCGGATCGCTTCGACACGGTGCTCCCGGCGCTCATGCGCCGCGAAGGCATCGACATGTGGATCATCGTCTCGCGCGAGTACAACGACGACCCCGTGTTCCGATCGATGTCGCCGCTCACGACGTTCTCCTCGCGTCGCCGGACGATCCTCGTCTTCTTCGATCAGGGCGCCAAGGGCGTTGAACGGTTGTCGATCGGCCGCTTCGATTACGAGCGGTTGTACACCGTCGTCTCCACCCAGAACGACGCGCAGTGGGAGGGCCTGCGCAAGGTCGTGGAGGCCCGCAATCCGAAGGTGATCGGCATCAACACGTCGGAGGCCTGGAATCACGCCGACGGCCTGACGGCAAACGAGAAGGAGAACCTGCTTCGCGCCCTCGGCCCGACGTTTGCGTCGCGCGTGAAAAGCGCCGAGATGCTCGCGGTCGGCTGGCTCGAAGTGAAGCGGCCCGAGGAAACAGGCGCGTACCGCCACGTGATGACGGTCGCGCACAAGATCATTCGCGAGGCATTTTCGAACGCCGTCGTGAAACCCGGCGTGACGACGACCGACGACGTCGTGTGGTGGATGCGGCAGCGGGTCGCCGACCAGGGCCTCGGATCGTGGTTTCACCCGTCGGTCAGCATTCAACGCGCGGGACAGGCGCAGCCCTCGTCGAGAGTGATACAGCCCGGCGACTTGCTGCACACGGACTTCGGGCTCGTCTACCTCGGGTTCTCGACGGATACCCAGCATCACGCGTACGTCCTCGAGCCGGGCGAAACGGACGCGCCGGCCGGCATCAAAGCCGGTCTCGCGGCCGCGAATCGGCTGCAGGACCTGACCATGCAGCACGCGAAACCGGGCGGGACGGGCAACGCGGCGCTCAAGGGCGCCCTCGACCAGGCGCGGGCCGAAGGACTGGTGCCGTCGATCTACTGCCATCCGGTCGGCTATCACGGCCACGGCGCCGGGCCGCCGATCGGCATGACCGACTACCAGTCCGGCGTTCCCGTCCGCGGCGACTACGTCTTCCGGCCGGACACGTGGCATTCGATCGAACTGAACGTCACGCATCAAGTGCCCGAGTGGAACAACCAGCCCGTGCGCTTCGCGCTGGAAGAGGACGCGGCACTTCTGTCGACCGGATGGGACTGGATCGACGGCCGTCAGACCAGGCTGTATCTGATCAAGTGACCCCCTTCGACTGCGCTCAGGGCGACGTCGCGTTTTTCCTATCCCTCCCACCCGGGTCGTTGGTATTCGTAGGTCGTCGAGGACGCACATGACACAGAATCCCGTGACCTGGTTCGAAATCCCCGTCAACGATCTCAACAAAGCCAAGACGTTCTACGAGCGCGTCCTCGGCGTGAAGCTGGACCTGAACGACATGGGCGGCAGCCAGATGGCGTGGTTCCCGATGGCGCAGGGCGGGCCGGGCGCCGCGGGCACGCTCATCAAGAGCGAAGGCTACACGCCGTCGCATTCCGGATCGCTCGTCTACTTCTCGGTGGAGGACATCGAAGGCGCGCTGAAGAAGGCCGAGGCCAGCGGCGGCAAGACGCTCGTGCCGAAAATGAGCATCGGCGAGCACGGCTTCATCGCGCATCTCGAGGACTGCGAAGGCAACCGGGTGGCGCTGCACTCGCGGACGTAGTCTCGAACCGGAGTCCGCAGTTCGAAGTTCTACGTTCAGGTTGCTGGCTCTTTCAGCAACCTGCTACCGGCCCCCCGGCGTGTCAGGCCGAGAGGGATCGGTGATTGCCGCCCGCTGCGCCGCGCCCCAGCGCTCGAGACGGTCGCGGTACGTCGCCACGCGGACCGGCTCGGCTTCGGAGCGATCCGCCTTCTCACCAGGATCGGCGCAGACGTCAAACAGTCGCGACCGCCGCGATTCGATCTCGTAGAGCAGCTTCCAGCAGCCGTCGCGCAGCCCGAGCCAGCCGAGCGTGTAGTCGGTGTAGAAGAGCGCCATCCGGTCGCGCGGCTCGAGGAGCGACGTCCCCTCGTGGAGCCGCGCCGCCGGCATTCCGAGCAGATCGAGAATCGTCGGCGTGATGTCGATCACGCTCGCCAGCCGCCTGACGCGAGTCCCCAATGCGTCTTCCCCACTCGCTGCGGAACCCATGATGAGCGGAATCCGGATGTTCTCCTCGTAAATGAAAATCGAGTGCCCGAAGTTGCCGTCGTGCTGGCCGAATGCCTCGCCGTGATCGCCGAACACGACGACGAGCGTCTCCGTGTCGAGGCCGCGGGCGCGCAGGCCGTCGAGAAACACGCCGAGCGATCGGTCGCCGTAGTGCAGCGCGTTCTTGTACATGCCGAGCTCGTCGCCAGCACCGAAGGGACCGACCTCGGGCGACGCGTACGGGTGATGCCCGGCAACCGGAGCGTAGACGAGCAGGAATTTCCGCCCGGCAGGCCGGTCGTCGATCCAGGAGAGCATCCGGCGGACCACGGACGGCTCATCGACGCCGAAGCTCGACTTGACGTTGCCGCCGATCGCGCCCGCGTCTTCAAGTGTCCCGAACCCCTGCCGCGCCAGAAGCTCGCTCATTCCGAGATACGCGAACCGGCCGGAATGAAACAGGCCCGTCTGGTATCCGCGGGCACCCAGCAGACGCGGCAGCGCCTCACACGGCGCGCTGACGTGAGCCTCGACCGGCACATCGAACGCGGGTGACCGCGAGCACAACAGCGCAAAGAGTCCCTTGATGCTCTCGGGATAGACGGCGTAGGCGTGCTCGAACAGAATCGATCGCC
This sequence comes from Vicinamibacterales bacterium, assembly GCA_035633215.1. GTDB lineage: Bacteria > Acidobacteriota > Vicinamibacteria > Vicinamibacterales > SCN-69-37 > DASQFI01. Next base: position 2,753 of record DASQFI010000051.1, on the reverse strand, counting down.
GCGCAAGCGCCGTGAGGTGTGGCGTCGCATCGTCCTTCGCGCCGTAGCTGGCCAGATACCGCGCCGCCGTCGATTCCAGGATCACGATGACGACGTTCCGGTTCGCCATCGCGCCGCGAAAGCGCGTCAGGTCTTCCCCCGCTCGCTCGCCGAACGGACTCGTTCGCCAGTCCTCGGCGCCGGGGCGCGCGGCCAGACGCGGGAGCGCCGTCGCGACAAGCGCTGTGATCGCGTTCCTTTGAAAGCCTGGCGAGTCGATCCGACGGACCGCAACGGGGCCGGTCACAATCAGAACCGCCGCCACGACGACGAACCCGCGCCGGACCAGGGCTGGCCACCGGGTCGCCAGGGTTGGCGCAGCTACGCCGAGGACGAGCACAGTCAAGATCAGCGCCAGATTGATCGGCGTGAGATACGTCGTGATCGAATCGAGAAGCGGCCCCCGGGCGGCCCGCCACATCGGGACGGTGAGCGGCGACGAAAGCACACGGGCGATCGGCACGTTGATGGCCGCGTAGACGACGATCAGCGCGTATGGCAGCCACATCAGCCGCGGCCGCCGCAACAGCACGTCGACTGCCCAGAACACGGCCCCAACTGCAACGTCGTGCCAGAAGGTTGCGGGCAGCAGCCAGATGGAGGCGGGAAGATCGCGTCCGGCGACCGAGAGCGCTTTCGCGGCCATCAGCGCGACGATCAGGCCGATGGCGCGGGTTGACCGGGACGGCAGAACGGGCGCCGGCACGCGATCAGCTCGCGCGCTGGATGGGCTCGTGGCTGTCCTGGCGCAGCACGGGGATCTGCCGGACCGCACCCGCTCTCACGATCACATTGAGCTTCTTGAGAAGCAGCCACGAGACGACCGCGCCGGCCGTCGCGTGCGCGCGCGACCAGATCCAGTCGTGTACGACGACGAGCGCGGCCGGCGGATCCGCATAGACCGATCGACGATCGCCCGCGAATGAGAGCGGAATCACGACGAGATCGGCGTCAACCGGCGCGCCGGCGTCGAACCGATCGTGAATCAACGTGAAGGACGAATCAAGCCACGGCCGCGCCAGCGCGAGATGACGATCGTTGGCGTCCACAATCGTGATGGACGCCGACGGCAGCAACCGCCGGAGCACGATCGCGGTTCGAGGGAACAGCCCGCCTCCCACCACCAGCACGTCGTCAACCGCGCCGGCATGCGCGAGCACCCGTCTGAACGCACGCTCGTGCGCGCCGATCACGAACCGCTGCAGTCGCGGCGAGCGAAGCACGAGCCGTTCGAGGCTCTCGAGATTCAACGGAAGATGGTCGAGCCAACGAAGGACCGGAGGCCAACGGCTGCGCCGCGCGTCGGACCGGGCGTATTCCCGCAGCTGCGTCCAGTGCGCGCCCGGGCGCGAGTGATGCTCGACGTGATACCCGTCGTTGAAAAAGAGGAAATTGTAGACGCGGCCGTAGTGGCTGGTCGTCCCGCCCGCGTGCTCGAAGAACCCCTGGAGCTGGCAGAGCGTGAGACCGATCGCCACACCCGGCAGGTACACCGTCAGGAAGAACCGCGGCGCGAGGACGGCGATGGTCGTCCACAGTCCAGCCAGGAGCACCGTTTCGATGACGACGTCGAGTCGGACGCGAAGATGGTGGGTCACTCCCGCATGATGGGCGAGGTGCCGATCGCGCCACAGGCTCTGCGGCACGCCGAGAACCAGACTCAGAAAGGCGGAAAAGACGCGATTCAGCAGCCGCGCGCGAAAGAACGGCCGGTGGATGAAGTTGTGCGCGATCGTGTTCGCATTCCACCAGAGGCCGATCGAGATGAGCGCGATCGAGGGCACGACGATCAGCGCACCCGCGTGCCCGATCGAGAGCGCGACGAACAGCGCGTCCCAACGACCTCCGCGAAGAAACATGTCAAGACCTCGGGTTTCTTTTCTTGGAAGAACAAAGCGAAAAAAACCCGAGGTCACTTCCTAATCAACGCGCGCAACTGATCCGCCACGCCCGAGTACATGTCGCGCGCGAAGTAGTCGGTGAGCTTCACGACGCCGGTGTTCAATGGATAGGCGTCGGGAGCCGCGGGGTTTTCGTTCTCCGCACGGAACCGGCCGATCGGCATCCGGCGCCCGCCGAACCCGACCACGGCACCTGTCCCGGCCGACGCCTTCAGGTCCATCCATTCGGCGCGGGCGATCTCTTCCTTGCCGGTCGGAACCGAATAGTAGAAATAGCCCCTGGCCGCCTTCTCGAAGCGTCCGTTGGCCGGATTCGCGACGGCGCACGCGCCCCAGACTTGCGCCCGTACCGGGCAGTCGCCAGGCTCGAGCACCACCTTCTCGACGATGCAGAACGCGCCCAGCGGGTCGCTCGCCAGCGTCGGCATCGTCATCGTCCCCACCGCCACAACGGCGGCGGCCAGTCCTCGAATGTTGTGATTCATGAGGTCACCTGTGGTTTCGGAAGCCGACTGTTACGACGGATTCTAACGGTTCCTGGCTTGGGGCTTGCTTGCCCGCCGAAGCTCGCCAGAGCGAAGGCGGGGTCCCACCCTACGCCGGCGGCGTCTGCAACTTTCTTCTCGGATTGAAGAAAGGTGTGGCAACCACAGTTGCCCGTACCCGGTGCCGGACGGCGTCAACCGTGTGCTCCACCTCGATCCGGGTCCCCGGGCCCGCAAAAGCGGTCTCGATCGTCGCCAGGCCGATCATCTGTTTGAGCACAGGCGACCAGGTCGACGACGTCATGCGCCCGATCTGCTTCATCCCGGC
>DASQFI010000050.1:0-122329 GCA_035633215.1 Vicinamibacterales bacterium | reverse complement strand
CGCGGTCGCCGTCTACAACCATTACAAGCGCATCGAAATCCAGAAGCAGCCCAAGAGCCGGAACGACGTCGAGCTGACGAAGTCGAACATCATGCTCATCGGGCCGACCGGGACCGGCAAGACGCTGCTCGCCCAGACGCTGGCGAAGCTGCTGTCGGTGCCGTTCACGATCGTCGATGCCACGACGCTCACCGAAGCCGGCTACGTCGGCGAGGACGTCGAGAACATCATCCTCAAGCTGCTGCAGGCCGCCGGCGGCGACATCGAGAAGGCGCAGCAGGGGATCATCTACATTGACGAGGTCGACAAGATCTGCCGCAAGGACGAGAACCCGTCGATCACCCGCGACGTCTCCGGCGAGGGCGTGCAGCAGGCGCTGCTCAAGATCCTCGAGGGCACCGTCGCCAACGTGCCGCCCCAGGGCGGACGCAAGCACCCGCACCAGGAGTTCTTCCAGGTCGACACGACCAACATCCTGTTCATCTGCGGCGGCGCGTTCGTCGGGCTCGACAAGCAAATCGCGCGTCGGCTCGGCAAGAAGACCATGGGCTTCAAGACCGAAGCCAGGAGTCAGGTCAAGGAGTCCTCGGCGCTCGTCGAACAGGTCGAGCCCGAAGACCTGATCAAGTACGGCCTTATTCCGGAGTTCGTCGGCCGGCTGCCGGTCGTCGGCGCGCTGCACGAGCTTGACAAGGCCGCACTCATCCAGATCCTCACTCAACCTCGCAACGCGATTACCCGGCAGTACCAGCGGCTCTTCGAGTACGAGAACGTCAAACTTCGATTCACGGACGATGCCCTCGAGGCGATTGCGGAGGCGGCGCTGCGGCGGAAGATCGGCGCCCGCGGCCTGCGCATGATCATCGAGGACATCATGCTCGACCTGATGTACACGCTCCCCGGTCAGAAGAAGATTCGGGAATGCGTCATTACGCGCGAGGTGGTAGAGTCGAAGGAGAAGCCGATCACCGTCATCGAAAAGGCGGGATGAGACCATTGAGTTATTGGGTTGTTGAGCTATTGGGTTATTGAGTTCTGCCCCAGTAGCGCAATAACGCAATAACGCAATAGCCCAATAACTCAATACCCATGGATCAGTACGAAACGCTCCCCGTCGTCCCACTCCGCGACGTCGTCGTGTTCCCGCACATGATGATGCCGTTCGTCATTGGACGGCCGTCGTCCACACGCGCGCTCGAACACGCGCTCGTCACCGACAAGCGCATCTTCCTCGCCGCGCAGCACGACGCGTCGATTGACGATCCGCAGCCGGCCGACATCTACACGATGGGCTGCGTGGCCAACATCGTCCAGTCCTTGAAGCTGCCGGACGGCAACATCAAGGTGCTGGTCGAAGGCGTCGAGCGCGCCCGGGCCGTCGAGTGGAAAGAAGACAAAGGGTTCTACCGCGTCACCGTCAAGCTCGTCGGCAAGAAGGCCGAGACGGCCGCCGACGCCGAAGGCGTCATGAGCCGCGTCGTCGCGCTGTTCGAGCAGTACATCAAGCTCTCGAACAACCTGCAGTACGACGCGATGATCGCGGCCGTGCGGGTCGACGACCCGTCGCGGCTGGCCGACACGATCGCCGCCCACCTCCAGGTGGGCGTGGAAGAGAAGCAGAACCTGCTCGAAATCATCGCCCCCGTCGAGCGGCTGTCGCGCATCATCGCGGTGCTCGAAGCCGAGGTGGACAAGCTCCAGGTCGATCGCCGCATCCAGTCTCGCGTGAAGAAGCAGATGGAGAAGGCGCAGAAGGAGTACTACCTCAACGAGAAGATGAAGGCGATCCAGCGCGAGCTGGGCCGCAAGGACGAGAAGGGCAACGAGGTCGAGGAGCTCAAGAAGAAGATCGAACAGTCCCGGATGCCGAAGGAAGTCGAGCGCAAGGCGATCGACGAGCTGAAGCGGCTCGAGGCGATGCCGCCGATGTCGGCCGAAGCGACCGTGTCGCGCAACTACCTCGACTGGCTCATCGCGGTCCCCTGGCACAAGAAGACCAAGGAGAGCCGCGACCTCAAGCGGGCGGAATTCATCCTCCACGAAGATCACTACGGCCTCGAAAAGATCAAGGAACGGATTCTCGAGTTCCTCGCGGTCCGGGCGCTGGTCAAGAAGCCGAAGGCGACGATTCTCACGTTCGCCGGCCCTCCGGGCGTCGGCAAGACCTCGCTCGCCAAGTCGATCGCGCGGGCCATGAACCGCAAGTTCGTGCGGCTCTCGCTCGGCGGCGTGCGGGACGAGGCCGAGATTCGCGGCCACCGCCGCACCTACATCGGGGCGTTCCCGGGCCAGATCATCCAGATGATGAAGAAGGCCGGCACGCAGAACCCGGTCTTCCTGCTCGACGAAGTCGACAAGATGTCGATGGACTTCCGCGGCGACCCGTCGGCGGCGCTCCTCGAGGTCCTCGATCCCGAGCAGAACCACACGTTCCTCGACCATTACCTCGACGTCGAGTACGACCTCTCGCACGTGATGTTCATCTGCACGGCCAACGTGCTCCACACGATTCCGCAAGCGCTGCGGGACCGCATGGAAGTAATGCAGCTGGCCGGCTACACGGAGCAGGAGAAGATCGAGATTGGCAAACGGTTCCTGGCGCCGAAGGCAATCGAAGGCGCCGGTCTGACCGCCGACAACCTCAAGTTCGCCGACGACGCGTTCCAGACGATCATCCAGCGCTATACGCGCGAGGCCGGCGTCCGCAATCTCGAGCGCGAGATTTCGTCCATTTGCCGCAAAGTCGCGCGCAAGGTCGTCGTCGAGGGCAAGACGTTCAGCGAGGAGATCGCCGCTGCCAAGGTCACTGAATACCTCGGCGTGCCGCGGTTCCGCCCGTCGGTCGCCGAAGAGAAGAACGAGATCGGCATCGCGACAGGCTTGGCGTGGACCGAAGTCGGCGGCGAAATCCTGGTCACCGAGGCGACGCTCATGCCCGGCCGCGGACGGCTGACGCTCACCGGCAAGCTGGGCGACGTCATGCAGGAGTCGGCGCAGGCCGCAATGAGCTGGGTCCGCACGAAATCAGCGGAGCTCGGCATCCCGCGCGATTTCAACCGCCGGACTGACGTGCACGTGCACATTCCGGAAGGGTCGATCCCGAAGGACGGCCCCTCGGCGGGCATCACGCTCGCCACCGCACTGGTCTCGGCCATCGCCGGCGTCCCCACGCGCCGCGACGTCGCCATGACCGGCGAAATCACGCTCCGCGGCAAGGTCCTGGCGATCGGCGGCGTCAAAGAAAAAGTACTGGCCGCCCACCGCGCTGGCGTCACGACCATCGTCCTGCCGAAGGACAACGAGAAAGACCTCGCGGACATTCCCAAGAACGTGCTGGACACGATGAACGTGCACCTCGTCGAGACGATGGACGAGGTTCTGCGCGAGGCGCTGGCCGCGCCGCTGCCGGCTGCGCTGCCCCCGCCGACCGAGACGGAACTCGGTGCGGTGCGGACGCGGCATTAATGACCTCGGGTCAAAACCGCCACGCCACCAGCGCCGCGTTGTTTCCCGCCCCCGTCGCCATCACGAAGAACTGACGTCCGGACTTCGTCCGGTACGTCATCGGCGTGCCCGACGATCGTCGCGGCAGCTCGGCGCGCCAGATCTCCTGCCCGGTCAACTTGTCGAATGCGTAGAGCGCGTTGTCAGCGCCGCCGCCGAGGATGAGGCCGCCCTTGGTGACGATGACACCGGGCGCGCCGGCGACGCCGAGGCGCGGCGGAAGCGGAACCCCCTGGAGCGCCGGATGCGCGCGGATCGACGGCGTGTCGCCGAATGGGACGCGCCAGGCGATCGTGCCGGTGTTCAGATCGATCGCGACGAGCTCGCCGTAAGGAGGCTTGGCAATCGGCAGCTGGCCGCCGCGCCCGCCGCCGCCCGCCGCCGCCGCGCCTTCCGGCATCCGCGGCGTGAAGGAGGTGCCGCCGCCGCTGCTGCCGACGAAATCAGCATCCACTTCGCTGGCGCGCGGGTTGTTCGGCGAGCGATCGGGCGCGACGATGCGGATGACCGCCGGTGAGTGGCTGGTCTTGACGTAGAGAAACCCGGTCTCTGGATCGAACGCGCCGCCGCCCCAGTTCGCCCCGCCGATGATACCCGGCCGCGTGAACGTCCCTTCGATCGACGGCGGCGTGTAGAGCGGTCCCAGCCGGTATTTCTTGAGCTCCTCGAGCGCGGCGGCCCTGAGCTCCGGCGTGAAATCGAACACGTCGTCCGCCGACATGCCTTGCGGCGTGATCGCAGCCGGGCGCGTGGGGATCGGCTGCGTGGGCCACGCGCGCTCGCCGGCGACGTCGCTCGGCGGCACCGTCCGCTCCTCGATCGGCCAGACGGGCTTCCCCGTCACGCGATCGAACACGAAGATGAATCCCTGCTTGGTGAGCTGCACGACGGCGTCGATCCGCCGGCCGCCGACGGTGATCGTGACGAGATTCGGCGCCGACGCGGGGTCGTAGTCCCACAACCCGTGATGCACGATCTGGAAGTGCCACTTGCGCTGGCCAGTCGCCGCGTCGAGGCACACGATCGACTCGCCGAACAGATTCGCGCCAGGGCGGCGTCCGCCGAAGTAGTCGTTGCTCGGCGTGCTCACCGGCAGATAGACCAGGCCGCGGCGCTCGTCGAGACTCATGGGCGCCCAGACGTTCGTGTGTCCCGTGAATTTCCAGGACCCGCCTTCCCATGTTTCGTGGCCGTACTCGCCCGGACCGGGCACGGTGTTGAATCGCCAGACCTGCTTGCCGGTCCGCGCGTCGAACGCGCGCACATCGCCCGGCGGATCATTTCGGTACATCAGCCGGTCGCCAACGCCGTTGCCGACGATGACGAGGTTCCTATAGACGACAGGCGGCGACGTATTCGTGTAGTGCTGCTTGTTGATCTGCCAGCGCAGGCCGTTCGTGAGATCGACGATGCCCTTGTCCCCGAACGACGACACGGGCTCGCCGGTTCTCGCATCGAGACAGATCAGCCGGTAGCGGCTGTTGAGGAAGATGCGAAGGCGATCACCATCGCGCCACGCCGCGACGCCGCGATGCACGAACCCGGTGCCGTTCGGCGGCTGCCCGTCTTCGTAGGCCTTCGGGTCGAACGCCCAGAGCTCCTTCCCGGTCTCGGCATCGAGCGCGACGACGCGGTTGTACATCGTGCTCACATAGAGCACGTCGTCGATCATCAGGGGGGTATTTTGAAAGTTGCCCGGCCGCGTGCCGAACGCCTGAAGCGCGTCCTCGGCCGGCTTCCATTCCCATGCGATCTCGAGTCGCGCGATGTTGTCGCGATTGACGTCGGAGAGCGGTGAGTAGTGCGCCGCGCCCTGGTCCCCGGCGTAGACGGGCCATTCCTGGGTCACCGGCGGTTTTTGTGCGCCGGCCGAGGCCAGCGCCACAAATGACACCGCCGCCGGAAGCACGAAGGAGTTGCGCATTTGGTTCGCTCCCCGGCGCCTAGCATACGGCCGATAAGACCTCGGGTTTTGTTTTTCACGGCGCGCACGAAACGGAACCCGAGGTCATTTACACTCGAACCCATGCGTCAGTGGACCGCCCTTTGCGTGGCCGCGCTCGCCGCGGCCGGCACGACATTCGACGCCCGTCCTCAGCCGCCGCACTCGCAGGCGCAAGTTCGCGCAACCCGGCTGCCCGAGCGCGCGGACCGCGTCGTGGACTACCGGATTGGGGTGAAGCTCGACCACGCGACCCGTCAACTGCACGGTCAGCAGCGGCTCATCTGGCGCAACCCGTCGAGCGACACGGTCCCGGATCTGTGGTTCCACCTGTACCTGAACGCCTTCAAGGACGCGAACAGCACGTTTTACAAGGAATCCGGCGGGCAGCTGCGCGGAGCGACTCAGGGCCCGGGCAACTGGGGCTGGATCCAGGTCAACTCGCTCAAGCTCGGCGACGGCACCGACCTCACGAGCCAGATGCGCTTCGAGCACCCGGACGACGACAACGCGGACGATCAGACGGTGATGCGCGTGCCGCTCCCGACACCCGTGCCGGGCGGCGGCACCGTCACGCTCGATGTCGCCTTCACGGCACAGCTGCCCCAGGTGTTCGCGCGGACGGGATACGCCGGAGATTTCTATCTGGTCGGGCAGTGGTTTCCGAAGATCGCGGTCTACGAGCCGGCGGGCCGGCGCGGGCGGAAAACCGGCGGGTGGAACAGCCATCAGTTCCACGCCCATTCGGAGTTCTACGCCGACTTCGGCCGATTCACCGTCGAGATGACCGTGCCGGGCCAGTTCATCGTCGGCGCGACGGGACGCCGCACGGCGGAGCGCAAGAACGCCGACGGCACGGCCACCTACACATACGAGCAAGAGGACGTGCACGATTTCGCGTGGACCGCCGACCCGCGATTCGTCGTCGTCAGGGAGACGTTCTCCGCCGCGCGCGAAGTCACGCCCGCCGAGCAGGAGCGCACCGCGACGCTCCTCGATCGGCCGATCGGCGAGGTGGCGCTCTCGGACGTCGAGATCACTCTGCTCATGCAGCCCGTGCACATCCCCCAGGCCGCGCGCCACATGCGCGCCGTGAAGATCGCGTTGAAGGAGTTCGGACTCTGGTACGGGCGGTACCCGTACGCGACGCTGACCATCGTCGATCCCCCTGAAGGCGGCGAAGGCGCCGGAGGGATGGAGTATCCGACGTTCATCACCGGAGGCACCAGCCGGCTGTTCAACTACTGGCCGCTCAAGGAAGTGCTCTTGCCCGAACAAGTGCTCGTCCACGAGTTCGGCCATCAGTTCTGGTACGGCATGGTGGCGTCGAACGAGTTCGAAGAAGCCTGGCTCGACGAAGGCATCACCTCGTATTCGGCTTCGCGGGTCATCGACCGGAACTACGGCGCCGACCGATCGATGGCCAGGCTGTTCGGGTTGCGCGTGGGCGAGCTCGACATCGCCCGTTCGATGAACGTGCCCTCGCCGCGGCCCGGCCGCATCCGACAGGCGTCGTGGACGTATCTCGACGGCGACAGCTACGGGTTCTACTCGTACATGAAGCCCGAGCTGGTGCTTGGCACGCTCGAGCGCATGCTCGGCGAGCAGACCATGTCGCGGATCATGCGCACGTACCAGGAGCGCTGGCGGTTCTCGCACCCGTCGAGCGACGACTTCTATGCGGTGGCGAACGAAGTCTCGGGGCAGGATCTGACGACGTTTTTCAAACAGACGATCGAAAGCAACGAGATCCTCGACTACGAGATCTCGTCGATCGTCGCGGTGGAGCTGGACCGCGCCGCCGATACGTCCTCCACTCAATACGAGAGCTCGGTGGTCGTGCGCCGGCTGGGCGGCGTGACGGTGCCGGTCGAGATCGCCGTCAAGTTCGAGGACCAGTCACCGGAGCGCGTCACGTGGGACGGACGCGACGAGTGGAAGAAGCTCAGCTTCACGCGACAGCAACGGATCGAATGGGCGCAGGTCGATCCCGATCGACAGCTGCTGCTCGACTCGAACTGGCTCAACAACGCGCGCCGGATCGCGCCCGACCGCCGCGTCTCGACGAAATGGACGGCGCGCTGGCTGTTCTGGCTGCAGAACGCCCTCAGATTGGCGGGGGTCTGACATGCTGTCCACCTCCGTCGGACGGGGACTGCGCGCCATCGTCGCCCACGCGCGAGCAGCGGCCATGTTGTGGCTTGCGAACCTGGCGCTCGCGTCGGTCGCCCTGCTCCCTGTCTGGTCGTGGTGGACGCGGACCGCGATGCTGCCGGAAACGGATCCGCTGCTCGAGCGGTTTCAGGTCGGCATTTTTCGGGATCTGTTGATTGACGGCGGCGGGTTGGGCGTCGGCATCATTCTGCTGACGGTCATCGGGCTCCTGATCGTCGCCCTGCCCGTCAGCGTGTTCCTGGCGGGCGGGACGCTCGAGGTGCTCGTCTCAGAGGACGGCCAGCCGTTCTTTCAGCGGTTCCTGCGCGGCGGCAGCCATTTCTTCTGGCGCTTCCTCCGGCTGACCATCGTCGGCGGCGTGGTCATGCTCATTACGGTCGCGATCGTCGCCGTGGCCGCCAACGTCGTCGTCAGTCCGCTGAATAAATCGAACTGGCCGCCGGGGGCGTTCGTCGCGCTCGCGATTCAGGCCGTTGCGATCGGACTGGTCGCGATGTACTTCCTGTTGTCGCTCGACTACGCGCGCATCCAGCTCGCGCTGAGCGACCGCGGCGGCGTGCTCCGCGCCTGGCTCGCCGCGTTGTGGCTGGTCGGACGTCACCCGTTGCGGACGTACGGACTCGCGTTCGTCTTTGCCGTGCTGTTCGGCCTGGCGGCCGCCGGATATCTTTTCGTCATCGCGCGCATCGGGACGCACACGATGAACTTGATCCTGGCGGGAATCGCGATCCAGCAGCTCTTCATCCTGATCCGCGCCTGCCTGCGGGTCGGTCTGCTCGCGGGCGAAATGGAGCTCTACCAGTGGCTGCGGCCGGCCACGGTGCCGGGAGGACGATTCGCGCCGGCCGTGCCGCCGGCCCCGGCCGCCGACGACCCCATCGACCTGTCGCTCGCACAGTAGAATCGCCGCATGACATTCCGCTTCGGCCCTTTCAGGGCCGATCGGGTGAGTTATCGGGTCTTCGAGGGCGAGCGCGCGCTCGAGCTGACGCCCAAGCTCCTGGACCTGCTGTTCTATCTGATCGAGCGGCCGGCCACGCTGGTCACGAAAGAGGAGCTCCTCGAAAACGTCTGGCCGGGCGCCAACGTCACGGACAACGCGCTGGCCCAGGCGATCTCGGACCTGCGCGACGCGCTCAACGACTCGCCGAGCGCGCCGACGTACATCAGGACCGTGGCGCGACGGGGGTATCGATTTGTCGCGCCGGTGGAGGCAGAGTCAGGACCTCGGGAGTCGTCCGGATCCGGGTCGGCGTCTCCGACAGGACGGCTTACGACTCCCGAGGTCCTGACTCCCGAGGTCCCACCCGCACTCGCGGTCCTCGACTTCGCGAACGTCACCGGCGATCCCGACGTCGCGTGGCTCGGCGCCGGCATCGCCGAGACGGTCACGAGCGATCTCGCGACGCTCGATCATTTCCGCGTCATCGATCGGTGGCGGGTCGTGCAGGCGGGCCGACGCACAGCCGGATCGATGCACGACATTGCAAGCGCCGTGGGCGCCAGCCTGATCGTCACCGGCAGCTACCAGCGAATCGGTTCCCATCTCCGAATCACCGCGCGGCTGGTCGATCTGGCCAGCAGCGAAGCGGTGGCCGACGCCAAGGTCGATGGGCTGCTCGAGGACGTGTTCGGTCTGCAGGACGGCATCACGCTGGCGTTCGCGCGCGATCTCGGGCTGCCCGTGACCTCGCGCGCCGGCCGCCTGGGGGTGCGCGAGACGTCGAGTCTCGAGGCGTACCGCGCGTACACCGAGGGCTGGCTCAAGATCGAAAGCCTCGACACGACGCTCATCAGCGACTCGATTCGCGATTTCGAGCGGGCGATCGCGATCGATCCGAGATATGCGATCGCCTACACGGGCATCGCGAACGCGGAATTCGTCGCCTACGAGTTGACGCGCGCCGATCGCGCGGCGAACCTGGCCGCGCTCGCCTCCGGCATCGAGCACGCCCGCCATGCGATCCATCTCGACGATCGACTCGCCGAGGCGCACGCGACACTGTCGTTTCTGCTCTCGAGCGCGTCGAAATTCGACGAGGCGAAACGCGCGGGACAGCAGGCGGTCGCGATCGAGCCGGACAACTGGCGGCATCAATACCGGCTTGGTCACGCGTGCTGGGGCGAGACGCGCCTGAACGCCTGCGAGCGCGCCCTCGCCCTGTATCCGCAGTTTGCGTACGCGCAGCTCGAGATGGCCATGGTCTTCGTGGCGCGCGGCGACCTCGAGACCGCCGACGACATCGTGCGACAGGGCGTCGCCGGGCAGGACCGCCAGGCGCGGACGTCGGATCGTTTTCCGGCGATCGGCTTTCACTGGCTGCTCGGCACGCTGCGCGCCGCGCGAGGCGACGAGGAAGGCGCCATCGCGCAATTCAACCTCGAGCTCAGCCAGGTCCATCCCAGGCGGTTGTACGGACCCGAATACGCCGCGGCCGCACTGGTCTCGCGCGGCCACGCCGAGCTCGCGCTCGGTCAGTCCAGCCGGGCGCGCGAGACGTTCAGCGCCGCGCTCACCCACGTCCCCGGCTACGGTCGCGCGTGCGTAGGACTCTCGCTCGCCGACGCGCGGCGGGGTGATGCCTCGGCGGTCGCCGTGGCGCGTGAGGCGACGCGCGAGGCGATTGCGACCCTGGACCAGACCAGCCGCGCCCACGAGGCGCGGATGATCGCCGCCTGCGACGCCGCCGCGCACGACGAGCCCGCGCGAGCCGTGGAGGCGCTCGAGCAGGTGCTCACGGCGGGGCCGCCGAGCGTCCTCGGCTGGACCGTGCCCGTGGAGCCCTGTTTTCGGCCACTGGCAGGTCATTCCGGGTTCGCCCGCGTCCTGGCGCGGCTCGCGGAACGCGCCCGGTGAGGCGGTTTCACCGCTTCTCACCCTTCCTCAGGGCCCCATCAGGACTTTCAGACGGCCCCGGCGTATCTTCCTGACGAGAGCCGTTCTCACGTTGACTCTGGTTGGCTACGTGCTGGATTTCGGCCGAATGTCCGCCAGGAGGACGTGAGAACGGCTCGAGAACGAAAATGCTGACGAAACTCACCCGCTCGCTCGTGCGCTCGGTGCTGTGGCTGCTCACTCACACGCTGTACCGCATCACGGTCGTGGGCCGCGAGCACATTCCCGCGCGCGGACCGGCGCTCATCATTTCGAACCACGTCTCGATGATCGACGGCGCGCTCGTCGGTGCATCAGTCAAGCGTGCCGTGCGGTTCCTGGTGTACGGACCGCATTTTCGGCTGCCTGGCATCCATTGGCTCATGCGACAGCTCCACGCGATTCCGATCACCGCCGGAAACCGGCGCGAAATCGTGCAGGCGATCGAGCGGGCGCGCGCCGAGCTCGTCGCCGGACACGTCGTCTGCATCTTCGCGGAAGGCGCGGTGAGCCGCAGCGGCAATCTGCAGCCGTTCAAACGCGGCTTCGAGCGGATTGTCGAAGGGCTCGACGTGCCGATCGTCCCGGTGTACCTCGACCGCGTCTGGGGCAGCATCTTCAGCTACAAGGGCGGCAAGTTCTTCTGGAAGCTGCCGGAACGGCTGCCCTACCCCGTGACCGTCGTCATCGGCAAGCCGCTTCGACCGCAGATCACGGCGAGCGAGGCCCGGCTGTCGATGCTCGAGCTTGGCGCCGAAGCGCTGCGACGCCGCCGGCGCGCGACCGATCTCCTCCACACGGAATACATCCGCGTCGCGAAGCGACGCTGGCGTCACCCGGCGCTTGCCGACAGCACCGGCCAGACACTCACGCACGGCCGGACGCTCGTGGGAGCGATGCTGTTCGCGCGACTCCTCAAGGACCGGACTCGCGGCGAGCCGATGGTCGGCCTGCTTCTGCCGTCGTCGGTCGGCGGCGCGCTCGCCAACATCGCCGTGCTGATGGCGGGCCGCGTTCCCGTGAACCTCAACTTCACGATCGGGAAAGAAGCGCTCGAAGCGGCGATCGCGCAGGCCAGCATCCGGACGATTGTCACGTCGCGCAAGTTCCTGGCGAAGGCGTCGCTGCCCGAACTGCCGGGAATGATCTTTCTCGAGGAGCTGCGCGAGCAGATCGGCCGCGGCGCGAAGATCGCCGCCCTCCTGCAGGCGCGCCTGATGCCGACAGCCTGGCTGCGCCGCCGGCTCGGCGGCCATCTCACGTCGAACGCGCTCTGCACGGTCATCTTCTCGAGCGGCAGCACGGGCGTGCCGAAGGGCGTGATGATCACCCACGCCAACATCCTGGCCAACGTCGACTCGCTCGCCCAGGTTTTCCGCATGGACCAGTCGGACTGCTTCATCGGCGTGCTGCCGTTCTTCCATTCGTTCGGGCTCACCGGCACGCTCTGGTTCCCGATGCTCCAGGGCGCACGCGTCGCCTATCACCCGAATCCGATGGACGCCAAGACGATCGGAGAACTGGCCGCCGAGCACCAGGCCAGGATGCTGATCAGCACGCCGACGTTCTGCATGTCATACCTCCGCCGGTGCACGCGCGAGCAGTTCGCGCATCTCAAGTACGCCATCGTCGGGGCCGAAAAACTGCGGCCGCACCTGGCCGCCGCCTTTCGGGAGCACTTCGGCGTCGATCTGCTCGAGGGCTATGGCTGCACCGAGATGTCGCCCGTCGTGTCGGTCAACCTGCCGAACGTCGAGCACGTGCGCGAGAAGCAGATCGGCACGAAGCCAGGCTCGGTCGGCCATCCGATTCCCGGAGTGGCGGCCCGCATCGTGGATCAGGAGACCGGCCAGGGGCCGGTGTTCGACCGCGAGGGCCTGCTCCTCGTCAAAGGACCAAACATGATGACGGGCTACCTCGGTCAGCCCGAAAAGACCGCCGAGGTCATGCGCGACGGCTGGTACGTCACGGGTGACATCGCGACGATGGACGAGGACGGGTTCATCTTCATCACGGACCGCCTGTCGCGATTCAGCAAGATCGGCGGCGAGATGGTGCCGCACCTGAAGATCGAGGAAGCGATCAACGACGCGCTGGGTGAGTCCTGCTCGGCGGTCACCGCGGTCCCCGATCCCGCGAGAGGCGAACGCCTCGTCGTCTTTCATACGCGCGCCGACGTCACGGCCGAGACGGTCTGGGAGCATCTCTCCCAGACCGAGCTGCCGCGGCTCTGGCTGCCGCGCCGCGAGAACATCCACCACCTCGAAGCGATCCCAACGCTCGGAACGGGCAAGGTCGATCTCCGGCGCTTGCGCCAGCTCGCGCTCGAGCGAGCCGGCGAGACGGCGTAGCGGGGAACAAGCACGAGGACCGCATGTTGATCACGCTCATACTTGCCGCGCTGCTCATCGCGCTCTGGGCATCGCACAACCGTCTCAAGCGTCACGTCGAGATTCTCGAGGCGCGTCTGGACGCCCAGCACGGTTCCGCGGCGATTCTCGAACGGCGCGCGATCCCGACGGCACCGGTGGTCCCCGTTCCCGCTCCGTCACCCGCAGCGGTTGTCGCTTCGTCGGCGCCTGTCCGCGCGGCGTCTGTCGCGGCAGTGATCCCCTCGCCGAGTCCTCGGCCATCCGCGCCTCCGACCACGCCAATTGCCGCGCCGGTGCCGGCCCGACCGGTGGTTGCGAGCCCGGCCGTGGCCGCGCCACTGCCGCCAGGGCCGGAACCGGCCACACCCACGGCGGCCTCGACCGACGGCTGGGAGGTCGTCGTTGGCACGAGCTGGCTGAACAAACTGGGGGTGCTCGTCTTCGTGATCGGCCTTGCGCTGCTCGTCGGGTACTCGATGACGCAGCTCGGTCCGGCGGGCCGCGTCGCGATCGGGTTCGCGATCAGCGCGACGATGCTGGGAACGGGTGTGGTCCTGGAACGGCGAGCCGAATATCGCAGCTACGCGTATGGCCTGGTGGCCGGCGGCTGGGCGGGCGCGTATTTCACCGCGTACGCGATGCACGCCCTGCCCGCGGCGCGCATCGTCACGAGCGCGCTCGTCGGCACGTCGTGTCTGGCGGCGATCGCCACCGGCATGATCGCCCACTCGCTGCGATACGGATCGCAGACCGTGACGGCGCTCGCCTATGTCGTCGCGTACGTCACGCTGGCGCTCTCGCCGCTGTCCGGGTTTTCGCTGGTCGCGTCCGTGCCGCTCGCCATCTCGCTCCTCGTCGTCTCGCAGCGGCTGGGCTGGTCGGAGATCTCGAGTCTCGGCCTGATCTCGACGTACGGCATCTTCGTGCTGCGCGGGCAACTTTTCGTTGCCGCCGCCGCCGACGGCGGCGGACTGATGCCCTATCTCGTGCTCGCCGCCTACTGGCTGACGTTCGAAGCCGCGGACATCATCACGCTTCGCACGCGGCCGACGGGCGCGACGGCGCCGCTGTTCGCCCTGAACGCGATCGGGTTCGTCGGCGCCGCGCTGATCGAGACTCCGCCGAGTGAGACTCGCGCCCTGTCGCTTCTCCTGGCCAGCACCGCCAGCGCGTACCTTGCCAGCGCGATCGTCCGATCCGCGGTCCCTGGACGGAGCATCGGCGCGCCCGCCGAAGCCGGCCCGGCGCGGTTCACGACCACGCATGGCGCCCTGGCCATCGCTGCCGCGCTCGTTGCCTGGTCGATCGACCTGAGGTTCAGCGGGCCGCGGGAAACGCTCGCGCTCCTGCTCGAAGCGGAACTGCTCGTCGCGGCCGGGATCGTCCTCAAAGACTCATTGCTGCGCCGGATGGGCGCCATCGCCGCCGTGTTCGCCACGTGGCAGGGCTGGATGATGATGTGGCCGCGGCCGGACGACCTGGTGTTTGGCGTGTCGGCTGGCACACCCGTGCTCGCGCTCACGGCGCTGGCGTGGTACGCGAACCGGGAGTGGATGCGAGCGCGGCAGATCAGTCCAGGCGCACTCGAACACGCGTATACCTGGACCGCGACCTTGCTCGTCGCCGGCCTGCTCATATTGGAAGTCGAACCTCTCCGCGTCGGACTCGCGACGTTCGTCTTCGCCGCGGTGCTTCTCGAGGTGGGCCTCCGACGCGCGAAGGAGTACCGGACGCAGGCGTATCTCGTCGGCATGTTCGCGACCTGGGCGGTGGTTCTGCCGTTCGTATTGGCCCCGGCCGTGCCGGCGGACATCTGGATCGTGATGCCAGCCGCCATCGCGATCACGGGTCTTGCCGCGCTGCGGCTGGCGCACGCGGCCGCGCTTGCCGGCGCCGCCGGAGACTTGCGGCTCGGCGCGGCCATCACGTTCTCGATCGCCGCCGGCCTGCTGGTTGCGTTCCAGTGGCGCGTCGTGCCGGTGGATCTGATCGCTCCGGTCTGGGCGCTGACGGCGGTCGCGCTGCTCGCCGGCGGCGTGCTCCGTCGCGTCGCGCTGTTCCGCTGGCACGGATACGTCCTGGCGCTGCTGGCAGCCTGGCGGTCGGTAGACACGCTCGCCGCGGGTCCATCTGTCCCGGCCTGGCAGGTCACGATCGTCATCGCCGCGCTTTACAGCGCGGCAATAGTCAGCCGGCGCTTCACGCGATCGATCTCCGTCGACGCACGCGGCAGCGAAGAACGTGTGCACGCGGTGCTTGCCATCGCCGGGACGTGGGTGCTCGCCGGATATCAATGGCGCGTCGTCGCGCCGATCCACATCGGCGGTCTCTGGACGCTCACGGGGTTCACACTTCTGGTCGCCGGCATCCGGACCAGGCTGGCGAACCTGCGCTGGCAGGGTTACGTGCTGCTGCTCGCCGGATCGACGGTGAGTCTGAGACCGGTGCTCGAATCCGGGGCCGCCCCTCGAGCGTTGCTCATCTGGATGGCGATCGACATCCTCGCGCTCTACGTTGCGAGTCTGATCAGCCGGAGCGTCATCCGGCCCGAGGACCCGAAGACCGAAATCGAGTCGGCCTGCCGCGTCGCGCTCTCGCTCGCCGGCACGTGCATCATGGCGGCCGTCATCTTCGAGGAGGTGCCTCGAACGATGATCACGTTGTCGTGGGGCCTGGGTGGCCTGTTGCTGCTGCTCGGCGGGTTTCCAGCGCGCGAACGGGTCCTGCGACTCTCGGGCCTGGCGCTGCTGTTTCTCTGCCTGATCAAGCTGTTCTTCAACGACCTCGGACAACTCGAGGCGTGGCCGCGCATCATCTCGTTCGTCGTCCTCGGCCTCGTGCTGCTCGGGGTCTCGTGGATCTACACGAAGCTGCGTGAGGGACGTAGGGCGGATTGAACTCTAAATCCGCCGGGCGGATTTGGAAATCAGGATTTGGAAATCAATCCGCCCTACGTACGAACGCCGCCAGCACGAAGCCCAGCGCCATCGCCGCGATGAACAGCGTCGGAATCAGGAACCAGTACCAGAGCGAGATGACGAAGAGCACGAGACTGAAGGCCGCGAGCGCGCGCGTGGCGGCCCTCATCAGGATCGGATCGTCAACACCACGGCGGGAGATGAGGAATCCGACACCTGCGATCGTGGCCAGAAACAGCGCGAACGACAGGCTGAAGCCGTCCATGAGGTCCATGAGCGAGCGACGCGTCCCGCCCGGCAGCAGAAACTGGTAGTTCCGCGCGGTGTCCAGCAGCGCGTCTTCGGTATCGTTGGCCGGCTGAAGTCCGCCGGACACGAAGCCCAACAGGTGCACGACCGCCGTGATCGCGGCGGCCCAGCAGCCGAACGTGAAGAACCGCAGTTGTCGTTCGCGCATGGGGAGCTCCTCGGTGTCGACGAAGCTACTCTCCGCCGGCGGCGAGTGGTTTGCGCGGCAGTTTGTCGTTGCGGTTGGCAGCGTGCCAGATGAACACCGCCGCGACCGTGGCCATCTGTTTCATGTCCTCGACCTGCACGCGATCGTAGTAGTCCATGTTCGAGTGGTGCGTGCGCGAGTTGTACTCGTACCGTTCCTGCACGAACTGGAATCCCGGCACACCCGCATTGTCGATGCTCGCATGGTCGGTGCTTCCGACCGACCGCGGGCCGAGGATCTCCACGCCGAGATCTTTCAGCGGCTTGATCCACTCGGCGAAAATCGGCCGGACCGCTTCGTTGCTCTGCAGCCAGATGCCGCGGATCTTCCCCGTGCCGTTGTCGATGTTGAAGTAGGCCGAGTGGAGCGCGTGCTCCGGCTTCGGCTCCTTCACGGTGCCGAGATAGCGCTCGGCGTACAGCCGCGAGCCGATGAGGCCCTGCTCCTCCGCTCCCCAAAGCGCGATTCGAATCGTGCGCCTCGGCTTGAGGCCCGCTGTCCGGTAGATGCGAAGCACCTCCATCATCGCGGCGCTCCCCGCGGCGTTGTCGGTCGCGCCCGTCGCGCCGTGCCATGAGTCGAAATGCCCGCCGATCAGCACGATCTCTTTCGCCAGATCGGTGCCCGGAAACTCACCGATAATGTTGAAGCCGTTCTCCTTGTTCGCGGTGTTCGCGCCTGCGCCTTCGTCATGGAACGTGGCTTCGATGTTCAGCTCGACCTTGACCGGCACGTTGTGCTCGAGCAGCCGCACTAGGCGGTTGTAGTGCTCGACGGTAAGCGTCACCTGCGGGAGGACAGTGACGGGCGAACCGGCCGCGCGTCCGCCGCCAGAGCCGACGAAGACCGTGCCGCCGTCGGTGCGTTGCGTCTGCCAGGTCAAATCGCTTCCACCGGCGGACATGTCGCTGTTGGCGCCGCGATCGAACAGCGCGACCACGCCCTCGTCCTTGTAGAACTCGTTCACGTCGAACGCCGGCGCGGCGGCCGCTCCGCCGCCTCGTCCGGCCCCGCCACGGCCGCCGGCGGCACCGGCCCCGCCCGCTCGCCCGGCGGCCGCCGGATCAGCCTGACCGGCTCGTCCGGCGCCTCCGCCACGCGGCGCTGGCGGCGCCAGGGCTTCCTCGATGTCCTTGTCGTTCATGCGCAGCACGACGCGCTCGTCCAGCATGCGCACCGCCCGCGCTGGCTGCGTGAGCACGATCTTGCCGCGGAGCTGTCCCTTGTACTTCTCCGCCTCGGCCGCGTTCGCAATCTGCGGCCGGACGACGTCGGCGGTCACGAGGCCGCTGGTGCCGGGCGTCCAGGCCTTCGGCAGGCCGATGATCGGCATCACCTGCGGCGCGGTCATCGTCGCGTGGAACTTGACGAGCGACCAGCCCTTCCCGAACGCGAACCGCTCCTTGCGCACGTTCTGCAGGCCCCACGACTGCAGCGTCTTCACCGCCCAGTCGCCGGCCTGTTCGAAGCCTGGCGATCCGGTCAGCCGCGGGCCGTACGCGTCGGTCAGCCAGAACATGTGCTCCATGACCTGCGAGCGTTTCAGGCCTTCCTCGCGGATCTTTGAGATGGCGTCGGTATCGACGCGCTCGGCGGTTTGAGCGGCGAGGGTCGCCACGGTGAGCGCGGCGACACCAAGGGCCGTTCTCACTTTCCTGTAGCGAGACACCTGCTGGAATTCGGCCGAATGTCTCACGTTCCAAGCAGCTCTTGCTCTATGTGGAAGTGAGAACGGCCCAAGGGCGGCAATGCGTTTCATGACCCCTCCGGGACGGAGGAATCATAGCGCCGAAAGACGGGTACGTCGGGTACGACGGGTCCGTGGAACGAACTGACGCTGTCTGTCATCTTAAGGAAGATGATCAAGGATCAGGTTCCTGGGACCCGACGTACCCGGCGTACCTGACGTACCGACGCCCTGTTGGTGCTCTTGTTATACTGGTCTTTTGTCGCTGCCCTGAAGGAGCTGACCGTGAGAACGGGGATTCATCCGAAGTACCAAGAGGTCGAAGTCCGGTGCGCCTGCGGGAACACGTTCAAGACCCGCTCGACCAAGCCCGAACTGCACCTCGAAATCTGCAACGCGTGCCATCCGTTTTTCACGGGGCGCCAGAAGCTGATTGACACCGAGGGCCGCGTCGAGCGGTTCACGAAGCGGTTCGGCGCGCAGACCGCCGAGGGCCGGAAGGCGGCCACCAAGGCCACTCGCGACGCGAAGACCAGCAAGGCGAAGAAGACGACCGCGGCAACGACGTAGCTGATTCTCGCAACTTAGAACTTAGATCTGAGAACTAAGAACCTAAGTTCGAAGTTCAAAGTTCTGAGTTCTAAGTTTCGGCGTTTTACCACAACGGCCGTTCGGCTCTCGACTTCATCTTTCGTTCCAGACGACCGACCCGGTACTCCGCGTCCTGGCGCGAGCGGCCGGAGGTCTCGGCGCGGAGCGTATCGGCGTACTGCTTTGCGACCGTCAGATCGCGTGCCCGGTGCTCATGATGAATGGCGAGCGCGAGCGCGGCGCGGCGATCGAGCGGCGTGAGGGCGCCATTGTCCCCCGCGGCCAGCTCGAGCACGCCCTGCCAGGCGGCAGCGGCCTCCGCGTGGCGGGCCTGGCGCCGCAGCAGCAGTGCCAGCCGTGACAGCGCCTGGCGGCGCACCTCGACCGTCCCGGTCGCCGCGGCCCGCTCGTAGGCGTAGGTGGCGCGATCGCAGTCGCCCGCGTTCTCGTAGAGCCGTCCGAGACCTTCCTGCTCCGAGGCCTCTCGACAGGCGTCCGGCCCTTCCCGCGCAAGAGAGACCGCATGCGCCGTGAGCGCCGCGAGCGACAGCAGGTCGTGACGGTTATGCGCGAAGACGCCTTCAATCGCGGCGGGATTCCCGGTGCGCAGAAATCGGAAATAGCGTGACGGGATCTCGAGGCCCGGCACGTCGCCTTGCCGGTGGACGCCAAGGACCGAGCGTTCGAGCGCGGTAAGTGTGCAGCTGGGAAGGACCTCGGGGGTCGTTTCCCCGAGCCTCTTTGGGCAGCGACCCCCGAGGTCTTGGTCTTCCCTTCTTCCCCACAATTTGCGCGCCGGCGGCAACATGTCGAAGTGCGGCACGGCAGTCGTCGGCGCTTCGGATCGATGAAACGCCCACCGCGTGTCCATCGTCGGCACGTCGAACGAGCGGCCGTTGTAGGTGACGAGCAGCGACGCCGACTGGAAGATCCCGGTGAGCGCATCGAGCAGCGCCGGCTCCCCCGCCGGGCCGACGAGAAAGAACTGCCGCACGAGGAAGTCGCCGTCGTCGAACCAGCCGCACCCGGCCAGAAACGCGAGCGTCCCGGCGCCGCCGCTGAGTCCGGTCGTCTCGATGTCGAAAAACACGATCCGGTCGGCCCAATCGGGGTGGGCGCTCGCCCGCGGATCGAAGAGACCGATCGGCGCGTCGCGGTCGAGCGCGAGCGAGGACACTCGCTGGCGCCCGTGCCAGTCGTCCGACCCGGAGCGTCGGTCCACGACAACGCACGCGCTCCTGCCTACGCGATGGAGCGTGCCGCCAAGGCGCGCCGCGGCGTCATCCACGGCCTCAATCCCGTCGGTCGCGAGGTCGGGGACGTAGGTCAGTTCCCGGACGGGCGGCGCCGTGCCCGGCTGCTGGCGGACGATTTCACGAAGGCGGGTGGCGAGATCTCGCATCGTCTCAGGCCGCGGCACGCGAGGCGAGAAGCTCCTGGAGCAGGCGCGATGCGACCGCCTTCGCCAGCGGTCCGGTGGCGCCTTCAGGACCGACGCAGGACGGACAACCGGACTCGCAGGCGCACTCGTCGATCAGCTCCCGCGTGCGTGCGATAAGCACGTCGTGCAGCCCGAAGAGCGGCTCGCTGAACCCGATACCGCCGGGATAGTTGTCGTAGATGAAGATCGTCGGTTCGGAGGAAAGCTCCGGGGCGGCACCACCGCGTGACGTCCCACCCATCCGCGACGCGCCTTCCACGGGCAACCCGTCCACCGACAAGCCGAGATCGTGGCTGTCGCACATCAGCAGGAGCGGCGCGACGTTCCGCATTGCGTACGCCAGCCCGATGACACCGTCGCGGCGATCGGCGCTGCCGAACGGGATCGTCGCCATCAGCTCCGGCGAGAGCCGCAGCCAATACGACGTCGTGTGCATCTGCTGCTCGGGCAGATCGAGCTCACCCGATCCGACGTTCTCGTTCGTGTAGAACTTGATCTTCTTGAAGCCGACCACGCGGGAGACGACATGAACTTCGCCGTGGAAACAGGTGGCTGGCCGTTGGCCTTCGGCCTTCGGCCTCTCCTCCGCGTCCGCGAACGTATCCAGGATCGTGACCTTTGTGTACGTGATGGCGTCCGTGTAGTAGTCGCACTCGACTTGACGCACGAACGCCTTGCGGCCGTCGAAATCGAAGCGCTCGACCTGAAACAGCTGGCCCTCGACGATGTAGATCGCTTTTTCGTGGAGTGTGGCGGGACCGCTCGTGAAATCGGTCTCGCCGATGACGCGCTCGCCGTCCGTCATGTCCACGACGACGAAGTTGTCCGACGTGACCGAACGCAGGCTGACCGCGTCGGCCGGATACGACTCCTGCGTCCATTGCCACCGGTCGTCCACGAGGTGGACGAAGCCGTCCTCCGCCAGAACGGTGAGGATCTCCTGCACATTGAGCGTGCCGTACTGCTCGTCGGTCGTGAACGGCAGCTCGAACGCGGCGCACTTCACGTGATCGAGCAGGATGTGCAGGTTGTCCGGATTGACGAGCGCGTGCTCCGGTGAGGCGCCGAAGAAGTATTCCGGATGGCGCACCACGAACTGATCGATCGGGGAGCTGGACGCCACCAGCACGGCGGCCGATCTCCCCGTTCGGCGGCCGGCGCGGCCGGCCCGCTGCCAGGTCGCGGCGATGCTGCCCGGGTAGCCGGCCAGCACCGAGACGTCGAGCGCCCCGATGTCGATTCCGAGCTCGAGCGCGTTCGTGGACACCACGCAGCGAACGTCACCCGTTCTCAAGCCGCGCTCGATTTCGCGGCGCCTCAGCGGCAAGTAGCCTCCGCGATAGCCGCGAATGACGTCGGAGGCCCCTGGGGCACCGGAAAACGCGTCTTTCAGGTATGTCGTCAGGATCTCCGTCGACAGGCGGCTCTGCGCGAAGACGATCGCCTGCAGCCCGCGTTTCAGGAACTCGACCGCGATACGCCGCGTCTCCGCGAGATACGACTTGCGGATGCCCAGCTGCGCATTGACGACCGGAGGATTGACGAAGAGGAAAAACTTCTCGCCGCGGGGCGCGCCGTTCTGATCGACCAGCTCGAACGGCTCGCCGACGAGCCGCTCCGCCAGCTCTCGCGGGTTGGCGATCGTCGCCGACGAGCAGATGAAGACCGGCGACGATCCGTAGTGCCGGCACACGCGGTGCAGCCGCCTGATGATGTTGGCGAGATGGCTGCCGAACACGCCGCGATAGGCGTGCAGCTCGTCGATCACGACGAACTTGAGGTTCTCGAACAGCTTCGCCCAACGGGGATGGTGCGGAAGGATCCCCGAGTGCAGCATGTCCGGATTGCTCAGCACCACGTGCGCGCGGCCGCGGACCGCGCGACGCGCGTCCTGCGGCGTGTCGCCGTCGTAGGTGAACACGCCGATGTCCCCGCCGCCCAGCCCGCCAAGCCGCTCGGCCAACTGGTGGAGTTCGGCGAGCTGGTCCTGCGCGAGCGCCTTCGTCGGAAACAGATACAGCGCGCGCGTGGACGGGTCGTTCAGGATGCTGTGCAGGACCGGTGCGTTGTAGCAGAGTGTCTTGCCCGATGCGGTCGGCGTGACGATGACCGCGTTCCTGCCGGCGAGCGCATGGGCGACCGCGTCGGCCTGATGGCGATACAGACGCTCGATACCGCGCGCGCGCAACGCCTGCTGGAGCCGGGGATCCATGGCATCCGGGAACGGCTCGAAGATCGCCGGCGCCGGCGCAAGCCTCTTGACCGCCGTGACGTGCGGGTCATCGTCGCCGGATCGCGCCGCGGCCTCATGCGACGCCAGCATCCGCGACAGGGCCAGTTGCAGTGACTGTTCCTTGTCGGAGGGAAGTGCCGGGAGCAACGACATGGACCAGAATCGTACCGCTCCTGCCAGAGGCGATCAAGAGGCGAAAGACGTAGGGCGGGGCCCCGCCAACCAGCCGGCCCTGACCACCTCCGCCAAGGCTGCGGTGGTCCGCCGTAGCTTTAGCGAAGGCGGAAGGGCTGGCCTACATCCGTTTTTTCGCGTACATCGCGGCGATACCGCTGAGTCCGACAAGCCCGATCAGATTGGGAAAGACCTGGAGCGCGTTCATCAGATCGCCCCAGGCCCACACGACCTCCGGCCGCGCAACGGCGCCGAATGGAATGAGCAGGCAGTAGATCCAGCGATACGGCAGGGTGACTTTGCGGCCGAAGATGTATTCGAGGAACTGCTCGCCGTAGTACGCCCATCCGATGAGTGTCGTGTAGCCAAACAGGAACGCGCAGAACGCCACCACCCATCCGCCGACGGTGGGCACGGCGGCGTTGAACGCGCTGGCAACCGCGGCCGTGCTGGTGAGGTAGGCCGCGCCCGCCTGGCGGGCGACGATCGATTGTTCCGCCACACCGGAGACGAGAATCGTCATCGCGCTGATCGTCGCCGTGACGAACGAGACGATGAAGACCTCCATCACCGCCTGCAATCCCTGCTGCGTCGGGTTCTCGGAGCGCGCGGTGCCGTAGGCGACCGCCGCCGTGCCGTAGCCTGCCTCGTTGGCGTAGATGCCGCGCGCGATGCCGTATCGCATCGCGATGAACATCCCAAACCCCATCGCCGAACGCGTTGTCAGCGCTTCGCGGAAGATCATCGAGAACACGTACGGCAACCGGTCGGCAAAACTGACGATGACGACCACGCCGCCGATCAGATACAACCCCACTTTGAACGGCGCGAGTTTCTCGGCCGCGCGGCCGATCGATTTGATGCCGCCGATGATGACGGCCCACGTCAGGACCGCGACGATGACGCCGACGATCCAGGTTTCCAGCCCGAAGACGCTGTTCACCGCGACCGCGATCGAGTTCGGCTGCGTGAACGGCGTGGTTGTGAGCGCGGCGACGCCGGCGACGAGGGCATACGTCCAGGCGAGCGCGGGCGACTTCAGGCCGTCGCGAAGGTAGTACATCGGACCGGACTGGACCTGATCGCCGCGCACCTGCCGGAACCGGACGCCGAGCACGGCTTCCGAGAATTTGATCGCCGTCGCGACCAGGCCGTAGACCCAGATCCAGAACAGCGCCCCGGGCCCACCAGTGATAATCGCGGTCGCGACGCCGGCGATGTTGCCGGTGCCCACCGACGCGGCAAGCGCGGTCATGAACGCCTGAAACGGCGTCAGGGCGCCCTCGGCTTTGCCTGACTGCGGCGCGACCATCGCGCGCACGGCTTCCGGGAGACGCCGCAACTGGACAAACCCGAGCTTGATCGTGAGGAAAGCGCCGACCCCGAGCAGCAGGCCGACGATGTAGGGCATGAAGAGCCAGTCGGCAATTGCTTGAATCGCGTCAGCCATGGGGAGCCGACATCTTACGGCAGATGGGATACACGTAGCGCGGATTGGGTTCCAAATCCGCGTTTGGCGGACTTGGGAACCAGTCCGCCCTACGTATCAACTCAGATGTTCGATCTCCCTTGCGCCCCATCTACGGGAATGCACGCGCCGGAGATCCAGCTGGCGAGCGGCGAGGCGAGAAAGGCGACGACGACGCCGATTTCCTCGGGCCGACCGAAGCGGCCGAACGGCAGCTCGCGGCGAATGAACTCGGCGATGCCCTGCGGGTCTTCCTGCTGGCGCTTCCACCACGATCCGCCTTCGAACAGGATCGATCCTGGTGCGACGCTGTTGACGCGGATGTTGTCGCGCGCGAGTTGGAGGGACAGCGCCTTCGCCAGGCTGATTTCAGCAGCCTTCACGGCGTTGTAGGTCATGCGGCCGCCGGCCTCGCGCCCGTAAATAGACGTGATCATGATGATCGCTCCGCCGTCGCGGCCCATGTGCGGCACCACCTCGCGCGACATGCGGATCGCGGGAAAGAGCGTCTGATCGATCGCGCTCTGCCACTCGGCATCCGACGTCGCCAGCAGATCGCCGCCGCCGGCCTTGCCGACGTTGTTCACGAGCACGTCGATCCGGCCGAACCGATCGAGCGTCTGGTGGACGACCGTGGTGGCGCCGGCCGGCGTCGAGACATCGGCGGTCACCGCGAGGACGCGATCGGCCCGCGAGACCGTGTTCGCGAAGTCGTCGGCCGTCGCGCGCAGCGCATCCGCGCCCCGCGCGCAAAGCGTGACCCGGCATCCTTCCGCCGCGAGCGCGCGCGCGCTGGCGCGGCCCAGCCCGCGACTCGAGCCCGTCACGATCGCGACTTTGTCGGTCAGTTGCAGATCCATCGGGACGGTAAGTGTTCCACAGAACGGCCGGTTTCGGCGGCGAGCGGGACGTATGGAAGACTAGGTCCATGCGGCGTGTCGCCATGATGTTGCTGCTCTCGGTGCTTGTCGCGTGCGCGCCGAAGGACGAGCGTTCGGCGCCCTCGGACGTCGCCGGCCCGCCCGCCGATGCGCTCCGGACGCCGTCGGGTCTCGCGTCCAAAGTGCTGCGCGTGGGACTGGGCCAGACCCATCCGCGACTGCATTCGACGGTCACCGTGCACTACACGGGCTGGACGACAGACGGCAAGATGTTCGAGACCTCGCTGACCGACGGCAAGCCGATCACTTTTCGCCTCACCGAGGTGATTCCCGGCTGGACCGAGGGCGTGCAGCTGATGCGCGAAGGCGAGAAGCGACGCTTCTGGATTCCCGGCGCGCTCGCCTACGACAACAGCCCGCGACCTGACGCGCCACAAGGCATGCTCGTCTTCGACATCGAGCTGATCCGCGTGCGATGACCTCGGGTGTCATTTCCGCTGAAGCACGCATCAGGAAATGACACCCAAGGTCTTGCGATAATGATGACGGCCGTACGTGAAACGAGTCGCCAAGGTCGTCCTGCTCGCCCTCGCGGCGGTGTTCGCCGTCGG
Organism: Vicinamibacterales bacterium; assembly: GCA_035633215.1. Lineage (GTDB taxonomy): Bacteria > Acidobacteriota > Vicinamibacteria > Vicinamibacterales > SCN-69-37 > DASQFI01. The sequence continues at coordinate 96,961 of DASQFI010000050.1, read as the reverse complement.
GACGATCCGCATGTTCCGTCTGCAGAGCCGCCAGCCGGCCCCGAGTGCGCCCGCGTCAATCACGATCGACCTGGCCGCGGCCGCGACGCGACTGTCGGGCGCCCTGCAGTTCCCGACCATCTCCTGGGGCGACGCCGCCAGGCGCGATGGCGATGCGTTCCTCGGCCTGCACACGTACTTGCAGGACAAGTTCCCTGCCGTCGGGCGCGTGCTGACGCGCGAGGCGATCGCAACCTATTCGCTGCTCTACACGTGGCCGGGGCGCCGCGGCGATCTCCCGCCAGTCATCCTCGTTGCGCACCTGGACGTCGTGCCGGCCGAGACGTCGGGCCGGGCCTGGACGCAGCCGCCGTTCAGCGGCGCGATCGCCGACGGCAAGGTCTGGGGTCGCGGCGCGATCGACGACAAGAGCGGCGTCCTTGGCCTCCTCGAATCGGTTGAGGCGCTGATCGGCGCCGGCTTCACGCCTGAGCGCACCATCTACCTCGCATTCGGCCACAACGAAGAGGACGGCGGCGACGCCAGCGGGGCCGCGGCCATCGCGCGGCATCTGGCCGGACGCGGGGTGCACGACGCGTTTCTGCTGGACGAGGGCGGCGTCATTTTCGACCGTGTCCCTGGCGTGCGGCAGCCCGTCGCCTTCGTCGGCATCACCGAGAAGGACCCGGTGACGTTCGAGCTGCGCGTGACGGCGCCGGGCGGACACGCGTCGATGCCGCCGACGCACACGGCCGTCGGCATTCTCGGCCGCGCGCTCGACCGCCTCGAGCAGCGCCCGATGCCGTCGCGGCTCGACGGGGCGGCGCGCGAGACGTTCATGACGCTCGCCCCGGAGATGACCCCGCCGATGCGCGCCGTCTTCGCCAATCTGTGGCTGACGCGGCCGGCGGTCCTGCGGCGATTCGCCCAGACGCCCGAGACCAACGCGACCATTCGCACGACGATGGCCCCGACGATGCTGGAGGCGAGCCCCAAGGCCAACGTCCTGGCCACGGCCGCCCGGGCCATCGTCAACGTCAGGCTGCTGCCGGGTGATCGCGTGCCGGACGCCCAGCGGCACATGCGCGCCGCGATCGACGACCCGCGCGTGGAGATCGTCGTCCTCGCGGGCGGCGGCGGCGACCCGCCGCCAATCTCGTCGGCCACGAGCGCCGACTTCGCGCGGCTCGGCGGTGCGATTCGATCGGTCTACCCCGAGGTGCTCGTGGCCCCGTTTCTGACCGTGGCCGCGACCGACTCACGGCATTACGTGCGGATCGCGCCGCACATCTATCGATTCCTGCCGATTCACTTCGACGGCGCGTTCGAGGCCGTGCACGGCGTGGACGAGCACGTCACGATCGACGCGTACGAGAAGGCGATCCGTGTCTACGCGACGATCATCAAGGAGATGGCTGGAAGATGAGCACGTGTAGGCCGGCCCTTCCGCCTTCGCTAAAGCTACGGCGGACCACCGAAGCCTTGGCGGAGGTGGTCAGGGCTGGCTGTCTGGCGGGGCTGAAGCCCCGCCCTACACCTCAGAATTGGAAATAGATGAACTGCGCGCCTTCGAAATCGCCGAACAACACGATGAGATAGCCGACGGCGCCGTACAGCGCATACCGCGTGACGGTGCCGAGCGAGAGTGGCGCCGATTCCGATCCCCGCCTGGCCTGGTAGATGTGGACGACCAGCAACGGCGTGACGATTTCGAGGAACGGGATGAGGAGCGACCGGATCGTGGACGGTCCGGGACGCAGATCGGTCACGAGCAGTTGACTGAAGCGGACGATCTGCGTGACCGACTCCGCCCGGAAGATGAGCCAGCCGAAACAGGTCACGTGGAACATCAGCACGCCCAGCGCGACACGCGACCAGGTGAGGCCCCGAGCGAGCGTCACGCCTGACCGGGTGGCCCATTCCTGGATCGTCCGCGCGACCACGAGCGCCAATCCCTGATAGACGCCCCACAGCACGAACGTCCAGGCCGCGCCGTGCCAGAGACCGCCGAGCGCCATCGTGATCATGAGATTCCGCTTGGTCGCGAGGCTCGAGCCGCGATTGCCGCCCAGCGGGATGTAGAGATAGTCGCGCAGCCAGGTCGAGAGGCTGATGTGCCAGTTGCGCCAGAACTCCTGCGGGGAGACGACGAAGTACGGAAACAGGAAGTTGACGTTGAGCTCGATCCCCATGAGCTTCGAGATGCCGCGCGCGATGTTCGAGTATCCGGCGAAGTCGCCGTAGATCTGGAACGCGAACGCGTAGACGGCGATCAGGACGTCGAGCCCCGTCGGCGTCGCGCCCGGGCCGAACACGGCGGCCACGAGCCGCGCGAGGTTGTCGGCCACGAACATCTTCTGGAAATACCCCCAGCCGGCCAGCCAGAGTCCCTCCACGATCTGCATCCGCGTGACGACGCGCGGTCGCGCGATTTGCGGCAGGAGCAGCGGCGCCCGGAGGATCGGACCCGCCACCAGATGCGGGAAGTACCCGACGAAGAGCGCAAAGTCGACAAAGTTCGAGGTGGGCCGAATGTCGCGCCGGTAGACGTCGATGACGTAGCTGATCGTCATGAACGTGTAGAACGAGATGCCGATCGGCAGGATCACGTTCACGGTGACCGGATCGACGCGCCAGCCGATCCAGCCGAAGACGCGCACGAGACTGTCGGCGAAGAAGTTGAAGTACTTGAAGAAGCCGAGCATCCCGAGGTTGAAGACGAGGCTGAGCACGAGCGCGAGACGCCGCCGGCCGGGCGCGGTCTCCCGGCCGAGATAGCGTCCCACGAAGAAATCCACCACCGTCGATCCGACGAGCAGGCTCAGAAACCGCCAGTCCCACGCCGCGTAGAAGTAGTAGCTCGCCCCCAGCAGCATCCAGTTCTGCGGCCGGTGCGGGAGCAATCGATAGAGCGCGTAGACGACGAGAAAGAAGCTGACGAACTCGAGCGAGTTGAAAACCATCAGGGAAGCTGCCGCACCAGCCCGCTCGTCATGAGGAAGTCGAACAGCGCGCCGCTCACGAGTTCATGGCCACGCGGCGTGAAATGAATCGTGCGCTGATAGAAGAGGCCGATGCGGTCCGGCTGCGCTTCGAGGATGGGCAGAAGGTCGATCGTCGGCAGCCCGAGCGGCGCGAGTGCCTCACGAAACCGGGCGGTCGCGGCATTGCGGATGAGCACGCCGCCGGCGCGATGGACCATGTCGTTCAGGCGGCCATAGTCGCCGTCGTCGGTCTGAAAGCGCGCCGGAAAGAGGATGAGGCCGGCCCGCGCGCCGAGCTCGTCGGCGCGTCGGGCGATTTTCTCGAACGCGCGACGCGACACGTCGAGTCCGTGGAGCACATCCGGCGGCGGATCGGCCAGGTAGCTCGACACCGGCCGTTCCGGCGTGGGACTGCTGAACCGCCCGCGCAGGAGATCCCAGCGCATCCGGACGAGCTGCAGGACCACGCTCGAACGCACCAGCCGGCGAAGCACGTTCAGCGCCGCCTCGGTGCCGGCGGTCGTGGGCCGGCCCGCGTCGAGCCACGCTTCGGTGTCATTGGCTTCGACCGCATCGTTGCCAACGAACGCGCCAATCAAGACGATGTCCGGCTCGAACTCGGAGGCGACAGCGTTGAAGAACAGCCACTCGTGGACCGGGCCATACCCCTGCACCCCGGCGTTGATGACGCGCCAGCGATGCGCTGGATCGGCCGCGTTCAGCCGCGCCTCGAGCAGCTCGCAGAACGTCTGCGCGAAGGGCACCTGCACCGACAGGACGAGCGAGTCCCCCAGCACGATGACGCGCCGCTCGTTGGCAGCCTTGGGGCCGATCGGCTCATCGTCGCGCACGCCCTGCGCGTTGATGGCGAGATCGGTGCTGAACTCGACGGTTGTGAACCGGGCGCGGGCGTCCGGCCGCAGGCGGTGTCCGACCCGCGGATCCTGCATGAACAGCCGCCGGAACTCCGGCGCGACTTCGGAGCCGCCGTGCCACCGGATGGCGCCCTCGAGAACGACGAACTGCAGGGCGAGAATGACGACAAGGAGGAGCGCGCGGCGCACGGCCTAACCGATTCGCATCGCGTGCTCGAAGTCCTCGGGATGGTTGGCGCGGAGCGTGGCGTCGCCGCGGTCCACCTGCCCGTCCTTCACCAGACGAGCGAGGCACTCCTCGAGCGTGAACGATCCGAACTTGCGCGTGATCGTCATCTCCTGATGCAGGTGGTGGAGCGCGTTGCGGCGGATGTGCTGACGTGCGCCGTACTGCACGACGAGCATCTCGGCAGCCGGGATCCGGCCGCCGCTGGCGCGCGGCAACAGCGTCTGGATGAACACCCCGGTCAACGCCGCTGCGATCTCCTGACGAATGGTCGGCTGCCGTTCCGGCGGAAACGAGTCGGTCATCCGGCCGATGGTCGAGGGCACGTCGGTCGTGTGTACCGTCGAGAAGACGAGCTGCCCGGTCTCCCCTGCCGCGAGCGCGATCTGCATCGATTCGGGATCGCGCATCTCGCCGATCACCAGCACGTCCGGCATCTGCCGAAGCGCCGATCGGAGCGCGGCCGGAAAGTCCGGCGCGTCGGTGCCGATCTCGACCTGCTCGATGATGCTCTGCCGATTGACGTGCTCGTACTCGATCGGGTCCTCGATCGTGATGATGTGTTTCTGGTCGCGCTGATTGATCGCCTCGACCACCGCCGCGAGCGTCGTCGTCTTGCCGGATCCGGTCGCGCCGCCGACGAGCACCAGCCCGCGCTGGAACTTCGTCAGTAGCTCGGCGCCGGACGGCAGGTTGAGACTGGCGAGCGTTGGGACCTGCCGCGGCAGGCGGCGAACGGCCGCGGCAGCGCGCCCGCGTTCCCGGTGGAGGTTGATGCGAAATCTCCCGACGCCTGGCACGTGGCGAGCGGCATCCGCGATGCCTCGTTCCCTGAATGCGCGCTGCGCGTGCGGCGGGATCTCGGGCAGCACCATCTCCTCGATCTCGACGCCGTCGAGCGGCGGACTGTCGGCGCGCACGATGCGCCCGTGGACACGGAGCGCGGGCGGCTCGCCCGCGACCAGCAGGAGATCGCTGCCCTCGCGCGCGGCGAGGAGCGTGAGCCAGCTTTCGAGGCGCGACGCGCCCGCGGGTGCGTCGAACCGCACCGCTTCGAGCTCGGAGACCAGCCGATCGAGGTCGTCAGCCGCCATGGCGCCCAACATCGTACTCTCGATTCACAGCCCTCGCGGATTTGGAGAGCAATCCGCGCTACGTCGGAAGGGATGTCGGTCGTAGCGCGGACTGGTTTCCAAGTCCGCGGCGTTCCAGTCAGATCCAGCGCCGGACGCGCCGGCAGTAGTCCTCATAGGTCGCGCCAAACGCCTCGCGCAAGTGGCGCTCTTCGTGGACGATCACCGAAGCGGTGAGTATCAGCAGCAAGAAGGGCAGGAGCACGAGCGGCCAGGCCATGTTGAGAACGAGCGCCAGACCGGTGTAGAGCGAGGTCAGGCCGAGATACATCGGGTTGCGCGAGATTCGGTACGGCCCGTTGCTCACGAGCTGACGAGCCGGCCGATCGGGAATGATCGGCGTCCGGGCGCGCGCGAACGTCGCCAATCCCCAGAGCATCACGGCGGTGCCGATCGCCATGGCAGCCACGCCGAGACCGATTTGCGTCACTCCGGCGCGCTCGCCGTCAATCTCGAACCCAATCACGAAGTCGAGCACCCAGCCGGCCAGAAACCCGCCGACGAAGACAAACGGCGGCGGAAACCGGACGCCCGGACCCTGCGCGTCAGCCACGATTCTGGGATTGTACGAAAGCGTCCGGCCGGTGCTCGTAGAATGAGGGTATGTGCCGAAATATCCGCACCCTCTTCAATTTCGATCCGCCGGCCACCGACGAGGAAATCCGCGCGGCGTCGCTCCAGTTCGTCCGCAAATTGAGCGGGTTCAACAAGCCGTCAAAGGCCAATGAAGCCGCCTTCGACGGCGCGATCGACGAAGTCGCGGACGTCGCACGGAAGCTCATCGACGGGCTGGTCACGCAGGCGCCGGCGCGGAACCGGGAGGAAGTGGCGGCCCGGGCGCGCGAGGAAGCGGCGAAGAGGTTTGGAGACAAGACCTCGGGTGTCGTTTAAGACCTCGGGTGTCGTTTTCGAAGAGCAAAAACGAAACCCGAGGTCTTAAATCCACCTCTTCACTCTTCGACAGTACTCCTCGTACTCGGACCCAAAAACCGTCCGAAGATAGCGCTCCTCGCGGGCGATGACGACCAGCTCGAGCGCGAGGACCACCGCTGGCAGGAGCGCCAGCGGCCAGAAGCTGTTCATGATGAGAGCGAACCCGAGGTACATCGCCACGAATCCGACGTACATCGGATTGCGCGTCCATCGGTAGGGTCCCGCGGTCACGAGCCGGCTGGCCGGACTCTGCAGCATGATGCCGGTCCGCGCGCGGGCGAACGTCGACATTCCCCACCAAAATACCGCCGTCCCCGCCGCGAGAATGACCGCCCCGGCCCCGGGCATCCAGGTGGCCAACGGCGGCGCGGGCCCGATGACAAACGGCAGCGCCTGGTGGAGCCACCATGCGGCCAGGAGACCCAGGACGAACAGCAGGGTCGGGGGGAAGGGCGTCCCAGGTCCTCGGGTGTCATCGGTCAGCACATGCATGTCGGCCGGTGACGCAACGTCGAGGCCAGCTTCCACCATCGACCGTTCCCGCGCAATTCCCCGCCCTTCTCGCTTTCGGCCCAAGCGTCGCATTGGCTCCCCTCCTCGAGAGTGCCCACAAATGGTATCCGGCGACTCCTCGAAAAGAACGGCGTCTTGAAAACTGAAAAGGATCGCTAGAGCATAGCCTCGACGATCGGAGGCGAAGGAGGAAATGATGCGCTGGGCAGCAATTGTGATGGCGGCCTTGACCGCCGTCGCCCCGGGAGCCGGTCAGGGGCTCAAGACGCCGGGCGACTGGAAGTGGGTTCCGGATGCGCCGGCCAAGGTGATCGAAACCGCCGAAGCGAAACCGGACGCGATGTATTTCGTCGCGATGCCGCCCGGCTGGCACATCACGCAGGGCCCCGGCGCCCTGCTCTATCAACCCGACTATCAGGGCCGCGGCAACTTCGTCGTCGAGACCGAGATGTTCCTGTTCCCCGACAGCAGCACGGAGGAGTACGGCGTGTTCCTGGGCGGCAAGTCGCTCGACGCGCCGCCGCGAACGTATCTGGCGTTCGTCGGGCGGCGCGACGGACAAGCCGCGGTGCTCGAGCGCAAAGCGACCGGCGTCGTGCCAGTCTTCAACTGGGCGGCGAGCGCCGTGGCGCCGCAGAAGGGCCCGGACGCGGTCAAGAACGTGTTCAAGGTCGAGGTTGGCACGACGGAGTTGACGTTCAGCGCGAATGGCACGGTGGTGACGAAACTCCCGCGCGCCTCGCTCGCCACCGACGGCCCGTTCGGCCTTCGCGTCGGCAAGGGCATCAACATTCATGTCAGCCGGCTCGATCTGACACATCGATTGGCGCCCACGAAGTGAGAAGACCTCGGGTTTCTTTTTTGCTTTTCTCTGTCAAAAAAAGAAACCCGAGGTCCTTCCCCTTTACACTACCCAGCCATGCTGACCATCGCACTCCTCCTCGCCGCACAGACCGCCACGAGCCAGCCTACGTTCGCGATCGGATCGGTCTCGGCCGCACCCGGATCGGTCGCGAGCGGGACGATCGATGTCGCGCCGCGCGCCGGCGATTCCGGCGCCGCGATCCCATTCACGATCATTCACGGCGCCTCGTCGGGCCCGGTACTTCTGCTCGTCGCGGGCACGCATGGGATGGAGTACGTCCCGATCATCGCGCTGCAGCGCGTGCGCACGGCGATCGATCCCAAGACGCTTCGCGGCACCGTCCTGATGGTGCACGTCGCGAACATGCCCTCCTTCCTCGGCCGCACGATCTATTACTCGCCGGCCGACGGCAAGAACCTGAACCGCGTCTTTCCCGGCAAGGCGGACGGCACGCTGTCGGAGCGGATCGCTGAAGCGCTGACGCGCGAGTTCATCGCGCGCGCGACGCATGTCGTGGACCTCCATTGCGGCGACGGGAACGAAGCGCTGCGTCCGTATTCGTACTGGATCACGACCGGCGATCCGAAGGTCGCCGACGCGGGTAAGGCGATGGCGCTCGCGTTCGGTCTGGATCACATCGTCGTGGACGGCGCGCGTCCGGTCGATCCGGCCGCCTCGCTGTATCTGTCGAACACGGCGATCACGCGCGGCAAACCAGCGCTCACGACGGAGACGGGCGGAATGGCGCGCGTGGACGACGCGTCGATCGCGCTCGTCGAGCGGGGCGTGGCCGGACTGCTGCGCCACCTCGGCATGCGCGCGACCGGGCCGGCCGCGGTCGCCTCACCGGTCTGGATCGCGAGCAACGAAGTGCTGCGCGCCGGCGTGTCAGGAATCTTCTATCCCCTCGTGGAACACGGGAAGACCGTGGTCAAGGGCGCGCGTATCGGCCGGATCACCGACTTCCACGGCCGGACGATTGAGGAGATCGTGGCGCCGTTCGCTGGCGAAATTCTCTACGTGATCGGCACGCCGCCTATCAGCAAGGGCGAGCCGGTCGCGATGGTTGGCGCAAGAAAATAAGGCAGAAGTCAAAAGGCAGAAGCTTCTGCCTTTCTTGTTTTTGCCTTTTGACTCTCTACTCTCCCCCGCCGCCCGTCTTGCCCTTGTTCGCAATCGCTTCCTTGATCTTGGTGGCAGTCACATCGGCACGGAACTCGACGATTTTCTTGCCGATCTCGAGCGCCTTCGCCTTGTCGGCAATCGACACGCCGTTGATCGTCGCCTTGCCGGCCTTCACGCGCTGCTCCCAGCGCACGCTGTTCGGATCGGCGACCATCATGTTCATCGTGATGATCGGATCGTCGTGGAGCCCATCGCTCTGGCCTTCCTTGATCAGGCCCTGCTTTGTGATGTAGTCCGAGACGGCACCGTACGCGTAGTACTCGGGGATGTGCGCGACGACCGGACTGGCGTTCCACTCCGTGTTCAGCTTCGTCGCGACGGCGGCCATGCCGCGCGTGTTCCCGCCGCTGTCGCCGATCAACATGATGTTTTGAAAACCGTGCATCTTGAAGCTGTGCACCATGTCCGTGAGGATGGCCTGGAACGTCTCCTCACGCATGCTGATCGTGCCGACGGTCGTCATATGACCGCTCTTCGGCTCGATGGCGCCCTCGGGCACGAACGGCAGGATGGGCGCGCAGAGCGCGTTGCCGAGCTTCCTCGCGATCGCGTCGCAGTTGGCGCGCAGCACGTAGTTGTGCTTGCCGAGCGCGAGCCACGGACCGTTCGGCTCGATGCCGCCGGTCGTGATGATCATCGTCGTCTTGCCGGCTTTCATCGCATCACGGACGTCCATCCACGTCATCTCTTCCAGCCAGACCGTGTTCGGCGCTGGAAGTGGATTCGGCGTGTCGATGCAGTTGTAGGGGCTGTTGGCGCACTGACCGCCGCCGGCCGTTCGCGGATCGGGCGTCCCGCCCCGGCCGCCCTGGCGCTGGCCCTGTGGCTGCTGGCCTTGCTGCTGCTGGCCTTGCTGCTGAGCCGACAGCGCACTCGCCAGCACGAAAGTCGCGCACGTAAACAACGCTGTTCTCTTCATAAATGCTCCTGGGAGGCCGTCCGGTCGGACAGTACCGCCTGGGGCCTCAAGAATCAAGCGATTACGCGCCGGTGGTGATCGATGAAGGCCGCCCACGCCGGAAACACGACCGCCAGCAGCAACGTCACGACGATGATCGCGTGGACGCTGGGCGGCGGAGGTGACAGGAACATGTCAGCTTCTCCGTTCTTCCAACCGCATGCGTTCCGACGAGGCCTGGCGAACCGCCGCTTCCTGCCGGCGAATCTGATCGGTCAATTCCTGCGTCTTCCCGGCGATCGCGTCAAGCTCCTTCTTCAGTCGCTCGCTGTCGCGCTCGGCGCGCGCGAGCGCGTCGCGCGTCTTCGCGAGCGTGGCCTCCGCCTGCCGCTCGGTCGCCCGAGCGTCGCGCACCTGCGCCTCGAGCTTCGCCGCTTCCCGCTTTTTGGCTTCGGCCTGCCGTTTCGCCTCGGCTTGCGCGCGACGAGTGGCCGCCTCGGCCACCTTCGCCCCGCCGGCGGCGGTTTCCTTCTCGGTTTCGGACGCTCGACCCGCGCGACGGCCGCGCTCGATGGGCACGATCTCGGCGAGGCGCTTCGACGCGGCGAGCGCGCCCGGCACCAGCCCCGCAAGCGCTTCGAAGCCGCGCGGCTTCAACGGCCGCTCGAAGCGGCCAGGACGCTCCGGTCCCGGCATGGCCTGCAGCGTGTCGCTGACCGCCGTCATCGTGGCGGCCGTTGCCGGGTCGCCCGCCTGGCTCAGGATGTCGCGCACCTCGGTCGCGGCGGCCTTGACCGCGTCGCGGTGCGACGCCTCCGCGGCGGAGACGTCGGCGCGCTTGCCGGAGAGCAGCTGGCTGTGCGCGGCGCGCAGGTTCCTGGCCGCGTCGATCAGCCGGTCGAACGTCTTTCTGCGCGTCCAGTACAGCTGATTGACGGCCCATGCGGGCGCATTCGGCTTCTGCAAATTCTTGATGGCCGCCGCGCCGGGACCCGCGCGTTTGGCCAGCGCGTTCCGGGCCGCGACGAACTCTCCTGCCGGCAACTGGTAGAGCTGGTCGATCTCGTGATCGAGCGCCATCCGATCAGGGTAACAGGACGACGAGCCCCGTAGCGGGCCGGGCAACCCTTCCCGCCCCTCCCCGTCTAAGCAGCGGGAGGCAGGCGCATGCGAAGCCTGATCGAAGATCTCCGGATCGCCGGACGAAGGCTGTGGAAACAGCCGGGCTTCACGTCGGTGGCCGTGCTGATGCTCGCGCTCGGGCTCGGCGCCAACACCACGATGTTCACGCTCACGCACGCGCTCATGCTGCAGCGCCTGCCGGTCGAGCGCGGCGGCGAGCTCTATCGGCTCGGCGACAACAACAACTGCTGTGTCAACAGCGGGCTGCAACGCGACTTCTCGCTCTTCTCGTATCCGCTCTACGTCCACCTGCGCGACAACCTGCCCGAGTTCTCCTCGCTGGCCGGCTTCCAGGCCACGACGGTGCGCCTGGGCGTCCGGCGCGACGGCGATGCCGTCCCGGACTCGTTCCCGGCGCAGTTCGTGAGCGGCAACTACTTCACGATGTTCGGCGTGCGACCGTCAGCCGGCCGGCTCCTGGTGGACGCCGACGACCGGTCCGACGCGCCGCCGGCGGTCGTGATGAGCCATCAGGTCTGGACCGAGCGCTACGCGCGCGACCCACGGATCGTGGGCGCGACCTTCTTCGTGATGGGCAAGCCGATGACGGCGATCGGCGTGGCGGCCGAAGGCTTCTTCGGCGACACGATCCGGCCGGACCCGCCCGACTTCTGGATTCCGATCGGTCAGGAACCCATGCTGCGCGGCGGGGCGTCCATCGTCGATCGTCCTGCCTCGCACTGGCTGTACGCGATTGGCCGGATCGGGCCGGGCGCGGCGCCCGCGGGCATCGAAACACGTGCCGCTGGCGTGCTGCAGCAGTGGCTTTCGGCGCAGGCGTTTCTGTCTCCGGAGGCGCGGGAGGAAATCGCGCAGCAACGGATTCCGGTGGTTTCCGCGCGCGGCGGCGTCGAGATCCTGCGATACAGCTTCGCGCAGCCGCTCAACCTGCTCTTCATCACTTCCGGCCTGGTGCTGCTCATCACGGCGGCGAACCTCGCCAACCTGCTGCTGGCCCGCGCCGATCGCGGCCAGGCCGCGCTTCGTGTCGCGCTGGGCGCGACGTCGGGGCGGCTGGTCCGGCAGGCGCTCACGGAAGGCGTTGTGCTGTCGATTGCCGGCGGGCTGGCCGGACTGGTGGTGTCCACGGCCGCGACACGGGCGCTCCTCGCGCTTGCCTTCCCAACCGCCACGAACGTCCCGGTCGACGCCGCGCCGTCTGTTCCGGTGCTCGCCTTTGCGCTTGGACTTGCGGTCGTCATGGGCGTGGTCTTCACGGCCGCTCCGGCGTGGGCGATGTCACGGACGCTGCCGATCGCGGCGCTGCACGGCGTCGGCCGAAGCGCGGTCTCGCGATCGTTCGTGCCGCGACGATCGCTCGTGATTGTTCAGGTCGCGCTGTCGATGGTGCTGCTGACGAGCGCGGGGCTGCTGGCGAGCAGCCTCAGCCGTCTGGAACGGCAGCCGCTGGGATTCGATCCCGATCGCCGCGTGGTCGTGCGGATCGATCCGCCCGCGATTGCCGACAATCAGCCGCGGCTGGGCGCGCTGTACCAGTCGCTGCAGGACCAGCTCCAGCGCGTGCCGGGGATCGAGAGCGTCAGCTACGCGCTCTACAGTCCGATGGAAGGCAACAACTGGTCGTCCGGGATCAGCATCCTCGGACGCCCCGTCGATCCCGCCCGGCAGGACGGATCGTCGTGGAATCGCATCGGACCCAACTACTTCGAGACGCTCGGCACGCGGGTGATTCGGGGCCGCGCGATTGACCAGCGAGACACGCCCACCTCGGCAAGGGTGGCGGTCGTCAACGCGGCCTTCGTCAGGCGGTTTTTCGAGAACGTGGATCCGATCGGCCAGCGCCTGGGCATTGGCGACGCGAGCCATGCCGGCGACTACGAGATCGTGGGTATCTCGGAGGACGTGAAGTACACGGGCGCGAACCAACCGACGCGGCCGATGATTCTCCTGCCCGCGATGCAGCTGGTGAACTATGAGGAGGCGGACCAGCGCAGCGTGCAGGCGCGATCCACCCTGCTCCGGGCCGTCGTCATTCGATCCGCGCGCGGCGCGACGGGCCTCGAGCCGGCGATTCGACGCACGATCGCCGCCATCGACTCGAATCTCACGATCCTCCGCGTCAATTCGCTCAGCGATCAGGTCGGCTTCAACTTCCGGCTCGAGCGGCTCATGTCGCGCCTGACGTCCGCATATGGCGCGCTGGCGCTCGTGCTGGCCGCGATCGGCCTCTACGGCGTCACGGCTTACGGCGTGGCTCGCCGCACGCGGGAGATTGGCGTCCGGATGGCGCTCGGCGCCGACCGGCCCGCGATCATGAAGACCGTGCTGCGAGGACCGGTCTTTCAGACCGTAGCCGGGCTCGCCATCGGACTGCCGCTCGCGTTGCTCGCCGGACGCGCGCTATCCACCCAGTTGTATGAAGTCGGGCGGGCCGATCCGATCGTGCTCGGCGGCGCGACGCTCGTGCTGATCGGTAGCGCTATCGCCGCCGCCATCGTGCCGGCCCTGCGCGCCGCATCGGTCGACCCGACCAAGGCGCTGCGATCGGAGTAGACGTCGACTGGTGTCGGCCGGCCCTTCCGCCTTCGCTGAAGCTACGGCGGACCACCGAAGCCTACGTGGTTCCGGGGGGGGTTCCGTGGTTCCGATGTTCCGGCGTTCGAACCTTCAGGTTCCGGAGTTCCGTGGTGCCTGGGTTCCCAAGTTCAACGTGGAACCCGGAACCCTGGCACGACGGAACGCGAACCCAGGAATTGAACTCCGGAACTCCGGAACCTCGGAACCCCGGCTCTGATCCGACAGAGATCAGTCCACCCGTGTGCAAGCGCCTTGTGCAGCAATCGGCACGGCAGATAGGATCGACGACGGAGGCGCGATGGCAGACGATCCCCTTTCCGATCGACGACGAACACACGAAGAGGAGTACTTCCGGAAACGGGACCGTGAGCTCGTTGAACGCCTGCGCCAGGCCGCGGCTGCCGATCAGGCGCGCCGCGACCTGGGCGCGAAGACCGGATTGACCGATCCGGAGATGCTGGCCGAGCTCCAGGAGCTGGGGTTCACGCCCGACACCGTCGCGCTGCTCCCACTCATGCCGATCCTCGAGACCGCGTGGGCCGAAGGCGGCGTCAGTCCCGACGAGCGCGCGCTCATCGTCGACGTGGCCCGCTCGCGCGGCATCGCCGCCGGCAGCCCCGCCGACCAGCAGCTCACTTACTGGCTCGACCGGCAACCGTCCGCAGACGTCTTCGCCCGTGCCACACGGCTCATTGGCGCGATGCTCGGCTCGGGTGCGCGTGCGGATCTCTCGGCAGACGAGCTGATCAAATACTGCGAGGACATCGCCGCGGCCTCAGGCGGCTTGTTCGGTCTGGGTAAGGTGTCGTCGGGCGAAAAGGCGACGCTCAAGCGGATTGCGGGGGCGCTAAAGAAGTAAATCTCAGAATTGATCGATTGAGCGTTCGATCTATTCACGCTACTTGACATCGGCTGGCATGCTGTCGGCGCGACTCCAGATCGCGCGCAGCTGGCCGCGTGCCTCCGCCGCCTTCGCCTGATCGCCGCCAGCGGTCGCCGCGCGCATCAGCCCGAGGAGCGCCGTCGTCCGGCCGGGCGTGCGCGACAACGCCGCTTCGAACGCGGCGCGGGCCTCCCTGGCGCGGCCGAGCGCCAGCAACGCCTCGCCGAGCACTTCATGTGACGGCTTGTCGATAAAGGGCGGACCGAACTCGAACGGCATCTTGTCCTCGAGCGCCGCGGCTTCGCGGAGTCGATCGATCGACGTCGTCTTCTCGCCTTCCGCGATCTGTATCAGCGCGCCAAGCTGCAGTTCCAGAATCTGGGCGCGCGTGCGCGGCGACTGGTCGGTCGCGTTCTTGTCGAATTGCGCGTCCAATGCCGCGCGGGCCGCGCGGAGCCGGCTCAGCGCCTCGCGGGCCCCTGGGAGCGTGTTCGTTCGGACCGCAATCAGGCCATTCACGAACTCTGTCGTGATCTGGGCCGCGGGCAACCCCGGGGATGGCGCCTTCCAGCCGGCAACGTCACCCTTCCAGTCCTCCGTGTCGATGACATACCGGGAGCGCATCAACGCGAACGGTCCCGGCGGCGTGGTCTGGGCCGTCGCTGGCGGCGGGAGGGGGAGAGCCGCGGCGTCGCCGTGATGTCCCGTGATCGTGCCTCCGGCCGACGTGTAGCACTCGCCCACCAGCCGTTTGGCGTCCGTCCGCCGGCCTTGCTGCAGATAGCCGTACGCCAGCCACATGTTGTAGTGCCCGCAGGAACTCGGCGGCTGTCCGCGTTCCTTACGCGCGCGATCGACGACGCCGATGGCTGCTTCGTTGGCGGCCACCACGTCGTCCCACATCCCGAGCGCGACGAAGATGTGCGACGTCATATGCTGGGCGTGCGGCGCGGCCGGCGCGATCTTCGAGTACGCCCGCGCGGCCCGCAGGCCGAGCGGCGCATGGACCGGATCGTCGTACGAGTGGATCAGGTAGTGCGCCGCGCCGGGATGGTTCGGGAACTCCCGAAAGACGGGCTCGACGACGGCAGCCGCGCGCATGTAGGTCGCGAAGTCGCGCCCGGCGTGCGCCGTTCCCAACACCGCGAGCGCATGGAACGCGGCGGCGTCAGCATCGGCCGGATTGTTGCGGTGCAGCCCGGCCATGGCGTCCGCGTAGGCGATGTCGCGCGCGATCTTCTCCCCGGTGCCGTACAGCACATCGACGGCACGGAGATAGTCCTTCTCACGTTCGGTCGGCGCTTTCGCGAGCCGCGCCTCCGGCGTCTGCCCCAGCCGCGCGAGCGCCTTCTGTGCGGCGTCGCGATCCTGCTGCATCCAGACAGGATGGTTGTAGGTCATCGCCTCGCCCCAGTACGCCATCGCGAAACCGGGATCGATCTCCTGGGCGCGACGGAAGAGCGTCGCCGCGGCGTCGTATTCGAAGTTGTGAAGTTGTGCGAGGCCGGCGAGAAATGGCGCCTGCGCCGCCGACGCTCCGGAGTTCGCGAAGCGCACGTCCCCGACACCGGTGGTTTGCGCCGTCAGCATCGTCGCCGAAGCGACGACCGCCACGCACTGAGCCACTATTCGTCGTGTTCGCATGGGCTGAGGATACCGCCAATTCACACGTCGGTATACTCGCCAGACGGGCCGGTCTTCGGTGGAGGTCGATGCGGAAAACGATGCGATTGAAAGCCATTGCGTTCGATTGGGGCCACACGATCATGGACGAGCGGCGGGACCTCGACTTGCCCGTTGAGACCCGGCCGATTCATCTGATGCCCGGCGTCGTCGAGACATTGGAACAGCTCGACCTTCCGCTGGCGCTCTGGGCGAACACCCGCGTCGCGGTCGAAGCCGATGCGCGCAGATGGCTCGAGCGCGCCGGCATCGGGCGCTTGTTCCAATGGGTGACCACCTCGGTCGACGCGGGCGCCCGCAAGCCCGCGCCGGAGTTCTTTCAGTTCGCGCTGGCGCGGTGCGCGCTCGAACGACACGAGGTGCTGTTCGTCGGCAACCAGCGCAATGCCGATGTCGTCGGCGGCGAGTCGTTCGGGATCCGGACCGTCTGGTTGTCGGGAGCCGACTATCGAAGCGAGGACGACCGCCCGGTCGACTGCACGCCGTCGTACGCGATCGCGACGCTCCGGGAGCTGCCGTCACTGCTCCAGGAGCTTCGACACCCGGAACCCGAACGTACTGACGATAGAGCGACGCGCGCAGCGCCGGTGAGATCGGCCAGGTGACGCGGCCTTCCTTGTCGTAGATCCTGACGATCAGATCCAGCTCGGTGGCATCGGCCGGAATCGTCGGATGGCCGCCGGCCTCGAGCGGGAATGTCACCCAGAAGCGGTCGTAGTCGTAGTTGCGGCGCAGGACACCGGCAAACACCGGATCGTCGCGCCGCGCCGGGACCTGTCGGCCAGAGACGGTCTCGAACTTTCGATCCTTGGCAGCGCGGGGCTCGAGGATGGCCATCCAGTCGTTCGGAATGATGCCGGACCCTTCGCGCGGATCGATCTCGACCATCACGGTGATCTCAGCGGCCGCCAAAGCCGCCTGCACTCTCCGCTGCGCTTCCGCGTCAAACCGGTTGGCGAGCTGCTGCAGGCGAACGGTCGCCCTCACCACGTCGGGCGTGATCCACGTCGCGGCGAGCTTGTAGTTGTAGGAGCGCTCGGTCTTGAGCAGGCGGAGATCCCAGGCGCCGCCGACGCGCCCGGCCTGATACATCGCCCGCCCGACCGATTCGGCCTGTCTGGCCGACCAACTCAGGTAGGCCGTGTCCGCCGGCGGGCCGCCGGCCTGCCAGAGCGCGATCGCGACGATGCCCGCGAGCGCGCGCGTCATCGCACCTTGCGCCGCGTGATTGTGACGAGCTCGCTGCCGCCGAGCGCCGTCTTCGCGACGGTCATCCCGATCACGTCGTAGCCCTGATCGCCGGCCTCCTGAAGCTCCTTCTGCATCGTCGAGGGCCTGACCCTTGGCGACTGGCGTACGATCGCGCCGGGATGACCCCGGGCGAAGCTCCATGAGCGCTCGTGACGCGCGCCCTCGCCGGCGCGCCTGGCGTGCCGCGCTCGAACCGGCTGTGCTCATCGCTCTCGCCGGATGCTGGCTGACGGTCTCGCAGTGGGCCGGCGCGCGGCCGCTGTGGCTCGACGAGGAGATGATCGCGCTCAACGTGCGGGATCGGTCGTTCGCCGATCTCGCGGGTCAGCTCTGGCTCGATCAAAGTGCGCCGTTGGGCTGGCTGGTGCTGGAGCGCACGGCGCTGCTGGCGTTCGGCACCGGCGAGCTCGCGCTGCGGCTCATCCCGATGATCTTCGGGATCGCGACGCTCGCCGCGGCGGTCTGGATCGGTCTGCGGTGGATGAGCCGCATCGGCGCCTCGGTGCTCGCGCTGTTGTGCACATTCGGCGTGTATTTGTCTCACTACCCGCAGGAGGTCAAACATTACTCCGCCGACGGGTTCTTCGGGCTGCTGCTGCCGGCGCTCGCGGTGTGGGCGGTTGAGTCAGACGGCGGAGCGCTGCGGCGGCGCGCACTCGTCTGGTGGACACTCGCATGCGTCGGCCAATGGCTGGCCAACGGCGCGGTGTTCGTCACGCCGGGCTGCGCCGCACTGCTGCTCGTCATTGTGTGGCGCCGCGACGGCCTGCGCGCCGCCTTGCGATTCGCGCAGGTGGGAGCGGTATGGATCGCCTCCATCGGCCTGCACTACTACGTGTCGCTACGCTACACGCACAACAGCGCATTTCTTCGCAGCCATTGGGCGTCCGAGCTGCCGCTGGACGCCACCGGACCGATCGAGACGTCGGTATGGATCGTCAATCGGCTCGAGCCGCTTGCGACGAACCCGGCCGGGACGGATCTCTGGATCGTTTTCTGGCTCCTGGCAGCCTGTGGATTCGCCTTGAGTTCACGGCCTGTTTTGGGCGCGGCCTTCGCGACCGCTCCGATGAGCGCGTTTCTGCTCGCCGCGTTCAGACTGGTCCCGCTTCACCAGCGCTTCTCGCTGTGGATGGTGCCGGCGCTCTACGCCGGTGTGGCACTGATCCTGGACCGCGCGATTGGTGCCGCGCGCCGTTTGTACCTCGCCAGACGCTGGATGCCGCTGTGCGGTTCCGTCGCGGTCGTGCTCACGGCGGTCTACCTCTGCACGGATGTCGTCGCCAACGGCGCCCGCGATCTCACGCGCGCCCGGCCGCGCGAGCACAAACAAGGGCTCGACGACCGAAGTGCCGTCCAGTGGCTGATGGCCCGGCGTCAGCCTGGAGACGCCATCCTCACGACGCGTCTCGGCTGGCCTTCGGTTTGGTGGTACGCGGGGATCGATCTCTCACGCGTAAATGGCGGTTGGGCACCGTTTTCTGACGGCAGCCGCATGTTCGAGGTCGCGCACGTCCGCGCTCCCGCCGACTGCGCGGGTGACCAGGTTCGTGAGGCGCTGAAGGATCACCAGCGCGCGCTCGTCTATCTCGGATTCCGCGACGTGCCGGACGGGTTCGGGGACCTGCTCCTGTCGAGTCTTGATCGGATGGGTGTCGTGGCGGCGTTCCTGCGCTTCGCGGACCTGAGCTTCACGGCCATCGTGGATCTCCACGGGCCGGGTTCAGAGCAGATCACATTTCGTTCGATGATCGTCCTGCCGGAAGACTCGCGCACGCCACTCGATGGCTGCGTGAGTGTCCGCCCCGCGAGCCGCTGGTAGTGATGACCTCCGAGGTCATTTTGCGCATTGCGAGACACGCAAAAATGACCTCGGAGGTCTTTACCCGCTACGCGCACCCCGACGTGGTGCCGCAGTTGGAGCACTTGTAGCAGGCGCCGGAGCGCACCATGATCGAGCCGCAGGTCGAGCACGGCGGCGCGTCTTCCTGATTCTGAATCGCCGCGAAGCTCGACTTCGACGTCGGGCGCGCCGGTGCCACACCACCGCGCGCGGGATCCGCCGGACCGGGGGCGGCCGGTTCGGTCTCGGCCGCGGCCGTGGCGCGCACGTCGAGCACGAGCTGCTCGGGCGAGGCGACTTCCTCGCGGTTGTTCACGCCGGCGCGGTACTGCGCTTCCGGCGAGAGGAATTTCACCGCCAGCCAGCGGAAGATGTAGTCGACGATCGACTTCGCGAAGCGGATGTCCGGGTTCTTCGTCATCCCGGACGGCTCGAAGCGGACGTGGCTGAACTTGTCGACGAGGTCCTGGAGCGGCACGCCGTACTGCAGAGCGTAGCTGATCGCCTGCGCGAACGCGTCGGCAAATCCGGAAATCGTCGAGCCTTCCTTCGCCATCGTCAGGAACAGCTCGCCCGGCTGCCCGTCCTCGTAGAGACCGACGGTGATGTAGCCCTCGTGTCCCGCGATGTCGAACTTGTGGGTGATCGACTGCCGCTCGTCCGGCAGCTTGTGCCGCCGCGGCGTCTCGCCCACCGCTGGTCCGTCGCCCGGCGCCCGGGTCGGATCGGTCCTCGACGTGTTCAGCGGCTGCGTGCGCTTGCTGCCGTCGCGATAGATCGAGACGGCTTTCGCGCCCAGACGCCACGAGTCGATGTACGCCTGCTGGATCTGCTCGACCGTCGCGTCCTTCGGGACGTTGACCGTCTTCGAGATGGCGCCCGAGATGAACGGCTGTACGGCACCGATCATCTTGATGTGGCCCATGTACTGGATGGACCGGACGCCGCGCGCCGGCTTGAACGCGCAGTCGAACACGGCCAGGTCCTTGTCCTTCAGGTGCGGCGCGCCTTCAATCGTCTCCTGCTCGTCGATGTAGCCGACGATGTCCTCGACTTGCGCGGCGGTATAGCCCATGCGCTCGAGCGCCATCGGGACGGTGTGGTTGACGATCTTCATCAGCCCGCCGCCGACGAGCTTCTTGTACTTGACGAGCGCGATGTCGGGCTCGACGCCGGTCGTGTCGCAATCCATCATGAAGCCGATCGTGCCGGTCGGCGCGAGGACGGTCGCCTGCGCGTTGCGGAAGCCGTGCTTCTCGCCGAGATCGACGCACTCGTCCCAGATCTGCCGGGCGCGCTCGAACAGATCCTTCGGCACGTGCGTGCGGTCGATGTCCTTGAGCGCCGTCCGGTGCTTGCGCATGACGCGCAGCATGGGCTCGCGGTTCTTGTCGAAGCCGGGGAACGGCCCGCCGTGGTCGCGTGCGACGCGCGCCGACTGCGCGTAGGCCGCGCCGTGCATGATGGCGGTGATCGTCGCGGCGTAATCGCGGCCGGAGTTGCCGTCGTAGGGCAGCCCGCGCGACATCAGGAGCGCACCGAGATTCGCATACCCCAGGCCGAGCGGCCGGTAGTCGTGGCTGTTCTTCTCGATCGCCTTGGTCGGGTAGCTGGCGTTATCGACCAGGATTTCCTGCGCGGTGATGAACGTCGCGCACGCACGCTCGAACGCCTCGGCGTCGAACTCGCCGTCGGACGTCAGGAATTTCATCAGGTTGATCGACGCCAGGTTGCACGCCGAGTCGTCGAGAAACATGTACTCCGAGCACGGGTTCGACGCGTTGATCCGCGCGGTGTTCGGGCAGGTGTGCCAGTCATTGACCGACGTATCGAACTGCATGCCCGGATCGCCGCACACCCAGGTGGCCTCGGCAATCTGGCGCATGAGATCCTTGGCCCTGTACGTGTCCATCACCTCGCCCGAGGTCACCGATCGCGTCTGCCACTCGGCGTTGTCGAGCACGGCGCGCATGAACTCGTCGGTGACGCGCACCGAGTTGTTCGAGTTCTGGAAGAACACCGACGCGTACGCCGGACCGGTGAACGACCCGTCGTAGCCGGCGTCGATGAGCGCCCACGCCTTGCGCTCTTCCTCGACCTTGCAGGTGATGAACTCGACGACATCCGGATGGTCGGCGTTCAGAATGACCATCTTCGCCGCGCGCCGCGTCTTGCCGCCCGATTTGATGACGCCCGCAAACGCGTCGAAGCCTTTCATGAACGAGACCGGCCCCGACGCCGTCCCGCCGCCGGCGAGCACCTCGCGCGACGATCGAATCGACGACAGGTTCGAGCCCGTCCCGGATCCGAACTTGAACAGCATGCCCTCGGTCTTGGCCAGCGTCAGGATCGACTCCATCGTGTCCTGGACCGAGTTGATGAAGCAGGCCGAGCACTGCGGCTGCCGCTCGAAGCCGCAGTTGAACCACACGGGGCTGTTGAACGACCCCTTCTGATAGACGAGCAGGTGTTTCAGGTCGTCGCTGAACGCCTGAAGGTCGTCTTCCGACGCGAAGTAGTGCTGCTCGCGCGCCCAGTGCGTGATCGTGTCGACGACCCGCCCGATGAGCTGCCTGACCGATCGTTCCCGCGTGGGCGTGCCGATCTGGCCGCGGAAATACTTGGAGACAACGATGTTGGTGGCTTGCTGGGACCAGGAGCGGGGAAACTCGACGTCGCGCTGCTCGAAGACCAGCTCACCGCGCTCGTTGGCGATGACCGCGCTCCGCAGCTCCCAATCGATCTCGTCGAACGGGTCGGCGTGGTCTTTCGTGAAGTACCGTTCGAACTCCAATCCCGCGACTTCACGCCCCGGCCCGAACGTCCGCTGCGTACCCTGTGAGATCGACGTTTCCACCTGTTGCCCACGCTCCATGCCGGACCTCCCGCTCGATCTGTTCTGTTGCTCCGACGTCCGTTACACCGGCGTCGCTTGTACGCTCGTACATAGCGACGCACCTGCCACCCACACGGCCGTTCTCTGCCCCGTCTTGATTGTGATGGCGGGGACCGCCCACCCCCGGCGTCCGCCCACTCATCTCGAAGGCGCTCCCTCGAAGATCGTTGCTCTTTCCGGACGCGAGGAGCTGTCTGCTCAAGCGAAACGCTGGGAACGTCCCGCCACTGCTGTGCTACCGCAGGCGAACGAATATGCGCTTCGTTCACTCCGTTGTCAAGACGAACATACGACATATTGTGGCTCATGATCACCTTCGCCGCCAGATGTTGACGTTTCGCCCGCATTGCTACAACAGTTCTTGCAGCTGCCCTATTAACGCGGCCGTCTGGCGCCTCCTGCAGCGGCGGGCAAAACTGTAAACGGTGCCTGATACAGTCTTTTTTCGTGGACGAGTCGCCGGCCGCGGTGCCCATCCTGCCCGACACTGAATCTGAGACGGCCGCGCCGCTCCCCCACGTCGAACGGCTGTCGCGGCCGTTCGCGCTCCTGCAGGTCGCGCTCATCTGGGTCGTGCCGACACAGGTGCTCATCGGGACGCTCCTCGCGATCGGCGCGGGCATGCCGGTCCTGCAGGGCGGCAACCTGTCGCTCGAGTTCTTCGCGATGCTGAGCCTGCTCGACACGGCGCTCGTCGCGCTGCTCATCCGCTTGTTCCTGTCGCTCAGCGGCGAGACGTCGCGCGACGTCTTCATCGGCCCCAGGCAACCGGCGGGTGAAATCGTGCGCGGGCTGGTCCTCGTTCCCGTCGTGTCGATGGCCGTGACGGTGATCGTGCTGGCGCTTCGGGCCGTCGCGCCGTGGACGCACACGGTCGAGCACAATCCGCTCGGCGAGTTCGTGCAATCGCCGCTCGACGCCGCGATCTTCGGCGTCGTCGTCGTGCTGGCCGGCGGTATCCGCGAAGAGCTGCAGCGCGCCTTCATCCTGCACCGGTTCGGGCAGCGGCTCTGGAGCATGAAGCTCGGCCTGGTCCTCTTCAGCGTCTTCTTCGGTCTGATGCACATCAACCAGGGTCTCGACGCGGCAATCGGCGTCGGCCTGCTGGGCGTCTTCTGGGGTGTGCTGTACATGACGCGCCGATCGGCGGTCCTCGCGATGGTCAATCACGCGGGCTTCAACGCCGCGCAGGTGTTGTTGCTGTCACTGAAGACGCTCGGAGCCTGATGAACGGAGGCCTGGCTGCCGGCTGGCCGTTCGCGCGGCGCGAGCTCGTCGCGGTTTTGCTCGGCTTTCTCGTGACGCTGCCGTTCGTCACGACGAGAATTTACGCGTCGGACGAGGTGCAGTACTTCGCGTGGCTGCGATCGGCTGCCTTCGATCGCGACGTCGATTTCGAGAACGAGTACCAGTATTTCCACGACGCCGGCGTCGCGCGCGGGACGGGTTTCCACGAGACGTTTCTCGTGAAGCGCAACGAAGCCGGCCACCGCGAGAACTATGGCCCTATCGGGTCCGCGGTACTGTGGGCGCCGTTCTACGCCATGGGTCACATGGTCGCGATCCTCACGGGCGCCCCCGCCAACGGCTTCTCGCAGCCATATATCTCCGCGGTCTCGTTGGGCTCGGCCATCTACGGGTGTCTTGCCGTGCTGCTCTCGGCCGCGATCGCTCGACGAGTCGTCGGCCCCGGTCTGGCCGCGAGCCTGCTGGTGTGTTTCGCGACGCCGCTGGTCTTCTACATCTACATCGCGCCGCCGATGTCGCACGCGAACTCGGCGTTCGCTGTCGCGCTGTTTCTGTGGGTGTGGCTGCGCATTCGACAGCGATGGACCCTCGCGGGAATGGTCTGTCTTGGCGTCACCGGCGCGCTGATGACGATGGTGCGCGACCAGGATGTGTTCTTCGCCGCCGGTCCCGCGCTCGACTTCCTCAGGCAGTGGGGACGGGCGGCGAAGACGACCCGCGTCGCGGCGGCGCGCTCCTGGGGGGTGGCGGCGGGTACGGGGGTTGTGGCCTTTGCCGTGGCGTACACGCCGCAACTGCTCGCCTCGACGGCGCTCCATGGCCATGTCGGTCCGAGCCAGGTCGTCGCGCGCAAGATGAGCTGGACCTCGCCCCATGCGCTGGAGGTGCTCTTTTCGCCGTCGCATGGGTTCTTCGCGTGGACGCCGCTCGCGCTCCTCGCCGTTGTCGGTCTCGCGCTGCTCGCGGCCGGACGCGTCTCCGGCTCAACCAGGTCGTCTGAACCCGACGCGCGTTGGATCGGCACGCTCGCGCTCGTCATGATGGGGCTCCAGGCGTACGTCTCGGGCGCCGTCGAATCATGGACGGTCGCCGGGTCGTTCGGACAGCGGCGCTTCGTCGGCCTGACGCCGCTCCTGACGCTGGGCATCGCCTCGCTCATGGGCGCCGTGGCCTCCCTCAGAAGCCGCACGGCCACCGCCGCGGTCGTCGTCGCCTTCACGATCTGCCTCTGGTGGAACGCGGGACTCATGGTGCAATTCGGGACGAACACGATGGATCGCCAGCGCCTGACCTTGAGAGAGAATGCGTGGTCGACGTTTGTCGTGCTGCCGCGGGAGGTTCCCACGCTCGTCTGGCGCTATCTGACCGATCGCGCGTCGTTCTACAACCAGCCGCGCCGGTGAAGGCGACCCCCATCGATCGCCGCGCACGCCGCACGGCGGCAGCGATCTTTCTCGCTCTCGTCGTCATCTACAACGCGAACGGCCGCGAGATCGGCACGGTCGATTCGCAGCCCGCAAAATTCACGGCGCGGGAGCTCGCGGTGGTCGGCACGCTGACGCTCGATCGCGTCGTGGCCGAGCGCCCGGGGCTGGCCGAGCGCCCGGCGTTCGCGAAGGATCGCCAGGGACACGTGCGATCGGCCTACCCGCTGCCGCCGGCGCTCATCGCCGCGGTGCCGGCGACGGTGTTGCACCACTCCGGCCTCGTGGACATGGACGCGCCGCTCGCGCCGAATCTCGTCGCGAAGCTGACGGCGTCGCTGCTCACCGCGGCCGCCGTGACCCTCATGTTTCTCGCGGTGCGCCGCCTCGTCCGCCACAGCGTGGCGCTTCTCACGGCGCTCGCGATTGGCATCGGCACGAACTACTGGTCCGTCGTCAGCCAGACGCTCTGGCAGCACGAGAGCGTCGCGCTCGGGCTCGCGCTCGCGCTGTGGGCGTGGCTGCGGCCGCTCTCGGAGATTCGATCTCGTGATCTGTGGCTGGGCGGCCTCGGATTGGCGCTGGCGGGCGCCGCGCGACCGCAGGTGGCGCCGCTCGTCGCGATCTTGCTCGGCTGGTTGGGGGCGCGCGTGGGCGTGCGGAAGACGATCCCGCCCGCGGCGATCATGGGCCTCGCGGCGCTGGTGAGCCTCGTCTGCAACTACGTCTGGTTCGGCCACCTGCTCGGCGCCGCGCCACGCCTCGAGGCGGTGCATCCGGAGACGCACGGCCTCGAGGGGACGATCAGCACCACACCGTGGGTGGGCGCGCTCGGCCTGCTGATCTCGCCCAGCCGCGGTCTGCTCGTGTTCAGTCCGTTCGTCCTCGTCGCACTGGCGGCGCGGCGGCTCCCGGCGACCACGTCCGGGATGTTTGCGCTTCGCTGGCTGGCCGCCGGCATCGTGGTGCAGTTCGCGGTCTATGCCGGTTACACGGTCTGGTGGGGCGGCCACACGTACGGGCCGCGCTATACGATGGATCTGATCGCGCCGATGGCGCCCGCGATCGCCCTCGGGCTCGAGCGTGCGGCCAGCGTCGCCTGGGCCAGAATCGCTGTCGGCCTCCTGCTGCTCTGGTCCATCGTCGTGGCGGGCGCGGGCGCGTTCGTGTATCCGAATGACGCGTGGAACACGAGTCCCGCGGAGGTCGACCGCGCGCATCATCGCCTCTGGGAGGTCCGCGATTCGCAGATTCCGCGCGTGTGGCGCAGCGGCTCCAGCCCGCAGAACTTCGATCTGTTCTCCGCCGAGGCCGTGCGCCGGCCGGCGTCATGATATGAGTCGCGCGTGACCGTTCTCTGTTTCGCCGACACGCGCTTTCCTATCGAACGCGCGAACGGGTTGCAGACGATGGCGACGTGCCACGCGCTCGCGGCGGAGGGGCACGACGTCACGCTGGTCGTGCGGCCCGACACGGCCGCGTCCGGGCGTGATCCGTTTTCCTTCTACGATCTTCCGTCGGTCAGCCGGCTCCGGATCGAGACGATCGGCCGATCGCGCGGCAAACGCGCGAATCGCATCCGGTTTCTCCTGTCGTCGCTCAAGCGCGCAACGGAGCGGCCGGACGCGACCGTCTGGACGCGGGATCTCGGCCTCGCGGCGTTCCTGCTGCAGCTTCCGGCGGCGCGCCGGCCGACCGTGGTGTACGAGTCGCATGGCATCGCGCCGATCGTGAGCGAGGAACTGCCGACGCTCCTGGGCCATCCGGACCTGGCGCCCACCCGGCGGAAACTGGAGCGGCTCGATGCGCGTGAGCGGCGGGTCTGGCGGCGCGCACCCGCGTACGTCACGATCACGAAGGCGCTCGCCGACGATCTCGCCGCGCGGTATGGCCCGCGGCCGAATGTGTTCGTGGTGCCCGATGGCGCCGCGCTCGATCGCGCCCCCGGAGAGACTCAACCTGAGTCTCTCGACGTGACGAGCGGTCAGTCCCGGCCCTGCGTCGCCGGCTACGCGGGCCATCTCTATCCCTGGAAGGGCGTGGATGTGCTCATTCGCGCGCTGGCCATCGCGACCGGCGTGCGCGGGCTCATCGTGGGCGGGCACCCGGGCGAGCGCGACCGCGCCAGGATCGACGCGCTCGTCGGGCAACTCGGCCTCGGTGACCGCGTGGAGATCACGGGACTCGTGCCGTTTCGAGACGTGCGGAGCCACCTTCAACGCGCGTCGATCCTCGTTCTTCCCAACTCGTCGTCGGCGATCTCCGAGCGGTACACGTCGCCGTTGAAGCTGTTCGAGTACCTCGCGCTCGGACGCCCGATCGTCGCGTCGGATCTGCCCGCGATCCGCGAAGTGCTGACGCACGAACGCACGGCGCTGCTCGTGCCGCCCGACGATCCGGCAGCGCTCGGTCGCGCGCTCGAGCGTCTCGCCGGCGACGCGACGCTCGCCGAGACGCTCGGCCGCGCGGCGCATGCGCTGGCGTCGCACTACACGTGGGCGCAGCGCGCGCGGCGGCTCGAGGCCGCGCTCGAGGCGGCGCGCCCGTCATGATCTCCGCCGGTCTGCTCGACGTCGTGCAGTGCCCGGACTGCGGCCGCGCGCTCGAGCGCCGGGCCGAGATCCGCTGCGTCGGATGCGGACGCGTGTTTCCGGCGACCGGCGTTCTCGATTTGCGGCCGACGTCGGCGTTCCGCGAACAGACGCGCTATCTCGATGAGTCGCTGCACGCCGACGCGCGGCACGAATCGATTTCGCCGCCGGTCCTCGGCTCCAAGATCCGCAACGACATGCTGCGCGAGTTTCTCGCGCCTGGTTCGGCCGACCGGATCGTCGATCTCGGCTGCGGGAGCGGCCGCGCGCTCTCGTGGAACGCCGACCGCGGCGCCGCCATGGTGGGCGTCGACATCAGCGAGCACTTTGCCCGCGAGGCGATCGACCGCTGGGATCTGGTCCTGGGCGATTTGCGCAGGCTGCCGCTGCGCTCAGGGAGCTTCACGAAGGCCTGGTCGCTCGACGTGCTCGAGCACCTGTCGCCGGACGCGCTGCGGGATACCCTCGCCGAAGCGCATCGCGTGCTGGCCGATGATGGCCAGTTGTTCATTTACACGCACGTCCGAAAGAACGAGTGGATCGCCAAGGGCGTGCGGGTCGTGAACCTGGTGGCGCGCGCCTGCGAGCGCATCGGATTGATCGATCTTCGTCAGGAACGCCTGCGGAAGTCCGATCACCTCAACCCGCTCACCGACCACGACCATCTCGCGCGGGTCCTGGCCGAGTCCGGGTTCCGGCTCGAGCGCATCACGTACTACACGCCGATCGTCGGCGCGTTCGTCGAGAACATCGTCGTGCGGATCGCCGAGCGAATGCTCGTCCGCGGCGCCACCCGCCGCCAGGGCGGGCAGGCAGACGATGGCGCCTCGGTGCGGGTCGTCCGATCGTCGGCGCAGGCGCGCGTTCAGCGACGCGGCTGGACGTATCGCGCGCTGCTCGCGCTCTCCGCGCTGATGAAGCTCGACGTGTGGCTCTTTGGCCGCCTCCGGTCCGGCCCGTTCTTCGCGCTGCTCCGCAAGCAGCGCCCTTCGACTACGCTCAGGACGGGCCCTTCGACGGCGCTCAGGGCGGGCGCAACGGAAACCGGCTGACTTGTGCCGTTCCAACTTGTTCCGCCAAAAGGCGGCCTGTTCGGTTCGGCTGACCGGCCTGAGAGAGGCAGATGGCGTTCTCAGTGCGGTAAGTTGGAACGGCACTAGTCCATGCGCCTGCTCTATGTCGCGCTCGATCAACGCGTTCCAGGCACGCTCGGCGGCTCGATCCACGTGCAGGCCGTCGCCGAGGGGCTCGCGCGGTTGGGACACGACGTTCACGTGGCGGCGATGACCTCGGGAGTCGTTTTCGCTCGCGACACAGAGAAAACGACTCCCGAGGTCTTTACGTTGCACCCCATGGCTCCGCCGCTCGGTCAGCCGCACCTGCGCTGGGCGCGCCGGCCCGCGGTGACGCGGCTGGCGCGCGAGATCGGCGCGGACGCGATCATCGAGCGGTACTACAACTTCGGCGGCGAGGGCATTCTCTCGGCGAAGCGCCTGGGCATCCCCGCGGTCCTCGAAGTCAACGCGCCGATCGTGGACTATCCGGGCTCGGGCAAGGCGCGGCTCGATCGCCTGCTCGGCGTCGAGCCGATGCGGCGCTGGCGCGACCACCTGTGCCGGATGACCGATCTCTTCGTGACGCCAAGCGCAGCCATTCTGCCGGCGTGGGTCGACCGCCGGCGCGTCCTCGAAATCGAATGGGGCGCCGACGTCGATCACTTCCGGCCGGACGTCACGGGCCCGCTGCCCTTCGCGCGGGACACGAACCGGATTCTGTGCGTGTTCGCGGGCGCGTTTCGATCCTGGCACGGCGTGGTCCACCTGTCGGCCGCGCTGGCGCGTCTGGCTTCGGCGGGCGACACGCGATTCGGCGCCGTGCTGATCGGCGACGGTCCTGAGCGGGCGGCGGCGGAACGCGCGGCGCGGCATGCGCCCGGCGTCGTGTTCACCGGTCCGATCTCGCACGACCGCCTGCCGGCCTGTCTCGCGGCGGCCGACATCGGCGTGGCGCCGTTCGATCCGGTCAGGCACGCGCCGCTGCGGATCGGGTTCTACTGGTCCCCGCTCAAGATCTTCGAGTACATGGCCGCCGGTCTCCCGGTGGTGGCCCCGGCGCTCCCGAGACTTGGCAAGCTGGTCGAGCACGGACGGGAAGGCCTGCTCTACGATCCGGCCGATCCGCGCGCCCTGGACCGGACGCTGGTCGCGCTCGCCGACGTGGACGTCCGGAGGCGGCTGGGCCGCGCGGCGCGCGAGCGCGTCGTACGCGACTTCAGCTGGCAGGCGCACTGCGCCGCGCTCGACGCGCGATTGCGCCAGGTGGTCACCACATGAGCGTCCCGCTGCGTGTCCTGCTCGTGACCGATGCGTTTCCGCCCGTGTGCGGCGGCAGCGGGTGGAGCACCTACGAACTGGCGAAGGGACTTGCCGCGCGCGGACACCATGTCGAGATCCTGAAGAGCGAAATCGGCCTGCAACCCGGCGTGTACGACGAGACGTACGAATCGCTTCGCGTGACGACGTTCCGCAGCCGGTCGCCCGACGTGCCGCTCGTGCGCAACGTCCTCAAGAACGAGAAGATGTGGTCCGACATGACGCGTTACCTGCTCCGGGACCGGCTCAATCGTGACCCGGTGGACGTCGTGCACGCTCAGCATGTCCGGTCGACGGTCCCGGCCATTCGCGCGGCCGAAGCGAGTGGCATTCCGGTGGTCGCCACCGTGCGGGACTACTGGCCCGTCTGCTACTGGTCGGATCTCATCTACGACCCGGAGGCGCCGGATCTCTGTCCCGAGTGCAGCGTCCGGATGATGTCGAAGTGCGTCCTGCCGCGGGCCGGCGCGGCGTCGGTGGCCGCGTGGCCGCTGATTCCCTACATGCGCCGGAACCTGCGCACGAAACGGACCACGCTCGCGCGCGCCGGCGCCGTCATCGCGGTGAGCACGGCAATCGCGAATGACCTGCGCGCGCGCGCGCCGGAAATCGCGCAGACGCCGATGTTTACGATTCCGAACCCGGTGGACATGGTGGCGCTCGACGAGATTCACGAGCACGCCCTCCGGCCCATGGCCGAGCCGTACGTCCTCTACGCGGGGAAGCTCGCGACGAACAAGGGCGTGCAGTTCCTGCTCCCGGCGATCAAAGCCGCGCGCCTCAAATGGCCGTTGGTCGTCGTCGGCGACGGACCGATGCGCGGCACGCTCGAGACCGACGCCCGCGCTCTCGGCCTCGATGTGCGCGAGCATGGCTGGCTTTCGCGCCGTGACGTCTGGACGTGGATGCGGCACGCAGCCATGCTCGCGTTTCCGTCGTACGGACCCGAGTCGTTGAGCCGCGTGCTGATCGAAGCGGCGGCCCTTGGAGTGCCGATCGCCGCCATGAATACCGGCGGCACGCGCGACATTCTGCACCCCGGCACGACCGGCTTGCTCTCGACCGATGCCGACGGGTTGGCGCGCGATCTCGCGCGTCTCGCCGGCGACGATCGGCTGCGCGCGTCGCTGGGCGCGGCCGCGCGCGCCGACGTGCGCGTCCGGTTCGCCGCCCCGTCGGTCGTCGAACGAGTCGAACAGGTGTATCGATCGCTGTTGCCTCCGCGGGCGGCGTGATGTCCGCACGCCTCCGAGTCGCGGTCGTCGCGCGCGCCGTGATGCCGCTCCACGGCGTCGGCGGCCTCGAACGCTCGGTGCGCGACCTCGTGCGACACCTGGCCGCGCGCGGGGTGGACGTCACGCTCATCACGCCGCCCCCGCCGACGATTCGGCGTGAGGCCGCCGCCGACCCCTTCGGCTCTCCGCGCATCGCGTTGCGGCACGTGAACTACGTCACGTTCCCGTTCGCGAATCGCCGCGGCACGACCATCCTCGATCGCAGCACGGCGTACCTGCTGTTCGGATACCGCGCCGGGCGCCTCGCCTTGTCGCTCGTCGGCCGCGACGAAGTGGACATCGTCCACGGATTCGGCGCGAGCGTGCTGGGCTACGCGATCGCGCGGGCGCACGCCCGGCGCGGTCATCGCGGAGGGGCAGCCAGTCCGCGCGCGACCGCGCCGCTCGTCTTCAATCCGCAAGGGCTCGAGGAGTTCGGGTCTACAGCCGGCTCGCAGCCATGGCTCAAGCGCGTCGGCTACTGGCCGCTGCGGCGCGCGGTGCGCCGGTGCGCGAACGGCGCCGATTGCATCATTGCGACGGACCAATCGCTCGAAGCCACGGTCACGCGGCACCTGCAGCCGCGTCCCGGTCAGATGCGCACGATTCCCAACGGGATCGATCTCTCCGAGGCGGCCGCGATGGCCGGCCCGGCGGAAGGCGCGATCATCCGGCAGCGATACGGCATCCCGCCCGGCGAGACGATCCTGCTCAGTGTCGGCCGGCTCGAGTCGAACAAAGGGCTCGACGTTCTGGCGGCCGCGCTCGGCCGCGCGCGCGTGAGTCCGGCGCTCTCCGCCGCCGGATGGCGCTGGGTGATCGTGGGCGCCGGTCCGGCCCGGCAGCAGATCGAAGCCGCAATCGCCGCGCATGGGCTCGGGTCGCACACGATCTTCGTCGGCCGCGCCGCCGACGCCGACCTGCACGGGTGGTACGAAGCGGCGTCCCTGTTCGTGCACCCGACGCGCTACGAGGGCAGCTCGCTCGTGACGCTCGAGGCGATGGCCCATCGCCGGCCCATTCTCGCGACGCGCGCCGGAGGTTTGCCCGACAAGATCCGGCAGGGCGACAACGGGTGGCTCGTCGAGCCCGGGGACGTGGAGGGGCTGGCGAAAGCGATCGAGGACGCTGCCACCGACCGCGCCTGGTTCCCGGCCATGGGCGCCAAGAGCCGCGAGATCGTCGAGCGTGAGTTCAGCTGGGCCGTCCTGGTGGACAAGCAAATTGAGGTATATGAAGACCTGTTAAGACAAAAGGCCGAAGGCACAAGGCAGAAGTGAGACGGCCCGTCCCTCGTGCTTTCTGCCTTGTGCCTTCGGCCTTCTGTCTTCTGCCTTTAGTTAAAATCGCCCGTGCTCATCAACCGTCTCGCCATCATCGGCATCCTGCTGCTCGGCTCGGCGCTTCGCCTGGCCGAAATCGGCGACGGCGTGCCGTACACGATCGGCGTCGACGAGCCGGAAATCATCGAGCGGGCCGTCCGGATGATGAAGACGGCCGACTTCAATCCGCACTTCTACGACTACCCGGGCTTTACGTTCTACTTTCACACGGCGATTGCGAGCGCCCGGTTTCTCACGGGCGCGATGGCCGGCCGCTGGATATCTCTCGAGAGCGTCTGGTCCGGCGATTTCTACCTGTGGAGCCGGATCGCGACGGCCGTCCTGAGCATCCTCACGATCTATCTGGTATACCGCTCGGCGCTGCGGTGGGGCGAGCCAGTCGCGCTCGTGGCCGCCCTGGCGATGGCGGTGCATCCGCAGCTCACGCGGGAGGCGCACTTCGCGCTCACCGACACGCCGCTCACGTTCTTCGTCGCGCTCACGCTCGTGACGGCGCTCACCGCCGCGCTCGAAGGACGGCCGCGCTGGTTTTTCATCTCAGGATTGTTCGCCGGACTCGCGGCGGCGACGAAGTACCCGGGCGCGCTCGCCCTCCTCATGCCGGTCGTGGCGATGCCTCTCTCGATGCCGCTTCGCGATCGCGCCGCGACGCTTTCGGCGACGTTCGGCAGCGCCGCGATCGGCTTCCTCCTCGGCGCGCCGTTCTCGCTCCTCGACCTGCCGGGATTCCTGAATGGCTTTGCAAGCCTCATGCAGCACTACAACCGCGACGCGTCGGCCGTGGATGCCGCGGTGACGTATGTGAAGTACATCCGAGGCTGGTTCGGCTGGCCTGGCGTGCTGCCGCCCCTCGTCGCCTGGCCCGCAATGGCCCTCGGTCTCGTGGGAATCATCGTCGCGGCCTCGCAGCTTGTCGCACGCGAGACCCGATCGGAAGCCGCCGTGCTCCTCGTCTGTCCGATCGCCTATTTCTGGTTCATTTCGAACCAGTCGCTGATCTACGGACGCTACGCGATGCCGCTCGCGCCGGCGCTCTCGATTGCTCTGGCCCTCGGCATTCTGACGACGTACCGCTGGATCGAACGACGCACACCCGCCGGACGCATTCGGTACGTCACTGTCGGCATCTTCGCGCTGCTGTTGCTGCCCCCGCTGGCGCAATCGGTGAGCGCGACCCGCGCGCTGCGGCTCGAGAGCACCCAGGAGCAAGCCGCGCAATGGATGCTGCAGAACATCCGGCTGGACGAGCCGATCGTGATGGAGGGCGCGGTCGCGCGCCTGCCGCCGCGGACCCACCGCGTCGGTGAAACGCTGCGGCTGATCATGAAGACCGTCGATCAGTACCGCGCGGATGGCACCGTCTATCTCGTCTCGTCCTCGTCCGAAACGGACAAGTACTTCAAGGCAGGCGATCCGAGCCGCGTGTCAGGCGAAATCGTGGCGTACAACCGAATTTTTCGGGAAACGCAGGCGGTTCAGGTGTTCACGCCATCGGCGCAGCATCCGGGACCGACGATCAGGATTCTGAAAATCGTGAAGTGAGGCTTGCCCGCCGTAGCTCGACAGAGCGAAGGCGGGGCCTACTTCCCCAACCCAGCGCGCTGCCGCAGGCCGCGCAGCCACTCGTCGGTGCGCGCGCCACGCTCGGCTTCGGGCAGCATGCCGAAGCGCTCGCGGAGATAGGCGCGGATTCGAAGATCGTCGGTGATCCAGCCCTCGCAGGCCTTCTCGGACATGGCCGACTTGGTCAGCAAGCCGCGCACGTCGGCGCCAGGGCCGAGCGACGCTTCCCATTCGCGCCGGCGCGTCGCGATGTCGGCGGCCGCGGGAGGCGCGGGCGACACGCGCCGGAGCTCGAGCAGGATCAGCTGCCGGTTTTGAAGCCCGCGGAGAATCTGGTCGTCGGTGTCGCCTCCAGGCACGAGCTTGAGCTGACGCGCCTGCCAGACGTCGGTTGTCGTGATGACCGAGCCGCCGAAGTTCCAGAGCACGCGATCGATTTCCGCCTGCTGACCGGAGACGCCGGCCACGGCCGCGGCAACGAGGACGATGGGCGTTGACGGAATTTGCATCAGAAAGCCTCGCCGATGCTCAGATGATACTCCCACCCTTTTTCGCGTTGGCCGGAGGTGCCGATGATGCGCGGACGAAGTTTGAAGCCGAAATCCAGCCGGATCGGCCCGAGCGCCGACCCCAGCCGGATACCGAAGCCCGCCGCCGCGCGCAGGTCCGGAAGGGAGATGTCACTGGCGTTCTTAAAGACGTTGCCGGCGTCCAAAAAGCCGACGACGCCGAGGTCGTCGACGAACGGCACGCGGCTCGAGTTGTCTCGCCAGACTCGTGTCCGCAACTCGGCGTTGAGGACGACCAGTCCGTTGCCACCGGTCGAGAGGCCGTCGGGGGTCAGGATCTCCGGCACGCCAAGCCGATCCAATTGGTACCCGCGCACCGTCGTGCTGCCGCCGGCGTAGAACCGCTGGCTCGCCGGCAAGTCGGCGACGGTGTCCAGGACCGGCTGTCCGTCGGGGCCGATGACGGGCTGCCCGTCCTCGTCGAGCCTCTGGACCTGCCGCTCGAAGCCGCGCGCCAGTCCCAGCTGCGCACGCACGGCGCCGATGTACCGGCGATCGGCCGTGAGCGGACGGAAACCCGACGCCTGCAGGAACGTCTTCATGTAGCCCACTTCGGAGCCGATGCCGCGAAGCGCGAACTCGGCGTCGGCGCCAAGCCACGTGCCGCCTGTGGGCGCGATCGGATTGTCTCGACGATCCCACTGCACGCCGCTGGAAAGAATCGACAAGCGGACCTGCGGAAAGCGGCGGTCGATGAGCGGCCGAAGGGATTCCGGGATCTTCTCGTTCAGGAGCTCCGTGAACTCGAGCGAGTATCGGCCGGCGACGCTGACCGACGGCGACAGCCGGCGAAGCGCTTCGGCATTCATCGTCTGCCGGATGAAGTTGAACGTCTGGCGGCGGGCCTGTTCGGCGGTGACGCCGAACAGCAAGTCGGTGTCGCTGCGAAACGCGTGGCGTTCGCGAAGCGTACCGGTGACCCGATATTCGCCGAATCCGAGCCCGCGTGGGTCGTCGACGTTGTCATCCCGGGTGTTGAAGCTGACTCGGGAGAAGAAGTTGATCGACCGGTTGCGGCCGCCCAGGTTGCGCCGGCCGATCTCGAAGAACGCGCGCGGGGAGAAATCGAGGTAGTCCTCGAATGCGCCCTCCGGGGTTTGGCGGGACAGGCTCTGCACCTCGAGACCGCCGCCGCCGCCGAGCGTCGTGTCGGGCGACTCTTCCACCAGGATGACGAGGTTGGCGACCGTCTCGCCGGGCAGCCTCTGCTCTTCCTGGATCCGGACGCGGCTGAACACGCCCATCAGCCGGAGCTGGTTGGCGCTCTGTTCCAGTGCCGCCGGGCTCAGCGGCATGCCCGAACGCAACGTGATTTCCTGCAGGATCACATCGGTCCGGATGTCCTCGTTGCCGATGACGGTGATCTCCCCCACCAGAATCTGCGGACCTTCGGTGATCGACACGACGAGCGTGACGTCGCGGCCGTCGGCGGCGAATTCAGGCGTGATCTCCATCGTCGCGCTCAGGAACCCGCGGTTCGCGTAGAGCGTCTCGAGCGCATCGAAATCGGCCCGCATCGTCGCCACGACGAACGGCTGACCCACGCGTGACTGCATCACGTTGCGGACGTCAGCCTCCGGCACGCGCGGACCAGTCGCGAAGACGAACCGCACCGCCGTGATGAAGCCCAATGGGCCCTCGGTCGGGTTCGGATGAATGACGACACCCGCTTCCCCCGGGGCGGTGCCAGGGATTTCCTCGTAGGCCGGCTTGAACTCCGCCAGGTAATAGCCGAGCCGCCAGTACTCGTCCTGGATGCGTCTCAGGCCCGCTTCCACGCGGTTCTGGTCGAACCACTGTCCCGGGCGCGCGTCGAGCAGCTTGTCGATCACCGTTCTGGGCAGCTTGACCCCAACGGACCAGTCGATCGACGAGATGCGGTAGCGCAGCCCGCGCTCCACCGTGAACGTGATCACCCGCACGCCCTCGACATCCTCGGTGCGGTGCGACACGTCCGCCTTCCAGTAGCCCTCCCGCCGCAGCCGCGTCTCGATCGCTGCATCGGTGTCGTCGAGCAGATCTTCGTCAACGGAGCCCTCCTGCCTGATGAGCAGCGCGACTTCGTCTGGCGAGACCGCGCCGGGCGGCAGGACGACGACGCGGACGCGGGGTCCGGCCTCGACGTACAGCGTCACGTCCACGTCGTTGCCGTCGAACCGCGGCGTGTGGCTCGCAACGGCGGCGTAGTAGCTCTGCCCACGCAGATCGTCCCGGATTCTCGCGAGCGCGGTTTGAATCGCCCGCTGGCGATACGGCAATCCGGGTGACGCACCTGCTCGGCGGATGATCTCGGTCTCGGACATCGGCGACGTCCCCGTCACCGTCGTCTGACGTATGGTCGCGCGCGGACCGGCCTGGACGACGATCAGGAGCGTCGCGCGCTCCGGCTCGTGCGATGGGACGGTCTCGGCGGTGACTGCCGCGCTCCTGAACCCCTCGTCGGCGAGGATGTCGCGCACGACGTCCTCGATATCCGTCGTCCGCTCGCGCGCGGGCAGCAGGCCGCCGTATCGCTGCTTCAGCAGTCGTTCGAGCTCGGCCGGGGCGAGCCCGGGCTCTCCGGAGAACTGGACCCGATCGATGGGATGCACGGGCACGAGCCGGAACGTGATTTCGACTCCGCCCGGCACCTCGGCTCCGAGCACCCGCACGTCCTCGAATCGCGAGAGGTTGAGAAAGTGAGCGGTGGTGCTCCTGAGGTCTTCGAGCGTGAGCGGCTGACCGGGCCGGACGTCGATGAGCGCGCGAAGCTGGTCGGACGTCTCTTCACGCCCTTCGATCTGCAGCTTGACGGAGACCACCGGGCGCCCGAGGTACTCCTCGATCTTCGTCTGCGCCTGGACAGGCGCCGGCCACGCCGCGACAACGCCCACGACGACGGCCAGGGCCGTTCTCGCCATCCTGTGGCGAGCCGCCCGCCGGGATTCGGCCGAATGTCTCGCGATCCATGCAGGTTTTGCCCTACGACCAAGTGAGAACGGCCCCAGGGTCCAGTGCAGCGGACGACGGGTCATCAGAAGACGTATCGGACGCGGAAGTCCAGGGCGAAGGTGCGATCTTCATTGCGCGACAAGACCCAGGAGATGCGATCGCTCTGCTCGTATTCGACCAGGACGATCTCCTCCTGGTTGATCCCGCCCCCGCCGACGGTCCGCGAGTACGTCAGGTAGACCTTGCTCGAGATGCGCTTGCCGAGCGTGACGCGCGCGCTGGGATTGAGCTTTTGTCCGCCTTCGGAGTCGAAGAGCAGCGGCGTGACCTGGACCGTGTCGACGGGGAACCGCTCGAAGACGTTGCCGATGCGCGACGTGATCGGGCTCGCGATGATCTGCGCGGCCGCCAGCTGCACGAACTGCTCCTGCGCGGCCTGCGGCGACCGCAGCTGGCGTTCCGTGGCGGTGGCGACGTCGGTCGGCGCGCCCATGAGCAGCGACAGGATCTCGGTCTGCGTCAGGTACGGATCCGAGTCGGCCGTCATCGCGAACTTGCCGAACGTGCCGTTGATGCGCAGGTTGACCGTGAACACCTGGCTGCCGGACCGCGGCCGCGCCTCGAGCTCGACGTCGAACACCGGGTCGATGCGCGTGCGGTTCAGAAACTCGATCGAGCCGCGCCGGACATTGAAGCGGTTGCTGCCGAACGTGACTTCGCCGCGCTCCAGTTCGACGATGCCGGTGAACTCCGGCCGGTCGATCGTTCCCGAGATCTGCAGGTTCGCGCGACCCTCGATTGTCGCCAACCCCGGGTTCTCGATGAACGTGACCGGCGCCGGCGTGAGGATGCGGATGTCGAGCGCGATCGGCACGCCTGAACTGGGCGTCACCTGGACGGGCGACAGTCCGCCGCCCGAGGCCGCGGTGCCCCCGCTCGCCAGCGCCAGCAGGCCCTCGCCCTCGACCCGGCGACGGAACGACGCCTGCAGCACCTCGACATCGCCGATGAGCCGCGGCGCGTCCACCGGGCCGACGAGCTGCAGGTTGGCGTTCACGGTCGACTGGAGGCCGGGCGGATAGCGCAAGTGCATCGAGCTGCCGGTCGCGCGCAGCTGAAACTGCTCGGGCACGTAGCCCCGAAGCGAGATGCTGCCCATGAACGTGACGTCGCCCTCGCCGAGTTTGGCGCGCAGCCCGTCCACGCGAATGCTCGCGCCGTCCATCGTGATCGGCCCGTTGATTTCGCTGATGCTGTGCGGCAGGGCGTGCAGCTTCAGACGGCCGCCGACGATCTGCGCCTCGCCGGTGAGCGCCATCGCGTCGTACGGGCCCTCGAGCCGCGCCGCGACGGTCGCCTTGCCGTCCGCGCCGATTTCGCGCGAGAAGAGCTGCAGGATCGCGAGGTTCGCGCTGCCGGTCACCACCACGCTGACCTGCCGCTCACCGGCGTCGACGCCCCCGGCCACTTCAAGCTTGGTGTCCTGCCCGGCCAGGTGCAGCGATCCAATCTTGAACGCGTCGCCCGCGAACGACAGCCGCACTTCCCCTTCGTTCTTGAGCGTGTAGTCGAGCAGCGTGACGGTGGTCTCGTCCACGGTCGCCTCGACCTGCAGCTGCGAGCGATCGGCCAGCGGTCCCGTGATGCCAACCGATCCACTCGCGATGATCCGCGTGTACGGCGACATCTTCGGCGCGTAGAACTTCAAGTACGGATCGAGCGAGCTGTTGAGGAAGCTGAACCGCAGGTTCGCCTGCGACCGGTCGTCGAGCGTGATGGTGCCGCCGCCGTTCAGCGAGAGGCGAGGATCCTGGACGGTGAACTGCTCGATCGTGAGCAGATCGCCGTTCACGACCAGCCGGCCCCGGACCTGCCCGATGCCTTCGTCGCTGGCGTACAAGTCCGCGATGAACCCGTCGAACGTGTACGAAGGCGAATCGAACGTGCCCGTCCCCTTCGCCGTGAACCGCAACGAGCCCGTGAGCGGCGCGGTCGGCAAGCTGAACTGATCGAGCGTGTCAATCGCGATCCGCTCGCCCGTGACACTGAAGGTGTACGTCTTGTCCCACCCGAGGATCGCGGTGCCGGAAATGACGCCGGTCCCCTTCGTCATGTCGATTGATCGGATCCGGAGCCCGGTGCCCTCGAAGACGAGATCGCCCGACGCCGACGCGAACTGCTCGCCCCACGCGACGCCCTGATCGATGCGCAGCTTGCCGGACCCGAATGGCCCGCCGTACGGACCCTTCAGCTGCAGATCGGCCAGGCCAACCGTGCCGTCCACCGGCCAGTCATCCTGCGCGAACGCGTGCCGGATGTCCTTGAGCGGCCAGCCCTGCACGACGACATGCGCGTCGATCTCATCGCCGCCGTCGTCTCGCGGGTAGCCAAGCGAGAACTTGCCGTCGGCGAGGACCGTCGACGCGGAACCTGGCACGCCAATTACGCCCTTCGCGATCGTCACG
Source organism: Vicinamibacterales bacterium (assembly GCA_035633215.1). Lineage (GTDB taxonomy): Bacteria > Acidobacteriota > Vicinamibacteria > Vicinamibacterales > SCN-69-37 > DASQFI01. Next base: position 57,314 of record DASQFI010000050.1, on the reverse strand, counting down.
TAGCGGTTTTCGATGACGAGATCGCCGGTGGCGGGCCCCCAGGTGACGTCCCACGCGCGCATCCGCTCTCCGGCGAACCCGCCCTCGATGCGCGGAGAAGAGAACTTCCCGGTCATCGCGCCGTCGAACGTGCCGCGGCCGGTGACCTCGACCGCGCCCGAGCGCGAGGTGAACTGGCTCAGGATCGCGGCAAGCAGACGGCTGCTCTCCTGCCAGTCGTGGCTGGTGACGTGAAAGGGCAACCGCGAATCGGTCTTGGATGTCGTGCCGGTGAACGAGACATACGTGGCCGGCGTCGCGAGCCAGCTGTCAGTGAACGACCACACGTCCGGATCGAACTGGTACACGACGTGTCCGGCGACGGGAAACCGGCCGAACGGCAGGTACTTGTCGAAGGCCGGTTTTGCCGGTTGGTTCTCCGGCTTCGCCGCCGGATCCGCAGGCGGTTCGGGCGGCTCGGCCGGAGGCGCCGGCAACGGCGGCAGGGTCGCCGACGCCATCGACGTATTTCCTGCGGGAGTGAGTGTCACCTCGCCCTCGCCCTGCACGCCGGTTCCGAAATGGCCGTTGAGCCACGCCATCGCGAAGATGCCGGCCATGCGGGCGTCGGGCTCGACGTATCCCCAATTGACGAACCGCGTGAAAGCGTGCGCGTCCACGTCCGTGAAATCGCCGCTGAAGCTGGCCGTCGCCCCGCGCGGAGATCCGAGCGGCTCGAGCGAATACGCGAAGTTCATCTCGCCGCCGTAGAAGCGCGAGTCGGCGTGCGTCACGGCAAAGCGCTTCGTGTCCCACACGAGCGATCCATGCAGGTCCTGAAACCGCAAATCGTCGACAAGGGCTTCTTCGCTCCTGAACTGGCCCAGGAGCTGCCGGCCGCCCTTGTAGAGATGAAAGGTGCCCTTGAACTCGCCGTCGCCCGCAAGCCGCCACTTCTCGTTCGTGAAGAACAGCTCGCGCATGCGCGGGAAGCTGACCGTCGAGCTGACGTTGTAGAAGTGCTCCTGGTTCGAGAAGTCGACCCACCCGCTCACGTGCGATTCGGCGCCGTCCGTCGTGAGGTCGATGTGCGGGAGCTGGACACGGGCGCCCTCGATCCTGAGCCGCGTGCGCATCTTCGCCCACATCGGCTTGAACTTCTGAATCTGGACCGTCCCTTCGTCGAACCCGGCGACGCCGACGTACGACTGGAGGTTCTCCGCGCGCACCAGGCTGAAGCTCAGATTGCGGCACACGACGCTCCACGGCGCGACGTGATCGTCGAACGTGTAGTCGCCGCCGTTGGCGTCGACCCTGACCGTCGTCGTGAATCGGCGTCTTCCGATCGTGGTCGTCTTCGGCGTGAACCTCGGAAGGTTGTGGCCGTCGCGGAACATCTCCATGACCATTTGCCAGTCGGTCATCGTCACGTCGAGAATGATCTGGTTCCGAAGCAAGGGCCAGTACTGCACCTGGACCACGACGCGCTTCGCTTTGAGAAACGGCCGGTCCGTCGGCGTGCGACCGTCGATGACGACGTCGTACAGCGCGTATCTGCCTGGCGTGATGAGCGCCTCGATCCGTCCGATGCGCATCGGTCGCTCGAGGTAGTCGGACGCGCGGCGCTCGGCCAGCCCGCGAAGCGAGCGGCCATTGCCGAGGTCGATGCGTCCGAGATCGATCGAGAAGAATCCGAAAATGACCGCCGCCACGAACGCGACGACCAACGCGAGCACCCGACGCGTCCAGCGGCCGGCGAATCGTCGTCGCGTGCCTCGTGGCCACCTGCGCGACGTCGCCGATGTCAGGTCCTGATCCTGCCGTTCGGGCTCAGGAGTCGGCGGCGGGGCGGCGGAGGCGTCCGTCACGGAGTCAGCTTATCAAGGGGTGAAGCAACCGCCGTGCCGTCACTCGACGACGACGAGCAGCCTTCCGGCTTCGATGGACGCGCCCTCGCTGACGGACACTTCCTTGACCCGGCCGGCCCTGGGGGACTTGAGCTCGTTCTCCATTTTCATGGCTTCGACGACGACCAGCGGCTGGCCGGCGGCGACGGCGTCCCCGGCTCTGACGAGGACCCGGACGATTCGGCCGGGCATGGGGGCCAACACACGCTGATCGCCCTTCACCGCCGCGCCGCGCCGGCCGTGGCCGAACCGGCGGCCGTTCACGCTGGCGCTGATGTCGACCTTCGGCAGCTGGACGAACCACTCGCCGGCCGCGCGCTCAGTGAGCGCCGCGTCCACGCTCCGTCCGTCGTCGAACAGCAGCGCCAGACCGAGCTCGGTGGAGGCGACGCGGACTTCCCGGGCCTGGCCATCGACGATGACCCGGACCCTGTCACTGGACGGTCCGTTGGCACCGAGCGGCTCCACCGACACCTTTTTGACGCGGCCGTTGATGTCGATCTCGAACGTCATGTTGACCGGATCGCCGACTGCCGACCGTCGCCACGGAGGCCTTCGAGCTTCCCGGCTCGGCGCCACTCGCCGCTCGCCTGTGGGCCCGGCTCGGCCAGCGTGCGGCGTCGCCAGGCCCCGAGCGCGGCGACGATTGCCGCGTCCGTTTCCTCGTCGGGACTCGGCTCGACGAACGGCGCGCCAGCGCGCTCGGCGAGAATGCGATCGAGATAGGTGGTGTCGAACTGGCCGTCGTGGAACGCGCGCTCGCGGAGCAGCCACCGGAAGAACGGCAGTGTCGTCTTGACGCCGACCACGCGGTACTCGTCGAGCGCGCGGCCCAGCCGGGCGATCGCTTCCGGCCGCGTGTCGCCCCAGGCGACGAGCTTGGCAATCATCGAGTCGTAGAACACGGGAATCTCGAATCCCGCCGCGACGCCCCGGTCGTCGCGAATCCCCGGCCCGCCCGGGGTGGCCAGAGAACGCACCAATCCCGGCGACGGCAGGAAGCCGGCGTCGGGATCTTCGGCATAGATGCGGCACTCGATGGCGTGCGCGCGCGGTGTCAGCGCGCGTTCGGGCGCGATCGTGAGCCGCTCGCCCTGGGCGATCCGAAGCTGCCACTGGACGAGATCGATGCCCGTCACCATCTCGGTGACCGGGTGCTCGACCTGCAGGCGCGTGTTCATCTCGAGAAAGTAGAACCGCCCGTCTTGATCGAGCAGGAACTCGATCGTGCCGGCGTTCGAGTAGCCGACGTCTCGCGCGACACGAGCGGCGCAGGCCGCCATCTCGTTGCGCGTCTTCGGATCGAGCGCGACGGACGGCGACTCTTCGACCACTTTCTGGTGCCGGCGCTGAATCGAACACTCGCGTTCGACGAACGGCACGACGGTCCCGTGCTCGTCGGCCATGAGCTGGATCTCGATGTGCCGGGGTCCGACGATCCGGCGCTCGAGGTAGATCGACGCGTCGCCGAACGCCGAGAGCGCCTCCGACCGCGCGGCGCGGATCGCCGAGCCGAGCCCGGCCTCGGACGTGACGGTGCGCATGCCTTTCCCGCCGCCGCCAGCCACGGCTTTGACCAGAAGGGGGAATCCGATGCGCCGGGCCTCGACGGCAATCTCCGCGTCCGGGACCTCCGGCGCGAACGGCTCACCTGTTCCCGGGACCACCGGCACGCCGGCGCGCACCGCGGCCGCACGCGCCGCCGTCTTGCTACCCATCACCGCCATGGCGGCCGGGCGCGGTCCGACGAACGTCAGGCCGGCATCGGCGCACGCCTGCGCGAAGTTTTCGTTCTCGGCGAGGAATCCGTATCCCGGATGCACGAGCGTCGCGCCGGCCCGCCGGCCGACGTCCACGATCTTGTCGATACGCAGGTAGCTCTCGGACGCCTGACTCGGTCCGATGTGGTGCGCTTCGTCGGCCAGCCGCACGTGCAGGGCGGCGCGATCGCAGTCGGAGTACACCGCGACCGTCCCGAGTCCCATCTCGCGGCACGCGCGAATGACGCGAACGGCAATCTCGCCACGATTCGCGATCAGGACTTTCATGGGGTCAGGTCTTGGATTGTCAGTTCTAGCGTCTGCGAACAATTCTGTCTTGCAACTGTGTCATCAGCCGCGAAAACCGACAATCCAAGACCTGACCCCCTTACAGCGGAATGTTCCCGTGCTTTTTCGCCGGATTCCGGTCGCGCTTGTTCTCGCACGTCGCGAGTGCCGAGATGAGCTTGGTCCGCGTCATGCGCGGCTGGATGATCTCGTCGACGAAGCCGCGCGCGGCGGCCACGAACGGATTGGCGAGTTTCTCGCGAAACTCGGTGGTCAGGCGGGCCCGCAGCGCGGCCGGATCGCCGGCGGCCTGGAGCTCGCGGCGATAGAGGATGTTGACGGCCCCTTCCGGCCCCATGACCGCGATCTCGGCCGTGGGGAACGCGTAATTGAAGTCGGTGCGGATGTGCTTGCTCGCCATCACGCAGTACGCGCCGCCGTACGCCTTGCGCGTGATGACCGTGATCTTCGGAACGGTTGCTTCCGCGAACGCATACAGCAGTTTCGCGCCCGCCCGGATGATGCCGCCGTGCTCCTGCTGGACGCCGGGCAGAAACCCGGGCACGTCCTCGAAGGTGATGAGCGGAATGTTGAACGCGTCGCAGAATCGCACGAACCGGGCGCCCTTGACCGACGCGTCGATGTCGAGACACCCGGCGAGCACCGCGGGCTGGTTCGCGACGACGCCGACCGGCCGCCCGCCCAGCCGCGCGAAGCCGACGACGATGTTCTGCGCGAAATGCCGGTGCACTTCGAGAAACACCGTGTCGTCGACCACCGCCGCGAGGAGGTCGTGCATGTCGTACGGCTGGTTCGGTTGCTCCGGCACGAGCGAGTCGAGCGCGGCGTCGGCGCGGTCGACTGGATCGCTGATCCCGCGCCGCGGCGGGTCGTCGAGGTTATTCGACGGCAGGTAGCTCAGCAGCTCGCGGATGAGCGCGAGGCACTCGCGGTCGTCGGCGACGGCGAAGTGCGCGACACCGCTCTTGGCGTTGTGCGCCATCGCGCCGCCCAGCTCCTCTTTACTCACCTCTTCGTGCGTGACGGTCTTGATGACGTCCGGTCCGGTCACGAACATGTAGCTCGTGCCCTCAACCATGATGTTGAAGTCCGTAATCGCCGGCGAATAGACGGCGCCGCCGGCGCACGGTCCCATGATCGCGGAGATCTGGGGAACGACCCCCGACGCGAGCGTGTTCCGCAGGAAGATGTCGGCGTAGCCGCCGAGCGAGGCGACGCCTTCCTGGATGCGCGCGCCGCCCGAGTCGTTGAGGCCGACGATCGGCGCGCCCATCCGCACGGCCAGATCCATCACCTTCACGATCTTCGCGGCATTGGTCTCGGACAGCGATCCGCCGAACACCGTGAAGTCCTGCGCGAATGCGTACACGGGCCGGCCGTCGACGCGGCCGTGGCCGGCCACGACGCCGTCGCCGGGCACGATCTCGTCGCCCAGCCCGAAATCGCGGCAGCGATGCGTGACGAGCTTGTCGAGCTCCTCGAACGTGCCCGTGTCGAACAGCAGGTCCACCCGCTCGCGGGTCGAGAGCTTGCCGGACTCGCGCTGGCGGCGGAGACGCTCCTCGCCGCCGCCAAGCTCGGCAAGGCGTTCGAGCTCGGCCAACCGATCGTGCGGGGTCATGTTCATGCCGATGCGATCGTCTTGTGCCGTTCCAACTTGCTCCGCCAAGAGGCAATGCCCTTGGCGTGGCTGCGACGGTTGGCGTGAAGGTTGGTGCTCATTGGTGGGTCAAGTTGGAACGGCACCCGTCAGCGCCTGGCAATCGTCGACTTCTCCTGCGCCTTTTCCCAGTCCTTGAGGAACTTCTCGAGACCGATGTCGGTGAGCGGATGCTTGAAGCAGGCCTCGATCACCGCAGCGGGACAGGTGCAGATGTCGGCGCCCATCCGGGCCGCCTCGACGATGTGCATCGGGTGGCGGACGCTCGCAACCAGGATTTCCGTATGGAAGTCGTAGTGGCCGAACACGTCGACCAGCTGCCGGATGAGGCCCATGCCGTCCGACGCGATGTCGTCCAGCCGGCCCACGAACGGGCTGACGTACGAGGCGCCGACCTTGGCGGCAAAGAGCGCCTGCGTCGCCGAGAAGATCAGCGTGACGTTCACGCGAATGCCGTCGTCGGTAAGCGCTTTCACCGCGCGCACGCCCTCACGCGTGAACGGAATCTTGACCACGACGTGCTCGTCGATGCGCGCCAGCTCGCGCCCTTCGGCGATCATGCTGGCCGCATCCGTCGTCACGACCTCGGCGCTCACCGGGCCGCCGACGATCCGGCAGATCTGCTTGATGATCTGGTGAGGATCGCCGGACTCTTTCGCGAGCAGCGACGGATTGGTCGTGATGCCGTCGATGATGCCCAGCGGAACGAGAGACTCGATCTCTCGAAGATTGCCGGAATCGATGAAGATTTTCATGAGTGCCTAGTCCCCTCGCGCCACAACGGAGTTCGTCAGCGCGCCAACGCCCTCGACATGAATCGTCACCTGGTCGCCCGGCTTGATGGGCCCGATGCCCGACGGGGTCCCTGTCGCGATGATATCGCCCGGCAGCAGCGTCATGACCGTCGAAATGAACTGCACCATTTCCGGGATGGTGAAAATCAACTCGCGCGTCCGGGAGTCCTGCCGCAGCGCGCCGTTGACATAGCCGCGGACCTGGACGTCGCGGCCGTCGAGGCCGACGGCAATGCAGGGACCGACGGGCGCGAATGTGTCGAAGCCCTTGCAGCGCGTGTACTGGCTCTCCTTGTTCTGTAAGTCGCGCGCGGTGACGTCGTTGAAGCAGACGAGCCCGAGAATGTGATCGCTGGCGCGATTCAGCGGTACCCGGGACGCGCGCTTGCCGATGACGATGCCGAGCTCGGCCTCGTGGTCGATGCGGCCGGCCCAGAGCGGCACTTCGATCGCCGCGTCGGGGCCGATGACGGCCGTCGAGGGCTTGATGAAGAGGAGCGGCTCGGCCGGAAGCGGCTTGTTCTGCTCCGCGGCGTGATCCTTGTAGTTCAAGCCGACGCAGACGACTTTGGACGGCATGACGGGCGCCAGAAACCGGACGCCTTCCGCTGAGATCTCCTTCCCTTCGGTGAACTTCCCGAAGATATCGCCGTCAACCAGCCGCCACCGCCCTTCGCGTTCGGCCGCATACCGCGGTTTGCCGTCGTGATCGATCCGATACAAGCGCACCATGGACGATGATTCACTCCTTTCGTGATCCGGGGGACTTCGTCCCGCCGGACCCCCTAGCGCGGTCGCTCGCGGGGCCCCATCGCCCCGCTCCGCTCCCGCGGGCCGCGCTCGTGGCGCGGCGGTTCCAGGGCGCCCGCGTGAGTCCTACCGCAAGAATGGCGAACGCACCGTGATGGAGTACCGCGCCGACGGCGCGCTCTGGTTCGGCGGCGTCGCCTTGTCCACCGCGACCACCGCGTACGCGTACGTCACGCCGGCCTTCACGTCCTTGTCTTCGTAGGTGGTCTCGGCAATCGGCGCGCGCGTGAGCGGCTGAAGTGTGTCATTCGTGCCGTCGGTGCGCAAGACGAGATAGCCGGCCAGATCCGGCGAGTCCACCGCGGCCCAGTCGAGCAGGACCGAGGTGTTGTTGGTTACCGCGCCGCGCAGCCGTTCCGGTGTGAGCGGCGGGAATTTGTCGGCCGGCGTCACGCAGACCGGCCCCAGGGCCGCGCCTTCGATCGTCGCCTTGCCGACCGTCTGCACGGCCGCGATCAGAAAGCACTGCTCCTTGGCGAGCGTCACGGGCGTGGCGAACGTCGGCGCCGACAGCGCTTCGGCCGTCAGGAGTTTGCGATCCTCCGGCTTGACCTGGTCCGGAATCAGATAGACGCGGAACTTCTGTTCGGGCGCGCCGGCAGTCCAGGCAAGCGTCAGCGTCTTCTCGTCGTGGCTCGGCTGCAGGTTCGTCGGCGCGGCCGGCAGCGGCCCGAGCGGCACGCTGACAATCGGCGATGTCGGGCCTTTCCTTCGCCCCGTCACTCCGACGACGACGTAATGCGCGACAGGCGCCTCGGCGGTTCCGATTTTGTCGCCGCTCAGTTTGTCGACGACGGTGGTCACGTCGCCGGGCGCCGGGCGCGTGTCGGGCGGCTTCTGCGCCGGCGGTTTTTCGGCGGGCGCGTCGGGGTCCGGCGGCGGCCGCACGACGACGGTCATTTTCAGATTGCTCGAGGCGGTCACCCCCGCGACCGTCGGGGGCGTGTTGGCGGGCAGCACCAGCATGTACACCTCGACACGCTCGACCGTCGGCGGCGTGGACCCGTCAGAGTTCGTGGCGGGCACGGTGAATCGGAGCTCGACGCGATCGGCCAGCCGCCGCGCCTCGACCTCGGTCACGCGCGCCGGCGAGCGGCGCAGCGGCGGCTGGGGACTGCCCCGCTTGCCGCAGCCCGCGAGCGCGATGCCGAGGAGCGCTGCGGCGATGAGGGCGAGACGGCCCCGTCGGCCGATTCTCACAGGATGTATCGCGACAGGTCGTCGCTCTTGACGATATCGGCCAGCATGCGATCCACGTACGCCGCGTCGATCCGGATGGAGTGTCCGTCGAGCTCCGGCGCGTGAAAGGACACTTCGTCGAGCAGGCGTTCCATCACGGTGTGCAGCCGGCGCGCGCCGATGTTCTCCGTCCGCTCGTTGACGAGCGTCGCCAGCTCGGCAATCCGCTCGATGGCGTCCGGCATGAACTCCAGCGTCAGCCCTTCGGTCGCCATCAGCGCCATGTACTGCTTGATGAGCGCGTTCTTCGGCTCGGTCAGGATGCGAACGAAGTCGTCGCGGCCGAGGGCCTCGAGCTCGACGCGGATCGGAAAGCGGCCCTGCAGCTCGGGAATCAGATCGGACGGCTTCGAGACGTGAAACGCGCCCGCGGCGATGAACAGGATGTGATCCGTGCGGACCATGCCGTACTTGGAGTTCACGGTCGTGCCTTCGACGATCGGCAGGATGTCGCGCTGCACGCCCTCGCGGCTCACGTCGGGACCGTGGCCGCCTTCGCGCCCGGCGATCTTGTCGATCTCATCGAGGAAGATGATTCCGGCTTGCTCGACGCGGTGAATCGCCCAGCGCGCGACCCCATCCATGTCGATCAGCTTCTGCGACTCCTCCTGCGTGAGCTGCTCGAGCGCCTCTGACACCGGCAGCTTCCGGCGGCGCGTCTTGCCCGGGAAAAACCCCGGCAGCATGTCGCGCAGGTTCACGCCGATCTCCTCCATCGAGGAGCCGGCAATGATCTCGAAGGACGGCATGGCGCGATCCCGGGTCTCGATCTCGACCGACTTCGAGTCGAGCCGTCCGGCGCGCAGCTGCTCGCGCAGCCGCTCGCGCGTGCTGGTGGCGTGATCGCGCGCGAGCGTCGCGTCGGTCGACCCTTCGCCGAGCGGCGACGGCGTGACCGGTGGCAGGAGCAGGTCCAGCAGCCGCTCTTCGGCGGCCTGCTTCGCCTTGTCGTGCACCTCGGCTTCGCGCTCCTCACGGACCATCTTCACGGCAATCTCGACGAGGTCGCGCACCATCGACTCGACGTCGCGGCCGACGTAGCCCACCTCGGTGAACTTCGACGCCTCGATCTTGAGGAACGGCGACTGCGCCAGACGCGCGAGCCGCCGCGCAATCTCGGTCTTGCCAACGCCCGTCGGTCCGATCATGAGGATGTTCTTCGGCGCGACTTCCTCGGCCATATCGGGCGCCAGCCGCTGCCGGCGGTACCGGTTGCGGAGCGCGATCGCCACGGCGCGCTTGGCCTTGCCCTGACCGACGACGTACTTGTCGAGCTCGCTGACGATCTCACGTGGCGTGAGCGTCCCGGCGAGGGAGAGTGCCGTTTCCGGAAGCGAGATCGGAGTCATGCCAGTTCTTCCACGACAAGCCGCGCGTTGGTGTAGACACAGATGTCGGCCGCGATGGCCATCGCCTGCTCGGCGATCGCGCGCGCGTCGAGCGAGCTGTGCTTGACGAGGGCGCGCGCGGCCGCCATCGCGAACGGTCCGCCCGACCCGATGCCGATCACGCCGTCATCCGGTTCGATGAGATCGCCCGTGCCGGAGAGCAGATACATCGTGCGCGTGTCGGCCACGAGCAGCATGGCTTCGAGCCGCCGAAGAATACGATCGGTCCGCCAGTCCCGCGCCAGCTCGACCGCCGCGCGCTCGAGATTCCCGCGGTGCTCCTCGAGCTTGCTTTCGAATCGGCTGTAGAGCGAGAAGCCATCGGCCGCCGAGCCCGCGAACCCGGCGAGCACGCGGTCGTGGTACAAGCGACGCACTTTTCTGGCCTGATGTTTCACGACCGTCTGGCCGAGCGTGACCTGGCCGTCGCTCGCCATGACCACTTTGCCCTGATGGCGAACGGCGAGAACGGTGGTGGCATGAGCCGACGCCATTTTTTGCATCGTAGTGCTGTCCGTCCGGGAGGGCAAGACCGCAGGACAGTTTCCGGTCAATTCACGAGAAACAAAGGTATTTACGGGTACGGACCAATGGCAGTAGAGTTGCACCTAGGCAGTCTGGAGAGGTCCCTGACAGGACCTCGGGAGTACGACCATGGCCAGGTCGACACGTCTCGCACTCAGTCTCGTCGTCTCGTTTGCACTCGCCGCCCCGAGCCTCGCCGGCGCGCAAGCCGTGCCGCGCGGCACATCGTCGGGCTCTTCGAGTTCCGGATCCTCGGGATCGAGCTCGGGTGGCAGCTCCGGTTCCACCAGTTCAGGTTCAGGCTCGGGCAGCGGCGGCTCGAGTTCGTCCTCGGGCTCTGAAGGCTCGAGCGTCTCGCGATCGCCGAGCCGCATCCCAACCTCGAGCCCGTCGCGGAACGGCAGCGAACGGTCCGCGCCGCGATCCGCGCCGGTGCAGCCTGGCGGTGTCGTGTCGGGGAGCCGGGCGGTTCCGTCGGGATCGGATGAATCGAGCTCGCTTCGTTCCGGATCGGCTTCGGGCCCCGGCGGCGCGATCGCGACCGCGGTGAGCCGCACTCGCGACGGACGTTCCATCGTCGGAACAGCAGTCCCGCGCCGGACGGACACCTCGCTGGTCTCTTTCCCGCTTTACGGTCCGTGGGGCCGTTGGTATCCGTGGTACGGCAGCGGCTTCGGCTGGAATCTCGGGTTCGTCACGTACAACCCGTGGCGCTACGGCGCGACGCGGTGGTATTGGGGACGATACGGGCTCTGGTACGACCCGTACATCTACGATCCGTACTGGTCGGATCCGTACTACTACGGCTCTGGCGGCGGCGGCTACAGCTCCCGCCGGGATGACTACGACGAGCCGAAGCGGATGACCGGCACGATTCGGCTCAAGGCCAGTCCGAGCTCCGCGAACGTCTACGTGGACGGCGCGCTGGTCGGGACCGTGGAAAACTTCAACGGGCTCTCGGATCACCTGGAGCTCGACGGCGGCAAACACACTCTCGAGCTTCGCGCGGACGGTTATGAAACCTACCGCGGCGAGATCGATGTCAAAGTCGGGAAGACATTGACCGAGCGGGTGTCGCTAAAGAAGCTGAACAAGTAAGTCCAAAGCGAACGAACGGAAGTGAGTGAGCCACGCGAGCGGAGCGGGGCTGTGGGGTCCCCGCAAGCGAGCGTGCAAGGGGGTCCGGCGGGACGAAAGTCCCCCGGACTAAAGCCCGGACTAAAGATCGTCGCGGGCATCTCGCTCGTGTATGACCTCTCCGCGGGAATCCTCCTGCTCGCGGCGACCGACAGTATGGCCGGCTGGTTCGGCGTTCCGGTCCCCACGCCCGTCATCTTCGCGAAACTCAACGGCCTCTTTCTCATCGCCGTCGGCCTCGGCTATCTGCTGCCGCTCCTCGACCCCGTCCGCTATCGGGGATATCTCTGGATCTTCGGGCCGCTGCTCAAAGGCGCCGGCGCGATCACGTTCATCGTCGACTACTTCGTGAACGCCTCGCCTGCGTCGTTTCTGTTGTTTGCGTTCACGGACGGCGCGCTGGCAGTGGCGACGCTGGCGGCGTTACTGAGGAAAGACCCGCAACTCCAGGTGTAGCCCGGCCCTTCAGGGCGGCGCGCTGGCGGGGCTAAAGCCCCGCCCTACATGTCTATCTCTTACCGCCAATCCAGAACCGGAAAACGAAGTACAGCGGCAGACCGGCCAGGATGACCAAAAGACCGTACCTCTCACCGAACTGATTTTTGTAGAGGTTGTAGGCAACCATGAACAGGCTCGCGAAGACGAAAATCGCGGGCGCGAACGGATAGCCCCACGCGCTGAACGGCCTGGGCGCGTTTGGCTCTCGCCACCGCAGAATGAAAACGGCCATGACTGCGACGCCGGCGAAGAGCATGACCGCGAAACCTGTGTAGTTGACGAGGCCCGCGAGCGTTCCGGAGAGCACCAGGATCGAGCTCCAGACTGCCTGCGTGGCAATCGCGATGGCGGGCGTATGGAATCGCGGATGCACGCGCGCGACGACCGGAGGAAACACGCCGTCGCGCGCCATGGCGTAATACACGCGCGGCCCGGCCAGCACCATCGCGCTGATGCTCGCGGCAATGCTGACGATCGTGAGCAAAGCGAGCACGGTCCCGGCCGTAGGGCCGAAGAGGCGTTGTGCGACGACGTCGGTCAACCCCTGCCCCTGGCGAAGCACTCCTTCTAATTCGGCGGGCGGCAGCGCATACAGATAGAGGACGTTGAGCCCCAGATAGATGATGACGACCGCGCCAGTGCCGACCGCCAGCGCGATCGGCACGTTGCGCCCGGGATCGCGAATCTCCTCGGCCACGTACGCCGCGGCGTTCCAGCCCGAATAGCTGAACATGATCGGGATCAGCGCCAGCAGCCAGCCGGTCGCCGGCGACGGCACGGTGTGGCTCGCCGACAGGTGATCGAACGAGCCCGTTCCAATCGACAAACCCAGCGCGACGAACAGGACGAGCGCCAGCACCTTCAGCGTCGCCAGGATGTTGTGCACGAGTCGCCCCGGGCCCAGACCGCTGATGTGGATGATCGAGAGGCCGACGATCGCCGTAATCCCGACAAGGGCCTGCGGCGTGACGACGAGAGGCACGTACGGAACCGGCACGGTCAGGAGCGGCGTGCGATCGGCCGCGGCCGGCAGGAACCTCCCCACGTAGTCGGCCAGCCCGACCGCGCCGGCCGCAATGGCGCCGGAGAATCCGGCCACGAACGACGTCCATCCGGTGAGAAAGGCGGCAACCGGTCCGTACGCCTCGCGCAGGTACACGTACTCGCCGCCCGCGCGCGGCCGGAGCGCCGAGAGCTCGGCATACGCCATCGCGCCGGCAAACGCGAGGAACCCGCCCAGCAGCCAGACACCCAGCATGGCCAGCCCGCTCGGGACCATCATGGCGACGATGATGGGCACGAAGAAGATGCCGGTGCCGATGACGTTCGAGACGACGATGGCCGCCGCATCAAGCGGGCCGAGACGCCTCTCCAGCGTCGGCGTCGTCGTGGCGGCGCGATCGGAAGCGGCTGGGGCGCTCACGGACGGGGAGTGTCTCGCTGTTCGGTGGGAATGAGCTTTCGTTCGATCTTGAACTCACCCATTCGGTAAAGCGTGCCGCCTCGCTTGGCGAAGATTCTCGCCGTCATGTCCTTGAACTGGCTGTGCGTGAACAGGTCGGCGCGCGCGCCTTCCTGGGTGTACCCGACGGGACTGCGGGCCTTGATCGGCTCGGTCGAGGCGCCCGGCGCCAGCTCGGTGCTGCTGATGCCCTGGAGCAGCACCTCGTCTGTCATGCCATCCTCGCCGTCTTTCCAGTAGGACACGGTCAGCTGGACGCTGTTGATCGGCTCGGAAGAGACGTTTTTCAGACGGAAGGTGATTTGCGGGACCAGATGGTTCTTGCCCTCTTTGACCCCGTTGTCGTACCAGCCGCTCTGGACGTCCGTGACCTGCAGGGTCTTGGAGAGATCGATGGTGGTGCATGCCGCGGCGCCCGCTCCGGATAGAACGAGGAGAAGGACGAGAGCCGTTCTCACTTTCCAGTAGCGAGCCACCTGCCGGAATTCGGCCGAATGTCTCGCGATCCGTGCAGGTTTTGCTCTGCGAGGAAGTGAGAACGGCTCGAGCGCCCGCGGCGGCCGCATCATGGCCGGGCGATTGTAGATCAGAAACGCGTGTCTACTATCTTCAGTTTCGCTTCGTCGCGCGTGATCTTGCCGGCCCGAAGGTCGGCCAGATCCTCGGCCTTCATGCTGAGAACGAGTTTCCTCGATTGATTCCGGTAGTAGGGGTTCGTCACGAGTACGTCGATCGGGATCGCCACAACGGTGAGCCACTGCCCCTCTTTGAGCGTCAACACCCCGGAGCTGTCAAGGATCGCGTCCATCAGGCTGAAGCGGACGAAGTCCGAATACATGGCGTTCGGATTTGGCGGATCGATCGGAGCACCTTTCATCGGATCGTCGGGAATGACAGTCGTGCTCGTCACTTTGCCTTCGGGCGGCTTGGTGTCGCCAACTTGACCAGGCGTCGAGACGGGCCGAGCGGGCCCAGCGGTGGTTCCGGACGCGCTCGGTGGAGGAGCGGGCGGATAGAACCGCTGGCCGGACCTGAAAACCGTCACGCCACTGAGCTCTGGGATCCTCACCATGAACACCAGGTTGGAGTCCGGCAGCGCCAGTCCGTTGACGACCGGATCGGCCGCCGGCGACAGAATGGTGTCCGGTACCTGCTGCTGTGCCCATGCCGCAAGCTTCTGCCCGGCCGTTTCGATCGAACGCAGCAGCACCATCTCGAACGTGCGAACCTCCGCTCTGGTTTTTTCTAGCTGGACGTCACTGGCCTGAGCCTGAGGCTCGAGCCGCTTCGCCGAGACGCCCGCCGACATCGCACAGACAACGGCAACAACACACAGTCGCGATACCACGTCTTGACCTCCGCGCATTAGCGGCCACCGCCACTCTGCATCAGAACCACTTCCTGCTTGAGCCCGTTGAGTTCCCGCTTCAACAAGTCGATGCGCTTGTTCCATTCCTTTTGAACGTCTCTGACGATTTCCCACTGACGCTGTTCGCTCGCGCCAATGATTTCATTCATCCGCAAGGACGCGAAATCGGCGCTCATCGAGGCCGGTACCGCTCGCGGCGCGACCGGGCCGTTCGCGGCCACCGGACGTTTGCCGAGCTCGTCGCGCATCATCTGCACCATCCGCTGCTCGACTTCGGAGAGCTGGCTCGCGGTGATGCCTGCCGGAATCGCCTGCTCAGCAGCCGGCGACGCGGTGGCGACGGCCGACGCCGACGCGTGCGGGACGAGCGCATGCGTCACGACACTGCCGGCGGCGCCGGTGAGGAACATGACGCCGGCCGCGGCGGCCATCGCCCACGCAGGCACCTGGCGCCACCAGGGCGCCACGGGCGCCGCCACGAGCGGACGCCAGACGGCTTCATTCGGCGGCACGGCCCACGAGAGCAGATCCTGCCGCACGTCGCGCAGTCCGCTGATCTCTGCCCGGCACGTGAGGCAGTCCTCGAGGTGCGCCTCGATCGCTTTCCGCTCCGAGGGCTCGCACTCGTCGTACACGTATCCGATTAGTCGTTCTCGTTCGTCGCACATGGCTGGCACCCTTACGGAAACTTAGAACTCAGAACTCTGAACGTAGAACTGAAAACCAAAACCAATGGAACCAAACCAAGAGATCAAGTTCTAAGTTCTGAGTTCTAAGTTCTGAGTTTCTTCTATGAACTACTCTCCCACGTCGCGCGTCTGAGGCTGGCCGCTTCTGCCTGCCGCCGCTCCAGTCGGCGTCGCAGCACGGACAGGCCTTGATAGAGGCGCGTCTTCACGGTACTCAACGGACAGTCGAGCATGTCCGCGATCTCTTGAAACGTCAGGCCGTGGTACTCCTTCAACAAAATCGCCGTGCGCTGTTCCTCGGGCAATTCGGCCATCGCCTGCGCCACCGCGTGCGACAGTTCGCGCCGCGCTACCAACTCTTCGACCGATTCGGCTGGTGCGATCCGCTCGTCGGCCAGGTCGACGGGGTCGGTGCCCTCGGGCACCTGGACGAGCGGCGCCCGGCGCTCGCGCCGGATCCAGTCGCGGCAGAGGTTCAACGTGATGCGATACAGCCATGACGAGAACTTCGCCTGTCCCTTGAAGCCGCGAAGGCCGCGATAGGCACGAAGGAAGGCTTCCTGCACCACATCGCGCGCGTCTTCTTCCCGCCCCAGCGTCCGGTACGCCAGAGCATAGATCGGCCGCTCCCAGCGTGATACCAGCTGGTTGAAGCTTTCCTGGTCGCCCGCGGTGGCGCGGGCAACCAATTCCTCATCCGTCCGGGTCATTGACGCGCCTGACCGCGCGACCCGCTCGCCGACCCATCGCGCGCTCGGTAAATTAGACGGCCTAGGAACTCGGCCAGTCGGTACGCCATAATTGCGCCCAAGATCAGCAGTATAGGCTGCCGGACGGCGGCCGGACGACGCCGCGGACCGGGTCCGCGGCGACCCGGCGGGCCGAATGGGGGCCTAAATTGGTGACCCCGGCTCTCACCGCGGGCGTCTGGTCGCTACACCGGCTATGAACGACGACCATTACCTCACCACGGACGAGCTCCTCGACTATCTCCACATCAATCTCCGCACGATCTACCGGTTGATCAAGGCGGGCAAGATTCCGGCGGTACGTGTCGGACGGCAGTGGCGTTTTCGGAAGCGCGACATCGACGCGTGGCTGAGCGGCCACCGCAAGGCCGGCGAGCGCCCGCGCGTCCTGGTCGTCGACGACGAACTCGCGGTGCGCGATCTCGTGTCGAAGTACCTCGCGACCGCCGACTACGAAGTGGAAACGGTCGAAGACGGGCCGACCGCGCTCGAGCGCTTGCAAACGAATACCTACGACCTGCTCATCACCGATTTGAAGATGCCCGGCATGGATGGCCTGTCGGTCATTCGCGAGACTCGACGGCAGTTTGCCGACCTGCCGATCATCATCATCACGGCCTACTCCACCGAGGCGAGCGCGATCGAAGCGATCAATCTCGGCGTCTCCGGCTACCTCACGAAGCCGTTCCGGATGGAACGTGTGCTCGCGGTCGCCGCGCGCGCGCTCGGGGAACCCGCAGCGGTGTGAGCAGACCTCTGAGGTCGTTTTTGCGCTTTTCGTAAAATGACCTCAGAGGTCATTTCTCCGTGGTCCAGCTCCAGGCGCTGACAAAAGCGTTCGGCGAACGCGTCCTGCTCGACGAGGTGACCTGGCAGGTCACCGACGGCGAGCGCGTCGGCCTCGCGGGGCCGAATGGCGCGGGAAAAACGACGCTCTTGCGCATGCTCGCCGGTCTCGATCAGGCTGATCGAGGCGCCATCATCCGGCCGGCCGGGCTGACCGTCGGCTATCTGCCGCAGGATGGCCTCGACCATCATGGGCGCACGCTCGCTGACGAAGCCTCCCTCGCCTTCCAGCCGCTCCTCGACGCGAAGCGCGAGATCGAGCAGATCGAACACGACCTGGCCGATCCGTCGCTGCCTGAAGGCGAGCACGAGACGCTGCTCGTCCGCTATCACGACCTGACCGATTTCTTCCGGCGCGAGGAAGGCCACAGCATCGACCTGCGCGTGACGCAGGTGCTCGAGGGCCTGGGCTTCAACAAAGCGGACTTCGGCAAGCCGACCGAGACATTCTCCGGCGGCTGGCAGATGCGCATCGCGCTCGCCAAGCTGCTGCTCATCCGTCCGACCCTCCTGCTCCTCGACGAGCCGACGAACCACCTCGATCTGGACGCGCGGAACTGGCTCGAGGGTTACCTCTCCTCCTATCCGCACGCGGTCATCCTGGTCTCACACGACCGGTTCTTCCTCGACTCGGTCGTCACGCGCATCTCGGAGATTTCCCTCAGAACGATCACGGACTACACCGGAACCTATTCCCAGTTCCTCATCGAGCGGGACGCGCGGCTCGAGCGGCTGCGGCAGGCCAAGCGGGAGCAGGTCGACGAGGTGGCGCGGATGCGCGCCTTTATCGATCGCTTCCGCTACCAGGCCACGAAGGCCGCGCAGGTGCAGAGCCGCATCAAGATGCTCGATCGCGTCGTGCCGATCGAGGTGCCGCCCGAACGCAAGCGCGTACGCTTCACGTTCCCGACCTGTCCGAAGAGCGGCCGCATCGTCCTCGAGCTCGAGCGCGTGCGGAAGGCGTACGGCACGAACGTCGTGCTGGATCGCATCGGCCTCCACGTCGAGCGCGGGGATCGCATCGCGCTGGTGGCCCCGAACGGCGCCGGCAAGTCCACGCTGATGCGGCTGCTCGCGGGCGTCGAAGCCCCGGACACGGGCACCCGGCGCGAGGGCCACCAGGTGGTGATGCAGTACTTCGCACAGGACGAGGCCAGCCGGCTCGAGCCGGAAAAGTCGGTCTACGAGGTGATGGAGTCGGATTCACCCGTCGGCATGGTGCCGGTGATCCGCAACATCCTCGGCGGCTTCCTGTTCTCGGGCGACGACATCTACAAGCGCGCCGGCGTCCTCTCAGGCGGCGAGCGGACGCGCCTGGCCGTGGCGCGCATGCTCCTGCGACCGGCCAACACCCTGCTCCTCGACGAGCCGACCAACCACCTCGACCTCGATTCCAAGGACGTGCTCCTCGACGCCCTCGAGGACTTTGGGGGCACGCTCATCTTCGTCTCGCACGACCGGTATTTCGTGGACAAGCTGGCCACGAAGATCATCGCCGTGGGTCACGGCGGCATCGAGATCTATCCGGGGACCTACGAGGAGTTTCTCTGGAGTCGCGCTCAGCGTGAGCAGGCCACCATCGCCAGGACGCCGCCGGTCAAGCCTCCCCCTGCCAAGTCCGCTGACCAGACCCAACCCGTGAAGACTGCAGGGAACCGGCCGGCCCCAGCCGACACCCGTCCGGGAAGATCTGTACCCGTCAAGAAACCGACTCACGCTCCCGGACGGGCCGCCTCCTATGAAGACAAGAAGAAGGCCGACGCCGAGTCGCGACGCCGGCGTCGCGCCGCCGACGACCGGGCCCGGCGCATTGCCGACCTCGAGGCGCGCATCGCGACCCGGGAGAGCGAGATTCGCGAGATCGAGGCTCGGATGGCCACACCCGGGTTTTACGACCAGCGGGACGAGGCCGAAACCGTCGTGACCCGGCACCAAACACTGATGTGGGAGGTCGGCGACCTGATGAATCAGTGGGAGGCGCTGCAGGCTCAGGAAGTCTCGGATTGAGATAACAAAACTGTTACAGGTTTGTAAGTCTATCCCCCTTCTGTAATGATGGGACCCTACGAAAGTCGACTGAGGGACCTCTGACTCACAGTTTTCGTGGGTAAAAGCCTCATTCCGCCGGGTACAGCCCTTGCCTGATAACCCACCGCCCGAACGGGGGATTAACGAATGTCGCGCCAGAGCAGCCAAGCCAGGTCGGTGGATCGGCGTATTGTCCGGGTGGACCCGTCCCGCCGGAAAGAAGCGATGAGGACCGAAGACGTCCTGGGCGATCGCTTCTTCCGGCACCTCGTGTTCAACCTGCGGACGGGCGTGCTCGCGATTACCCGCGACGGCCGGGTGGCGGCCATGAACGACATGGCGTACCGGCTGTTGGGCCTCACCCAGCGGCCGACGGATATCGGCCGGCCCTTCCAGGAAGTGCTGACCGACTGTCCCGAGGTCACCCGAGTGCTGGCGCAGGCGTTCGACAGCGCGGACTTGCCGAATCGGGCCGAGATGCGGCTGCGCAAGACCGGCCGCGCGATCGGCTACACCCTCTCCCACATCCACGACGATGACGACCGGATGGTGGGCGCGACGCTGTTCTTCAAGGACCTGACGCGCGTCGAGCAGCTCGAAGAGCGCGAGCGGCTGCGCGACCGGCTGGCGACGCTCGGCGAGATGGCCGCGGCGATCGCGCACGAAGTCAAGAATCCGCTGGCCAGCATCGAAGTCATGGCCGGCGTGCTCAAGCGACAGATGCCGGCCGAGAGCGAGGCGCTCGAGACGCTGAGCGACATCATCAAGGAAGCCAAGATGGCCAACGCCATCGTGGTCGAAGTGCTGGAGTTCGTCCGGCCGATTCAGCTGCAGGTCGAGCGCGCGTCGCTCGACGAAGTCATCAAGGATTCCATCACGCTGGCCGAGGGCAAGATGCGGCGCGGCGCGGTGTCGATCGGCATGCACGTCTCGCCGGACATTCCGGAACTGCTCGCCGATCCGCACCAGCTCCGGCAGCTGTTCTCCAATCTGCTCGCCAACGCGTTCGAGGCGCTTGGCGGCGAGGGCCACGTCGAGATTCGCGGCACGCTGCTGCCCGGCGAGGACGAGCCGGCCGGCACCACCGAACCCCAGCCGCCGCAGGTCGTCGTCGAAGTCCGGGACAACGGCCCGGGCATCGCGCCGGACGATGTCGAGCGGATTTTCAGTCCGTTTTTCACGACCAAGCCGCAAGGCACCGGCTTGGGTCTGGCGATCGTGCGCAAGGTGGTCGACGCGCACGATGGACATATTGACGCGGTCTCGGCTCGTGGGCACGGGGCGACCTTCCGCGTGACGCTGCCCGTCGTGCCCTCTGAACGGAGCATAGGGAGATAGCAATGGGACGCATTCTGGTAGTGGACGATCACGATTCCTTGCGCAAGGGGCTTGTGCGCGCGCTGGCCAACGCCGGCCACGATGTCGAGGAAGCCGCCAACGGCACACTCGCCATCGAGCGGCTGCAGGACAGCCAGTTCGACGTCGTGTTGACGGACCTGCGCATGGGCGGCGCCGACGGCATGGACGTGCTCCGCACGACGCGATCGATCCAGCCGAGCGCGGCGGTCATCCTGATGACGGCGTTCGGGTCGATCCACACCGCCGTCGAGGCGATGAAAATCGGCGCGTTCGACTTCGTCCAGAAGCCGTTCGAAATCGAGGAGATGGAGCTCAAGATCGAAAAAGCGATCGAGCTTCGGCATCTCAAGTACCAGGTCGAGTATCTCCGACACGAGCAGCAGGACATCTACGACTTCGACCGCATCGTCGGCGCGAGCGGCGCATTGCAGCAAGTGCTCACGATCGTCAAGAAGGTGGCGCGCAGCAACTCAACTGTGCTCATCAAAGGAGAGACTGGCACGGGCAAGGAGCTCATCGCCGGCGCCATCCATCACAATTCGCACCGCGCGAACCGCGCGTTCGTCAAGGTCAATTGCGCGGCGCTCCAGGAGAACCTCCTGGAATCCGAGCTCTTCGGACATGAAAAGGGCGCGTTCACGAGCGCCGACAAACAGCGCGTCGGCCGGTTCGAGCAGGCCGACGGCGGCACGCTGTTCCTGGACGAGATCGGCGACATGAGCGCCAGCACGCAGGCGAAGATCCTGCGCGTCCTGCAGGAGCATGAATTCGAGCGCCTGGGCGGCACGCGCACGTTGCGTGTGGACGTGCGGATCATCGCGGCCACGAACCGGAACCTGACCACGATGGTGCAGGAAGGCCGCTTCCGCGAGGACCTGTTCTATCGGTTGAACGTGGTCTCCGTCGAGACGCCGCCCCTCCGCGACCGCAAGGACGACATCGGGGCGCTGGCGGACTTCTTCGTCAAGCGGTTCGCCGCCGAGCTCAAGAAGAAGATCGATGGGGTGCACCAGGACGCACACAAGGTCCTCATGCGCCACAACTGGCCGGGCAACATCCGCGAGCTCGAGAACGTCATCGAGCGCGCGGTGCTTCTGGCCGACGGCGGGATGGTCGGCATCGCCGATCTCCAGATCGGCGACCAATCCGCGCCGGCTGCGACGGGCGACCGGGCGCTTGCGGTCAAGATTCCGCCCACGGGCATCCCCCTCGAGGAGATCGAGCGCCAGGCGGTCGTCGAAGCGCTCAGGATGTCGAACTGGGTGCAGAAAGACGCGGCCGAGCTGCTCGGCATCAGCCCGCGCGTGATGAACTACAAGATCAAGATTCTCAGCATCGAGATTCCGCGGAGCCGACGGCAGGTCGTCGCCGAGCCGGTGCCGACGAATTCGATTTAAGACCTTCGCTCATTTTCGGTGAACCTGCAGAAACGCGGACCATCGTTTCTGGAGTGTCGAGTGGCTTGGCGCTTCGAAGCCAGACTGGGGCTCCGAGAGTGTCACAGACTTGTGCCATCTCTTGTACTCCGGCCAGGCTTGTGCTTCCTTCGAGAACACGACGACACGGGAAACCGGTTCAATCGCCATTTCATTCGCGCCGAAAAGCGCGTGGAGATCGCGTCGAAGCAACAGGCCGTTGACCGGATCGTCGGATCCTGAGGTCGCCACCGGGTCGAGGTGGGCCGCTTCCAGCACCTGCGGGACAGAGCATCCCGAGATGCAGCAGCGAGTACCGTAAGCAAGATCGAGTGTGCGCCGAAACTCTGCCTGCCCGGGTCTGAGTGTCTGCTCGGCTAGCGCTTTTTGCTGCTCGACGACGATGTCCGCAGTGGAGATCGGCACGGCCAGCATTTTCGTCTCAACCACCGCCTGAGACGACTTGACGATTTTCCCGTTCCACCGCAATTGTTCGACGTGCGTGCGAGCTGGATTCGAAAACTGAAGCTCCATCCGCCCGTTGAGCATGCCGTGCCGTACATTGAATTCTCGAAACGCCGTGTAGTCCAGGCGAGCACGGGATCCGGATACGTCCAGGCGGTAACGAGCCTGATGAACGCCGCCCCGAGGACCGCGGACAATGTGAAGCCTCTCGGCCCCAGTCACTTCCTTCGAGAATTCATCCACGGGCAGAACATCCGTATAGCCTTTCCCTGGATCAGTTCGCCAACTCACTTCTATCGCCTGATGCACGGTTTTGCTCCTTCCTGGGAGTGACGGGCGCGTAGCCGGACGGCGACGTCATGACGGATTGCGTCCCTTCCAGAGATCGATTTGGCGCAACGCGGCCCCCTTCTCCTCTTTCGTCGCCGCGAGAACGATCGTGATGAACGAACCGAAAAACCAGGACCCGATGAAGTACTTGAGCGGGCTGCGACCATCGATGTTGGCCAGAGCGGCATTAATGAGGGCGAGACCTACCCACCACAAAGCGAGCTCGTTCATGATGAACCTCAGCTTCGCCCCGCTTGCCGCAGGGGCATAGGACGTTCAGGTTGTGCCGTCAGAGTAGCGCGCCGCTCGTGTTTGCGCCAGCCGATCACGCGGTACTCGTGGCGGATCGCTCGGCACGCGTAGATCCGTTCAGCTCTTCGCCGGCCGGCTACCCGCCCTCCACGTCCGCCGTGCCCGCGGGTGCGCCTTCTTATACACCTCCATCAGCCGGCCGACGTCGAGGTGCGTGTAGCGCTGCGTCGTGCTGATGCGCGCGTGCCCGAGCAGCTCCTGAATCGCGCGGAGGTCGGCGCCGGCCTGGAGCAGGTGCGTCGCGAATGTGTGGCGGAGCGCGTGCGGGCTGATGCCGCGAGAGATCGCCGCCTCGCGCACGTAGCGCCGCACGATGCGATCGACACTGCGCGTCGTCAGCCGCCGTCCGCGCAGATTGAGGAACAGCGGCTGACGCGGCGGCCCGTGCCGGCTGAAGCGTGTGCCACTCATGAACCTCCCTTCTGCCCTCGACCCTTCAACCTTCCCTTTGCCCTCTGCCCTTTGCCCTTTGCCTTTCTCAGCAGTCTTCCAATCCCCCATCATCGCGCGGATCGCCTCGGCGGCGGGCCGGTTGAACGGCACCAGGCGCTCCTTGCCGCCTTTGCCGCGGACGCGAACGACGCGGCTGGAAAGATTCGTGTCCTCGAGGTCGAGATCGACGAGCTCGCTCAACCGCAGGCCCGACGCATAGAACAGCTCGAGGATGGCCCGATCGCGGCGTCCGCCAACCGTCGCCGTGTCGGGCGCCGCCAGCAGGCGCGTCATGTCGTCTTCTGGCAGATGCGCCGGGAGCGTCTGGTCCTTCCGCGGCGCGCCGACCAGCGCGGTCGGGTCGTCCTCGATCTCTTCCTCACGAATGAGATACCGGGCGAACGTGCGGCACGCCGCCAACCGGCGCGCCGCCGAGGACCGGCTGTTGCCGCGATCGTGCAGCTCTTCCAGAAAGCCGCGCACACCGTCGACGTCGAACCGTGCGATGGCCACCCCGCTCGGCGCGCATCCATCACGCGCGGCGAGGTGGTCCACCAGCTGCGCGAGATCCGTCTCGTAGGCCCGCAGGGTGTGCGGTGAGACGTTCCGGTTGTACTGCAGGAACGACAGGAACGATTTCGTCTGATCCTGAAGGGATGATGACGGTGGCATCGATCTGTCGATCTATTGATCGATCGATCTATCGATCGATTGAAAAGCGTTGCCCGTCACACCTACACCACCTGCATGGCAGCCTGGCCGCATTCAGCGACCCATCGATCCAGCGCGCGGAGCGCGCGGTCGCTCGTGGCCAGCTGCCGTTCCTGCCGGCTCTTCGGCGGCGAGTCGAGCGGCGGCATGATGCCGAACGTGATGTTCGACGGCTCGTAGTGGCGCGGATCGGCGTGCGAGACGTAATAGCCAAGCGCGCCGATCGCCGTCTCGCGCGGCGGAGCGACAGGCGGCTTGCCGAGGGCCAGGCGCGCGGCGTTGCGGCCCGCGATGAGCCCGGACGCGGCTGACTCGACATATCCTTCCACGCCCGAGACTTGCCCGGCCACGAAGAGGTCCGGGCGCTGCCGCGTCTGCCACGTTTCGGCAAGGACGGTGGGCGCGTTGATGTACGTGTTGCGATGGATCATCCCGAAGCGCACGAACTCCGCCTGCTCGAGCCCAGGGATCATGCGCAGCACGCGGGCCTGTTCGCCCCACTTGAGCTGCGTCTGAAAGCCGACGAGGCTGTAGTGATCACCCGCGAGCGTGTCCTGGCGCAGCTGGACGACGGCATACGGCCAGCGGCCGGTCTGCGGGTCAGTGAGTCCAGCCGGCTTCATCGGCCCGAACCGGAGGGTATCCACGCCGCGGTGCGCCATGACTTCGATTGGCAGGCAGCCTTCGAAGAACTTCGTCCGATCGAAGTCGTGCACCGCCGCCTTCTCGGCGTTCACGATCGCGTCGTGAAAGCGAGCGTATTCGTCCTTGGTGAAGGGGCAATTAAGATAGTCACCCTCAGGACTGATCGGATCTCCGCAGAGAGGGGACAGGGGTCGCTCTTCAAGCCCTGTCCCCGCTGTCGGTGATTGAGCCAAGCTGTCGGTCCGTGATCTGAGCGACCTGTCCCACCTCGACTGCCGGAACACCTTCGACAGGTCGATCGTCTCGGCGAGCACGATCGGACTGATCGCGTCGAAGAACGCCAGATGTTCGCCACCGACGAACGCCGCGATCTCCGCAGACAGTCCCTCTGACGTGAGCGGACCGGTCGCGACGATGAGCGGCGACATCTCGGCCGACGCCGGCATGCGGCCGATCTCGCGCCGTTCCACGCGAATCAGCGGATGCCGCGTGAGCGCCTCGGTGACGCCTTCGGCGAACTGCGCGCGATCGACCGCCAGGGCCGCGCCCGCCGGCACGCGCACGCGATCGGCCACCTGCATGACGAGCGACCCGAGCCGCCGCATTTCTTCCTTCAGCAGCCCAACCGCGTTGTCGAGCTTGTCTCCGCGGAACGAATTGCTGCAGACGAGCTCGGCGAGTTGATCTGTCTGGTGGACAGCGGTCCGACGAACGGGCCGCATCTCATAGATCGTCGCCGGCACGCCCATGGAAGCCGCCTGCCACGCCGCTTCGCTGCCGGCGAGTCCGCCGCCGATGATGTGGATCACAAGGTGATGATAAGGCGTGAGAAGGGCAAAGGGCAGAGGGCAAGGGGCAAAGGAGAGGGCACAGGGAAAAGGGTACAGGTCGCGCTGGGGACGCGGACGGGTCAAGACGGTGCACCAACCGCCTTTCGCCCTTTCCCCTTCACCCTCTCCTTTGCCCTCTGCCCTTTGCCCTCTGCCCTTCTACGCCGTCGCCAACTCCTCCGCCCGTACGTAATCGCACGCCTCGTTCGCGCAGATGAGCTGCCGGCCGTAGCGCTTGGTGATTTTCTCGGTGAGGAACGTCCACCCGCACTTCGGACAGGATTCAAGGACCGGCTTGTTCCACAGGGTGAAGTCGCACTTGGGATAGTTGGCGCAGCCGTAGAAGACTTTCCCGCGACGTGACTTGCGTTCGACGATGTCGCCGCCGTCTTTGGGACAAATGATGCCCGTCGATTTCAATTTCACGTACTTGCACTCGGGGTAACCAGTGCACGCCGTGAACTCGCCGAAGCGGCCGTGCTTGACGACGAGGTTCTTGCCGCAGTTCGGGCAGATCTCGTCGAGGACCTGATCCGGCTGCGCAGCCTTGACGCCCTGTTTCGTCGAGATGATCTTGCGGGTCGTCTTGCACTCCGGATAGCCGGTGCAGGCGAGGAACATGCCGAAGCGGCCGCGCTTGACGACCATCGGCCGCCCGCAGTTCTCGCACGTCTCGTCGAGCTCCTCGGTACCCGTGTCGGCCGGCTCGAGCTCCTTGGTGTTGTCGCACTCGGGGTACCGGCTGCAGGCGAGGAAGATGCCGAAGCGGCCCGCTTTCTCGACCATCTCGCCCTGGCCGCACTTGTCGCACGTCACGCCGGTCGGCTGCCCTTCCTTGAAGTTGGGCATTTCCTTGGCCGCGCGCTTCAGGTCCTTCTTGAACTTTTGATAGAAGGCACTGAGCGTTTCCTTGTAGTCCGCATTGCCCTTTTCGATCTCGTCGAGCTGCTCCTCCATCTTCGCCGTGTACTCGACGTCGAGGATGTCGTCGAACACCGGATGCAGGAGCCGGTCGACGAGCCGACGTCCGAGGATCGTCGGACGGAACCGGTTCTCGACCTTGTTCACGTAGTCGCGTGCCTGCAGCACCGAGATGATCGACGCGTACGTGCTCGGGCGGCCGATGCCGTCCTCTTCGAGCGCTTTCACGAGCGTCGCTTCGCTGTAGCGTGCGGGCGGCTGCGTGAACTTCTGGTCCGGCCGGATCGCTTTCACGTCGAGGACCTGGCCGTCGCGCATCGGCGGCAGGAGGCCGCTCGAGGGTTCCTCGTCCTGATCGGCCTGTCCGGGCGGCACCTGCGATGGCTGCTCGGTCCGCTCGCTTTCTTCTGCTTCACCCGTCGCCTGGCCATAGACCGCCAGCCAGCCGGCGAACTTCGGCACCGATCCCTTCACCCGGAACAGGTACTCACCCGCGGTGATGTCAACCGTCGTGTCGTCGAACGTCGCCGGCGTCATCTGCGACGCGACGAACCGGTTCCAGACCAGCCGGTAGAGGTAGTACTGATCGGCCGTCAGGTGCGCTCGGACGTCCTCCGGGTGGTAGGCCATCGACGTCGGCCGGATCGCCTCGTGCGCGTCCTGCGCCGTCGACTTCACGCGATACCGGTTGGCCTGCTCGGGAACGTACGCGTCGCCAAACCGCGACCCAATCAAGCCGCGCACTTCCTCGAGCGCTTGTTCCGCCACGCGCACCGAATCGGTTCGCATGTAGGTAATGAGACCGACCGGCGCGTCCTCGCCCGGCAGCTCGATCCCTTCGTACAACTGCTGCGCGACCATCATCGTCTTCTTGACCGGGAAGCGCGAGGCCTGCTGCAGCTTGCTCGTGATGAACGGCGGGACGGCGTGCTTCTTCCGCTCCTTGGTCGCCACGGAAGACACGACGAACGAGGCCGACGTCAGATCCGACAGGATCGTGTTGGCCTCGGCTTCGTTCCGAACTTTGACCGCGTTCTCGCCTTTGCGGACGAGCTTCGCCTCGAACTCCGGCGGCTCGTCGGCCGAGAGGCGCGCGAAGATGTGCCAGTACTCCTCGGGCACGAACGCTTCGACCTCGCGCTCGCGGTCGCAGATGAGCTTGAGCGCGACCGACTGCACGCGGCCGGCGCTCAGGCCACGGCGGACCTTGTCCCAGAGGATCGGGCTGATCTTGTAGCCGACCAGGCGATCGAGCACGCGCCGCGCCTGCTGCGCGTCGACCATCTTCATGTCGATCGTGCCCGGGTGTTTGATGGCCTCGAGGATGGCCTTCTTGGTGATCTCGTTGAACATGAGCCGGCGGACTTTCTTTTTCGACGCGCCCAGCTCTTCCGACAGATGCCACCCGATCGCTTCGCCCTCCCGATCGGGGTCGGTCGCGACGTAGATCTCGCTCGCGGTCTTGGCGGCCTCCTTGAGCTCCTTGATGACCTTCGCCCGCTCGGGAATGACGACGTACTCGGGCTCGAAGCCGGCTTCCACATCCACGCCGAGCTTGCTCTTCGGCAAGTCCCGGACGTGACCCATCGAGGCGATGACTTTGTAGTCGCGTCCCAGGTATTTGTTAATCGTCTTCGCCTTGGCCGGCGATTCGACGATCACCAGTGCCTTTGCCAAACGTTACTCCCTCTGTCTGGAGACCTGTCGCTGAAGAACTTAGAACTCAGAACTCAGAACTCAGAACTCAGAACTTAGAGCTTAGAGCTTGCTCTTCAATCTCATCCGCGATCTTGACGGGCGCTTGAGTTCTCAGTTCTAAGTTTTAAGTTGCTGGTCTCTTAGTACCCATAACAGATGCGTCAAGTTCTCACAAACACACCGCCCGGCAATCTGCTGACGCGTCCGGCGACTTCGAGCGCCCCGAGCTCGGCCAGGAGGTCGGGCGCGGGACGGCCCGTCGCCTCCGCCAACTCGTCGACGCTGTACGGCTCGCCCGCCGCCATTGTTCCTTCCAACTCGCTCAATTGCAATGAGTTCAGTGCCGGCGGGACCTGGACGAACCTGCGAGACCATCGCAGCTCTTCGAGGACATCGTCTACAGTCTCGACCAGTCGCGCACCATCCTTTATAAGAGCATGGCAGCCGCGATGGCGCCCGGAGATCACGTTGCCGGGCACGGCGAGCACGTCGCGGCCCTGCTCCAGCGCGGCCTTCGCGGTAATCAGGGACCCGCTTTTTTCCGACGCCTCGACGACCACCACCGCCTGCGCGAGGCCACTGATGATTCGATTGCGCAGCGGAAAGTGCCACTGACGCGGCGGCGTGCCGGGCGGAAGCTCGCTCACGATCGCGCCACGCGCCAGGATCTGTCGCGCGAGCGCGTGGTGCTCGCGCGGATAGATCACGTCCGTGCCGCACCCGAGCACCGCAATGGTCCTCCCCGTTCCGTCAATCGCGCCACGATGCGCCGCGGCATCGACGCCGCGCGCCATGCCGCTCACGACGACCAGGCCCACATCGGCCAGCTCACGGCCGAGGCGGGTCGCGACGGAGAGGCCGGCCGGCGTCGCGGATCTCGACCCAACGATGGCGACCGCCGGCGCGTCGAGAAGCTCGGTCTGGCCGCGCAACCATAAGATGATTGGCGGATCGGGGATGTGTCGGAGTCGATCGGGATACGCCTCCGCGCGGCAAGACAGGGCCGACTGGCCCAGCCGCATTGCGTCGGCCAGGACCTTCCGAGCCTGGTCGGCCGCCCACCGGATCTCGGTGGCGCGCCGCCCGGGCGGAAGGCCAAGCCGCTCGGCCAGACCACGAATCGTCGGGGAACCGGACGCCATGAGCTCCTTGAAGAGTCTCGCTGCCGAGGTATTTGGCCCCGAACGCAGCAGAGAGATGGCGACCATCGCCTCGGTTGCGAGGCCCGTGTCCTGGGGTCCGTTCGCCGGCACTGACATTTACGTGTCTTGCAGTGCGCATGCCACGTTCCGAAAGTGATTCCGGGAACGAATCCGACCCGGGCGCCTAGAAACTGCACAGTCGTTGCGGCAGCGGTCTTGCAAAAACTGCGTCGTTTTCCCGCTGTGCGAGGCCCGATTTTGGTTCCGCTCGTCAGCTGACGGCTGTATATTTTGAGCAGACCCATGAGAACCAAGCTCTTGCTCGCGGCGGCCCTCGTCGCCCTGATGTCGGCACCCGCCTACGCGGACCAGAACCGACGTTCGGACGCGAAGGCCCAGGTGGACTTCGGCATCCGGGTGGCCCAGAAGAGCCTGTGGAAGGAAGCGGTCTATCGCTTCGAAAAAGCGATCGAGATCGACCCGACCTACGGCGGCGGCTGGAACAACCTCGGGATCGCGTACGAACAGATGGGCCGGTTCGACGAAGCGCGGAAGGCCTACGAGAAAGCGCTCGAGCTCGAGCCGAACAACACGTTCATCCGCAACAACTACGATCTGTTCAGGGAAATCTATGACCGCCAAAACCGCCGCCGCGATCGCTAGCGTCGTCGTCGTCGCGCTGGCCTCGGCCGGGTGCCTCAGCTTCTACGAGATTGCGGTCGAGACGCCGATCCAGGCCAAGCTCGACGTCACGCCCTTTCAGCGCGTGCTGATCGCCGGGTTCCTCGGCGGCGGTTCGAAGAGCATCGACCCCAACACGGAAACCGCGCGGCTGCTCCGCAGCCAGCTCCGGACCAAGTCCGAGCTGAAGGTCATCGACGCCGACGTCATGACGCTGGTCGACGAAGTCGATCGCCGGCGCGCCGGCGGCGGCTCGGCCCCCGCGGCGGATTCGTCGGACGATCCGAAGATCAAGAACGAGAAGGACCTGCAGGAATACGAGAAGATCTTCGCGGACGTCGACTTCTGGAAGAAGCTCGGCGAAGAGTACCAGGGCCCGCTCATCGTGACCGGCTCGGTGCTGTTCACCGAGGTCGCGAAAAGCGGCATGGTCTCGCGCGCGCAACCGTTCATCGACCAGACCGGCATCACCCGGTATGTCGAGCAGCGGCAGTTCAGCAACATGAAGGGTTTCGCGCTGACGCCGAAGTTCGTCTTCATCGACGGCCGCACGGGCGCGCAGCTCTACTCCGAGTCGTTCCACGAAGAGGCGTTGTACCAGGAAAACCAGAACACGCCGGCGCTCTCGTCGTACTTCGAGCTCATGGACAAGCTGCTGCCGGGGTTCCTCAACACGCTGAGCACGCAGAAGATCAAGGGCACGCGCATCCTGCTGAAGTAGGCCGGCCCTTCAGGGCCGGCGCGTCCTCTTTCCAGAAGTGGCGCGGGCCCCACCCCCGCGCGCTCAGCTTTGCGCCGCGGCTCGGCTCGCCCCTCGACTTCGCTCGGGGCGAAGCTGAGCCTGTCAAAGCTTCGAAGACTCGCTCGGCGCGGCGGCCGCAGGCGCTTGTGCTACGCTTGTAAGTTCGGGCACGGCCGGAACAGGGGGCCGTGCGTACGACTGTCGTGAGGGCCGGCGTCCGCCGGACCCGTTCGGAGCGTGGGACATGTTCGCAATCGTTGACACCGGCGGCCGGCAGGAAAAAGTCACTGAAGGCGCGGTCGTCGTCGTCGATCGCCTGGGCGTCGAGGCGGGCGCGGAAGTGACGTTCGACAAGGTGCTGATCGTCGAGACCGGCGACAACGTCGTGGTCGGCAAGCCCTACGTGGCCGGCGCGTCGGTCACCGGGGTCGTGCTCGCCGAAACCAAGGGCAAGAAGATCCGCGTCTTCAAGATGAAGCGGCGCAAGCAGTACCGCCGCACGCGCGGCCATCGCACGCTGCAGACGCGCGTGCAGGTCAAGAGCATCAACGTTTAACGGAATGCCCGTCACGTCAAGGGCTTTCCGGGATGAGAGGCCGTCATGGCACATAAAAAAGGACAAGGCAGCTCACGGAACGGCCGGGACAGCAACTCGCAGCGGCTGGGCGTCAAGCGATTCGACGGCAACCTCGTGCCGGGGGGATCGATTCTCGTCCGCCAGCGCGGCCGCCGGTTCCGGCCCGGCCTCAACGTCGGACGCGGGAAGGACGACACGCTCTTCGCGAAGGTCACCGGCCGCGTGAAGTTTTCGGATCATGGCGCGCACGGCCGCGTCATCAGCATCGAGCCCATCGAAAGCTGATGGCATTTGGTGACCACATCACCAAATAGTCCATGTTCGTCGATGAGGTCGACATCCAGGTCGAAGCGGGCGGCGGCGGGAACGGCTGCCTGAGCTTTCGCCGCGAGAAGCACGTCCCGCGAGGCGGACCGAACGGGGGCGACGGCGGACACGGCGGATCGATCTATCTCGTCGCCAGCCTTCACCAGAACACGCTCGTCACGTACCGCTTTCATCCGGAGTTCCACGCCGAGCGCGGCCAGCACGGCCAGGGATCGAATCGTACCGGACACGACGGCGGCGACATGGTCCTCGAAGTGCCGCCGGGCACGATCGTGTACGAGAAAGCGGGCGACGATCTGATTCCGCTCGCGGATCTCGCTCGCGCCGGCGAGCGGGTGCTCGTGGCGCGCGGCGGGCGAGGCGGACGCGGGAACGCGGCGTTTGCGACCTCGACGAACCGCGCGCCGCGCAGGATTGAGCCTGGACGCCCGGGTGAGGAACGCACGCTCCGTCTTCGACTGAAGCTCCTGGCCGACGCCGGGCTGGTCGGCTTTCCCAACTCCGGCAAGAGCACACTCATCTCGAGGATCTCGGCCGCGCGGCCCAAGATTGCCGACTACCCGTTCACGACGCTGACGCCGAATCTCGGCGTCGTTCATCTGAGCGACGACCGCTCGTTCGTCGTGGCCGACGTGCCGGGACTGATTCCCGGCGCGCATTTGGGGCACGGGCTCGGCACGAAGTTCCTGGCGCACCTCGAACGGACCAAAGTTCTTGTGCACGTGATCGACATGTCACCGGACACCGGGCGCGATCCCGCCGACGATTTCAACGTGATCAGCCGCGAGCTCGCGCTGTTCGCGGGGGCCGGCGACGATGCCGCGGTGGCACTGGCCGACAAACCCCGCATTGCCGCTGCGAACAAAATCGACGTCCTGGGCGATCGCGCTCGGCTCGACGAGCTGCGCGCGCGACTCGACGACGTCGGCGTACCGCTGTATCCAGTGTCCGGCGCGACCGGCGAGGGGCTGCCAGAGCTGCTCGAGGCCATCTGGCGCGAAGTCGCCCGGGTCCAGGCACCCACGGCCGCGTGATGCGCACGGGCGTGTTCGGCGGCACGTTCGATCCCATACATGTCGGCCATCTCGACGTCGCGGACGCGGCGCGGCGCGCGCTGGCCCTGGATCAGGTGCAAGTCATGCCGGCGCGCTGGCCGCCCCACCGCGCCGCGCCGGCGGCCTCAGCGGCGCATCGCTTTGCGATGGCGGTGCTGGCCGTCCAGGACCGCGAGGGCCTGGTCGTATCCGATTTCGAGATGGAGGCCGACGGACCGTCGTACACGTCGGCGACGCTCAATCGCCTTTCGGCACGCGGGATCGACATCGCCAGCCTTTTCGTCATCACGGGCGCCGACGCCTTTCGGGAAATCTCCTCCTGGAAGGACTATCCGCGCATCCTCGATCGCACGCACTTCGTCGTGGTGTCTCGGCCCGGCTGTGCCGCGCCGGCGCTCCGCCAGGTGCTGCCCGAGCTGGCTGACCGGATGTTCGAAACTCCGTGCGAGATCCCCTCGCGACCCGGTATCTTTCTTGTGGATGAGGCGACGGCGCCCGTCTCGTCGACCGACGTGCGCGATCGCCTGGCGCGGGGCGAGTCGATCGACGGGCTCGTGCCGCCCGCGGTGATGCGCTACATCGAAAGGCAGGACCTGTACCACGCATGAAGAAGACGCCCAAACGGCCCCGCAAACGCGCAGCACCCGCACGCCTTTCGTCGGATCTGACCGCTGGAATCGCCGCCGCGCTCGAGAAGAAAGCCCTCGACATGACCGTGCTCGATCTCCGGAAGGCGTCGGCGTTCACGGACTTCTTCGTCATCTGCACCGGCAGCAACATCCGACAGGTGCAGGCGATTGCCGACGCCGTGCAGCAGGCGCTCGGCCGGCTGGGCACGAAGCCCGCGCTCGTCGAAGGCTACGAACGGGCCGAATGGGTGCTCATCGATTACTTCGACGTCATCTTCCACGTCTTCACGCCGGCAACGCGCGAGTTCTACGGACTCGAACGCCTCTGGGGCGACGCGGAGCGGATCGACGTTTCTGCATAACGACCTCAGAGGTCATTTCAAAAAATCTGCGTACTGAGCCGCACGTCGGGCCGAGTCCGGCGAGATTCCTCTGGAGCCGTTCTCACCTCCGCGCAGTGCAAAACCGCTCGAATCGCGGACGGATGGGCCGAATTCTGCCCGCGGGGCCGCTCCAGGAGAGTGAGAACGGCTCTGGCCTCGCGCTTGCAGTGATCCTGTCGCGTGCTCTCAGTGGCGGCCAACATCGCGGTGCGTGTGCTGCTCGCGCCGGCCTGCGCGGCGTGCGAGGACATCCTGACGCGTCCGCTGGCTGGACCGATCTGCGAGACGTGCTGGCGCGAGGTGCCGAGGCTCGCGGCGCCGACGTGCGTGCGATGTGGTGATGCGCTCGTCGAATGGCGGCGCGACGGCCCGCTCTGCGCGCGCTGTCGCCGCCAACCCTCGCGGCTGACGATTGCGCGGAGCGCCGGCCGCTACGACGGATCGCTCCGGCACATCGTTCACGCGTTCAAGTACCAGGGCCGTCGCGTGCTGGCCGCGCCGCTCGCGGCGATGCTTCGCGAGACCGGCGGCGACCTGCTCACCGGCGCTGACGCGGTCATTCCCGTGCCGCTCCATCCGTTTCGCGCGATCGAGCGAGGGTTCAATCAGTCCGACGACCTCGCCCGCGAGCTCGGGCTGCCGGTCTGGCGCGTGTTGCGCCGCGTGCGTCACGGACCGCCACAGGCCAGCCTGCCCGCGGCCCGGCGCAACGCGAACGTTCGCGCCGCCTTCACACTGGCCTGGCGCTGCCGGCTCGCGCCGCGCGTCGGAGCGGCGAACAGGCTTCGCAACCGCGTGGTGGTGCTGATTGACGATGTGATGACGACGGGTGCGACGCTGGAGGCGTGTTGCGTGCCGCTCGTCGAGGCGGGCGTCAGGAGCGTTCGGGCGCTGACGGTCGCGCGAGCCGCGGCAGGACGGCTCGTGCAACCGCCTCGGCCACTTCGTCCTTTGCCGGCGTCGCGTCGATGAGCACCCAATCGGGCTGATGCGCCTGACGGCGATAGCTCTCGCGCACGCGCGCGAGGAGCGCGAGGTCGCGCTCGAAGACGTCCCGGTTGGAGGACTTGCGCTTCACGCCGGCTTCGGGCGGGATGTCGAGGAAGACGGTGACGGCAGGCAGGGGCAGGGGCCGCTGCGTCGCGTCGAGCCAGGCGGCATCCAGGCCCTGCGCCTCGCCGTACGCGACGCTCGACGCGCGGTACCGGTCGCAGATGACGACGTTGCCGGCGCCGAGCCAGAGATCGATCCGCGGCTTGTACTCGAACCGGTTCGCGATGTAGAGCAGTTGCATCGTGTCGGGGCCGAACTCGCGCTCGCCCGCGAGCGCCCGCGCGATCTCCCGGCCGATCGGCGTCTCGTAGTCCGGAAACGAAACGAGACGCACGCGCGAGCCGTCCGCCGCGAGCCGGACGCGCAGCAGGCGCGCCTGCGTGGCTTTCCCACTCTGATCGAGTCCCTCGAAGGCGATGAGCATCACGCGTCCCACTGCAGCATGTCGTCGATCGTCTGCCGATGGCGAATCGTCCGCCACTCTCCGGACTCCACCAGCACCTCGCTCGCGATCGGACGCCGATTGTAGTTGGACGCCATGACCGCGCCGTACGCGCCGGTGTCGCGAATGGCGAGCACGTCGCCCACGCGCGTCGGCGGGAGCGTCCGGCCTCGCCCGAGCGTGTCCGACGTCTCGCACACGGGGCCGACGATGTCGGCCTGGATTGATTGCCCTGGCCGGGGCGCGACGGCCTCGATGCCATGCCACGCGCCGTACAGGGCCGGGCGCAACAGGTCCGTGAGCCCGGCATCCACGATGACAAAACAGCCGCCCGCAGGTTTGGGTTTGAGGTCTACCACCGCGGTGACAAGCACGCCGGCGGGTCCGACGATCCAGCGTCCCGGCTCGAGCAGGAGCTTCAGGCCGGATGAGCGGATCGCCGGCAGGATCGCCGCCGCGTACTCCTCGACGGACAGGATCTTCTGGTCAGGCTCGTACGCGACCCCCAGTCCCCCGCCAAGATCGACGTGCTCGAGTTGGATGCCCTCGCCCGCAAGCGTGCGCGCCAGCTGGGAGATGGTCTCCGCCGCACGCGTCAGCGGCTCGACGGTCGTCACCTGCGACCCGATGTGCACGTGCAACCCGACCACCCGCAGATGCGGGTGGCGCGCCATCGTCCGGATCATCGCGGCGGCGTCGCCGACCGTCATGCCGAACTTCGTGTCGAGGAGACCCGTGGAGATGTGTGGGTGGCTGCCGGCATCGACGTCGGGGTTGATCCGGACGGCCACGCGCGCGCGCGTATTCCGCGCCTGGGCCCGGGCCGCGATGCGTTCCATCTCGCCGGAGGATTCGACGTTGATGGCCGACAGGTTGAGGCCGACCGCGAGATCGAGCTCGGCGCCCGTCTTGCCGACGCCCGTGAAGACAATGTCCGGCGGCGCGAACCCGGCGCGCACCGCGACTTCGATCTCGCCGCCGGAGTTGGCGTCGACCGACGCGCCGAGGTCGCGCATCAGCCGGACGATGGCGAGCGTCGAGTTCGCCTTCATCGCATAGTGCAGGCGGTGCGGGTACTCGCCGATCGCGTGGTCCAGCGCGTGATACCGATCGACGATCGTGGCCGCGCTGTACACGTGCACGGGCGTCCCCGCGGCGCGCGCGATGTCGTCGAGCGCCACGCCGTCGCAGGTGAGTCTCCCCTCTACGTGGTGAAAGGCCATGGCGGACCGGTCATTGTAAGACCTCGAGCCGTTCTCACGTCCACATGGTGCAAGACCCGCGAGAATCGCGAGACATGCGGCCGAATTCCTATCAGTTGCCCGCCAGAGGAACGTGAGAACGGCTCTCGAGTGCACGTTTTTGTTGGTCGAGCTCGCAAAAACGAAACCCGAGGTCTTTGTTATCATTCGCGGACGTCAGACCCGCCTGCGTCGTCGATGTCCAGCGATCCCAACGCCGCACCCGTTGCCGTCACTGACGAGCTCATCGCCAGATGTCTCTCCGGCGATCAGACGGCCTGGGAGCAGATCGTCCGCCAGCACTGGCGGAAGGTCTTCAACCTCGCCTACAAGTTCGTCGGCCGTCATGACGAAGCCGAGGATCTGACGCAGGACATCTTTCTCAAGATCTTCCGGGCGCTCCACACGTTCGACCGCCGGGCCAATTTCCAGACCTGGCTGATCAGCATCAGCCGCAATCTCTGCATCGACCACTACCGCAGCGTCCGCAAGGAACGTGAGACGATGGCCCGGGACGTCGATGCGTCCGAGCTGATGCCGGTCTCGCGCGAGCGGGGCCCGCACGGCGAGCTGGAGCAGCTCGACCTGCGCCACCTCATCCGGCAGGCTCTCGCCGAGCTGCCGGAGACGCTCCGGGAGGCGGTGGTCCTGCGCGACCTGCAGGAGTTCTCGTATCAGGAAATTGCCGACAAGCTGCGGCTGCCGGAGGGCACGGTGAAGTCGCGAATCAACCGGGGCCGGCTCGAACTCGCCCGGCAGTTGCGTCGTCTTCAGTCTCGAGGGCCGGCCGTGAAGCCGGCGTCCCGCGGAGGAACCGAATGAACGTCACGACCTCTCACATCGGCGGCGTCGTCCTGCTCCAGGTGAAGGAAACGCGGCTCACGTATCCCATCCTGGCCGACTTCGCCACCGCGGCGACGAACCTCATCGGCGCCGGCGAGAAGAAGATCCTGGTCGATCTCACCCCGGTGAGCTACGTCGACAGCGCGACGATCGGCTGTCTGATGGATCTGTTCCGGCAGGCGCAGGCGGCCGGCGGATCGCTCAAGCTGACGGGCGTGCAGAAACGCGTCGAGACGATGCTGCAGATGACCGGCGCGCACAACTTCCTCGAGGTGCACGCCGATCAGGCGTCCGCGCTCGCGAGCTTCGGAGGCTGACGATGCGCACCATCACGACCACCGCGGGCACCCGGGTGGATCTCGACGGCGACGCGCTCGCGATCATCGAGATCATCTCGCGAGATCTCGCGCGCCAGAAAGGCCTCGACTACGCCTTCGACGACGTCGACCACGAAATCCAGAACGTCGTCAGCCAGATGACGCCCGAGGAACTGCAGGCGTACCTCAAGGAAAGCCTGTTCATGAGCTTCAATCGATTCGAGAACGATCGACTCATCGCCCTGGTGAGAAAAGCGAATCGGGCGACCGAAGACTAGGGGCGTGGGCGGTCTGGAACCCTGAGCGTGTCAATCTGAAATCTACAGATTGCTTTGGATCAGTGCCCCACCGTCGCCGCCTGGGGCACGCGGCTGCCGTGGGCATCGCTTGCGTCGGGCACCTCGACGAAGCGCCACGCGTCGCACTGCCTGAGCAGCTCCGTGGCGAACGCCGCGTGCAGCGCGTGACCGCCGCGATGCACGACCAGGTGGCCGAGAATCGGGTGGCCAACCAGTGCCAGATCACCCAGCACGTCGAGAATCTTGTGGCGGACGAATTCGTCCTCGAACCGCAGCGGATTGAGGACCCCGGTCTCGCCGAGCACGATGGCATTCTCGAGCGAGCCGCCGAGGGCGAGACCCCGCTGGCGCAGCATCTCGACTTCCTTCAGGAAGCCGAACGTGCGGGCCGGCGCGATTTCGTCGATGAAGGCCTGTTCGTCGAGGTCGAGCGTCTTCTGCTGGTGCCGGAGGAGCGGGTGGTCGAAGCGGATCGTGTAGCTGATCTTGAACCGGTCCGAGGGGTACATCGCGATGCGCTTGTCCCCCTGCTGGACCTGCACCTGGCGAAGCACCTGGATCGACTTCCGCGGCGCGGTCAGCGCCCGGACCCCGGCATCCTGAATCAAGTACACCCAGGGGGCCGAGCTGCCGTCCATGATCGGCACTTCGGAGTGGTTCAGCTCGACGCAGGCGTTGTCCACACCCAGGCTGCGGAGCGCCGCGAGGAGATGCTCGACGGTATTCACCGCGGCGTGTCCCGACGCCAGGCTTGTCTGCAAGTGCTGTCGTGCACCAAGGTGTGAGATGTGGGCGGGAATCTCCATCCCGCCAAGGTCCGTACGTTGGAAGCGAATGCCGTAATCGGCCGGTGCCGGCTTCAGGAAGACTTTGACGCGCTGCCCGGAATGAAGGCCGATTCCCGTGCAGTGAACCGTTCGTCGCAGCGTGCGTTGAGGCGTCATACGTCTAAAGCCGCCAGCCTTGAAGCAATCGGATTGCCAAGTAGCGGCTGGCGCGCAGATTCAGATTAACCCTTTCGCATCGCTAGACTTACGTCAGTTGGGAGCCTGGAAGCGACCTGGGGGCTGGCCGCAAGACGTGTCAATCCTGACACACCACCCCACGAAGGCGCGTGTCATCG
The DNA here is from genome assembly GCA_035633215.1 of Vicinamibacterales bacterium. Lineage (GTDB taxonomy): Bacteria > Acidobacteriota > Vicinamibacteria > Vicinamibacterales > SCN-69-37 > DASQFI01. The sequence goes on along the minus strand of DASQFI010000050.1, from coordinate 18,193 downwards.
AAGCCACAAGTGTCATGAGGCCGCCGCTGGCTCCCTTTGAGCGGCTTTCCCAAGCACACCGACCAGGAACTCGCCGGTGGCCGACACTCGTTCGCGGGCAACCGATTCAGGAGTGCCGGTCGCTATGACCCGGCCGCCCTCGTCGCCGCCCTGTGGTCCAAGGTCAATTACCCAATCCGCCGATTTGATCACGTCCAGATTGTGCTCAATGACCACAATCGTGTTGCCCTGATCGACCAGCTTGCCCAGCACTTCCAGGAGGCGGCGCACGTCCTCGAAGTGCAGCCCCGTGGTGGGCTCGTCGAGGATGTAGAGCGTCCGTCCTGTACCCCGCCGGGCCAGCTCGCGGGCCAGCTTGACCCGCTGCGCTTCGCCACCCGAGAGCGTCGTCGCCGACTGACCCAGCTTGATATAGCCGAGTCCGACCTCGCGCAGCGTCCGGAGTTTATACGCAATTGCCGGAAAATTCTCAACGAGAGCCAGCGCCTGGTCCACCGTGAGGTCGAGAATCTCGGCAATCGACTTGCCCCGATATTTGATCTCGAGCGTCTCGCGGTTGTACCGGCGGCCCTTGCATTCCTCGCAGGTGACGTAGACGTCCGGGAGGAAGTGCATCTCGATCGTGATCACGCCGTCGCCCTGGCAGGTCTCGCATCGGCCGCCCTTGACGTTGAACGAGAACCGGCCGGCCTTGTAGCCGCGCGCGCGCGCGTCGGGCAGCATGGCAAAGAGCTCGCGGATGAACGTGAAGAGGCCGGTGTAGGTCGCCGGGTTCGATCGCGGCGTCCGGCCGATGGGCGACTGATCGATCTGGATCACCTTGTCGACCAGGTCGATGCCTTCGATGGCTGTGTGCGGTCCCGGGTCGTCGGCCGCGCGATAGAGCTTCCGCGCGAGCGCCCGGTACAGGATCTCGTTGACGAGCGTCGACTTGCCGGAACCGCTGACGCCGGTCACGGCGATGAACGTCCCGAGGGGAAACGCGACATCGATGGACTTGAGGTTGTTCGCGCGCGCGCCGCGGACGACGATCTCGCCGCGCGAGACCGGCCGTCGTGCCTCGGGCAGCGGAATGCGCTTCTCGCCGACGAGGTACTGGCCCGTCATCGAGTCGCCGGGCGCCGAGAGCAGCTGCTGCGGCAGGCCCTGGAAGATCACGTGGCCCCCGTGCTCGCCGGCGCCGGGCCCGAGATCGACGAGGTAGTCGGCGGTCCGGATCGTCTCCTCGTCGTGCTCGACGACGAGCACGGTGTTGCCGAGGTTGCGAAGCCTGCAGAGGGTTGCCAGCAGCTTGCGATTGTCGCGTTGGTGCAATCCGATTGACGGCTCGTCGAGCACGTAGAGCACGCCCGTCAACTGCGACCCGATCTGGGTCGCGAGACGAATGCGTTGTCCCTCGCCGCCCGAGAGCGTGGCCGCGCCGCGTGCGAGGGTGAGATACCCGACGCCGACATCGGCCAGGAAGCGCAGCCGCTGGCGGACTTCGCGCAACACGCGGCCGGCAATCAGGTGCTCGCGCTCGGTCAGCTCGAGCGCTTCAAAAAGCGGCAGGGCGCTCGAGATCGGCAGGCTGACATATTCGGCCAGCCGGCGGCCCTTCACGCGGACGGCCCGGCTCTCGGGCCGCAGCCGCTCGCCGTCGCACACCGGGCACGGCTGCAGGGCGCGATACGGCTCCAGGCCCTCCTGATCGTCCCAGGTGCCCTCTTCGAACCGCCGCCGCAGATTCGGGATCGCGCCTTCGAAATCGACGCCGAAGGGATCCTTCGCGCGGCGTACTTTGGAGGCCTGGCCTTCTGCCTTCTGACTTCCCGTCTGGCCGCGGCGTCCAGGCGCGCCAAAGAGCACGATGTCGCGCAGCTTCCGGGCGAGCTTCGCGAACGGAATCTTCGGATCGATGCCGAACGTCCGCTCGAGCCCGTGCAACATCTCGTCGATCAGACGCCGGTCGCCTTTTGCCCAGGGCGCAATCGCACCCGAGTCGAGCGCCACACTGTCGTCCGGCACGACTCGCGCAGGATCGAAGTCGTACACCGCGCCGAGCCCCTGGCAGTTCGGACACGCGCCGTGCGGCGAGTTGAACGAAAACGCCCGGGGCGTCATTTCGGGGATGCTGATGCCGCACGACGGGCACGCCATCCGACGCGAGAAGAGCCGGTCGCCGGCTTCGAGCGTATTGATGACGACGATGTCGTCGGCGAGCTTCAACGCAAGGTCGATCGAATCCGACAGCCGCCGCTCGATACCCGACTTGACCATGAGCCGGTCAACCAGGATGTCGATCGTGTGGTTCTTGCGCCGCTCGAGCGCGATGTCGTCGCCGAGCGCGACGAACTGCCCGTCGATGCGCGCGCGAGTGAATCCGCGGCTGCGCAGCACCGCCAGCTCGCGCTTGAACTCCCCTTTGCGGCCTCGCACGACCGGCGCGAGCACGTTGATGCGCGCATCGGGGGGATAGAGCATGACCATGTCCATGATCCGCTCGAGCGACTGGGACGAGATCTCGCGATCGCAGTTCGGGCAGTGCGGCACGCCGATGTTCGCGAACAGCAGCCGAAGGTAGTCGTAGATTTCGGTGACGGTGCCGACGGTCGATCGGGGATTCGACGCGGTGGTTTTCTGTTCGATGGAGATCGCGGGCGAGAGGCCGTCGATCAGGTCGACGTCCGGCTTCTCCATCTGCTCCAGGAACTGGCGGGCGTAGGCCGACAGGGACTCCACATACCGCCGCTGCCCTTCCGCGTAGATGGTGTCGAACGCCAGCGACGACTTGCCCGACCCGGAGAGGCCGGTGATCACCACCAGGCGATCGCGGGGCAGATCGACGTCGATGTTCCGGAGGTTATGGACGCGCGCCCCGCGGACGGCGATCCAGTCGTGCGCCATGGTGATAAACGAAACCCGAGGTCCTTTCGGTGTCCCTAGGGGCGCTCTTTTCTCGCGGACCCCAACTGGGCATTGTAACAGGCTTGAAGCACGTCTTCGGTGTCCTGGCCGAGCGCTGGCGCGGGCGAAAGAGTGGGGACAACTCGCGCAAATGGAGGCCGAACCGCGCGAAGGTCCGTGCCCCGGACGACAGCGCCCCGCGCCGCGATGTGCGGGTCGTCGAGCGCCTCCGCCGGACGATTCACGGGTGTCAGGGCAACGTCATGGCTCTCGAAAAACTTCAGCCACTCGTCCCGGGTGCGTGAGGCGAATGTCCGACGAATCTCGGCGATGACAGCGGTCTGATCGCCGCCCTCGCTGAGCTGGCGATTCAGCAGATCGTCGCGGCCGATGGCGCGACAGAACGCCTGCCAGAACTTCGGCTCGAGCGCGCCGAGCGCGACCCACTCGCCGTCCTTCGTCTGATAGACGTTGTAGCAGGCATGCCCGCCAAACGTCGGGAGCTCACCGGTGGCTCGGTGTGCGCCGTCGACCAGCTCACGAGCGGCCGGCAGCATCAGCCAGTACAGCGCGGACTCGTGCATGGAGATGTCGATCGAGGTCCCCTCGCCCGAGCGCTCCCGGCCGTACAGCGCGGCGAGGATGCCGACGACCGCATTCATCGCGCCGCCACCGATATCGGCGAGGAACATCCGCGGCAGCGTCGTGGGCGCCGGGCGGTCGAGGGAGAGGACGCCGGAGATCGCGACGTAATTGAGATCGTGGCCCGGCCGATCCACGTACGGACCGGTCTGACCGTACCCCGTAATCGCGCAGTGAATCACGCGCGGATGCCGGCCGCGGATTTGGTCGCCCGCGACTCCAAGGCGCCGCGCCGTCGCCGGTCGAAAACTCTCCACGACGACGTCCGCTTGCGCGACCAGTCGATCGAGAAGCGCCGCGCTCTCAGGCGCGCGCAGATCGAGCGCGACGCTTTTCTTGCCGCGGTTGAGCAGTAAATCGTACACGCCGCGGCCGTCGAGGAGCGGCGGCAGGTGCCGCATGGGATCGCCGCCGCGCGGGTCTTCAATTTTGATGACGTCGGCGCCGAGCTCGGCCAGCATTAGCGTCGCAAACGCGCCCGGCACGAGGCGCGTGAAATCAAGAACTCGAACTCCCGTGAGGGGATAAGGCATGGCTTGGGGCTTGCTTGCCCGCCGAAGCTCGACAGAGCGAAGGCGGGGGCTCGACCTACCGTCGCAGCCGGCTGTTCCGGTACCCGTACGTGAAGTACAGCACGATGCCGATGAGCAGCCACCAGCCGAATCGCGTCCAGGCCTGCGGCGGCAGGCCCTGCATGATGAACACGCACGCTGCCGCGCCGAGCGGCGCGACGAGCCAGACGAACGGAACCTTGAAGGCTCGCGCCCGCGCCGGCTCTTTCACCCGGAGGACCAGCACGCCAATGCACACGAGCGCGAAGGCGAACAGCGTGCCGATGTTGGTGAGGTCATACGTCTCAGCCGCGTCGCCGATCGCTGACGCGACGGCCACGACAATGCCCGTGACGAGCGTCGTGGTGTACGGAATGCGCGTCCTGGGATCGATGCGCGCCGCCCACTGCGGCAGCAGTCCGTCGCGGGCCATCGCGAAGAAAATGCGCGGCTGGCCGTACTGGAACACGAGCAGCACGGCGGTCATCGACACGGCCGCCCCGAGCGCGACGACCCAGCCCACGCCCGTGAACCCGGCCGCATTGAGCGCGAAGGCGAGCGGATCGGCGACGCCGAGTTCCTTGTACGACACCATGCCGGTGAGGACGAAGCCGACGATGACGTAGATGACCGTGCAGATCGCGAGGCCGGCGAGGATGCCAATGGGCAGATTCCGTTGTGGATTGCGGGTTTCCTCCGCGGCGGTCGAGATCGCATCGAAGCCGATGTACGCGAAGAAGACGATGGCCGCGCCTTGATGGATGCCCGTGAACCCGTTCGGCGCAAAGGGCGTGTAGTTGGACGGCTGGAGATTCATCAGCCCGACGGCAATGAAGAGCGCAAGCGCGGCGAGCTTGATCACGACCATGACGTTGTTGGCGGTTGTGCTCTCACGGGCGCCGCGCAACAGCAGCCAGGTGACGATCATCACGATGCCGAATGCCGGCAGGTTCACGAGAATCGGCATGCCCAGAAAGCGCGGCGCGCTGTCGAGCAGCCCGTGCACCGCGGGATTCGAGCTGAGGAGCGCCGTGCGGTATCCGGTCGACAGCCAGTCCGGCAGCGCGAGGCCGATGCCGCCGATGAGCGTCTTGAAGTAGTCGCCCCAGGAGATGGCGACGGCGACGTTGCCCACCGCGTACTCGAGAATCAGGTCCCAGCCGATGATCCACGCGACGATTTCGCCAAGCGTCGCGTACGAGTACGCGTACGCGCTGCCCGCCTGCGGAATCATCGACGCCAATTCCGCGTAGCAGAGCGCCGCGAGTCCGCAGGCCCCGCCGAGCAAGATGAACGAAAAGACGAGCGCCGGGCCCGCGCCGTATCGGATGATCTCGCCGTTCGGCCCCGTCTGCCCCGACGCGGCCGTCCCGATCGCGCCGAAGATCCCGGCGCCGATGACCGCGCCGATCGCGAGCATCACCAGATCGCCCGCGCCGAGCACGCGCTTCAGGGAGTGATCGCTCGACGTGTCAAGCGCGTCGATCGGCTTGAGGCGGAACAGCTGCATGCGCGGAGAGCTTAACTCTGATGTAGGCCGGGGCTTTAGCCACGGCGACGCGACGGCCCTGAAGGCCCGGCCTACACCCTTGCGAACGGCTTCAGATCCACATCGAGCTTCCAGATCGTGTCGTTCGACGCGAGGATCAGGCCACCGCGCGGGTCGAACGCCACCCCGACGAGCATCGGCGCGGTGAGCACCAGCTCAGGCTTCGGATGAGCCTCGGAGAGATCGATGCGGTAGAGCCCGGCGCCGCCGGCCAGCGCATCGGCCACGTACAGCGTGCCGGTCGAATCGAACGCGAGCCCTTGCGGCCGGCCGAAGCCGTCACACACGACGTCGACCAGGCGATCGGGCGAGATGCGGTAGACCGGGTCGTGGGTCGCCAGCGTGGGGGCGGTCGCGTACAAACTGCCATCGGGACCGTACGCGAGATGAAACGCCGCGACACTTGCCGGGAGGCTCGCATACGTCTCGACCTGACGCTCGGGCGAGACACGCAGAATCGATCCCGATCGATCGCCGACGAAGAGCGTCCCGTCAGGCGCAAAGGCGAGACCCGTCGGCACGCCCAGCTCGGTCGCGTACAGCTCCACGCGATCGTCGTCAGTGAGCCGATGCACGTGGCCCTCGAACCGGTTCGAGATGTAGATCAGCCCGTCGGGGCCGAGCGCCAGCGAGGTCGGATTGGCGACCTCGACCGCGAGCGGCTCGCGTACGCCGTCCAGGCCGATCCGGTAGAGCGGTACGGGTACCTTCGTGTCCCGGCTGCCGCTCTGCGTGACATAGAGCCGGCCGTGCTGATCGAACACCGGGCTGTCGACCTGGTGGACGCCATTGGCCAGCGTGCGCGCGACCTCAATCGAGGTGGACTCGCCAAGCAGCTCGTCGATCCGAATCGGCATCGGACCGCCCTCGACGTCGGCGGGCACGACGAACCGGATGCCCTGCCGAGAAGCGGCGACGACGTGCGCGTCGTGTGTGCCGATCAGGACGTGCGGTGGGCCATCGGCGGGCAGGGGCAGGTGCACGCCCGTGAGCGCGACGCGCGCCCCGGGCACGACCCAGCGCGGATGGACGGCGGTGATGACTTGCGACACCTCTTAAGCTTAAGCGTCTTACGCGTCGTCGAGCTCGACGTTCCAGTAGACGTAGTCGCGCCAGCTCTCCGGCGCATTGCGCAGGCCGAAGGTGATGCGAATGGCCGGCGCGCGATCGGGCCGGCGCGGGTGGCGAATCAGCCGCATGCCTGCCTGGTCGGGCGTGCGTCCGCCCTTCCGGCGGTTGCAGCCGATGCAGGCCGTCACGATGTTCTCCCAGTCCTTCCGGCCGCCTTGGGCGACCGGGATGACATGGTCGAACGTGAGCTCACTCGTGGGGAACGCATCGCCGCAGTACTGGCACGCGTGGTTGTCGCGCGCGTAGATGTTGGCGCGCGAAAACGGCACGTACTCGACCGTCCGTCGCATCCGGATTCGCCGAAGCAGGCGGATAACCGACGGCAGCCGGATGCTGAAAGAGACGGAACGGACCTCGCGATCGTAGGTGGAGACAATCTCCACCTTGCCCTGACACCAGAGCGTGATCGCCTTTTGCCAGTGCACGACGCGCAGCGGCTCATAGGTCGCGTTCAGGAGCAGCGTCTGTTCCATGAGTGAAATTGGGCCATTCTCACTGGATTGTCGCCGGATTGTCAAGGCCGCGCTGGTCGTAACACTAATGTAGTCAGGGAGTTAGCTGACCTCAGGTGCACGTTTTACGGTTTGTGTAAAACGCGCACCCGAAGTCCTTTCCGCGCCGGTAGGATACCCGAGGGGAAATGCTGATCCGACCGGCCACGTGGCTCATCGCCGTCAGTGCGCTCGCGACCGCGTGCGCGCCGACCGTCGGGGTCCGCCGCCCCGCGCCTTTCCCAGGCGCGGTCGTCGCGCCTGCGGCCGATCCCCTTTCTGTTCCCGCCGCTCCGCTCGACCTCCCGCGGCTCGTCCAGACCGCGCTCGCCCTTCAAGGCACGCGCTACCAGCTGGGAGGCGACACGCCAGGCCGCGGCTTCGACTGCAGCGGATTCGTGCGCTATCTCTTCAACGAACAGGGATGGGAGCTCCCGCGAACGGTGAGCGAGCAGTTCGCGTACGGCAGGACAATCCGGGAAGGCGACATCCGGGCCGGAGATCTGCTGTTCTTCGCGACCGAGTCACGAGGCGCGACGCACATCGGCATGGCCGTCGATTCCGGGGACGTGCCAAACGTCCGATCGGGCCATCCCTTCGTCCACGCGCCGGGCGAAAACGGCGTGGTGCGCGTCGACGTGCTGGAGAGTACCTACTGGCGGGCGCGATTCCTCGGTGCGAGACGGCTATTCTGATCCGGCGCCGCCGGTCGCCGGCGGCAGGCCGACCCCAATCGGAATGTCGAGTGTCGGGATCGGCGGTGGCGGCTCCGGCGGCGTCACGTATCCCATGCGCGCGAGGATGATCTGCTGGCGGTTGCGCAATCGCGCGTTGGGGTGTGTCGGCCGATACACACGCGGGTTGATGATCGCCGCCGCGAGCAGTGCCGACTGCTCCGTCGACAGGGCGCTCGCGGGCACGCCGAAATAGGCGCGCGCCGCCGCCTCGGCGCCCCAGATGCCATCCCCCCACTCGATCAAATTGAGATAGAGCTCGAGGATGCGCGCCTTGCTCAACTCGACCTCCAGCCGGCGCGTGATGAAGAGCTCGGTCAGCTTGCGATACGGATTGCGCGACGGCGAGAGATAGAGATTCTTCGCCAGCTGCTGGGTGATCGTCGAGCCGCCGCGGATGAACTGGCCCCTGGCCCAATTGATTTCCATCGACGCGCGAATCTCGTCGAAGTCGACGCCTTCGTGCTGATAGAAGGCCGCGTCTTCCGTCACGAGCACCGCGCGGATGAGCGTGGGGCTGATCCGCGAGTAGCTCACCCACCGCTGGGAGAACCTGGGGGACGTGCCTTCGTCGACCGCCTCGCGCGCCCGCAGCTGCATGAAGGCGGTTCGCGTCGGCGTTTCTTTCCTCAGCACGCGCACGTCCGGCAGCGTGAGCCAGGTGTAGGCGAGCGTCGCGAACAGCACGGCAATGGCCGCGACGGTCCAGCGGGAAATCTTCCGCAATAACTTCATTGTCTAAAGACGTGTAACTCAGAACTCAGAACTTAGAACTGGGATGAGGACTGAGGGATCAAGTTCTCAGTTCAGAGTTCTGAGTTCTAAGTTTAACAATCAATTCAGTTGCTTACGACGATCCGGATCCGCTCTCCGGCTTTGGGCTGGGCCGTGGCGTCACGGCCGTTCATGATCGCCACGGTCGCCGGGCGCACCGTGCCGTTGCCAGGGCCGCGCGCGATCGACTCCCACGTGTCACCCGGGCGGACGACGTAGAAATCCACGCGGTTGGGCTGGATGCGCTCGGCTTCCTGCCGGCTCAAGGTCCGGAACGACAGGATGGAGCCCTGAAACGCCGCATCGGCGCGATTGAATTGCGAGGCGGGCGCCACGCCCGCGACGAGATAGACGCGGCCGCCGGCCTGGATGTGAGCGGCACGCACCGCCACGCGCGTATTGTTCATGACGCCTTCATAGACGCCGACATAGGCGGGCAGGCCATTGATGTCGGTCCGCTGACCCGACGTCTCACGAAATCCCGCCTTGGCCATGCCCGTTTGCGCCGCCTGCTGAACGTTGCCGGTGGCAGTCGCGAGCTGCAGCACGACCGCGACGTTGCTCTCCTCGCTCTCGCGCGCCGAGACTTGCTCGTCCGTGTTCACGATCTCCCAGCCCTGCGGAAAGCGCACCGAAAATCCCAGGACCGGATGGAAGAAATCGTTGCCGCGGACGATGCCCTTCTCGCGGCTGTCGCCGAACACGACGCCATCCAGGACGCGCTCGAATTCACTCTTGTTGGTCGCCTTGCTCGCGCCCGTGCGCGACGCCTTCACGGCCTCCTCGACTTTCACGACACGATCGGCCGCCGGCGGATGCGTCAGCGCCCAGTTGGGAACGCCGCGCCGCGATCCCGACGCCTCGTCGAGTCGCGCGAGCGTCGCGAGCAGCCCTGTCATCCCCTGCGGATCCCAGCCGTTCGTCGCCGAGTAGCTGACGCCCAGCCGATCGGCCTCCAGCTCGTCTTCGCGACCATGCTTCAGGAACATCAGGCCGAACGCGACCTGGGCGACGCCCTGCAGCGGCTGCGTTTCTGGCACCAGAATCCCGAGAATCGCGAGGCCGCCGCCGGCCAGCGTCTGGCGCGAGTACGCGGCCGCCTGGTGGCGCGCGTCCACATGGCCAATCTCGTGGCCCATCACCGCGGCCAGCTCCGCTTCGTCACGGAGGAACGGCATGATGCCCCGCGTCAGGTAGATGTAGCCACCGGGCAGCGCGAACGCGTTCACTGCAGGCTCGTCGACGACGGCAAATGTCCAGGGAAGGGCCGGACGGTGGGTCGCCCGGGCGAGACGATCGCCGACGCTCCTGACGTACTGCTGCAGCTCGGCGTCGTTGTAGAGGCCCATCTGCTTCCGTACTTCGGCGTCGGATTGCTTCCCGAGCTGGACCTCTTCCGCCTCGGACATCAGGATCACCTGACGGCGTCCGGTCGCCGGGTTGGTGGCGCAGCTGCAGGCGACAAGAACGATTACGAGTGTCCGCGCGAGTTTCATGGACGACCTCCGCGAGGAACGCAACGGTACGAATGAATGCAACAAATTCTTGGCCGGGGGACTTCGTCCCGCCGGACCCCCAGACACGCTCGCTCGCGGGGACCCCGTCGCCCCGCTCCGCTCGCGTGGCTCACTCGCTGGCGCTCGTTCGCGCGACAAATCGTGTCAGGCGGGCTGAAGCGCGTCGGCGAGCGCGCCCGTGACGCGGTCCACATTGACCGTCGTCGCGCCCGATCCCATCAGTCCGATGCGCCAGATCTTGCCGGCCAGCGGACCGAGACCCGCACCTATCTCGATGTGATGGTGCTGCAAGAGACGTGCCCGAACGGCAGCTTCGTCTACACCGGGCGGCACGCGCACCGCGTTGAGACTCCAGAGGCGCTCGGACTCTGGAGGGAGCAGTGACAGTCCCATCGGCGCAATCGCGCCGACGAGCGCGCGATGCACGCGCTGGTGGCGCGCCCAGCGCGCCTCGAGGCCCTCCTCTACGACTTCCTCGAGCGCGGCCGCGAGCGCGTACACGAGCGGCGCCGAGATCGTGTGGTGGTACTTCCGTCTCACCCAGTAGTCCTCGAGCAGCGCCAGATCGAAATAGAAACTGCGGCACGGCACGCGACGCTCGAGCGCGCGTGGCGCGAAGACCACGGGCGAGAGTCCGGACGGCGCCCCCAGGCCCTTCTGTGAACAGGAATAGCACGCGTCTATTTCCCAGTCCGCGATCTGGAGGGGCATCGCGCCAAACGACGTCACCGCGTCCACGAGGACGAGCGCATCGCGTTCGCGCGCGAGACGCGCGACCTCCTGCACCGGATTGCGGACGCCGGTCGAGGTCTCGGCGTGCACGATCGCCACGAGATCGAATGTCGCATCGTCGAGGGCCTTGCGTACGGCATCCGGATCGACGGCGCGTCCCCACTCGACGTCGAGACGCGTGACCGCGGCGCCATATCGGGCCAGGAGATCCGCGAGTCGCGCGCCAAAATAGCCGGTCACAATCGTGAGCGCGCGGCTGCCGGGCGTCGTCAGATTGGCGACGACGGCTTCCATGCCGGATGTGCCCGTGCCGGAGATGGCAAGCGCGAGCGAACCGGACGGCGCCGCGAACAGCTGCACCAGCTTCGAACGGATGTCATCAAGCAGCGCCGTGAGGTCGGGATCGAGATGCGATCGCGGCGCCGCGCCGAGCGCCGCCAGCACGCGCGCGGACACCGGCGACGGGCCCGGCCCGAGGAGAAGACGTTCGGCCGTCGGCAGCATTACCCGGCGACTGCGACGCGGCGGGCGGCTTCGATCGCTTGCGCGATTTCCGCGCGGACCCGTTCCGATACGGGCTGCAGCGGCGCGCGCACGGGCCCGCCGCGATACCCGACCAGATCGAGCGCCGCCTTGAGACCTGCGACGCCGTGCGTCGTGCTGACGAGCTGCGCAATCGGCGTGAGCCGCCGCTGCAGCGCCAGCGCTTCGGCGTGTCGCCCCGCACGCGCGTGTTCAAAGAGCGCGATCGTCTCGTCCGGAAGCACGTTGGCGACGGCGAGGATGGCACCCGTCGCGCCGGCCACGATCGCCGGATACACCACCGGCGCCCAGCCGCACATCACCGAGAACCGCTCGGGGCGGACGGCCGCGAACTGCCCCAGGCGATCGAGCTCCGGGCTCGTCTCTTTCACGCCGACGATGTTTGAGTGATCGGCCAGCGTCTGGATGAGCGGAACGGTCAGGCTGATCCCGGTGGGACCCGGCAAGTTGTACAGCAGGATCGGCACGGGCGAGGCGTCCGCGACCGTTGCGTAGTGCTTCGCCAGGACGTCCATCGTCATCTGCGACTTGAAGAACGACGGCGTGCGGATGAGCACCGCGTCGGCGCCAAGATCCGCGGCTCGGCGCGTGGCGGCAATCGTCGCCCGGGTCGACTCCCTCCCGGTGCCGACGAGCAGCACGCGCCCGGCTGGCATGGCCTCACGGACCGCGCGCACCACGCGGTCGCTCTCGTCCTCGTCGACCATGCCGGCTTCGCCGTTCGATCCAAGCGCGAGAATGCCGGAGAGGCCGGTCGTCATCCACTTCCGAACGTTGGACGCGATGGCCGAGGTGTCGAGGTCGCCGCGCTCGTCGAAGGTGGTGGGAATGGGCGGAAAGATGCCGCGCAGTCGGTCCTGCATTTTTTACCTGCTCGCGGGGCCCCGCTCCCGCCTCCGCCAAGGCTACGGCGAGGCTCGCCGAAGCGCCTTCGGCGCGAAGGCGGCCGCCCGCGCTGCGGCGCTCGCCGACTCGCTCTCCTCTTTCAACTCGCTGGGGCCCCACCCCCAGCGACAAGGCTGAAGGCTCCGCGCGGACTTTGATCAGCGAGGCTATCGGCGCGGGTCGGCGCTGTCAACGGCCATCCGGCGGTTGCCGAGCAGCAGCACCGTGGCCGAATCGCGCGCTGCGCCGACCAGCTGAACGCCCAGGACGACGAGGAACAACGCGGCCGCCGGCGCGAGCATCCACGGCGCCTCGGCCATCACTCGAATGTTTGCGGCATCTCGGAGCATCGTCCCCCAGCTCGCGTCGGGCTCCGGAAAGCCGAGGCTCAGGTACGACACGGTGACTTCGGCCACCAGGAGCGCCGGGATGAGGAGCACGACCTCGACCGCGAGGAATCCGCGCGCGGCCGGAAGCAGGTGACGGATGAGGCGCATCGGGCCCGCACCCGACGCGCGCGCCGCATCCGCATACTCGCGGGTGCGTTCAACCGCGACGATGGCGCGTACGCCGCGGGCAACATGTGGCCACGCCGCGATGGCGAAGAGGATCGACATTAGCGCGAACACTTCCGACGAGGACAGCACCTGCGGCAGGACGCCGCGAAGCACGAGGATCAGATACGCCCCAGGTAGCACCAGGACGAAATCGGCGACGAGCATCAGCAGCACGTCGAGCGTGCCGCCGAGGCCGCCGGCGGCGCCGCCGATGAGGGCGCCGAGCACGAGCGCGCCGATCGCCCCGAGCACCACAACGCCGAGCGACCGGCGCGCGCCATAGACGAGGCGTGCGAAGACGTCACGGCCGATCACATCTCCGCCCAGCAGCAGCAGCGGGCCGTCTTCCGATGCGGTCGAGATCAACCGGTCGTCAGCGAACCAGCGCAGCGCCACGGGCGCGTTGGTGTCCTCGCGATACTCGCGCTGCACGCGGTCCACGAGCACCTGTCGATAGACAAAGGGCGCGCGGAGTCCCGATGCGTCGAAGAGGCGAATGCGGCTGGGCGGCGCGTAGGCGCGATCGGCGAATTGATCGCCGGGCCGATTCGGCGCGATGACCGGCGCGAGGAGCGCGAGCGCCGCGAACGCCGCGAGAATCCACGCGCCGATGCGGGCACTCGAGCGGCCGTTCACAGCTGTTCCCTGATCCTGGGATCGACGAGGGCCCGCGTGACGTCGGCGAGCACGTTCCCCACCGCGATGAGCACGCCGCCCGCGAGCGCGCATCCGGCCGTGAGGAAGAGATCGCGTGCGACGAGAGCGTCGGACATCAGCCGGCCGATTCCCGGCCAGCCCGTGATCGCTTCGACCGCGAGAGATCCGCTGAACAGCGTGCCGATGACGATGCCGTAGACGCCGAGGACCGGGCGAAGAGATTGGCGGGCGGCGTGGATCCAGAGCAGGCGCCCTGACGGCACGCCGCGCGCGGCCGCAGCGGTGATGTCCGGCGCCGAGAGCGACTCAGCCGTCGCCTGTGCCTGCAGGCGTTCGAGCGTGGCCGCGAGCGGCAGCGCCAGGGCCAGCGTCGGAACCGCCCAGCTCCCGGAGGCGGTCGAGAGCCAGCCAGTCGTGACCGCGAGCAGCAGCAGGGCGAGGGCGCCCACCAGCGGCGGGCACGCGACCAGCGCGATCGAGAGCGGCGACACGATGGTCGCCAGCACGCCTTGCGGCCGCGCGCCAGTGAGGACACCGAGCGGTAAACCGATCGCGGTGGCGACGAGGAGAACGAGCGCGGCCAGCGCCGCCGTATGCCGCGCGCGCTCGAACACGAGATCGGCCACCGGACGGTTGTAGAGGGAGGAGCGGCCGAGATCGAGCCGCGCCATGCCGATCATCCACGCGCCCAATTGCGACAGGACGGGCCGGTCGAGGCCCCACTGCTCTCGCGCCGCGTCGATCGTGGCTTGATCGGCGCCCGAGAGGGCCAGGCCGGCCGTCGCGTCTCCCGGCGCCAGGCGAACGAGCACCAGCGCGCTCGTCGAGACGACCGCGACGAACACCACCGCGCCGACGAATCGTCGAATCAGGAACGCCCAGACGCCGTGGCTCACTGTCGGTCACGGGCTTGTCCCGCCGTAGCGCCGGAGGCGCGAAGGCGGACGCCTGAGACCGACAGCACCTCGGCGTTCCAGAGCACCGGCGGATCGAGCACGGACGGCGTGGCGCCCCGGAGCCGCGCGCTCATCGCAATCGTGATCTTCGGCGCGGCGAAATGGAGAATCGGGAGATGCGCGGACATCAGGCGCTGAACCTCCGCGAAAAGTCGCCGGCGTGCCACGGGATCGAGCGTCGTGGTCTGTTGCCGCATCAAATCATCGATCGTGGCTTCCCAGGTCGTCGCGGGCTTGGTCTGGTTGGGATGCCAGAGGTGGAACGGCCCCGAGCTCATCCAGAACTCGGGCGAGCGCGCCGGGTCGGTCGAATCAAGGGGCGCGTAAAAGAAAATCGCGTCGTAGTCGCCTTTCTGATACCGCGCGAAGAGCGACGGCGGATCGGCCCCGATGATGTCGACGCCGATCCCCACCTGGCGAAGGTGTTCCTGGATGAGCGACGCGGTCCGCTCGCGCAGCGTATGGCCCTTCTGGGTGAGGAGCGTGAATCGAGCGGGCTTCCCTGATGCGTCTTCGATCATCCCGTCGCCGTTGCGATCGGACAGCCCGATCGATCCGAGCAGCGTTCTGGCGTGACTGGGGTCGTGCTTCGTCACTGGCAGGTCGGGCAGATACCACTCGCCGTGTCCCGGCGTGACCGGTCCGTAGATGGGCACGGCGGCCCCGAGATAGACGGTGTCCACGATTTTTTGCCGGTCCACGGCGTACGACACCGCGTGGCGAAACGCTTCCTGCTGCAGCCACGGGCATTCCTTGGCGACGCGCGCACTCGGCACGAGATTGAACCACAACACATTCGGATCGATCCCGACACCGGCATCGACGAGTTTGACGACGCCCTGCTGTTCCTGCCGCCGGAACGCCGCGAGATCTTCGGGCCGCACCGAGTCGCTCATGAGATCCGAGCTTCCCGACTCGAGGCGCAGCACCTCCGCATTCGTGTCCGGAATGATGTCGATCTGGATCTCGTCGAGATATGGCAGCTTACGCCCCTGCGCATCGCGCTTCCAGTACCGCGGGTTCCGACCGAGCACCAGCCGCGTACCCGTCGAGTACTCTTTGAGAACGAATGGTCCGAGGCCGACGATCTCGCCGGGCCGCGTGGTCGCATTCCACGCGTCGCGGAAGGTGCCGGCATCGAGCGAGGCCTGCAGTTTGTGGCGCGGAAGAATCGGCAGCGTGTCGAACAGCGTGATTCCGGGCCCGAACACGGCGGGGAACGTAATGGCGACGGTATGGTCGTCGAGCGCACGCCCCTTCAGCGGCGTCCCGTTGACGGAGAGCGTTCCCGCCATCCCGCTGCCGACGCGTTTGTCGTAGAGCGCGGTGAAGGTGAAGAGCACGTCGGCGGCGGTAAAAGGTACGCCGTCCGAGAACGTCACGCGTTCCTCGAGCTTGAACGTCCAGGTCAGCCCGTCTGCCGACGAGGACCACGATTTGGCCAGTTGCGGCTCCACCTCACCGGAAACGCGATTCACGCGAATCAACGTGGTTTGGATTAGACGTGAGACGAGCTCGTCGGCGCCAAGAACTGAGACGAGTCGATTAAAGCTTTTCGGTTCAGAAGTGTAAGTCGCAATGAGCCGGCCGCCCGCAACTTGGTCACTCCCGCCAAAACTGTCTCTGGATCGGCCGGTCCGAGCCCAGTAGACCGCCGCGCTGATCGCGACTACGACCAACAGGAGCCCGATCAGGCGACTGGATTTCAAAGCTGAACCCCTTCAGCGACGCTTCTGAAACCCACTTTCAAAAAACGTCGTATTGGTGTACGATTTTGGGCTCTTGCCTCGAAAAAACGGGGGTGGCGTCTGTCCAAAGAATGCCAAATCCGGTGTTGGGCTGACGGTTTCGTAATCCGACCCCCGGAATTGTTCGCAAGCCGGCGAGCCGCAAGTGATTCCGGCTCAAGAAGTAACCGGAACACCAAGGATTGAAATACAGATTCGTTGGTACGGTACATGCTAATTACGATTTCCGCTTACACACCATATTTGTGTTTGCACTGCGCAGGACGCATAAAATGAGCCGTTCCCTCCCCTCCTCGACCTGGCGCGCCGGCCTGATTACGCTTATCGGACTGGTCGCTGTAATCCTTGCGGCGCCGCTGCCCGCATCTGCACAGCATCGCGCCAAGCTCTCCCGGAGCCTGCAGCACGAATTGGCGTCCGGGCAGGCGGCGGTAGACGTCGTGTACGAAGGTCCCCAGGCGGAGGTCGATCGGCTTGCTGGCACGTACGCCGTTCAGGTCAAGAAGCGCCTGCCGACGGGCGCGGTACTAGGCGGCTCCACTCGGCAAATTGGCGCCCTCGCAATGGATGCCAATGTCTTCGGTCTGAGCCGAGACGATCGCGTTATTGGGATGTCGGCTGTGACTGTGCAGTCGACCGGAGCCAGCCAGCTCTGGAAAGCGGCAGGGAACTCGGGGAACTTCAGCGGGCTGACGGGCAAGGGTATCGGAATCGCGGTCATCGACTCTGGTATCGCGCGACACGCTGATCTCAATCGACGGCTCGCCCTTTCTGTCGACTTTAGAGGCGAGCTGACCGGTGAGGAGGTCAACCCATCGGACGAGTACGGGCACGGTACCCATGTCGCGAGCATCATTGCCGGTAGCGGCGTGGGCAGTCGTACTGCAGAGGGCAGCGTTTATGTAGGCATGGCGCCAGGAGCGCATCTCCTCAGCCTTCGGGTTCTCGGCGCGGACGGATCCGGCTACGTTTCAGATGTCCTCGAGGCGATTCACTGGGCAATTCAGAACAAGGACAAATACCGGATTCGCGTTATCAATCTCTCGCTGGGCCATCCGGCGTCGGGGTCTCCGCAAGACGATCCGATGGCCAAGGCCGTCGAACGGGCAGTCGAGGCAGGCCTGGTAGTCGTTGCGTCGGCGGGGAACCTGGGCAAACTGGAAGACGGCACGCCTGTGGTTGGCGCGATTGTTTCGCCCGGCTACACCCCAGGCGCACTGACAGTGGGCGCGCTGAACACACGCGGCACTGTCGAGCGGTCTGACGATATCCTGGCGACGTTCAGCTCCCGGGGTCCAGTCGGTAGTCCAGATGATCCGTCCGGTTGGCAGATGAAGCCGGATCTCGTTGCACCCGGAAACGCCGTTGTCGCTGCCGTTTCGGAGGAAAGTGCGCTCTGGCGTGACCATCCGCAGAGACGAGTTTTCGGCGAGAACGATGGGACATACCTCAAGCTATCGGGAACGAGCATGTCGGCTGCGGTTGTGTCCGGCGCAGTCGCTCAAATTCTCCAAGCACAGCCCAGACTTACGGCACGCGAAGCGAAGTTCGCGCTGCAATACACAGCTCAGTTCATGGGGGGCTTCGGTCTCGTAGAGCAAGGAGCTGGCAGCCTGAATGTGTCTCTTGCCGCGAATTTGGTTAAAGAGAGGACCGTCGCGATTGAGCCTTGGAACGTCATCGGGGGCGAGGAAGTTCGCGGCGGTGAGTTCTACTTCGCCGATGGAATGGTTTGGAACGCCGGCGTTGTCTGGGGCGGCGGCGTTGTCTGGGGTGGCGGCGTTGTCTGGGGTGGCGGCGTTGTCTGGGGTGGCGGCGTTGTCTGGGGTGGCGGCGTTGT
>DASQFI010000049.1:0-68779 GCA_035633215.1 Vicinamibacterales bacterium | reverse complement strand
CCTGCGACCGGTCTGTTTTCAAGGCAAATTGACGCGATTGTTGGAAATGGGCTGAGAAGTCGGCGTGCCCCAACGGCGTTCGGCCCGCTTCTCGCGGAAATGCCTGAAAACATTGGGGTTTTCGACCTTGAGACGGATTCGAACTGAGTGGCTGGGAGGCAGGGATTCGAACCCCGATAACGGCGTCCAGAGCGCCGTGTCCTACCGTTGAACGACCTCCCAGCAGGAAAGATCGAGACAGGCGGAACCGTACAAACCTAACAGTACGTTCGGGCCGCAATCAACCCGAAGGTCATTAACCGAGGCGCCGGCTCGCCGTTTATCATTTGATGAACCGCACCCATGACCTCCCTCCGACGTCGCGCTGGCGCGGTGACGCGCCGTTTCCGGATGGCCCGCGTGATCGCGAAAGCGATCGGCTCGCGCCAGCACCCGATCCTCGCGCAGATCGTTCCGATGCGCCGCTGCAACCTGTCCTGCAGCTACTGCAACGAGTTCGACAAGACGTCAGCGCCGGTCCCAACCGACCAGATGCTGTCGCGCATCGACCGGCTGGCCGATTTCGGCACGTCGATGCTGGATGTGTCCGGTGGCGAGCCCCTGCTCCACCCCGACCTCGACCTCCTTATTAATAGGATCCGGCGGCGCGGCATGATGGCGGGCCTGCTGACGAACGGATACCTGCTGTCGCCCGACCGCATCCGGCGGCTCAATCGCGCCGGCCTGGATCGGCTGCAAATCAGCATCGACAACGTCGTGCCCGATGACGTGTCGGTGAAGAGCCTGAAGGTCCTCGACCGCAAGCTCGAATGGCTCGCCGCGCAGGCGCACTTCGACGTGAACATCAACACAGTCGTCGGCAACGGCATCGGCCGGCCGGACGACGCGCTGGCCATCGCGAGGCGCGCGATCGAGCTGGGATTCGGGACGTCCGTCGGCATGATTCACGACGCGTCCGGCCAGATCGTGCCGCTCGATCCTGAGCGGCAGCGCGTTCATGCCGCGATCTCGAACCTCGGCCGGGGGTTCTACTCGCACGCGCACGACCACACGTTCCAGAAGAACCTGATTGCCGGCCAGTCGAATCTGTGGCAGTGCCGGGCCGGTGCGCGCTACCTGTATGTCTGCGAGGACGGATTGGTGCATTGGTGCTCGCAACAACGCGGCTACCCTGGCATCCCGTTGGAACGATATGGACCAGCGGATCTCGACCGTGAGTATGCTTCCGAAAAATCGTGCGCGCCGCACTGCACGGTCTCGTGCGTGCACAGGGTCTCGGTGCTGGACGATTTGCGGGACACGCCGATTGAAACACTTCGACGACTCACATCCGGGCCGGCCGCGAGCGCAGCCGTTCCGCCGGTGTCGGTCAAGCTGCTGACCTGGCTGTTCGTGACCGGCCGGCATCACCAGACGTTCCGGCGGCTGGCGTCCCGCGCCTTCCGCTGACCCGTTCATGGTCGTCACCCACACGCATCACCTTCAGACCACGGGCCAGGGCGACGCGCGGGACGTGACGCGATTCGTCGCCAGCGACCTCGAGAGGTCGACGCTCACGGCCGGGATCGTGACCGTGGCGGTGATCGGGTCGACCGCAGGAGTGACGACGATCGAATTCGAGCCGGGCGCGGTTTCGGACCTGAACGGACTGCTGGAACGCCTGGCACCGCGCCATGCCGAGTATCGCCATCACCTCCGCTGGGGCGACGACAATGGCTCGAGCCATGTCCGGGCGGCGCTCGTCGGTCCGTCGATCACGATCCCGTTCGCGGACCGGGCGCTCTGCCTCGGCAGCTGGCAGCAGATTGTCGTGCTCGAATTCGACACCCAGGCGAGAAAACGCGAAGTCGTCGTGCAGATTATTGGGGAGTAAGGCATCGCACAGGGTCCGGAGATACCATCTCCGAATGCCTTCACGCCGCGATATCTTGAAGGCGGCCGTGGCCGCGCCCACTTCAGCACTTCTCACACGTCGCCGCGGCCAGGGTCCGCGCGTCGTCGTCGTCGGCGCCGGAGCATTCGGCGGCTGGACGGCGCTCGAGCTTGTCCGCAGAGGCGCCCGCGTCGTACTTGTCGACGCATGGGGACCAGGAAATGCGCGAGCCAGCTCGGGCGGAGAGACTCGAGTGATCCGCGCCGGCTACGGGACGCGTACGGTCTATACCAGGATGGCCGTGCGCGCGCTCCAGCTCTGGCGCGCGCACGACGAGCGTTTTGCGCGCGGTTTCTTCAAGAAGACCGGCGCGCTCTGGCTGTTCGGAAAAGACGACAGTTTTCGCAAAGCGTCAGTGGCGTCGCTCCAGGCCGAACGCGTTCCGATGGACGAGTGGTCGCCGGCCGAGGCGCGCCGCCGCTACCCCCAAATCGATTTCACTGGCATCTCGTCACTGCTCTTCGAGCCGGACGCCGGCTACCTGCTCGCTCGTCGCGCCTGTGAACACGTCGTCGAATGTGTGGTCGCTGAAGGCGGCGAGTATCGGCTGGGCGCGGTCACGTCCCCGATTCGAATCGCCGGCCCGAGTGCGTCGGCCGTCGCCATGATGGATGGCTCGACGCTCGCCGCGGACGCGTTCGTGTTCGCCTGCGGTCCGTGGCTCGGCTCGTTGTTTCCGGACGCCGTCGGCAGGCACATCACGCCCACCCGTCAGGACGTCTTTTATTTCGGCACCGCGCCTGGCGATGTGCGGTTCCAGGACGATGCGCTTCCGGTGTGGGTGGATTTCGGTGAGCGGCTGATGTACGGCATTCCGGGCAATGCGAATCGTGGCTTCAAGGTCGCCGACGACACGTCGGGCCCGCGATTCGATCCGACCTCGGGACAACGAGACTTGCCGGCGAGTGCGGTCAAAGCCGCGCGGGCGTTTCTCGCGCGGCGATTTCCGGCTCTTGCGAACGCCCCGCTCGTCGGATCGGAAGTGTGCCAGTACGAAGCGTCTTCGGACTCGAACTACATCATCGACCGGCATCCGGCCGCGTCGAACGTCTGGATCGTCGGCGGCGGATCCGGCCATGGATTCAAGATGGGGCCCGCCATCGGCGAACTGGTCGCGTCGCTGGTCACCGGCAAAGCACAGCCGGATCCGTTTTTCTCGCTGGCAAGGCTCGCTCGCGCGAAGGAATCGAACCTGCAGGAGAAGTGGTCATGAACCGCAACCCACTGGCGTGGCTGGTCGCTCGTACCGCAACGGCGGCGGCTGCGCTGATCGTCGCCCTCGGCACGCCGACATTCGGCCGCCAGGCCGCGCAGGGCGAAGCGGTCAAATTGCAAACCGTCGTGGACGAGTACCTCGCGCAGCGCGGCGGCGGTCCCGGCGGCGGCGCACTCGGTCGCAGCGTCTCGCCCGACCGGAATGCGGCACTCTCCCTCGCCCGCGCGCGCGAGCAGGCGGCGTGGGCGGATGGCCTCCTGAAGAAGGTCCACTCGGTGCGCGCGGAGGAGCTCGGCCATGACGACTGGCTGACGTACAGCGTGCTCGAGTTCGAGCTCGGGCTCGCCAGCCAGGCTGACAGATACTTCTGGCTCACGATTCCGATCACGCCGTACTCGTCGCCCCTCCGGTCAATCACCACGCCGTTCGAGGGATTCCAGTTTCGCAGCCTCGACGACCTGGACACCTACATCGACGCGCTGCATCAGGTTCCAGTCCTGATGGCGACGTACGAAGCAAAGCTTCGCAGCCAGATGGTGCGCGGCATCGTCGTGCCGGTCGAAGAGTTGCGGTTGGCCATCCCGTTTCTGCGGACCTTCGTCGGCAACGCTCCACAGAGCCGGTTCAATGTGGAGACCAAACGGCTCGGCAGTCTGCAGGCCGAAGCGGTCGCCGCGTTCCGGCAGCGGCTCGACGACGCGATCCGATTGGTCGTGAATCCGTCGATCGAACGGCTGATCGCGTTCGTCGACGGTCCGTACCGCACACGAGCGCCGCCAGGTGTCGGCCTTGTCCAGTATCCGGAGGGGCTTGCCTACTACAACTTCCTCATCCGGCAGCACACCGGGCTCGAGCTCACAGCCACCCAGATTCACCAGATCGGCCTCGACGAGGTCGCCCGGCTGAACGGCGAGCTCGACAAGGTTCGCCTCGCGTCTGGCTTCAAAGGCTCACTTGGGGAGTTCAGGACATTTCTCAAAACCGATCGCCGGTTCTTCCCGAAGAGTGCGGACGAATTCGGCGAGGCCATGATGGCCGCGATCCGCCGGATCGAGCCGAAAATCGACAGTTTCTTCACAAAGCAGCCAAAGGCACCCTACGGTGTGAAACGGCTGGACGAGGCGCTCGAGCAATCGATGACGTACGGCTACTACCAGATTCCGACTGCCTCCGAACCGATGGGCTATTACCGGTTCAATGGCTCGCAGCCGGAGTCGCGATCGCTCCTGTTCGCGCCGGCATTGATCTACCACGAGCTCGTGCCGGGCCATCACTTCCAACTCGGATTGCGGCGCGAGAGTACGACGCTCAGTCCGTTCCGGCGCGGCCAGATGCACACGGCGTTCACCGAGGGGTGGGCCGAGTATTCGTCAGACCTTGCGGGTGAGCTGGGGATGTATGAAGGCGACCCCTACGCCCGTGCCGGCCGGCTGGCGATGGATCTGTTTCTCTCCACCCGGCTCGTCGTCGACACCGGGATAAACGCCCTCGGGTGGTCGCGCGAGCGGGCGATGACGTTCATGCGGGAGAACACACTCGAATCGGATGTCCAGATCGACACAGAGAGTTTGCGGTATTCGAGCGACATGCCGGGACAAGCGCTCGCCTACAAGCTCGGCGCCATGAAGATTCACGAGTTGCGCAGACAGGTGCGACAGACTCAGGGCGCCAGCTTCGACATCCGGCGGTTTCACGATCACCTGCTCGATCACGGTTCGATGCCCCTCGGCGTGCTCGAGCAGCACGTCGCCTGCTACCTTCGCGAGCAACACAAAGGCCGATAACACTGTCGCCTTCCGGCAGCCCCGAAACCTGAGGCGCCGGCGCCGCCCAGCCTCCCGCGACCCTTACAATTGATCTTCTCGGCCCATGACTGTTCGACTCACGGCTCTGTGGGCGATGTGCCTGGCTCTGGGCACGACGCCGGCGTTTGCGCAGGATCCCATTCGCTGGTCGGTCAGCCGGGCGCCTGAAGCCAAACCCCTGAATCCCGCCGAGAGTGGAACCAGGCTGACCGTCGTCGTGACGGCGCTAATCGATCCGGGTTGGCATCTCTATGCGCTGACCCAGGTGCCGGGTGGCCCGCAGGCGACGACGATCGTCGTCAACCCCGGCGGGTTCAGACAGAGCGGTGCTATCGAACCGTCTGCGACACGCCGGGAGTTCGATCCGAACTTCAACATCGAGACCGAGTTCCACGAAAACCGCGCGACATTCAGCGTTCCGGTTCGGGCCGCAGCCAATACGAAGCCGGGACGGCATCCGCTGCGCGTCACGGTTTCCTATCAGACGTGCGACGACCGGATCTGCCTGCCGCCGACGGATCGGGAACTTGCACTCGAGGTCACTGTCGGCTCGATCGACCCGGCAGCCACGACGGTCACGTCCGCGCCGTCAGCATCCGCGGGCGGTGCGGCCGCTCCAGCCGGAAACGCGGCCGCAGGCGTCGTCGCCAATCGCAAATCAGCCGTCCCCGACGCGGCGCGCGTGCCGGTCCGCGATCTCGCCGCCGGATCGCGCGCGAGCACGTTCGGCGCGTACCTCTGGCTCGCGGCGGCGATGGGCGCGCTGTCGCTGCTCACGCCTTGCGTGTTTCCGATGGTGCCGATCACGGTCTCCTACTTCACGGGCCGTCTGGGCAGGCCGGACGAGGATGATGGCCAATTGGCCGGAACGCCGGCCCTCAAGGGCCGGCCTACATCTGTTGGTCGGCCCACGTCTGAAGCGGTGACGCAGGCCCTCGTGTACGGCCTCGGCATCATCCTGACCTTCACGGCCGTCGGGTTCACGCTGGCCGTGGCGTTCGGTGCCGCGGGCCTCAATCGCTTTGCCGCCGATCCGTGGCTGAACCTCGCCGTCACCGCGTTGTTCATCCTCTTCGCCCTGAGCCTCTTCGGCGTGTACGAGCTGGCGCTGCCGTCGCGGCTGCTGACGCTCGCGGCGAAAGCCGAGCAGGGTCACGGACGATTCGCGGGCACGCTGCTGATGGGCCTCGCGTTCACGTTGACGTCATTCACCTGCACCGCGCCGTTCCTCGGCACACTCCTCGTCGTCGCCGCGCAAGGCGACTGGCAGTGGCCGCTCGCGGGCATGCTGGCGTTCTCCGCCGTCTTCGCGCTGCCGTTCGTCATTCTCGCGCTCGCGCCGCAGTTCCTCGCCGCACTGCCGCGATCGGGCATCTGGCTGATCGCGGTGAAGGCGACGATGGGGATGCTGGAGCTGGCGGCGGCGATGAAGTTCCTGTCGAACGCCGATCTCGTGTGGGGCTGGGGCGTGTTCACGCGTGAGGTCGTGATCGGCTCGTGGATCCTGATCGCGGTCGTGCTCGTCGTCTATCTCTCCGGCCTGACCCGGCTCGGCCGCGCGCCGCGGCTCGGCCGGCCGAAATGGGCGCGCGCTGGTGTGACGGCCGCGGCAGCCGCTTGCGCGATCTGGCTCGCGACCGGCCTCCTCGGCCGTCGTCTTGGCGAGCTCGAGGCATTTCTACCGCCCGCCGATCTGGCCGCGATGGCGCCCGGCGGCGAGCTGCCGTGGATCGTGAACGACTACGACGCCGCGCGCGCCGACGCCGTCCGCCAGCAACGGCCCCTGCTGATAGACTTCACCGGGTATACCTGCACCAACTGCCGCTGGATGGAAGCGAACATGTTTCCCCGGCCCGAGGTCGCGCGTGAGCTCGCCCGCTACGTCCGCGTGCGGCTCTACACAGACGGCCGCGGCGAGCCTTATCGCACCTTCCAGCGGATGGAACAGACGATGTTCGGCACGGTGGCGCTCCCTTACTACGCCGTCGTCGCTCCCGACGGCACACCGACGGTCGCGTTCGGCGGATTGACGCGCGATCCGTCCCAGTTCATCTCGTTTCTTCAAACGGGGATGCAATGAGCTCACTCACTCTCGTCGCGGCATTCGCGATCGCCTCGATGCAGCAGGCAGCCGCGCCGCAGCCACCGCTGCCGGACACCCCGGCGGACTGCGTGAAGACCGTCCGCGAGTTCGTCGTCAAGCGGCAGCAGCAGCTGCGGCCGCCGACCGGTCTTACGGCCGACATCGTGCGGCAGGTCGAGAAAGAAAAAACCGCGCTGGCCAACGAGTGCGCCGCGAAGTTCGACCTCACGACGATCGCGATTCGCGAGTTGCCGAGCCTCGCCGATCTCTACACCGAAGCGGTCCAACCGGACCTTGCCAAGCGCGCGCTCGATCGCGCGATGGCGGCAACCGACCTGCCCGCGGCCGATCGCGCGGTCGTCCTGGCGCAAGCCGTGCGGTCGGGCCTGCGTGAGCCCAAGGGCGCCGAGCGGAACGCGCGGCTCGAGACGTTCGTGGACGAGCTCGACCGGCTGCCCGCCACGGTCTTCGATCAGAAGTTCGCCGCGCACAATTCGATGAACAACTACTACCGCGCCGACGACATCGACGCCGGCATCATCAAACACTCGATGTGGATTATCAACGCCGCCGAGACGTTCTCGCCCGAGGTGCGCCAGAAGCTCGGCATGAACGTCGGCTCCGCGTACGCGAACCTGGCCGAAGCCTGGGCTGGCCAGGGGATGAACGACAAAGCGCTCGAGCTCCTGGGCCGCGGTCAGACGGAGTGGAAAGACGTGCCCCGCGTGAACGACGCGTACCTCTCGCCGCTCATCGCCCGGCTGAAGCTCGTCGGTACCGCTGGGACGTCGATTACCGCACCGCGCTGGCTCAACATGCCCGAGGGCAAGACGTCGATTGAGATGCCGGGGCCCGTGACGCTCCTCGAGTTCACGGCGCACTGGTGCGGGCCGTGCAAGGAGAGCTATCCCGGCCTGAAGCGTCTCCTCGCGAAGTACGGCCCCCAGGGATTCCGCATCGTCTTCGCCACCGAGCTGTACGGCTACTTCGGCACCGAGAGGAATCTCGAACCGGCCGTCGAGTTCGAGAAGGACCGGGAGTACTTCACGACGAAGGAAGGATTCGACGTGCCGATTGCGGTCGGCGACCGGCCCACGCCGGAGATGGTCAACGGCCGTCCGGTCTACACGCCCGACAAGAATTTCGCCGCGTACAAGGTCGGGGGCATTCCGCAGATTCAACTGATCGATCGACAGGGCCGGATTCGGCTCATCATGGTCGGCTACGACGAGGCGAATGAGCCGAAGCTGGGCAAGATCATCGAGGACCTGCTGAAGGACAAATGAATCCCGACCGCTGGCGGCAGATCACCGAGATCTTTCATGCCGCGATCGCGCGCGATGACCGCACGCGCGATGCCTACCTCGACGAGGCCTGCCGGCAGGACCCGTCGCTGCGCGAGGAGGTCGATCGCCTGCTTCGCTCGCATCACGACGCCGGAACGTTCGGTGAGACCCAGATGACCGGATCCGGCGCGCATCTCGCGCCGGGCACGTCGTTCGGCCCGTACGTGGTCGGCGAGCTGCTGGGCGCGGGCGGCATGGGCGAGGTCTACCGCGCGCGCGATCCAAAACTCGGCCGTGACGTCGCCATCAAAGTCCTTCCTGTCCAGGTCACTGGCGATCCGGATCGGCTCTCACGGTTCACGCGCGAAGCGCGACTGCTCGCGTCGCTCAACCATCCCAATGTCGGCGCGATTTACGAAGTCGAGGATTCCGGCGGCGTTCAGGGCCTCGTCCTCGAGCTGATCGACGGCCCGACGCTGGCTGACCGGTTGTCCAGAGGCGCGCTCCCGCTTCGCGAAGCGCTCGGGATCGCGCGACAAATTGCTGCCGCGCTGGAGGCCGCGCACGAGAAAGGCATCGTGCACCGGGATCTCAAGCCCGCCAACATCAAGATCACGCCCGCCGGCGTCGTGAAGGTGATCGACTTCGGGATCGCGAAACTCGACGGCGCCGACGGACGCACGACCCCGGGCACCGCCACGAATACCGGAATGATTCTGGGGACGGCCGCCTATATGAGCCCGGAACAGGCGCGCGGCGGATCCGTCGACAAGCGGACCGACGTCTGGGCGTTCGGCTGCGTGCTCTACGAGATGCTGACGGGACGGCAGCCGTTCGACGCCCAGACCTCGTCAGACATGATCGCGCGGATTCTCGAGCACGATCCCGCGTGGGATCGCCTGCCGGCCGGGCTCCCGCCCGCGATCGACAGGCTGCTGAAGCGCTGCCTCAGCAAGGATCCCGCTGAGCGTCTGCACGACATTGCCGACGCACGGCTGGAGATCACCGACGCGCTGTCGGCCCGGACGCCAACCATCGACCGGCCGAAGGCGAGCGCAGGAGCGAAGGAGCGTTGGCTGTGGGTCGGGCTGGCGGGTGCCGCAGCCGTGACGCTCGCCACGATCTGGTGGTCTCTCTCGCGCCCCACCGACCGCACGGCGCCGGCGCCGCCGGTGGAATTCGGCGTCCGGTTTCCTGACAACCACATTCCGGCGACCGGTCTGGCCGTCTCCCCCGACGGCCGCCATATCGCCGCGGGCATCTTCGGAAATGCCTCGCAGATCTGGCTGCACTCGCTCGATTCGTCCGAGACTCGGCGGCTCGCCGGCACGGAAGGCTCACAATTCCCGTTCTGGTCCCCAGACGGTACCCGGTTGGGTTTTTTCGGTGGCGGCAAGCTTCGTACGGTCGACCTTGCCGGCGGTTCGGCGTCGGTGATTTGCGAGCTGCCGCTGTCTGCCCGGACTGCTTTAAGCGGTACCTGGAATACGGCCGGGGTGATCGTGTTCGCCGTCCAGCAGCAACTATTCAAAGTCCCGGCATCTGGAGGCGTTCCTGCGCCGATTCCCGTGGCGGGTGAGCTGGAGCCCGCGTTCCCGCAGTTTCTTGCCGATCAGCGTCATTTCATCTTCTACGATGGCCGGCGTTCCGGGGGCGGGGCCATCAAGGTCGCGTCACTCGACGGCGGCGACGCCAAGACACTCGTCAATTCCGACGGCCTTGGCGTCTTCGCGCCGCCGAACCTCCTGCTCTTCCTTCGCGGCGCGGCGCTCATGGTTCAGACGCTGAACCTGGAGCGTCTCACGCTCGAAGGCAATCCGAAGCTCGCGGCTGCCAACGCCTCACTTGGAGTCCTGTTCGGCTTTCGGGCGAACGTCTCGGCATCGGCCACCGGAGTCCTGGCCTTCGCCAGACCTCGAGGCGGGAGCGTCGGTCAGCTCATGTGGTTCGACCGTACGGGCCAATCCGTAGGCTCAGTGCCGCCGCCTCCTGACGGGGAGTACCTCAATCCGTCCCTGTCTCCGAACGGCGAGCTGCTTGCCGCGAACCTGATGGACCCGAGAACCGGGGACTGGGATATCTGGCTGATCGACATCGCACGCGGCGTGTCGTCACGGTTGACGTCCGATCCCGCGCGGGACAGCGATCCGGTGTGGTCCCCGGACGGGAAAGAGATCGTCTTCGTGTCCGATCGCGGTGGCCGGCCGGGTCTGTACCGAAAGGCGGTCGCCGGTTCCGGTGTCGAGGAGCTCGTCGCGATCATCGAAGGTGCCATGGAACTCGTGCCGACAGATTGGTCGCGCGATGGGAAGTACATTCTGTACGAGCAGTCCACCTTCGGAGCGCGGTCCGTCTGGGCGCTCCCGCTCTTCGGCGACCGTAAGCCAATCGAGCTCGTCGGTCCGCAGTTCGCGCCGTACGGCGCACATCTCTCGCCCGACGGCCAATGGATGGCGTACAACTCCTTCGAGACGGGACCAGGGGAGCTCATCGTTCGACGCTTCCTGGTCCCCGGTCACTGGCAGCAGATTTCGACCGGCGGCGGAGTCCACCCGCGCTGGACGGCCGACGGCCGCGAGCTGGTGTACTGGGCCGTGCCGCGCGGCATCGAGTCCGTGTCGTTCGAATCGACTGGCTCGACGTTTCGTCTCGGTCCGCGCCGGACGCTCGTCCAGCCGGCGGTCCTCAGCCTCATTGATGCGAGGACCCACTACGACATCACGCGGGATGGACGGCGACTGCTCGTCCGGCAACCCGCCGGGCCGCAACAGGCCGGCTTGAGCGTCATTCTCAACTGGACTGAGAAGCTGAAGTAACGTATCGAGAGCGGTCGCCCAGAGGTTCAGCATGAAACGCTTCACACGCTTTGTCGCGTTGCCGTTGTGCGTCGTCAGCCTCGTCGGCTGGATCCAGGCCCCGTCGCCCGATGACGCCGTCAAGCGGGTCATCGACGATCCGAAATTCAAGGCGGCGCTGGCGGCGATCGACAAGGACCATGACCGCCTCGTGGCAGAGATCATCCAGCTCACCGAAATCCCAGCTCCGCCATTCAAAGAGGACGCACGAGGCGCCGCGTATCTGGACATGCTGCGCGCCGCCGGTCTGTCGAACGTCGAGCGCGACGCGGAAGGCAACGTCATGGGCCTGCGCCTCGGGACCGGCGGCGGCCCGCTGATCGCGATTGCGGCGCACCTCGACACCGTGTTTCCCGAAGGCACCGACGTCAAGGTCAAACGTGACGGCACGCGGCTCGCCGCGCCAGGCATCGGCGACGACACGCGCTCGCTGGCCGTGTTGCTGGCGATGATCCGCGCGATGGACGCGGCCGGCATCCGCACGCAGAGCGACATTCTCTTTGTCGGCGACGTCGGCGAAGAAGGACTCGGCGACCTGCGAGGCATGAAGCACCTCTTCTTGAAAGGCCCCTACAAGGACCGCATCAAGACGTTCATCTCGATGGACGGCGCGGGCGGCGGCGACGACATCACGCACGGTGCCGTCGGCAGCAAGCGGTATCGTGCGACGTTCAAGGGACCTGGCGGACACAGCTACGGGGCCTTCGGCCTCGTGAGTCCAGCATTCGCGATGGGAAACGCCATCCAGAAGTTCGGAAGAATCCAGGTCCCGGCGTCGCCGAAGACGACGTTCAACGTCGGGGTGATGGGCGGTGGCACGTCGGTCAACTCGATTCCGTTCGAGAGCTGGATGGAAGTGGACATGCGATCGGAATCGCGCGCCGAGCTCGAGAAGGTCAACGAGGTCTTCATCGGCATCCTGAACGAGGCGGTCGCCGAAGAGAACAAGGCGCGATCGACGAGGCTCGGCCCGGTCCAGCTGGATCTGAAACTGGTCGGCGATCGACCGACCGGTCAGACGCCGAGAGACTCGCTGCTGGTGCGGACCGCGGCGGCGGCAATTCGCGCGGCCGGGATGACGCCGACGTACAGCTCGAGCAGCACCGACTCGAACGTCCCCATCAGCCTCGGCATTCCGGCGATCACCATCGACTCGGGCGGCCGGGGCGGGCGCTCGCATGCGCTCGACGAGTGGATCGACGTCGAGAAAACGTCGAGCCTGCGCGGCATTCAGAGCGCGCTCGTGCTGCTGCTCGCCCTGGCGGGGACGTGATCCTCACCGAACATCTCTTCAAGGACTACAACGGCAAGCCGGCGGTCATCGATCTCAACCTCCGCGCGGAACCCGGCGAGATCCTCGGGTTCCTGGGACCGAACGGCGCGGGCAAGTCCACGACGGTCAAGATCCTCACGGGCCTCATCCAGCCGGCATCCGGCCGCGCGCTCGTCGCCGGCTTCGACGTCGTCAGCCAGCCGCTCGAGGTCAAGAAGCGCGTCGGGTACGTGCCCGAGACGCCCGCGCTCTACGACAGCCTGACGGCGACGGAATACCTCGAGCTCGTCTCCTGCCTGCATCACCTCGATCCGAAATCGAGCGCGACCCGCCGAAGCGAGCTGCTCGATCTGTTCGGACTCGCAACGGTCGCCGGGCAGCGACTGCACGAGTTCTCGAAGGGCATGCGGCAGAAGGTCGTGCTGGCCGCCGCGCTGATTCACCGGCCGGACGTGCTGATCCTCGACGAGCCGCTCGACGGCCTGGACGCGAACACGGCCATGGTCGTCAAAGAGCTGCTGAAGAAGATGGCGTCGCAGGGCAAGACCATCATGTTCTCGTCGCACATTCTCGAGGTCGTCGAGCGCATCTGCACGCGTATCTTCATCATCAACCACGGCCGCCAGGTCACGTCCGGCACGTCGGCGGAGATTCGCGACGCCGTCGGCGCGTCCACCCTCGAAGAGGCGTTCAGCCGGCTGACGGGCGTCCGCGACGTCGGGCAGGTAACCGCCGACTTCCTCGCCTCGCTCGAGCGGGTTTGAGATTGGCACGCCTGTTCGAAGCCTTCGGCGTCGACTACGACCACTGGAAGATGCTGACCAAAACGGCGCTGCGCATCGACCTCCGCGCGTCTCGCCTTGGCGCGGCCCATTTTGGCCACCAGGAAGTCAAAGCGTATGCCCAACTGATCGGCCAGTTCCTCTTCTACTCGTTCATGGGCGCCGGGATCGCCTTCGTCGTCTGGCTCACCCGCGATCTGTTTCTGGCCGGGACCATCGCCCTGAGCTACGTCATGTTCATGGTCGCGACCGCCGCGCTGCTTGATCACAACGCGGCCATCGCGTCGCCCGACGACCACGCGATCCTCGGGTTCCGGCCGGTGACCTCGCGGACGTATTTCGCCGCGCGGCTCGCCAACGTCCTCGTCTACACGACAGCCATGACGACGGTGTTTTCGTATCTGCCGATCGTCTCGTTCTTTCTGAGATACGGCGGCTCCGTCGGCCTGGCGGCCGTGGTGGCGATCTACATCGCGTCCGTGTCCACCGCGCTGCTGATGGTGGTGGCGTACGGCTGGCTCGTCCGCACGGTCGGACCGCAGCGGTTGAAACGGGTGCTGTCGTACGTGCAATTCCTGTTGAGCTTCGTGGTCTATGGCGGGTACTTCATGCTGTCGCGCGTGCTGCAGGTCGGCGTGGTCGCCCAGCTCGAGTTGCCGAAATCGCCGTGGCTGCTGCTCTTTCCGCCCGCCTGGTTCGCCAGCTACCTCGAGCTGGCCTCGGGCCGCGCTTCGGCGCTCGAGATCATTCCGGTCCTCGCATCACTCGTCGTCATCGCGGCGCTGGCGACGGCGTTGAGCGGCCGGCTGTCGCTCGAATACGCGGATCGGCTCGCCGCCCTCACCACGGTCTCGGCTCCTGCCGCACCCGCACGTGCGCGCCGGCCGGGGTTCCTCTTCGCTCGCGACGAAGCCCGCGCGGTCGCGCTGCTCGTCCGAAGCCAGTTTCGGAACGACCTGAAGTTCCGGATGGGCGTGCTCACGATCCTGCCGCTGACGATCGTCTATCTCCTGATGGGCCTCCAGGATGGCGGCATCGGCGATCCGTTCGTCGAGGGCGACGTTGGCCAGGGCATGTCGATGATCACGATCGCCGTGATGATGTTTCCGACGATGCTGAAGCTGAATCTCTCGCGAAGTGACGCGTATCGCGCGTCCTGGATCTTCTTCGCGACGCCGGCCGACCGCGTGCGCGTCGTTCAATCGTCGAAGAACATCCTGGTCGTCACGTTCCTCCTGCCCTACCTCGCGTTGGTGGGTCTGGTGCTGGCCTACTTCTCGACGAACGTCCTGCACGTCGCCGTGCATCTGCTCGTGATCACGCTCGTGAGTCACCTCGTCCTGCAGATCGTGACTTTCGTCGAACCTGAATTGCCGTTCGCGAAGCCGATGGTGAAAGGCTCCGCCTCGACCCGGGTATTCGGGATCATCGTGCTCGTCGTCATAGTCGCGAGCGTGCTGCCGCACCTGGCGCCGCTGATTTACCGCAGCACAGCGGTCACCGTCGCAGGAATTGCGGGGTTGGTTCTGTTGAGTCTGCTCATCGACCGGTTCACTCGCCTGCGGATCGAGGCGCAGACGGCTGGGCTGGAGTTTGAGGGGTAGCGACCTCGGGTTTCGCTTCTGCTTTGAACTTCAAGAAACGAAACCCGAGGTCTTTCCTCACTTCACTTCGCTATCTCCTCCACAGATCTCAGCGCCAATGCCACGAACGTGAGCGTCCCGTTCGTGCAGCCGCCGGTCGGCAGCGTCGGGGATCCGACCACGAACAGATTCTCGTGATCGTGGGTCCGGCCGAAGGTGTTGACGACGCTCGTCGCCGGATCGGAGCCCATCCGGCAGCCGCCGGCGGGATGGTCCTGATAATTGAGAGCGCCGACGTTGCCCATCCTGCCGTCGCCGGCCTTGGCCAGCTGCGTGAAAACGCCCTGCAAATGTTCCCGGGTGGCGGCCTGACGCGCCTGCGACGCCGCATCGATCCGATGCTGGATGACCGGCAACGAATCGCCCCAGCGGTTTTTCGCGGCGGTGTCGAGCGTGAGGCGGCTGTCCCGATCGGGGTGCACGTCGAAATAGCCTCGCACGCGCGCGGTGCCGCGGGTCGTGCGTTTGCGCCAGTCCGCCATCAGCGCGTCGCCCAGCAGCAGCTTGCCTTCCGCGTCGCGCAGCTGCGGACCTCGCCCGCCGGCGTTTTCCCAGACGCGAAGATCGTGGCGGACGTAAGAACGATCCGGCCGGCACCGGAAAAACTCCCGTGAGATCAGGCTGTGCTGATCGTTCATGCCGGGGAAGATCTTCAAATCCAGATCGATCGTCGTCTGATACGCGAGGTGGCCCGTCATGTAGCGGCCGACATGATCCGACGAGTTCGCGAGCCCGTTCGGGAAACGTGAGCTGGCCGAGAGCAGCAGAAGGTGCGGACTCCAGCAATAGCCCGACGCCAGCACGAACGTGCGTGCCCGATACTCGACGTTGTTGTCGGCGCCGTCTTCCCGCACCGCCTGCGCGGACGCGATTCGCGGCGTCCGTTCATCCAGGACGAGCTTGCGCACGAGCGTCTGGTCGTGGAGCTGAAGTTTCTTCGCGGCCAGAAGTTGCTTGAATGTCCAGTCGGGCGAGTAACGCGCGCCAGTCGGACAGATCTCGCACGTATTGCAACGCCGGCAACGCCCGCGGCCGCCGTATCCCTCCACGGTATTCTTGGCCTGCGGCGTCGTCCAGAACTTGATCCCGCTGTGCTCGGCCCATGACTTGAGCTGCTTCAGGTTGTAGCTCATCGTCATCGCCGGCATCGGGTACGGTTCGGAGCGCCAGTCTTCCGGCAGCGGACTCTGCTCGCCTGAGACGCCGAGGCGCCGCTCGGCCTCGCAATAGAAGCGCTCGAGCTCCTTCCATTCGATCGGCCAGTCCGCGGCAAGGCCGTAGAGCGATTTCAGCCGCGTGTCTTCCTCGGAAAATCGATTGCACACGCCGCCCCAGTGCAGCGCCGAGCCGCCGACCGCCATCGTCCGCGAAACCACGCCGCGCGCGGCCTGGTCGGCAACGAAATCGCCGGGCCACTGATTCTCGCCGTAGTCGAGACTGCGCTGCCGGTACTCGAATCGATTCTCGAAGTCGAACAGCCGCTTCCCCGCTTCGACAACGATGAGGGACCAGTTCGGGCGAAGCTCGAAGAGCTTTTCGGCCACCATCGCGGCGGTGATCCCACCGCCGATGATCACGACATCGGCTTCGTAACGGGCCATGTCAGAAGGATCGTCCGAGCGGCTCGGGCGCTTGATCGGAGCCATCGAGCGTGCGGCAGCGATCTCGTCCGATCTGCGCCTGATACGCGAGATCCCAGGCGTCCGAGCTGGTGAAGTAAAACCCCATGAAGTCGGCGATCAGACTCTGGCCGGTCGGTTGTGCCGGCAGACGATTCACCGGCTGCGGTCCGTTCAGCGCCGCCTCGATCGCGGCGCGCCTGGCATCCAGAGGCATCGCCACAAACGACGCCGCGCCTGCCGCTTTCGCGGCATCGTCAAGCGCCGCGAACTGCGCTGGATATCGCGCGGCCGGCGAGGCCCCCGAGGCTTGTCGGAGCGTCGAGGAGCCGTAGCCGTGGCCCATATCCGCGCCCTCTTTGTAGTCGCGCACCCATGCGACGAACGCGGTCACGATGCGATCGCGATCCTCGCGACTCACCGCATTGGGCAGGACCACCTCGGCGATTGCCTTGAGCGTGACTGTCTGCGCATCGGTGATCGGCGGCGTCTGCGCGAACAGCCTCAGCCGCCCGAGCGGCGACGCCGCGATCGCGGCCGCCAGGAACTGCAGCAGGGTCCGGCGGTGCAGATGTCCGTTCACAGGTGCAGCCATTTCGGTGAGGGAGGTGGACAGCTTACCCCAGCTGCACCTCGAATCCACCGGATGACGGGCGGCGGAGATCGAGTTGGAGGCCGAAGCGGTCGGCGACTTCGCGGGCGATGGCGAGGCCGAGGCCGCGGCCACCTGGGCGGCGCGTGCGGCCTTCGTCGCCACGGAACCGGCGGTTCGCGGTGAGGCCGGCAAATTCCTCGTCGGAGACGCCGGGGCCCGTGTCGGTCACCCGGAGCGAGAACCTGTTGTCGCGCTCGTAGCCCTTGAGCTCGACCTGCACCTGGCCGCCGGGGTTGCTGTAGAGCACGGCGTTGCCGACGACGTTCGTGACCGCCTGCTCGATCAGCGCGGGATCGGCCGAGAAGACGACGTTCCTGGCGGGAACCGCGTGCTCGATCCGCACATCGAGCGCGCGCGCGAGCGCATCGTGTTTCCGAACGACGCGCTCGACGAGCGCGTTCATGTCGATCGGCTCGCGAAGCGAGCGATCGGCGCTGGTCCGAAGTGCGGCGACCGACGCGAGGTTCGTCAGTCGCGACACCAGACGATGCGCTTCGCGGATCGACTGGCGCAGTTGGTCGCGTGCCGCGGCGGGGAGTCCGTCGCTCTTCTCGAGATCGGCAAGGGTCGATTCGAGCGCGGCCAGCGGCTGCGCCACGTCCTCGGTCGTGTTCGTGACGTAGCGCCGCAGGGCCTCTTCGCGATCGGTCGCGTCCGTCGCGCGCCGGCGGATGTCGGCCGCGGCTTCGTTGAAGACAAACCCGAGCGAGCTGATTTCGTCCGCGCCGCTGATCGGCGCCATCGACGAGTAATCCTGCCGTGCTGACTCGCGCGCCGCCTTCGTCAATCGTCGAACTCGCGCGACGATCGGGTAGCCGGCGAGCGCGGCGACCGCGAAGCTCATGAGGAAGAACGTCGTGAAGAGCGCCAGCCCCTTGACTCGATGATTCGACAACGGCTGCGCGCGGAAGAGCAGGATCGCGCACGGTCCAGGCGACCAACCCGTCAGTCGCGCGATCTGGAGTCCAGTGCCGCGACTCGATTCATAACGGCCCGTTGCCTCGCGCACGGACGCCGACCCGCGAAACACGCGCTTGAAATCTTCCGGAAATCTCGGCGACGCCGAGCTGCTGCCGAGAAAATTCTCGTCGTAGGCGAAAAACTCGAACGGCATCTCCGCCGCGCTCGGACGCGGCAGCCGCACGTCGGCATCGGGCTGGGTCCGCTCCTCTGCCGTTGGCCGGCCCGTGCGCGGACCGGCCAGGAACCAGCGCGGATCGGATTCGCAGCTCTCGCGCGAG
This sequence comes from Vicinamibacterales bacterium, assembly GCA_035633215.1. Classification (GTDB taxonomy): domain Bacteria; phylum Acidobacteriota; class Vicinamibacteria; order Vicinamibacterales; family SCN-69-37; genus DASQFI01. The sequence continues at coordinate 50,388 of DASQFI010000049.1, read as the reverse complement.
ATTTCGGTCAACTGCGCGGCCGAGACGCGCTCGAGCGTCTCCTCCGCATCGCCATCGCGAACGCGCTCGACAATCCAGTACAGCAGCAATGCCGCGGGCAGGGCCACGATGAGCGCCGCGAGGAGCAGGCGGATGCGAAGGTGCACAGCGTCAATACGTCGCGGGATGGGGTTCTGTGTCAGTTTGCCGGATGGTGGCCGTGCGGGCCCAATCTATAATCGGCTCGAATTCACCACTACGGAGGACCCATGTCATCAACCGCTCGTTGGACGTTCGCCACCGCGGGACTGTTGCTCCTGGCCGCCTGCACCCAACAGGCGCCGCCGCCGCCGCCAGCCGCATCCCAGCCGCCGCCGGTGAGTCCGGTCGAGCGAGGCAGGTATCTCGTCAGCATCGCGGCGTGCGACGACTGCCACACGCCCGCCAAGATGGGCCCGAACGGACCCGAACCCGACATGGCCCGCCGCTTCTCCGGCCATCCCGAGAACCTGAAAGTCGACAAACCACCGAAGCCCGACAGCACCTGGATAGTCGCGGGAACGGCGACTTTCACGGCGTGGGCCGGACCGTGGGGCATCTCGTACACCGCGAACCTGACGAGCGACAAGAACACCGGCATCGGACAGGACGTCTGGACCGAGGAGCTCTTCATCAAGGCGATCCGCGAAGGCAAACACATAGGCACGTCGCGCCCGATTCTTCCGCCGATGCCCTGGCCGGTCTATCGCAACATGACCGACGACGATCTGAAAGCGGTCTTTGCGTTTCTGCGAACCGTGCCGGCTGTGAACAACCACGTGCCGGAGCCGATCATCAACGAACCGCCGAAGAAGTAGGGAACAGCGGCTGGCCGGCGCGCGCCATCCAGACGCCGACAATGCCGAGCGACGCGATGAGGGCCATGAAAAACCAGGCTGGCCCCGCGTAGAGCCTGGTGGCGTCGAGCGTCAACGGCGCATCGGCCGCGAAGTTCAGAACGAGGAACGTCACGATCAGCGCGAACAGTCCGAAGCGCAGCCCGACGACGAGCAGGCAGGCCACGAGGACCGCGGTTGAGCCGAGATCGAGCCACGGATAGAGCGGATTGAGGCTGTTGCGCTTGATGACGATCACGAAGAGCACGATGGTCACGATCGCGACGGTGACGTTGTTCCCAACCACGCGTGCGACGGGACCGGGCGTCAGACTGGCGAGGGCGCGCAAGCCCTGACGAATCAGCGACAGCATCAGCATCGTCATCATGCCGTTCAGCAGCGCATTGAAGGGCGCGTTGGTCACGGTGGCGATGACGGCGCGGACGCCGTGGAGCGGGCTGAAGAGGGTCAGATACGGCGCGGGCGCCGGATAGCCGAGCACCGGCGGCAGAAGCGTGCCCATCGGCTCGAGCAGCGCGAGCAGAAGTCCGGCGATCGTGCCCGCCACGAGGTCGCGTCCCACCAGCGGGTCACGCAGGCGGCCCGTCGTGAGTCTCGACCATGTGATCAGCACGGCCGGCCACGTTCGCCGGACGTACGGCTCGAGCGCGAGGTAGACCACGAACAGGACGCCGCTCCAGAACAGCATCTCGCCGAAGGTCGCGAACATGCGATCGACTTCGGAGAGGCTTGCGACGTGCGTGGGCGCGATCGCGTACGTGAGGACACCGGTACCGAACGCAAACGCCCACGTCCGGAACGCGCCGCGCCGGTCGCCTCGGCCCAGCTTGACGTTTCGCCTGGCGACGAGCGCGGCCGCCAGCGGCACGATCGCGACGATCAGCACACCAATCGTCCGCCACACCGCTGACGCCTCGGGCCCGGCGCCGCCCTCGAGCGGCACCCAGCTGCCCACAATCTCGAACATCGTCGGCCGGCCGCGAAACGCCGCGGCTTCGATGCGAATCGGAACGTCGGGCGCTTCGGGGAACGCGCCGGTCCAGGCCTTCCACTCGTCGGCGTACGTGCGTGGAAGCACCGCCGGTTCGGCCTCGGTGAATCGTGACCGGTCGAGGCCCGCGGCCTGGAAGAGCACATCCCAATTGATGGCAGACGGCGCTGTCTTCAGCGACGGCACGGCGCGGAAGATCAGCAACCGACCCTCCGTGTCGAGATCAATGCGCACCATCCCGCGTGTCACTTGCGGAGGATCCGACGTCGACACGGGATCGGTGTCGTCGTACGGCACCAGCGTTCCAGGACCGGATCGGTACCAGAACACGACCGCCGACGGCCGGCCGGTTGCGAGCGTATTCCACTGTTCCGGGGTCCATCGCTGGCCCGCCGCCCACGTCAGGTACGGCTGATCGAAATAAAAGCCGGACGCGGAATCGCCGACCGGGTCCGTGTAGCCAAGCGTCCGTCGCAGCTCGGCGGCGCGATCGAGCAGGACCGCGCGCGGCTTGTTGAGCGGGACTCGCGCCAGCACCGACGCTCGATCCGCGAGCGCCGCCATGAGGATCAGCAGGACCATCAGGCCGGTCATGAGCACGGCGCCCTGACGCGTCGAGAGTGCCGCGCTCTCTCCTCCGGCGGCGGCGACCATCTCCGGCGACGGCGTTTCGCCGGCGGCCAGCGCCGCCGCGAGCGGATCGCCTCCCGGCAGCGAAGCGGCCACGGCGAGCGCCGAGCCGGGACGCTTCGCCGGATCGCGCTCGAGACAGCGCATGATCGCGCGCTCGACAGCCGGATCGAGCGTGCGCGTGATCTCGGCCGGCGACACGATCGTGCCCGACTCGTGCTGGCTGACGAGGTCGGGGAGGCTCTTCGCGTCGAAGGCACGGCGTCCAGTGAAGAGCTCGTACAGCACGAGCCCGAGCGCGAAGATGTCGCTGCGAACGGTCACCTCGCGGCCTTGCAACTGCTCGGGCGCCATGTACGCCGGCGTGCCTGCCCGAATGTCCGTCACGGCCTCGGCCGTTGCGAGACTGAAGTCCATGATGCGGACGCGCCCCTGGCCGTCGAGCATGATGTTGGCGGGCTTCAGATCGCGGTGCAGCACGCCGCGCTCGTGCGCCGCCGCCAGCCCCACGCAGATCTGTCTCGCGATCTCGATCGCGCGATCTTCCGAGAATCGTCCGAAGCGCCGCAGCGACGCTGAAAGATCCTCACCGTCGACGTACTCCATCGACAGGAACATCTGGCCGTCGACCTCGCCGATGTCATAGACGCGGCAGACGTTTGGATGCGACACCTGGCGCGCGGTGCGGACTTCGGTGTGGAACTGCGCCAGCCGCTGCGAGTCGCGGCTGAGTCCGGGCGGCAGGAACTTCAGCGCGACCGGCTGACCAAGCCGCAGGTCGTCCGCGCGATAGACCTCGCCCATGCCGCCGCGTCCAAGGAGACCGATGACGCGGTACCGCTCATCCAGCACCACGCCGGGCGTGAATCGGCCGTGATCGATCGAGCCGGACGATGTCAGCCAGCCGCTGGTGGTGGTTTTCGGCTGGCTCGGCGGCGAGGCCAGCTTCGTCTGATCGCTTCCCAGAACGGTCTCGGCTTCGGATGCCTGAACAGTCTGGCCGCAGGCCGGGCAGAACCTGGCACCGGCAGGAACGGTCGTGCGGCAGGAGGGACAGAGCACGGCCTACACGCGCCATTCACTCATGAATCCGCCACAAATACCACGCCGCGACCGATCGATACGGCCGCCACGGCTCCGCCAATCTCATCATCGTCCGCGGCGACGGCACGCGCTTCATTCCGAAGAGTTTCTGCATGCCTTTCACAATCCCGAGATCGCCGACGGGGAGAATGTCCGGCCGGTTCAGGCGGAACATCAGGAACATCTCAGCGGACCACTGGCCCATCCCCTTCACCGAGGTAATCACGGCAATGACCTCATCGTCTGGCACGCCGTCCAGCGCGTGGAGATCGAGGCGGCCGTCGAGCGCGCGATCGGACAGGTCGTGCAGGTACCTGGCTTTCGGCCCGCTCACTCCGGCGCCGCGGAGCGCGGTCACTTCAACCGATCGCAGCTTCACTGGCGTGAGCGTTTCGAGTCCGCCGGTGAGCGTGACGACACGGCCGAAGATGGTGTCGGCGGCCTTGCCGGACAGTTGCTGCGACAGGATCACGCGCACGAGGCCGGCGAACGGATCGTGGCCGCGAGAATCCGGGAGCCGGCACCGGCCGACGCGCTTGATCAGCTCGCCAAGCCGCTTGTCACGCCGCATCAAAACGCGGCGCGCGCGTTCGAATTCAGCTTCGGTCAGGGCACGGGCGACGACAACGGCCATAGAAGAGAGATTCTGTCAGGTTCCACGGTCCTCGACGCCCTCAGGGTCCTGACGCTCCGAGGACATCGTCAATTCTTTCGAGAACGCGTTCGCGGCCGACCAGCTCCAATACTTCGAAGATCCCCGGGCTGACGGCCTGGCCCGTCACGGCGACTCTCGTCGCGTGGATCAGCATGCCGGGTTTCACGCCTCGTGCCTCGGCAAGCGCGCGAAGCGACGACTCCAGCGTCGCTGCATCGAACGGCTCTATTTGCTCGAGGCGTTTGCGCCACGCCGCGAGGTGTGGCGGCAGGTCGGGGCCGGCGAGGTGCCTGGCGACCGCGGCCGGATCGCGATCGACGTGCGTGTTCAGGAACGGCCGAAGCTGCGGAACGAGCTCCGCGAGCTTGCGCGCCCGCGGTTTGACGAGATCCACGGCTCGCTCGACTCGTGCGCGGTGTTCCGGCTGCGACACGTCGGGCCACAAACCCGCGGCCTCTAGCTCCGGCCGCAGCCGAGTGAGGATCTCGGCAGCAGACAGACGCATCAGGTGCTGCTGATTGAACCAGTCCAGCTTTTCAGGGTTGAACACGGCGTTGCCGCCGCTGATGCCTTCGAGCGAGAACCGCTCGACGAGCTCGTCGCGTGACAGGATCTCCCTGTCGTCTCCCGGCGACCACCCGAGGAGAGCGAGAAAGTTCACCATCGCTTCCGGCAGAACCCCTAGTTTTTCGTACTCGCCGACGGCGGTCGCGCCGTGTCGCTTGCTCAACCGCTTTTTGTCCGGACCGAGAATCAGGGGGACGTGGGCGAACCTCGGGATCGCCGCGCCCATGGCTTCGTAAAGGAGCACCTGCTTCGGGGTGTTCGAGATGTGATCGTCGCCGCGCACGACGTCGGTGATCTTCATCTCCACGTCGTCGACGACCACGGACAAGTGATACGTCGGATGGCCATCGGAGCGCAGGACGACGAAGTCTTCGATGTTGGCGCGATCGAATTCAATGCGCCCATGGACGAGATCGTCGAAGACCGTCTGGCCGTCCGGCACGAGGAAGCGGATCGCACGCGGCTCGCCGGCGGCTTCACGCTTCGCGACGTCGTCAGGCGCGAGCTTGTGACAGACGCGATCGTACATCCACGCCGTGCCTGCCGCCTGCGCCGCTTCGCGGCGGGCTTTCAGATCTTCGGGGCGGCAGAAACAGTAGTAGGCGTGTCCTGACTTGACGAGCCGATTCGCCGCGGCCCGGTACCGCTCGAGCCTTTCACTCTGAAAGTACGGGCCGTACGGTCCGCCCACTTCGGGCCCTTCGTCCCAATCGAGGCCGAGCCATCGCATGCTGTCCAGAATCCCGGTGACCATGTCGGCCGACGAGCGCTCGACGTCGGTGTCTTCGATGCGGAGCACGAACGCGCCGCCATGCCGTCGCACGTAGAGCCAGTTGAACAGCGCCGTCCGCGCGCCGCCGACATGGAGGTATCCAGTCGGCGACGGGGCGAAGCGGAGACGAGGCGGCACGGGGAAATTCTATCGGTGGTCGGGCCTCAAAGGCGTTTTCGCCGTATAGAATTAGTCGTCACTCGCGTGCGAGAACGATCGTTTCATCTCGGCCGGACACCGCAAGGCGAGAAACCCAGCCGGCCGCCGCGGCTGCGTTTCATCGTGCCCTCCCTTCTCGGCGCTGGTCTGGCGCTCGGACTCGGCCTCACCGGCGGGATCGCTGATGCGGCGCAGGCGCGAACCGGTGCGATCCGAATCGAAGTCGTGGAGGCCGCGATGCCCATCGCGGGAGTGACCGTGTCAGCGGGCGGGCGGTCCGCCACGACCGACGCGTCCGGCGTCGCCACTCTGGCGCTGCCCCCGGGGCCAGTCTCAGTGATCGCCACGAAAGACGGATATGAGCCGGCGACCGTCCGCGTCGACGTCGTCGCGGGCGCCGAGCGCGCCGTCCGCCTGGTCTTGACGGCGAAGCCGTCGGGACGAGACCAGGCCACGGTCGTGGTCAGCACGCGCAGCGGCCTTCGCATCGACGACCAGGCCGTTCCAGTCGAAGTGGTCGGCCGCAGCGAGATCGAAGAGAAGATGCTGATGGCGCCGGGCAACATCGTGAGATTGCTCGACGGGAATGCTGGGTTGCGCGTCCAGACCACATCGCCGGAGCTGGGCCTCGCGATGGTCCGCATCCAGGGCCTGCGCGGCCACTACACACGGCTGCTCTCCGACGGGGTGCCGCTCTACTTTGATCTCCCTGGCGGGCTCGCGCCGGTCCAGATCCCGCTGATGGATCTCGATCGGGTCGAAGTCATCAAGGGAGGCGCCTCGGCGATCTTCGGAGCGAATGCGATGGCCGGCGTGGTCAACCTGCTGTCGCGCCGGCCCGGCAAAGAGCGGAACCGCGAGTTCCTACTCAGTCAGTCGACGGAGGGCGCGACGGATGCCGTGCTGTGGCTCTCGTCGCCGCAGACCGGATCGTGGGGCAGGACCTTCCTCGCCGGCGCGCATCGACAGAACGAACGCGACGTGGACGATGACGGCTGGTCGGACCTTCCCGAGTATTCGCGTGGGACCGTGCGCCAGCGAACGTTCTGGGACAACGGACGAGGGCGGTCGGCCTCCGGCACCGCGGGCGTGACGTTTGAAACGCGCGAGGGCGGCAGCGCGATCGCGCGCCAGTCGCTCGAGACCCGAGAGGCTGACGGCGCCCTCTTCGGTCAGATGCCCCTCGGACGGTACATTTTGGCCGGCGCAGGTTCCCTCTACGTGCAATCGCGCACCCGCGATTTCGATGACCGGCGTGAACACGAACGACGTCAGGGGGCAACCATCGAACTCGAGCTTCGCGGGACGGCGCCGCGCCAAACCTGGGTCGCCGGCGTTGCCGCCGACTGGTTCGCGATTCGATCGAAGGATCCGTTTCCATCGCCATACCTGTCTACGCGGCCCGGCATCTTCTTCCATGACGAGGTGCAGGTCGCGACGTGGCTCTCCGTCTCTGGAAGCGCTCGCCTCGATCACGACCTCAAATACGGCATCTTCTTCCTGAGTCCGCGCGGGTCCGTCCGCGTGCATCGCGGGCCGTGGGCGGCGGGGGTGACGGCCGGTCGGAGCTACTTCGCGCCGACGGCGCACATGGAGGAGACGGAAGCGGCGGGGCTCGCACGCCTGCCGTTTGGCGACGCACTCGAGGTCGAGACCGCGCGTCACGGATCAGCCAATCTCACTCACACGACTCCCGCCTCCGCCGTGACGGTGACGGTGTTCTTTTCGGAGATCGATGATCCGGCTCAGATCGATCGCGCGACGTACACACTCCGCACGGCCACCGAGCCCGTCACCACGCGCGGCATCGAGATCCTCGGCATGGCGCGCCGGGGGCCGTTCGCCGTGACCGGCACCTACACGTACGTACGAGCCCGCGAGGGCGGCGGCCGCGACGTCGCGCTCACGCCTCGGCACCGGGCCGTTCTCGTCGCGACGGTCGGAGCTGAGAACCGCGGGCGCGTCGGCGTGCACGCCATTTTCAACGGCACACAACGGCTCGACGCCAACCCCTATCGATTGACGAGCGAGCCCTACGCCGTGGTCGGCTTGCTCGCCGAGCGCGCGTTCGGCCGCCTGCGACTGTTCGTCACCGGCCAGAATCTGACGAATGTCCGCCAGACAGACTGGGATCCGATCGCGCGCCCGGCACGTGATGTCGACGGCCGGTGGACCGTCGATGCCTGGGCTCCTCTTGCAGGTCGGCTGATCAACGCCGGAATCAGAGTCTCGTTCTGACGCGGTCGCGAAATATCATCTAGGAGTATGCGCTCGATTCTCTGGATCGCATTCCCTCTCTTGGCCACGGTGACAATGGGTCGCGTCGCGCATCGCGCCGCGGCCGCCGAAGCGCCGCAGGCAAACTCTTCGCTCACGTCGAGCTGGCCCGGGTTTCGCGGTCAGGATCGCGATGGTGTCTATCGCGGGGACATCCGTGTGTCGTGGGAGGGGCTCGCGCCGATGTGGAAGAAGCCGATCGGCGGCGGCCGTGCGTCGTTCGCCGTCGCGGGCGGTCGCGCGTTCACCATCGAGCAACGCCGTCGTAACGAAGTCGTCGCCGCCTACGACGTCATGACGGGCCGGGAGCTGTGGACCAACGAATGGCCGGAGCGCTTCAGCCAGTGGATGGGCGGCGGCGAAGGCCCCAGGGCCACGCCGGCCTGGGCGGACGGGTTCGTATTCGCCCTCGGCGCCAGGGGCGAGCTGCGCTGCCTCGACGCGGCCACTGGCCGGCTCGTCTGGCGCACGAACATCCTGCAGGATACGGGCGCGAAGAATCTGAAGTGGGGCATGGCGGGCTCGCCGCTCATTGCCGGCGACGCGGTCATCGTGCTGCCCGGGGGCCCGGCCGGTCGGTCGGTCGCGGCCTACGATCGCCGGACGGGCAAGCGGTTGTGGACGGCGCTCGACGATAAGCAGGCCTACGTCGCGCCGATGCAAGTCACGCTCGTCGGCGTCCCGCAATTCCTGGTCGTCAGCGCTACGAGGTTGGCGGGACTGAGTCTCGATCGGCGCGACGTGCTCTGGGAGTTCCCCTGGAGCACCGGTCACGATGCCAGTGCGGCCCAACCGATCGTGATCGGCGACCAGCGCGTCTTCTATTCGTCAGGCTACGGCACGGGCGCGGCCGTCATCGAGCTGACGAAGGCCGGGGACCGGTTCGCCGTCCGCGAGGTCTGGCGCAACATCCGCATGAAGAACCGCCAATCGAGCTCGGTCCTGCACGACGGTTTCATCTACGGTCTGGACGAAGGGATCCTCGCGTGCCTCGACGCCTCGACGGGCGAGCTCAAGTGGAAAGGCGGGCGCTACGGACACGGCCAGGTGCTCCTCGCCGGCGGCCACCTCGTCGTCACCACCGAGGACGGTGACCTCGTCCTCGTCGCCGCCACTCCCGACAGACTTCGGGAGCTCGCCCGCGTGCCGGCCATTGACGGCGAAACCTGGAATGTGCCGGCGTTGGCCGACGGCATCCTGCTCGTCCGCAACACCAAGGAGATGGCGGCGTTCGACCTGCGCCCCGACGCGAAGTAGATTCGCCTCCACGATCCTCCGGGGCACGCGTTGAGAGCGGATACAATGCGTCGATGTTTTCTCTGACGTACAGCGCCGCCTGGCTGTACTGGATCGTCACCCAGCCAACTTTCGTGAAGACTCCTGTCTTTCTGTTCGAAAGACACTACGCCGGCATCGTCGTCCGTCAGGCGGCTGCGCCAGCGCAGCCGGGCACGAGGGCGGCGACGCCCGGCCGCGAATTCTTCGTGTCCTGGGGCTACAACGGCGACAGCTTCGCGAAGAGCGACCTTCACATCAGCCAGCCGTCGCTCGGCAACGACTTCACGCTCGTCGGCGTGCGGGCCCGCGACAGCAAGGCCTGGACCAGCCTCTTCAGCCACAGCCTGTTCGTTCCGCAATACAACTTTCGGGTTGGCGTCTTCTTCAACGAGAGATGGGGCCTGGAGCTGGCGCACGACCACATCAAGTGGATCGTCAGGAAGGATCAACAGGTCCGCCTGACCGGAACGCTGAACGGAGCGGCCGTCGACACCCAGGTCACGCTCGCGCCGGATGTCCTGCGTTACCAGCTCAACAACGGTGCGAATCCTCTCTTCGTCAACCTGATCAGGCGCGTACGGCTCAGGGGCGAGCCCGGGCGCACGGGCTCCGTCTTTTTTCTGGCGAAAGCGGGCGGTGGGTTCGCGAACCCACATACAGAGAACGCTGTGTTCGACCAGCCGAACGAAAAGGGCTTTCAGTTCTTCCAGGGCTGGAACATGGACGCCGTGGCTGCCGTCCGCATGCACATCCTGAAGCGCCTGTACTTCGAGTTCGAGGAGAAGGCCGTGTATGCGCGCTACTTCGGCGTCAAGGTCGATCGCGGCACGGCCCGGCACAGCGTCAAGGCCAGCGAGTTCACGTTCAGCTTCGGCATGGCGTTCAGGTAGTGAGGCCCCCTCAGCGATGCCGGACGAGTTCGTACAAACGGATGTCCGCATCGCCCGCGATCGGACGCAAATCCGGGCTCGTCTCCACCGCACGTATCAGGGCCTCGCGATGCGGTTCCGGATACAGCGCGCGGTGCACCACGACGTAACGCGCGTCGCGGGCGCGCAGCATCGCCATCGACTCTTCGTCCGGAAAGGACGCCAGTTTCGTCGCCAGTCTCCGAAAGTCTGGCGGCACATAGTCGCTGTATCCGTTGAGCAGCGGATGCCAATGTCGCGTGGAGTAGAACATGTATAGCGTGTGTCCGTGATAGCTCTGCCGCTCGGAGTAAAAGGGAAACTCCGCAACGGCACCCCGAGGCAGCTTCGCCAGCATGTCGTAGACGGCCGGAATCGCCTGCGTGCTGAGCGGCAGCGGAATCGTCGCCAGCTCCGCCCAGGCGATCGCCGCGAGTCCCGCGACGACCGCCGCGGCCTGGGCCCTCGATCGACGGCGCACGATCCATTCGACGCCGAAGGCGGCCAGCGTCGACAACGCGAGCACGACGACGACGGCAAATCGGCTCGGCGCGCGCATCCAGGAGAACAGCGGAATCGCGTGGAACACTGCCGTGTACAGTCCCGCTTTCGGCCCGAACGACAGCCAGAGCGCCAGCATTGCGAGCGCGATGTAGAAGAGCAGTGTTTCACGCGGCGCACCGGTACCCTTCGAGCGGAGCTGCGCGGCGCCGACCCCGGCGAGCGCAATGACGACGAAGCCCGGAAACAGAATGTCGTTCCAGTGCCCGACGATCGGGAGCATCCAACGGTGTGCCCAGGCGGACGACGCTAGGTAGGATGGCCAGTCCGCTGACCACAGGCGGGCATCCTCGAGCGATCGCTGAAACTGGTTTTGCCGCAGGACCCAGTGAGGCCGGTAAAGCGGCAACATCAGGAGCGCGCCCACGTTCCCGCCGCGAGGAGACCCCCAATCCAATAGTCGGCGTGGCGCCACCGGGACCCGCTCAGAGCATGGAAGATCCACGCAAAACCGATCGACACGCCGGCAAAGATTCCGTAGTAGCCGGAGGCGGCGCTCGTCGCGAACAGCGCGAGGCCAAGCTGGACGCCGCGAGCCGCCGTCGGCCGCTCGACCCATCGATGGAACGCGAGCAGGCTCAAGGGAAGGCCGGCCGTGAAGAGCAAATGGATGTGGCTGAGCCGCCCGAAGACATAGGGACAGTTGGCAAACAGGATCGCCGAGATCATCGCGGCGCCGCGGCTGTTCGTGAGTCGCCGCGCCAGGTAGTACGCGCAGATGGCCGACGACATGAACGCGAGCAGGACCACCGAGTTGTGGGCGGCGATCGGATTGCCTGTGACCCAGTACACAGGCGCCGCGAGCAAGCCGAGGGCCACTGTGCTTTCGGAGTAGGCCAGCGTGTTCTCGTGCGGCGCGAAGATGTTGGCGTCGAACAGGTGCGCCGGGTCAACGATCAGCGTTCGCGCCATCCAGGCGACGCGCCAGACGCTGAAGTACGCGTCGTTGTTTTCGAACCGCCCACCGGTCCCGAACATCGCGGCCAGCGGGTAGGTCGAGGCCGTGGCCAGCACGAACGCGCCGACGACGACGGCGAGTCTCTCGAGGAGGCTCCCACGTGGAACCCCCAGCTCCAGCGCGCCTGCGGGTTTCATCTCAGGCTGATCAGTATCCATCAGTTGCAACAGGGTCAGAGCGCGGGCGCGCCTCCAAGACCTCAATCGCCGTCTGGGATTTAGCGCCTGGCTGGCAGGCGCCCTTGCTGCTTCAGATGCTCCATCCGCTCCACGGCTTCCTCGAGCGTCGGACGATGCACGACGAAATCGGCCATCACCGGATCGGTCAGCGGCGCCAGCAGGCGGGCGATGTTGACTTGCGCGAGGTGGTAGGCGGAGTCAGGCATGGTGGAAGAGCGAAGGTTGGCTTGCCAATCCACCTCCGCGCTACGGTGGACAAGCCGAAGCCGCGGCCGATTGGCGAAATGTTGGCTTGCCAACCGAAGCTCGCGCCCACAGTCACAAGCGCGAACGAAGGTTGGCGGTGAGGGAGGGATTCGAACCCACGAAAGAGCTTTAAAGGCCCTTTAACGGTTTAGCAAACCGCCGCCTTCAGCCACTCGGCCACCTCACCGCGACGAGAATCCTGAGTATATTCGCGTCTGTGACTTACGCGGACGACGTTTTTCGCGAAACTGTCCCCGAAATTGTCCCCGTCGACTCGGCGCAAGTATTGCGGCGAACGCGGCGAGGATCGACGCGGTTACCGCGCTGAGGCGGTCACGCAGGCGACGCGTCACTCGTCTCTGATAACGGCCAGCGGATCGATGCGCGTGGCGCGAAGCGCCGGGAGCGTGCAAGCCGCCAGCGCGACCACCACCATCACGACGATGGCCGCGACCAGATTGGCCGTGTCGGTGGCGGTGAGCCCGAAGAGCAGGTCGGCGATGACGCTGGCGCTCAGCCTCACCGCGATGACGGCCGCGACGGCGCCCCCGGCGAGTCCAACCGCCACGATCACCAGGGTCTCACGCAAGGACTCCCGGATGACGGACCGCCCGCCGGCGCCAAGCGCGCGCCGGATGCCGAGTTCCCTGGTCCGTTGCGCGACGTTGGACGATGCCACGCCGAAGATGCCCATGCAGGCGAGCGACAGCCCGAGCACGCCGAAGAACGCGCTGATCGCCGCCACCATGCGTTCTTTCGCGATGTTCCTGTTCATCGCTTCGCCCACGGTGCTGATCCCGACCAAGAGCTGCGGATGGACCGCCTGGACGGCTTCGCGGATCGCGGATGCGATTGCCTGCATGTCGCGCCCATGTCGAGATGGCTCAGGTTCCTCAGTGTCTGGACAAAGAGCCCAGGTCGTTCCGTGTAAGAGAGAGGACGGGGCCGGTCAATCGTCAGCCGCATCCGTGGCCTGCAGCTGCGCAAGGGGCGCCCCAATTGAGTAGGATCCTGCCGAGAAAGAACAACACCTATGAAACGATCGCTCTCTATCGTCATCCTCGCAATGGCCGGCACGTCGTGGATTGCCGTCGCGCGGGCGCAGACTCCTCCCGCGACGTCGCAGGCGCCCGCACCAGCCGTCGGACAGGGCACGGCAGGCGGGACGACCGTGGCCGGCGCCCCGCAGGGCCGGGGTCGCGGGTTCGCTCCATCGCAGATTGGGCCGCCGGCGCCAGTGCCGCCCGAGGTTGCCATTCCCCGCCCGACCCCCGATGAGCTTGCCCAGGTCAACGCCGCCGTGAAGAAGTTCATCGAGGAGGACAGGTCCGCGGCGAAGCCGCTGCTGAAGAGATTCGAATCGCTGCTGCTGCTCCAACCGCCGCGCCTCAACGTCGCCGCGACGTTCACCCAGACCACCCAGCGCATGGGTCCGAGGCACGAAGGCTTTGTCGAGATCGCCAAACAGGGAAACATCGACCTCCTCCTGCATGGCGACTCGATCACCGACTGGTGGGTGCAGGGTGACGCGAACAAAGCGATGTTCGACAAGTACTTTGGGAATATCAAGACGGCCAACTTCGCGATCGCCGGCGACACGACGCAGGGCGTCCTGTGGGGCCTGAAGAACGGCGAAGGCCAGGGCTTTCAGCCCAAGACGATCATGGTGATGATCGGTACCAACAACAGCGGTAACTACACCGCGCCTGAAATTGCCGAGGGCGTCGGCGCCGTCGTGCTGGAAATGCGCAAGGACTTTCCGAATGCGAAGATTCTTCTGCTGGCCATCTTCCCCCGCGGCGTTCCCGGCGATCCGGTGCGCGACAAGATCGCGGAGGTGAACAAGATCATCGCCAGGCTGGATGATCAGCAGCACGTGTTCTTCATGGACATTGGCGCAAAGTTCCTCGATGGGAAAGGCTTCTTTCTTCCCGACGCGTTCCGACCCGACAACCTGCACCCGCAGGCCAAGGGGTACGACATCTGGGGCGAAGCGGTGCGAACGAAGTTGGCTGAGCTGTTGAGGTACCCGCCGGCTGGAGATGCCCGGCAGCCAGCAGGGCACCGGCGTCCGCCACATCCCTACCGTCGTCCTTCCGCGTCCCTCAAGAACGCGGCGACCTGGTACATGGCATTCCGCTCTGCCCGATCCGCTGCCGTCTTTCCTTGCGGATCCTTGATCGTCGGGTCGGCGCCGTGCTCGAGCAGCAGCCTGGCGACCTCCATTGCCTTGGTTTCATCGTCGGGCGGCAGGTACATGAGGAGCGTCTCGCCGTCGTAGCCGCGGACACGTTCGGGTTTTTCGGCGAGGAGCTCGCGCAACCGATCGACGTGGCCGGAGTAGCCGACTTCCCACGCGCTGCGGCTGTGCCGGGCGAGCAGGGCGATCATTCGCGCGGATCGGCAGTGCATCGCGCCGCCGAGCGGTGTGTTGTCGTACTGGCGGCCGATCGGATCGACGTCGGCGCCGCGCGCGATCAAGAGCTCGCCGACGTCGACGGCGTCGGCATACGCGGCGATGTGGAGCGCGCGCTCGCCTTCCGGACTCTCGACGTTCGGCGACGTGCCCAGATCGAGCAGGACCTCGACCGCCTCGCGCCGGTTGTCTCTCGTCGCGGCGAAGAGCGCTTCGTGGGACTTCAGGAACTCCGGGCGTCTGGCGATCTCGTCGCGGATCGCGGTCGCGTCGCCGCGCAGGCAGGCGGTGATAAGTGCCTGCCTCGGATTCAGCGCCGTCGAGGAGCGCGTGGCCCCGTAGCGGACGAGCAGCTCCGCGACGCCCATGTGTCCGCGGAAAACGGCTTCCTCATAGAGCGAACGTTGACGATTCCGCCGTTGCGGTCCGGGAGCCGAATTCGGATTCGCGCCATGCGACTGGCACTACTCGGTCAACTGCACGTCGTTGTGCTCGACGGCAATGTCCAGGAACCATCGCGCGCCGGTTCCATAGCCGCCGGCGTTGAGCATCTGCCATTCCGGATCGGCCCAGTCCGCCGTCCGGCCCGTCCGCAGCGCGTGCTCGTAGATCAGCTCGAGAAACCAAAGGACCTTGCCATTGAAATGGATGTTGTAGGTGACCTGCTGGTCGTACGGGTTGGCGCCTCGTTCGAGAAGGAGCCGAACGAGCGCGTCTCGCTGCTGATGCGCGGGCCGGCCTTCTTCGCCCTCGCCGATCGCGCCGGTGAGGGGCGTGTACCGGCTGTCGCCGGCCATGAAATACACGTTGGGATTCGCGCTATGGTCCAGGAGCACGTGTGCGATCGCGACGGCGTTTTGTGTGACGGCAGGCAGCGGCAGGCGGGTGAAACACAAGTAGGAGAGCGGCTCCCAGCCCTTCGTGCCCCAGTCTCTCCAGGTCAGATCCCCTTCGCCTCCAACGCCGGTTCTGTCCGGTCCGGCCTCGCCGTTCCGGCGCGTCGCCCAACCCGGATCGGCCGCCAGGGCGCGATTCACCGCGTCGAGGTCGCCGCAGACGACGGCTGTGTAGAAGTTCGCGGTTGCGATCTCCGGATGACGAGCCAGAAGGCGCATTGCCGTGTGCTCCGCGCGGACGTGATCGGATCCGCCGCGCACGTGATGGTCGGGGCAGGCATTGTCGAGGAAGAGCGATACCAACTCGATACCGTTACGTGAGCCCTAGTAACTCAAAAGAAGCAGCGGACCATCGTGAACGAGTCCGACACCGCTCGCATAAGATTTCGTGCCCTTGCTTCCGTCGAGCGGGTTGAAGTCGCGCGTCCTGATTGTGTCGGTGAACGCGCCGGCCGGCGTCTTGACGGTGCGACCGACCGCGACGATCGAGGCTGTGTCCTCCGCCACGCCGGAAGCGACCTCCTGCTGGAACGTCATGCCATCCTGCGGCTCTGCGGGCATGAAGATCCCAGGCGCGTTGCCGGGAGCATCTGCGCGCCAGGCTCCCTCGCTCGTCACGGTTCCATCAGGATGAAAGATACTCACGTCCTCGCCGAAGTAGCAGACGGTCCCGTCCTGTGTCTGAGCGTAATAGTTGATCGATGTCTCAATCACGAATTCTCCCGGGTCGATCACGCCGTCTGCGTCCTCATCCTCCCACTCCGTCTCCTCCACTCGGCGGGTGTCGATCGTTGGCACCCCGTCATTGGACGCCTTGTAGAACCTCTCGACTCCGCTGAGGACGGTAATTTGGAGGCCCAGTTGATCCGCGCCTTCCTTGCCGACGAATACCCACTGCTGCCCTGCTGGCAGCGGAAAAAAAGGATTGTCCACAACAATGCTGAACGTGTTGCTTGCCGGCGCACAGAGAGATAGAGGCAGGACCTCGGTCCGCGCGCTCGCGGCAGAAGAACTCACGGCCAGCGACGTGGCGACCGCCAGAATCGCGGCCGCGCAACATTTGAGAACTTTGCTGCTTTTTTCGTTTTGCATTGCAACCTCCCGAACCTCAAATTATCCCCAAGCCGGCCGTCATTCGCCTGCGATTTTCGTGCCGTGCGCCGCATGAGCTTCGTCCGTTTTGCTGGCTGAGACAGGGAAGATCCCGTGCGATTCTGGGTCAACCGAGGGCCATTGAGCGAGTGAGCGGGATGGTGTGACTTCTCGCCGCGTGCTTACCCTGTGACAGCGCAAATAAAGCCTATCCACTCGGCGAGTATCGGCTGATTCCGGGTCATCGATCTGAAAACCTGACGACGACGTTCTGCAGCGGGATTTCCATCTTTCGCGGCTCGGGCGCAGGCAGGGGTGTCCAGGGGACGTTGCCCAGTCCGATCGTGGTTGCTGTGCCCTCGACCCGGAACATCGTCAGCGCATAGGGAATGCCCTCGCCGCCGAGCGGCGAGTCTGCATCGCTCAGATGAAAATGAAGATGCGGCTCGGTGGAGTTTCCCGAATTGCCGACCAGCCCGAGCACTTGTCCCCGCCGGACCTTGTCACCCACCTTGACCCTGAGCGAGCCGGGCTGCAGGTGCGCGTAGAACGCGTAAATGCCGTCGCCAAGGTTGACGATGACGTAGTTGCCGCCGGCGGTGTCGAGGGTGATGGGCACGGCGCGGGAAGTTGGTCCCGGGACATTCTCCGGGATACCGTCCTTCACGCCGGAGACGACGCCGTCGGCGACCGCGAGCGCTTCCTGGCCATAACAACGATAGTTCTTGTTGTCTTTCGGATCGCCCGCGTAGCGACTGCCGTCGGGACCGATCTGGAGCCAGTCGATGCCAAAGCGCTGCGGAATGCGCGCACGTCCGTCAACAGGCAGAACAGCGCGTCGATGGCCTGATGCGTTGGAGGGGCCGTTACCAGCCAGCCACCCGCCTCCGCGCAGCGGGGGCGCGATCACTTTGGGCCTGCCGGTGAGCGTCAAGCGAGCCGCGTCGGTGGACATTGGCTGTTGCGCATCGCCCACTCTCATTGCGATCCGGTGATGCAAGCTGCGAACGACCGGCAGGTCGCCCGGAATCGTGACCCACACGTACACCAGGGCACGCTGACCGGCGCCGATGCTGAGCTTGGCCGGGCCGCGCAGGGCGGGCATCCCCGGCCGCGCGACGGCATCAACCAGGATCTGACCTTCGTACGCCGCCAGTTCCCTGCCGCTCTCATCGCCGGCCAGTACGGTGACCCGATCGAGAATCCCTTCGGCGCCATCCAGATTCGTGATGTTGAGCTCGTACACCAGGTGCGTCTTGCCATCCGCGGAGGCTGGCGTCGGCGGCTTCGGAATCGTCACATCGATCGGAACGGTCAGGATGGATCTTGTTGCGCTGGCCTGCTGCTGCGCGATCTGCCGTCCAGGTCCGTACAACACCTTGCCCGGCCGGGCGCCCGTATGCCGGCCGCCTTCGATCACAACTTCACCGTTGACCAGCACCCACTCGATTCCCTCAGGCGAGAGATAGGGTTGCTCGTAGGTGGCGCGATCCTGAATCTTCTCGAGGTCGAAGACCACGACATCCGCCCAGAGACCCTCGCGAATGAGCCCGCGGTCGGTCAATCGCATCCGGGTTGCGGGCCACGACGTCATCTTCCGAATGGCATCTGGAAGCGTCAGCACCTGACGCTCGCGAACATATCGCGCGATGACGCGAGGAAAGTTTCCGTACGCCCGGGGATGCGGCAGCCCGATCGCGTCGGCTTGTCCCAGCGTGAGCGAGGTTCCAGCATCGCTGCCGATGCTGGTCCAGGGAAACCGAAGGGCTTGCTCGATGTCGGGCTCGCTCATCATGTGGAAGACGGCCATCACGCGCCCCTCACCCTGGGCGACGAGGTCAAACGCCGCATCGGCCGGGTCTTTGTCTTTTCCCATCTCCCGCGCGATGTCGGCCAGATGTTTGCCTTCGAAACGGGCGTTGGCGGCGTTGTTCGCGTTCACCAGCACGATGCGATCCCAGCCGCCGGCGGCCTCGATGATGTTCCACCACCCGGGCGAGCCGGTCCTGATTTCAGTCTTGAGACGATCGCGGACGGTTGGATCGGCCAGCCGCTTCAGCAGCTCCTGACGACCGCCCTCATGCGCCCACGACGGAATCGTCGCCTCGAGACCGGTTCCGCCGGCCGTGTAGACGTACAGATCCGCCGCCACATCGAGGCCGCGCCGGCGGGCGTCTTCCACGCGCCGGCCAATCTCATGCATGAGCGTGCCCCATGCGGGGCTGTACGCGACTTTCAGATGGAAGATCTCGACCGGCAATCCGGCCTTCTCGCCGATCTCAATCGCCTCTTCGACGGCCGTCACGACTTCCTTGCCTTCGCCGCGAATGTGGCTCGCGTAGATGCCGCCGTACTTCGCCGCCGACTTCGCGACTTCGATCAGCTCGGCCGTGCCGGCATAGCTCGACGGCGGGTAAATCAGCGCGGTCGTCATCCCCATGGCGCCGGCTTCCATGGCCTGCTCCATGATCGCTTTCATTTTCGCGAGCTCATCGGCGTTGGGCGGGCGATTCTCGCGGCCCACGATCGCGACGCGCGCCTGCGACTCACTGAAATACGTCCCGAAATTGATGCTGATTCCCTGACGCTCGAGGGTGGAGAAATACTCAGACACTCTCTCGGCCGGCACCGGCGTGCCACCTTCGCCTCCAATTGCCGTCGTCACGCCGGCCTGGACCTTGTTCTCGGCGCGGCCGTTCTTGAGAAGCGTCGAGCCCGACTGGTCCATCATGTCGATCCAGCCGGGCGAAACATACTTTCCCGCTGCGTCGATCTCCTTCCGGCCCTGAGCGGGGATCAATCCAATCCGTACGAACCGTCCGTTCCTGATCGCGACGTCGGCCCGTATCGCCGGGTTGCCGGCGCCGTCCAGGACCTGCCCGTTCCGAATGACAATGTCGTAGAGAGGGATGGACGTCTGCGCCGCGGTTGACAGGGAAAGAAGCGCCGCAGCGAGGCCTGCGAGGACGACAGTGCGGACGTTCGTCATGGTCATGGGATCCTACCAGCCGAACAAGCTCGGTTTTGTCGCGGCCTGCTGAGTTACCAGAGGCCCACGCGGCCGGTGACCGATGCCACGAGCTTCGCCGGATCGAGCCCGACGCCGCGCTTGAAGACAGTCTCGACGTTCCTGATATCCGCGATCGTGGTCGATGGATCGCCCGTGACGACCAGGAGGTCGGCTTGCTTGCCGACGGCGACGGTTCCGATGAGCGCATCCCGGCCGAGGTACTTCGCGCCGTTCGACGTGCCAATCTGCACGGCCTCGGCCGGCGTGAAGCCGGCTTCGACCAGCAGTTCGATCTGCCGCTGGTTGGCAAAGCCCGGAATGACGCCGCCGGATCCGGTCGGGTCGGTTCCCGCGATGAGCAGCCCGCCAGCTCGGACGAACGCGCGCTCGAGCGCCAGCGCTTTCGGAAACAGCCGAGTGTAAATCGACGTCGTGTTGGCGCTCGTCCGTTCGTAGAATCGCTCGAACTGCTCGCGCAGGATCGGCACCAGCACCTCGAGACCCGGAGGCTTCGGCCGGCCGGGCGTCAAGGTCTCGAACACGGTGAGCGTCGAGCTCAGTGCCACACGCCGATCCACGAGCTTCTTGACGAGCGCGCGAAACGGCTCCCCTTGCTCGTCGAGCGCCGCGATCGCCTGCTGGCCCGCGCCCTGGCCCGGGCAGACGTCCGGCGCCTTCGCCGGCACGAAGTCTGTCGCCGCGAGGAATCCGTGCTCGAGGTTGTCGATGCCCAGATCCGCGGCCTCAGCGTAGGTCACCGAGCAGAGGTGCCCTGTGATTTTCAAGCTGCGCTTGTGGGCTTCGTCGATCGCCGCGCCCAGCTCCGCGCGCGTGATTTGCATGTAAGCCTTGAACGACGTGAAGCCTTCGTCAGCCCAATACGCCACCTGCCGGCGCGCGTCGTCCGGTCCCTTCATGGTGCGCATCTGGATGAACGTGTTCGGGCCGTTCAGGTACGGCGCCGTCGCATCGATCGTGGGGCCCGGCTTCTGGCCGCGATCGATCGCCAGCTTCATGTTGAGGTCCATGAAGCCGTTCACATTCCCTCCCGTGCGCATCGTCGTGACGCCGCCGGCGAGGTACAACCTGGTGAAGCTCTCGCCCAGCTGTCCGTAGACCCCGCTGCCGACC
The DNA here is from genome assembly GCA_035633215.1 of Vicinamibacterales bacterium. Lineage (GTDB taxonomy): Bacteria > Acidobacteriota > Vicinamibacteria > Vicinamibacterales > SCN-69-37 > DASQFI01. The sequence goes on along the minus strand of DASQFI010000049.1, from coordinate 29,704 downwards.
GGGTAATAGAGGTGCTCGTGGACCATTACAAGGCCTGGCAGTACCGTCTTTCCCGCCAGGTCGACGATCGTGGCGCCCTCCGGCGCGGACACGTTGCGAGCGTCGCCCACCGCTGCGATCAGGCCATCGCGAATCACGATCGTCTGCGCGTGCCGGACCGGGCCCCCGGTGCCGTCGATCACGCGCGCGTTCGTGAGCGCGAGGACCGCTGCGTCGACTTTCACGTACGCAGTCCGAAGTTGCGGCGACAGCTGATCCGCGCCAATGACGCTGGCCGCGGCAACAACCAGCGCCGCTCCGGCGAGCGGTCGGATCAAGCCGAACTTCAAAAAAGCCATCACGGTGAGGAGATGCTAGCCCAGAAGGGCGACGCCCGAGGGCCTGATGGGGTCAGGTCTTGGATTATCAGTTTTTCCGCTGATCCAGCCTTTGTAACTCAATCCTGTGAGCGGCGGAAAAACTGATAATCCAAGACCTGACCCCTGGTATTCTCCCGCGCGGGGGTCAGCCATGACAATCCGGAGCTTGATGACGGGGTTCGTCGCCGCGTGTGTGCTGGTGGCCGCGCTCGCGGCGGAACAGGCGGCGCCGCGCCGATTCAGCTTCGATGAGTTCTCCGCCGTGCGCCGGGTCGCCGAGCCGCAGTTTTCGCCCGATGCCGCGACCATCGCCGTGCTCGTCGCGACACCCAACCTCGACGAGAACCGGCATGTGGCGTCGCTCCAGACCGTCGAGGTCGCCACCGGACGTATGCAGCGTCTGGTGACGGGCGACGACTACGTCGGCGTCTCGTTTCCTCGCTGGGCGCCCAACGGCAAACAGATCGCGTTTCTCGCCCACGCGAAGGGAGCGAAGGAGACGCGGCCGCAGGTGTTCGTCGTCGGGAGCCAGGGCGGCGCACCCACGCAGGTCACCACGATATCGACCGGCGTGCAGCAGCTTGCCTGGTCGCCGGACAGCCGGACGATCTCCTTTGCGAGCGCGGACGAGCCGGAAAAGAAACCCGGTTACCAGCGGTGGAATGATTCCTTCGACGTGCAGCCGAACTTTCACCTGTTCATGACCGCACCCGTGCCGCCGACGCATGTCTGGATGGTGCCCTCGGCCGGCGGCGAGGCGAAGCGGCTCACGTCAGGCGACTGGACGTTGCCGGTGACGCGTCCGCCCGGCGCGCCGTCGTCCATGATCACCTGGACGCCTGACGGCAGCGCGATCGTCTTCGCGCGGAGCGGCGGAGCCGGTGGCGCCGGCGGCGGCCTGCACTCCGTGTCGATCGCCGACGCCACGGTGACACCGCTCAAACTCAACGGGACGTTCCCGTCGTACTCGCCGAACGGCGAGCAGATGGCGTTCCTGAACAACGGCGCGACCGTCGCACCGGCGGCCGGCGGCCAGCTCCGCAATCTGACGCAGGCGATCGACAGGGGTATCGCCCGCGCGCTGTGGATGCCGGATAGCCGGTCGCTCATCGTCGGCGGCAATGACACCGAACGCGTGTCGCTCTGGCAACAGCCACTGGAAGGACCCGCGAAGAAACTCGACACCGGCGGGGTGAGCCCCAACTCGTCGTACTTCGTGGACATGTCTGTGAGCGCGGCGGGCGCGATCGTGTTCGCCGGCACGACACCGACTCGGCCCGCCGAGCTCTACTACATGACGTCGCCGGAGGCGCCGGTGCGACGGCTCACCGACGTCAACGCCGAAATCGCGTCGTTGCCGCTCGGCAAGGCCGAGATGATCAGCTATACATTCGAGAAGTTCGATCAGAATGGCGTCTTGACGTATCCGCCCGACTTCGATCCGTCGAAGAAGTATCCGCTGGTACTGATCATTCATGGAGGACCGCGCGCGGCGTCGATGTTGACGTTCAGCCCGGCCGCGCAACTGATGGCCGCGAAAGGCTGGCTGGTGTTTCAGCCGAACTACCGCGGCAGCGACAACCTCGGCCGCGCCTTTCAGTCCGCGATTTCCGGCGATGCCGGCGCCGGCCCAGGCCGCGACGTGATGGCCGGCATCGAGACCATCAAGCAGCGGGGCATCGTCGACGAAACGAGAATGGCCGTTTCAGGCTGGTCCTACGGCGGGTACATGACGACCTGGATGCTGGGAAACTACCCGAACGTCTGGAGGGCTGGCGTCGCGGGCGCGTCGGTGACCGATCGGCTCGACCAGCAGAGCTTCAGCGACGGCGCTGGAGGGCGTGGCGGAAGCACCTCTCCCTGGATGAGTCCCGAGGCCATGGCGCGAGAGGTCGCACAGTCGCCGATCACGTATGCCGCCAAGATCACGGCGCCAACGCTGATTCTGTCGAACACCGGCGACTATCGTGTGCCGATTACGCAATCGTACAAGCTCTTCCACGTGCTTCGCGCGGCGGGCGTGACATCACGATTCGTCGCGTATCCGATCAACGCCCACAACGCGAGCGATCCGGTGCGACAGCGCGACGTGCAGGAGCGATGGATCGGCTGGATCGAACGGTATTTGAACGATCCGGCGTCGGGCGCGGGACGGTGACGTGGGGCGGTGCTGAAAACGGAGCTCCACACTCATACCGATCAGGATCCTCAAGATCGAATCCCGCACACGACGACCCAGCTCCTCGACCGCGCGGCCGACTTGGGTTATCACGTCATCGCGGTCACGCTTCATGACCGCTACTTCGACCCCGCTCCCTACCTGCCCTACGCGCGCGAGCGTGGCGTGGTGCTGCTCTCCGGCATCGAGCGCACGGTCGCGAGACGGCACGTGCTGCTCATCAACTTCGGACCTGAATGCGCGTCAGTGCGTACGTTCGACGAGATTGCGAGCCTCAAGAGCCGCGCCGCGGGGTTGGTGATCGCGCCGCACGCGTTCTATCCGATCGCCAGTTCCGTGAGGCATTATCTGGACTCGCACGCCTCTCTCTTCGACGCCGTCGAGGTCAACTCCATGTATACCCGGCGAATCGACTTCAACCGTCGGGCGGTCGCAAGGGCAAAGATTCACAACAAACCCCTCGTCGGCAACACGGATCTGCACAGGCTGGATCAGCTCGGAACCACGTATTCATTGGTCGATGCCGAGCCGGATCCCGACGCGATCTGTGAAGCGATTCGAGCCGGACGAGTCGAGGTGCGGACCGAGCCGATTGGCCTGAGGCGTGCCGGCCTGACAATCACGCGCATGGTGATCGGAGGCCTGCTTGGACGCTTCGGTTTGGTCGGGAGTTCAGGTCTCTGAGGGCTCAATCATGATGCAGACGCTTCGCCGCCTCTCGCTCGTCATCGCCGCCGTTCTTGCTCTCGCCAGCGCGCCGCCCGCCGATGATCTGGACGCGTTCATCCAGGCGCAAATATCGGAACACCAGATCAATGGCCTCTCGCTCGCCGTCATCCAGAACGGCAAGATCCAGGCGCGCGCGTACGGCGTGACGGCGGTCGGCGGTGCGCCTGTGACGACGGGCACGCTGTTTCAGGCGGGATCCATCAGCAAGCCGGTCGCGGCCGCGGGTGCGTTGAAGCTGGTCGAGCAAGGCAAGCTCGCGCTCGACGAGGACGTGAACGCGAAGCTGAAGAGCTGGAAGGTCCCGGAAAACGAGTTCACTCAGACGCAGAAGGTCACGCTCCGCCGGCTGCTCAGTCACACGGCCGGACTCACCGTTCACGGTTTTCCCGGCTACGACGTCACGGTGCGGATGCCCTCCACCGTAGAGGTTCTCGATGGCGCCGGCAACACCGCGCCCGTGCGAGTGAACGTGGTGCCCGGCACGATCTGGCGGTACTCCGGCGGCGGGTACACAGTGATGCAGCTCTTGGTCAGCGACGTCACCGGCAAACCGTTTGCGCAGTACATGAATGAAGCGGTGCTCGGACCCGTCGGAATGACTCGGAGCACCTACCGGCAGCCGTTGCCGGCCGATCGCGCGGTACAAACCGCATCGGGCTACTCTGCCAACCGCTCCGCCGTGTCGGGAAAATGGCACGTCTATCCGGAGATGGCGGCGGCGGGACTGTGGACCACTCCTACCGACCTCGCGAAGTTCGCGATCGAAGTGCAGCAATCGCTGGCGGGCAAATCGTCAAAAGTACTGTCGCAGGCCATGACGCGACAGCAGCTGACCAGTCAAATGAACAATTTCGGTCTGGGCCTGGCGCTGGCCGGCACCGGCGCCGCGCGCACATTCGGACACAATGGCCGCGACGTTGGGTTCGACGCCTCGCTGCTGGCGTTCGCGGAAACCGGTCAGGGCGTGGTCGTCATGATCAACGCGAATGACAACTCGGGCACGATCAGCCGGATCATCGAGTTCGTGGCCACCAAGTACAAGTGGCCCAGTAGAGAAAAAACCTCGGGTTTCGTTTTTTGAGCGATCAGAGCAAAAACGAAACCCGAGGTCCGTACTACTGCATCTTCTCGTACGTCGCAAACGTCACGCGCGTCGTCTTCCCCTCGGCATCCATGGTCATGTAGATGATGCCGAGCGTCGTCCCGTCGGTCGAGATCACGTTGGTCAGGATCTGGGTGATTTTGCCGTCGCGCTTGTAGGTGATCTCGTTGACGCGATCGCTCAGGCTCTTCACCGACGCGAGATCCTTGGCCCGGCTGCCGGTCATCGGCTCGTCCTTGCCGTCGAACATCGTCGTGTAGCCCCACTGCGGCGTGAGCGAGCCGTCGGCCTGGAGCGTATTAATCGTGATCTTCATGCCGGTGCCGTTGAACGGCTCGTAGGTCATGACATTGTTCGACGGTTGCGCCGGATCGGTCGACTTCAGCCGCCACTTGCCGTAGCGCGGGTTGTTCGCCTGGGCCGAGAGCGGCGTCGGATCGCTGGCCGCGACCAGGCCGAGCACGATCGCCGTGATGAAGACACCCGCCGAGAACTGCAACGTGCGCATGCGCATGACCGACCCTCCTGAACTGGTGAGCGAACGAGCGTAAGTATAGGCCGACTGGACGGCGGCGCAGATACTGCCCCTCACCTGATGCCGCGGACCACGTACAGCTGCGACAGCAAGCGACGGTAGCTGTAGAAATACGCGCTGCCACTTGGCGTGATCGCAAATTCAGTGATCGAGTAGACGCCGGTCACGTCGGAAGGAACGAGTGTCTTCCAGTGCTCCCGGCGGCCCGTGGCGATATCGAGCCGGAAGATCTGCGCGGGAACTTCGCCGCGACGAAAGATCCACAGCAACTTGCCGTCGTCACTCCAGGAGACCGGTCGATCCCCCTTTTCGGAGCCGGGCACCAGTCGCGACGGCCCGGCCGGCACGGGCCATATGGAAATGCCGGGTTGGGAGTCTCCGATTGCGGCAACCGAAGTGCCGTCCGGTGATATCGAGATGGCCCAGATGTTTTCCGGCGTCAACGGCGTTGGAGCGCCGCCGGTGACGTCCTGCACATACGACCGCAGGTCGTGTCCAGCTTCTCTGCCGCTGAACAGGATGCGTGAATCCTTCGGAAACCAGCGGGCACCGTTGTAGCTAACAATGTTGTGCGGCGGCACGCGCTGGGGGGATCCGACTTTCCGCGGCAGGATGATGAGTTCGGTGCCGTTCAAGCTCGTCGCCAGGACGCTCGTGCCATCAGGCGACAGATCGTCGCCGTAGGCGTCCTTCAGCCCCAGGCGCTCCGGCTCCAGCTTCCTGTCCGTCCGCTGAAGGTGGACACCGAACCGGTCGCTGAACAGGATCAACTGGCCATCGTCGGAGACGTCGGCCAGCCCGGAGTCGTCCAGCCAGGAAAAATCGCGTTCAGCGCTCTGACCAGGGGGGACACCAACGAGAGACCGCCGTTCTTCGTCGCGGCTGAGCAGGACGCGGCCATCCTCAGCGATGTCCCAGAGGGTCAGCGAGTCTGTCGCATCCATGACGACCCGATGCCTGCCGCCGGGAGTAACCGCGCGCAACACCCGGTTCGTCCGCGAGTCGCCGGCCGTAAACCAAATCTCCTTGCCGTCGACCGACCAGGCGAGCCCGCGCACGCTTCTCCATCTGTCCGTCAGTTTGACGGCTTTGGGATCACCGTCCAGATTGATCACGGCGACATAACCGCCTTCACCGGCGCCGACTGTGTCTTCCAGGAACGCAATCCGACGCCCATCGCGCGACACGCGTGGAAATCGAATGGAGCCGCCTTGGGTCTCATGGCGTGGAGTGCCAAGGGGATACTCGAGCCGGCTGCGTCCGCCCATCCCGCCGGTCGATCGCACCAACGCGAGTTGCGTCCCTGAGGGATCCCAATCGGCGTCTTCGACGTTCTCCGCCTGTTTGCGCGGAGCACCGCCGCCCACTGGCGCGACGGCAAGCGTTCCGACGAAGCGTTCACCCATCAGGAACCGCCGGTCCACCGAGAGGGCAATCTCTCCGGCTCGAGCTGCCAACACCTCGCTTCCTGGGGAATAATTGAGTCGCGTTGAAAGCCCATCGGCCAGATCGAGCCGCAAGAGCTCCAGGGTGTTGCTCTCGCGCGCCTCGCTATAGACGACGCCCCGGCCCTCGGAGACGAATCGCGCTGCACCGATGCGCGCACGGCGAAACGTCAGCTGTTCGAAAACCGGTGGGTCGGGAGCCGGCCTCAGGAAGATCCCGATCGCCACGCCTGAGAACAGAAGGAGCGCACCCACAATTGCGGGTATCAACCTGCGCCGGAGCGCCAGGGACGGTGCATGCAATGCTCCGGACCGGCCGGTGCCGTCACGCAACTGCTGAAGGTCGAACGCCAGGTCGCGCGCGGACTGAAACCGCTCTTCCTTGTTTTTCTCGAGGCACCGGCGCACGATCGCGGCGGCCATCGGGGGCAGGCCCGGGCTGAGCGTCAGCGGGTCGGCCGGATCTTCGTGCAGCACGGCGTGCATCGTGTCCACGTTCGACGCGCGCTTGAAGGCGCGCGACCGCGTGAACATCTCGTAGAGCACCGCGCCCAGCGCGAAGATGTCGGTGCGATGATCCACGGGTTTCCCGAGGACCTGCTCGGGCGACATGTACCCGGCCGTGCCGAACACCTCCTGTGAGGCGCTGAGGTCGCTGGTCGGTTCGTCCGACTCGGCCTGGAGATTCCGTTCGCCGAGTTTTGCGATCCCGAAGTCGAGCAGCTTGACGCGCCCGTCGTGCATGATGAACGCGTTGGCGGGCTTGACGTCGCGGTGCCAGATTTTCCCGGCGTGCGCCGCGTCCAGCGCCTGCGCGATTTGGATGCCGTAGTCGACGGCCTTGCGAAAGGGCAGCGGCCCGCGGTCGAGCCGCGCGCGCAGCGTCTCGCCCTCGAGCAGCTCCGTGACGACGTAGGGCGTTCCGTCTTCGACGCCTGCGTCGTAGACGGCGACGATGTTCGGATGGTTCAGGCTGCTGGCTGCGCGCGCTTCACGAGTGAATCGCGCCAGCTGCTCGGCGCCGGCCGAGGGCCGGCGTACGATCTTGAGCGCGACGTCCCGTTTCAGGTGAGGGTCGCGGGCGCGGTAGACCTCGCCCATGCCGCCGACACCCAGCAACGCGACGATCTGATACCTGCCGAGCCGGTCGCCAGGCGACAGGGAAAGGGGCGCGCTCACGATTTCACCCGACGTTCGAGGAAAACGGATTGTAGCGTGCCCCGTCCGCCGCGGGGCGAAGTGCTATTTCTTTTTCCGGAAGACGAGCCCTCCCGAGACACGATGAAAATTCTGCGCGTCGGTCCTCGGGAAGAAAAAGTAGTCGTACTGCGCTTGGACCCCGATCTCCCAGCCCATGACATTGCGATCCACGAGCTGATAGACGCCGCCGACGGCCATCGCGAGGTCGGCATCGTTTCCCATGCCCTGGACGCCGCCAATCAGCAGGTGGACGGATGGCGCGTGCTTTGTGTCGTCGGTCGGGGCAAGAGACCAGCCGCCGCCCCACATGACGGTCGTGACGGTCACCCGTCCGCTCTCGTGCTGTCCGCGGTGAATGCTGATGTCGTCCGGGATCACCAGGAGACGCGGCAGGCTCTTGAACAGAACCAGCTCGGTTGACGTGTGGACGCCGACGATCTCGCTGGCCCTCATAAAAGACCCGCCGGCAAAGATCCCGGCTCGATGACCATCCGCGTTGGCCACCGCGGGCACCAAGAGAAACGCGAGAACTATCCATAGTCTTCGCAGCATTGGGGAGCTCCCTGGATTGGAAGCGTTTATCACGCGTCGGGCTTCAGTTGTCAATCCCCCCAGCGTGGAGATGGGAGAACTAGGAACTGGCGTAGCGGGGGAAGCCTGCGGACGCAGCGCGGATTGGTTTCCAAATCCGCGACGGGCGGACTTGGAAACCAGTCCGCCCTACGTACTCGGTCCGCCCTACGTACTCGGTAAAATCGGCCATGCTCTTTCTGGTCATCGAGCACTTCAAAGACAGCAATCCCGTGCCCGTCTATCGCCGGTTTCGTGATCAGGGCCGGATGATGCCGGACGGCTTGAGCTACGTGAGCAGCTGGGTCACGCAGGACTTCGCGCACTGCTACCAGGTCATGGAGTGCGACAGCCGCGGTCCGCTCGATGAATGGATTGGCCGCTGGGCGGACCTGATCGATTTCGAAGTGTTGCCCGTCGTGACGTCGGCTGACGCGCAGAAGGCGCTGGCGCCCCGGCTCTGAACGTAGAGCGGATTGCACTCTAAATCCGCCGCCCGTTGGCGGATTTGGAGATCAATCCGCCCTACGAATATTTCACGCCTCGAGCGCGCGGGCGATCGCGAGCGCGATCCTGTTCCACTGCGCCGTCTCCTCGCCAAGCTGCCGCCGCCCGGCGCGCGTCAGCGCGTAGTACTTCGCGCGGCGGTTGTTCTCGGACGGCTGCCACGTCGACGTCAGCCACCCGGCTTCTTCGAGCCGATGCAGCGCCGGAAACAGGGACCCGGGCTGGACGATGAACGTGCCTCGGGTCAGCTGATCGATTCGCCGGGACACGCCGAGGCCGTGGAGCTCTCCGGTGGCGAGCGTTTTCAGGATCAGAAGGTCGAGCGTGCCCTGGAGGAGTGCAGTGCGCCGGTCCGGCATGGTCGGTTCCTATCGAATATCTATAGGTCTACCCAGTGTGCGGCCGGTTCCTATCGAATGTCAATGACGGCCGGTCATCCAGTCTGCGAGGATGAAGTTGGCCCGGAGTGTCGCGACGCTCTGTTCCGCGGTCCGGCCGGCCGTATCGATGACGGTGTGATCGCGATCCCACGGCTCGTAGCGCCTCTCGAGGACCTCACGCCAAGTGGGCAGTCTGAACCCCTCGAGATCGGCCGTACGCGTTTCAATCCGGCGCCGGTGCTCCTCCGCATCGGAACAGATCACTTCAACTTCCACGGCGGGCGCTCCCGCGCGCGCCGCGACCTGACGCCAGGCGGCTCGCGTGATGCCAAGCGGATTGACCGAGTCGGCAACGACCGGCAGGCCCAGGCGCAGATTTCCCTCTGCAATCGCATAGCCCACCCGGTACCCCGCGTCGTCGAGCTCGGTCAGAAGCTTGCCCGATGTCCGAAGCGCATGTTCGATCGTGTCGATACGAACGTGGACGGCGCCCAGCGCCGGCACCAACAGGTGAGCGATGGACGTCTTGCCGGTGCCGGGCAGACCGGAAAGGATGATCAGCACCATGAATTTCGTGATGGAGTCATTTCAGAACGCCGTATCTTAATGGCCTGATCTTATGTTCATGAAATGCCGCTGGTTCGCGCTGCTTCCGGTCCTGGCCGCGCTGGCCGTCGCCCAGCCAACCGCGCAACAGGCGCCGGCGCCTGCATCGCCCGCCAGGTGGCCCACAGCCGGATGGCCATCGGCGACGCCGGAATCCCAGGGGCTTTCAGCCGCGGCCTTTGCCGCGCTCGACAAGGAGATTCGAGACGGCGTGTACGGCAACGTCGATCGTCTGTTTGTCGTGCGGCGAGGGCAGGCGATCGTCAATCAACGCTACCCGCGCGACTACCGCGAGATCAGCCGCGGCCATGTCGGACCGCTCGGCTGCGGCGAGGGCTGCACGGACGCGAGCCGGATGCACGAATTCAACTATTTCCATCCGAACTGGCATCCGTACTACCAGGGCCGCGAGGTGCACACGCTCCAGTCGGTGACCAAGTCAATCGCGGCGACGGTGGTTGGCATTGCGATCGGGCGCGGCGATGTGGCGGCGCTCGATCAGCCGTTCCTGCAGTACTTCAAGGACCGCGACCTCTCGCGCGTCGACCCACGCCTCCAGCGCGCGACGCTGGCGGACCTGCTCACGATGAGGTCGGGGATCGAGTGGCACGAGCAGGATCGGCCGCTCAACGAGACCAACACGACTTACCAGCTCGAGATCAGCCGCGACTGGATTGCGTTCACGCTCAGCCAGCCGATGGATTCCGACCCTGGCACGAAGTGGGCGTACAACAGCGGCGGCAGCCACCTGATGTCGGGCATCATCAAGTCCGCGACCGGCCGGTTCATCGACGAGTACGCGAGTGACTGGCTCTTCAAGCCGCTCGGCATTCGTGACTTTCACTGGAAGAAAACGCCAACCGGCCATCCGGACGCCGAAGGCGGCCTCTATCTCACCGCTGAAGATCTCGCGAAGATCGGCTATCTCTACCTCCACGACGGCGTCTGGGACGGCAAGCGCATCCTGCCGGCGGGCTGGGTGCGGAACGCAACGACCCGTCACGCGACAGCCGTCGGCGGCGGCTGGGACTATGGCTTCCAGTGGTGGATCACGAGCCGGGATGGCGTGGACGTCTGGGCCGGGCGGGGTTTCGGCGGTCAGTTCCTGATCGTGATCCCGTCGCGCGATCTCGTCGCGGTCGTCAACAGCTGGAACGTCTTTGGTGGCCGCGCCGGCAACGTCTTCACGACGCTGTTGAACGCGCTGCTGGGTGGTACGTAGGGCGGACGGGGTCCTAAGTCCGCCAGGACCGGCGGATTTGGAAACCAATCCGCGCTACTTCAGCTTCGCCAGCATTGCCTTGAAGCGCGGGTGGGATCGCAGCGGATCGTAATCGGGATCCTGCTCGATCCAGTCGCGTTTCCCCCAGCCGCGCGCGAATGTCTTCTCCAGCACATCCAGCGCTTCCTCGACGCGGCCGGCCTTGGCGTAGAAGCATGCCGCGTTGGCGAGGACGCCACCATCTTCGGGAGCAATTTCGAGGGCACGCGTGATCCATTGCTCCGCGCGGTCGTGCTGCCCGGCCACGAACAACGCGCCGCTGCCTAAAGACAGCGCCCGGATGTCGACCGGGTCGAGCTCGAGCTGTCGTTCGGCACGGCGAATGCCTTCGCGATTGGCCTCCGCGGCCTCGGCCTTCTTGCCGAGCATGGCCAGCGCCTGGCTTCCGAGCATCAGGCACTGAAAATCCTCCGGGCGAACGTCGGCCGCCCGGCGGAACAGCTCGGCGGACCGCTGGATGCGGCCCCAGCCAAAGCACATCCGGGCGTAGATGTAGTGGGCCTCGAACGACAACGGGTTCAGCCGAAGCGCTTCATGGAATTCCCGCTCCGATTCCTCGTATTTGTGCACCAGCGACAGCACGAATCCGCGGGAGGTGTGCGCTTCGGACAGATCGGACGCCAGCTCGAGCGCCTTCCGGCTCGCGCGATCGGCCGCGTCGTAGTCGGCGTCGCTGCCGCCCCACCACGTGTAGAACCAGGCGTGGACGTCGGCCAGTCCCGCGTACGCCGGCGCGTACTGCGGATCGCGTTCGATGGCTTGTTCGAACATCTGCTTGGCCATCATGAACGACTGGCCGCGCGACTGATTGACCAGCTGACGGCCGCGCAGGAAGAACTCGTACGTCTCCGGGGCCGTTTCCGGCCGGCGCAGCGCCTCGCGTTCGTGATCCGTCAGCAGGCTGCCGAGCGCCACCGCAACGCGCTCGGCGATCTCGTCCTGGATCGCAAAGACGTCTTCGAGCTTGCCGTCGAACCGGTGCGACCAGCGCTGATAGCCGTCGGCGACGTCGACGAGCTGCACGGTGACCCGCAGGCGGTCGCCCGCTTTCCGCACGCCGCCCTCGAGCACCGTGGCGACGCCGAGCCGGGCACCGACGGCACGCACGTCCACTGCCGAGGCCCTGAACTGAAACGACGAGCTCCGCGCGGCCACGCGCAGACCGGGCACGCGAGCCAGCACGTTGATGAGTTCCTCCGCGATGCCTTCGCAGAGGTACGCCTGATCGCGCGTCGGACTCATGTCCGCGAACGGCAGCACGGCGATCGACGACGTCGATTGCGGCTCACGGCTGGTGGGCACGTCCGCGGCCGGTTGCCGCAACTCGCCCATGATCGATTCGAGGGCGAACGCCAGATCGCCTGCAGTCTGAAATCGATCGGCAGGGTCCTTCTCGAGGCAGTGCCGGAGCACGCGCTCCATCGACGACGGGTACGGGCTCGTGGGCTCGAGCGCCGGCGGAGCATCGTGCAGGATCGCGCTCAGCGTGCCGACCGGGCTCTCGCGGCGGAACGGATGCCGCCCGCTCACCATTTCGTAGAGCACCGTGCCGATGGCAAAAATATCGGCGCGCTCGTCCACCAGCTGTCCGCGAAGCTGCTCCGGCGCCATGTAGGCCGGCGTGCCGATCAGCTTGCTCGGATCGCTCGTTTCAATCGTGGACATCGCGGGATCGCCGTACTCGGACGACTTCAGCTTGGCCAGCCCGAAGTCGAGGATCTTGAGCGTGCCTCGGCCCGTGACGAACAGGTTCTCGGGTTTGAGATCGCGGTGGACGATTCGAAGGGCGTGCGCGGCCGCGACGCCGCGGACGAGCTGAAGCGCGAGTTCGACGACACGCGCCGGTTCGAGCGGGCCCGCCGCGAGCTTGCGGCCCAGTGTCTGACCGTCGAGCAACTCTGATACGAGAAACGGCAATCCGTCGTGCGTGCCGACGTCGAAGATCGTCAGAATATTGGGGTGCGCGAGGACCGCGGTGGCGCGCGTCTCACGCTCGAACCGCGCCAGCAGGTCGCTGTCAGGCGCCGCCGCGATGATTTTGATGGCGACGTCTCGTCCGAGGCGAGGATCACGCGCCCGGTAGACCTCGCCCATGCCTCCCGCGCCGATCTGCTCACCGACTTCGTATGGACCGAGACGCGTTCCAGGATTCAAAGCCATCGGCGCCTTCTCCGTCCATCTTTACGTAGGGCGGATTGAACTCCAAATCCGCCCACCCGCTGCGCGAGAAGCCTCAGCCCGCTGACCTGACGGCGGACCTGGCGTGGGCGCTGATCAAGGGGCCGGTGCTGATCACGTCAGCCGCTTCGTCCCCGGCTGGCAATCCGGGGCCGCGATCGATGGATCTGTGGGACGAAAGCGCGCGGGCAATGCGCGCGTTCGAGAAGAGCGACGTCTACGACTTCGTGAAGGCGGGCTGGAACTTCACCGCGCGACCCGTGCGCGCGTCTGAAGAGATCTGCTTGCGATGTCATCGCGGGCCGGCCCGTACGGCGCTCGTGGCCGCGGGAGACCCCGGGAACACGCTCAAGATCGGCGATCCGATCGGTGTCGTTCTCTACGGCTACACGCCGATCAAGTAGCCGGCGGACGTCCCATTACTTCACTTCGCGCCGCATCTTGAAGATCGGATACGTCGCCTGACGCCCACCCGCGGTCAGCGGCCGCAGGATCTCGTTCATCACGCCCCAGCCGACGAACCCGTCGCGGGCCTGCGGCTCCAGGTAGTAGAACGCGGCGTTGGCCATCGGCTGCGCCATGTCGAGGTAGAACGTGCCGGCCGGAAAGTCCCGAGTGACGAGCGGCGACATCGTGCCGTCGAGCACGGTCATATCGTAGCCGCCGCTGCGGGCGGTGCGCATGCCTTTGATCAGAAACTCCTCGCCTTCGGCTTTCAGGATTCGCTCGAGCGCCTGGACGCGAATGTTGTGGGCGCGGAGCTTCGTCACGATCGCCGTGAGCTCGGCGGGAATCACGTACGCGCGAGGGACGACCGCATCACGTGTGCCGACCGGCATCGTCAAATCGTCCACGCCCTTGACGGTCTCCGGTGGACCCGACCCCGTGCCCGGACGTGTGCTGAGAAAGCTCGTGCCGGGCCGGTACTCCGCGACGTTCGTTCGGTACCCCAGGACTTCGATCTTCCCGCGCGACCGGTACTCGCCGTCGAGCCAGTTGCGAAGCTCGCCGGACTCGGCGCGCGCCTGCACGTCGGCCACGGTTTTCTCATCAGCGGCCTTCACGACCGCCTGTATTTCCTTCGCGTGCGCATTGGTGTACTCGAGAAGCGCGGCGATGTAGGCGTACTGCGCGTAGATGCGGCGCTCGAACGTCGGCTGACCGGGCGTCTCGGTGATGATCGCGAGCCGGTTCCGAAGTCCGTAGTCGTTGACGATGAACTTCGCTTCGACGGTCCAGGCGGCGCGGTCATGGCTCCACCCGGTCGGCGGCCAGGTGTTGGGCGTGAAGAGCGCGTGCGTGAAGACCTCGAGGCCGAACTGTTTGCGGACCATGTCGCGCACGGCCGGAAACAGCGTGTCGTGTGTGTAGTCGCGCGGGCCCGGTGAAGCCGCGGGCACCGTCGTCGTGCCGTACGTGTTCGCGTAGCCGTGGTTCACGCGGCTCATGAGATGGCCGTCGAGCAGCAGGACCGGATCCCATTCGTTCAGGAGCCGGTACATCCCGTTCGCTTCGACAGTCTCGAGCTTGACCGCGTCGCGATTGAGGTCGAGCCCGGCGGCGTTCTCGCGCGTCCCGAAAATGTGCGGCGTCTCGCTGCCGAGCGACCCGTTCTGGGTGACGAACGTGTCCGTCCCGTCGACGTTGAAGATGGGCGCAATGACGACGATCTGGTTCTGCAGCAGCTGCTTGCGCGAGCCAATCGTGAGGTCCCGCGCGATCATCTGAAGCGCTTCGGCGGCCTCCGACTCGGGCGGGTGGATATTGCCGAAGAGAAACAGGACGGGTTTGCCTGACGCGCGGGCGTCCTGGGCGGACGTCACCCGCGGGTTGGCGATCACCATCGCCGGCGCCGCCTTCCGCTGCGGGCTGATGAACATGTTCACCACGTGCAGGTTCTCACGCCGGGCCCGGAGCGCCGTGATGAACTCGATGTTCTGGAGCGACGACATCGTCCGCGTGTAGCCGGTCCGTTCCGCGACCGTCTGCACTTCCGCCGGCCACGTCCCCGTCCAGCCCGGCGGGACCTCGTCGCCCCAGTAGAGCTTCTGCTGCGCTCCGACCGCGAGCCCGCCGCCGATCAGCGCGCCAATGGCGATTGCCCGGGCCCCGAGTCGTCTGTTCACGCGCATTCGATCTCCGCTACGCCTTCTTTGGCGCCGGCCCGCGCCACCGATTGATCTGTTTCACCACGAGAAAGATCGAGAACGCGACGATCAAGAACTCGACGATGGTGTTGATGAAGGCCCCGTAGGCAATCACCGCGCCCGCCTTCCTGGCCTCTTCGATCACCTGCGCGGTCTGGCCGGCCAGCGGCACGAACATGTTCTGAAAGTCCACGCGCCCAAGAGCCAGCGAGACGAGGGGCATGATCAGATCGTTGACGATCGAGTTGACGATCTTCCCGAACGCCGCGCCGATGATTACGCCGACCGCGAGATCGATCGCGTTGCCCTGGTTCACGAAGTCTTTGAATTCCTGAATCATGGCCACTCTCTTTCTTGAGTGCTCGCGGGGCCCCACCCCCGCTCGCGCTCCGGCGCTCGCGGACTCGCGATCCTCGCGCGGAGCCGCAGGCGCTCTGTCTTCTCGCCGACATCCTACCAGCGGCAGCTCGGCGCTTCGCGTGTTAGTATGCGCGCGCTCCTTTCTTAACCTCTGGTAGCTCGGCCGCGGGTGTGCTGCGGCAGGAGGATTCCGTGAAGAAACGTCTGGTGTCGTTCTCTGTCCTGACGGTGCTGGTGATCGCCGGGACCGTTCCCGTCCGGGCCAGCTCGCTTCCCGTCATCCAGGGCCAGGTCTCGGGCCTGGAGCTGTGTCCGCAGTCCATTTGCGGCGCGGCGATCTTCACCGGGTTGTTCGTCGGTCAGGTCAACCTCAACCCGTTTTCGATTGGCGTGGTCACTGTCGGCGCCAAACACGAGCCGTTGCCCGATCCGGGTGAGACGGCCGACATCACGGGCGGCGTCTGGTCGCTGCGGCTGTTGAACGGCCGCCGGTTCACCGGAATCGTCACCGGTGGATCGCTTTTCAACAACGGCAACGACACGTTCGCCGTGAGCGTGCAGATGCAGATCCTGAGCGGCGGCTCCGGTGATCTCCAGTTCGAAGGCACGCTGAGCCATCAGGTCTTTCCGCCGACCCTCGTCGGAGGCATCTCGCAGTAAAAAGCACTACGATCGTTCTTCGTGCCGTCCGCCCTGTTCGGCGTCGCGCTGTTCGTCTTCGCGAATGCGCTTTACGTCGCGGCCGAGTTCGGCGCCGTGGGCGCGCGGCGCAGCCGCGTGCGGCGGATGGCCGAGGACGGCAACTGGCTCGCGCAGCGCCTGCTGCCCTACGTCGAAACCCCGGCCGCGCTCGATCGCTACGTCGGCGCGTCGCAAATCGGCATCACGCTGTCGAGCTTGATGCTCGGCGCCTTCGCGCAGGCGACGATCACCGTCACGCTGACGCCGCTGATGGGCACCTGGTTCGCGCTCGACGCGGGGTCGGCCCTGTCGGCGGCGTCCGTCGTCGTCCTCGTCGTGCTCACCGCCGGACAGCTGATCATGGGCGAGCTCGTGCCGAAAGCGCTCGCCCTCCAGTACCCGACGCAGGCCGCGCTCGGTACCGTCCTGCCGATGCAATGGTCGCTGGCGGTCTTCCGGCCTTTTCTGTGGCTGTTGAACGGCATGTCGATCGCGGTGCTCAAGCTGCTGGGATCGACGGCGACGACTCACGGCCATCTGCACTCGCCCGACGAAATCGAGCTGCTGATCGCCGAGAGCCGTGACGGCGGCCTGCTCGAGCCGCAAGAGCAGCAGCGGCTTCACCGCGCGCTTCGGCTCGGCCTGCGCTCGGCGCGCGATCTCATGGTGCCGCTCGACCGGCTCACGCTGCTGCCGGTGGATGCGCCGTGGGACACAATCGTTCGGACCGTCACGACGAGTCCGTTCAGCCGGATTCCGATCTACCGCGGCGAGCGCGATCAGATCGTCGGCACGCTCCGCGTCAAGGATCTCGTCGAGCGGTATGTCGCCGAAGGGCCCGTCTCGCTCGAACGGCTGATCCGGCCGCTCGTGCGGCTGGCGCCGGACCTCCCGGCGGATCGCATCCTGGCGCTGCTCCGCGAGCGGCGTGCGCATCAGGCCATCGTCGAAGCGCAGGGGCACGCGCTCGGCCTCATCACGATCCAGGACGTCCTGGCGGAGCTTCTCGGGACCAACGTCGGACATCCGTCCAAGGTGTGAGATGGGCATCACCGAAGTGCTGCTCATCTGTCTCGCTCTCGTTGTCGTCAACGGCGTCTTCGTCGCGGCGGAGTTCGCGCTTCTCGCGGCGCCACGGCCGGCGCTCGAGCGGAGCGCCGCGACTGGCGACCGGTTTGCCCGGACCGTGCTCAACATTCTCCAGTCGCCGATGCGGCAGGATCGGTACATCGCGACCGCCCAGCTCGGCATCTCGCTCGCGAGCCTCGGCCTCGGGATGTACGGCGAGCACCGTCTTACCGATCTCCTCGAGCCCGTGGTCGGCCGGATTCCGACGATTGGCGGCGCCGCGCTGGCCGCGACGATCTCACTCGGCGTCCTGACCCTCGCGCACATCGTCTTCGGCGAGATGGTGCCAAAAGGGCTGGCGCTCCAGCGCCCGGTCGCCGTGGCACGTATCACGGCGTGGCCGATGCGGCTGACGCTGATACTGCTCTATCCGCTCGTCAAGCTCTCCAGCGCGGGTGCACGCGCGTGCCTTCGCCTCGTCGGCATCGAGCGCCAGCAGAATGTTCACGAGCAGGTGTACACGCCGGAGGAGCTGCAGCTCATCGTCGAGGAGAGCGAAGAGGGCGGTGCGCTCCGCGCCGAATCCGGCCGCCTGCTGCGCGAGCTGTTCGAGTTCGGAGGACTCACCGCCGGCCAGGTGATGGTGCCGCGCGTGCGCATCGCGGGCATCCCGCTCGGCGCGCAGCCGGACGAGATCCGCAAGATCATCGCGAAGCACCGGCATACCCGCTATGCGGTGTACGAGAAGGACCTCGATCACATCGTCGGGATGGTGCACGTCAAGGACCTGCTCCGAAAACTGCTCCAGAATGCAGCGATCGGGCAGGCGGACATCAGACGCCTTCCGGTCGTCCCGGAGACGGCGCTGCTCGACGATGTGCTGACGAGGATGCAGCAGGCGAACGCGCACATGACGGTGGTCATCGACGAGCATGGCGGCACGGCCGGGATCCTGAGTCTCGAAGATCTGTTCGAGGAGGTCGTCGGCGAGATCGACGAGGGCGCGAGCGCCGAACCGCCGATTTCGAGGATGCCGGATGGAACGATCCGCGCCGCCGGCACCGTTCGGCTGGACGAGCTCGGTCAGTTTCTGGATCTCGATCTCGAACACGAGGATGTGGACAGCCTGAGCGGGCTGGTGCTCGCGCGGCTCGGCCGGCCGCCCGTGCAGGGCGATGTCGTCGAGTACGGCCGGCTCCGGCTCGAGGTCACGGCGACGTCGGGCCGCGGCGTCAAGGACGTGCGCGTGTCGGTGATGCCGGAGGAGTGACCGGTGCGGGCCGCGGGTGCCATCGCGGTGATCGCGGTGATCGTTGCTCTTACGTGTAGGGCGGGGCTTCAGCCCCGCCCTATCGCCGGCCCTGACCAGCCTCCGCCAAGGCTTTGGCGGTCCGCCGTAGCTTTAGCGAAGGCGGAAGGGCCGGCCTACATGTCTGCCCAGCCGGCACCGCGCTCGGGGCTTGACACGAAATCGTTCGATCGTTCGGTTCGGCCACAGGACGATCTGTACCGCCACGTCAACGGCGGATGGCTGGCGCGCACCGAGATTCCGCCCGAACGCTCGTCATATGCGGCGTTCATCGAGCTCGTCGACAAGGTCGACGCCGATATCCTCGCGATCGTCGAAGAGTTGCGGGCCCTGCCCGGCCGGCGCCAGGGATCGGTACCGCAGCAGGTGTCCGATCTCTACGGGAGCCTCATGGATGAGGCGCGCCTCGAACGGCTCGGCGCGACACCGATCCAGCCGGTGCTCGACAGAATCGAGGCGATTCGCACGACCCGGGATTTCGCCGCGCAGGCTGGCTACCTGCAGTCGATCGGGACGACCGGCGCGTTCGTCACGGTCGTGTCCGCCGAGACCGGCCGGCGGGAGCGCCCGGCGCTCAATCTCTCGCAGGGCGGCACGATGCTGCCCGATCGTGACTACTACCTGTCGGCCGATCCCAAACTTGCCGAATCGCGGGCTGCGTACGAGGCGTACCTGACACGCGTTTTCACACTCACCCATCGGCCCGACCCCGCGCGCGATGCGAGGGCCGTGCTCGGGCTCGAAACCGCGCTCGCCAGAGTGCAGTGGTCGGCCGAGGCGGGACGCGATCCGCTCAAGACCAACAACGTCTTCACCATCGACGGCCTGCGCTACAGGATGCCGGGCTTCGACTGGTGGGCGTGGGCCCGGCCCCAGGGCATCTCGCCGACGACGGTTGTCGTCATTGCCCAACCGAGCTTTTTCGTCAGCTTCTCGGCGATGGTGCCGACGACACCCCTCGACACCTGGAAGGCGTGGCTTCTCGCGCGCCACGTCACGAACCGCGCGCCGTTTCTCAGTCGGGCCTTCAGCGACGCGCGCTTCGAATTCTTCGGCCGCGCCCTCGTCGGCCAGGAAATGCCGCGCACCCGGTGGCGCCGCGGTGTCGGCCTCGTCAATACCTATCTCGGCGAGGCGGTCGGCCGGCTCTACGTCGAGCGGCACTTCCCGCCCGAGGCCCGGGCGCGCATGCACGCGCTCGTCAGGAATCTCATCGAGGCATACCGAACGTCGATCGAGGCCGTGGCGTGGATGACGGACGGCACCCGGCGTCAGGCGCTCGAGAAGCTCTCGCGGCTGTCCACGAAGATCGGCTCTCCCGATCGGTGGCGCGACTACCGCGGGCTCGTGATTCGTGCCGACGACCTCGTCGGCAACGTTCAGCGGGCCCAGCGCTCCGAAAGCGACCACCGGCTCACGTGGCTCACCCGGCCATCGGCCCTGACCGAGTGGCTGGTGACCCCGCAGACCGTGAACGCCTACTATCACCCGGCGATCAACGAGGTCGTGTTTCCGGCCGCGATGTTGCAACCGCCGTTCTTCGAGCCCGACGCCGACGAGGCGGTGAACTACGGCGCGATTGGCGCGGTGATCGGTCACGAAATCAGCCACGCGTTCGACGACCGCGGCCGTCACTTCGACAGCCAGGGCGCCGTGCGCGACTGGTGGACGCCGCGCGACGACCAGGAATATCGTCGCCGTGTGGGGGGACTCGTCGAACAATTCGACCGGTACAGTCCCCTCCCCGGTCTCCACATCAATGGCTCGCTGACGCTCGGCGAGAACATCGGCGATCTGGCCGGCCTCCAGGTCGCGTACCGCGCCTACACCCTCTCGCGTGCCGGCCGTCCCGCTCCAGTCATCGACGGCCTCACCGGCGATCAGCGCTTTTTCATGGGCTGGGCGCAGGTCTGGCGATCGAAGGAGCGCGAAGGCTTTCTTCGGCAGCTCACGCTCACCGGCCCGCATTCGCCGTCAGAATTTCGCGCGGTGGGCCCGCTCAGCCACATCGATGCGTTCTACGAAGCCTTCGACGTGAAACCGGGCGACAAGATGTACGTCGAGCCGTCGAAGCGCGTCCGGATCTGGTGACTCGATCACAGAGCCGCTGCGTTCCGCTGACGTCCATATCCGAGGTTCGGTTCGGCCATTGAGGGAGACGCTCGCGGCCGCCCGGGGAGCCCGCCGCTCGCAGACCCTCGAGGCTCCTGCCGTGTCGGTCGCGGTCTCCGGGACGTGACGCTCGAACCCGCGGCCTCCGTTCGCTCGGATTGCATCCTGACGCTGACCGCGCCACTCCGCACACGGCGGAGCTTGGCGCGGGCAATCCTCGCTCCCTGCGGCGCGGGTTCGTACTGACGCACATCGCGTCAGTCCAAGTCGACCGCGACCGACACGGCAAGAGCCTCGAGGGTCAATGTCTCGCGGCGCATGTCGGCCGCGATCGTCTCCCTCAAAGGCCGAACCGCAGTCACGACTCGCAGCGTAGCGATTCCTATTCACTCGTTTCACCAGGCGAAAAATCTCGAACCGTGATCGCCGAACGAGATCGTCACGGAGAGGATGGCGGATCTGTGTTGATCTCGATTGCGTCGAGCGTCAGACCCTTGCTCCTGAGGTCTGACATCGGCAAGGAGAGCCGTCGTCAAAACCAACCGCTGACGAAGGTCTCGCTCGATTAGACACCGGGCTCGACACCAGACCGGCAACAGACGTTCCGTTCGACTGCTTGAGGGACAGGCTCGCGGCCGACGCCTACCGCGAGACAGTGACCGCACGCGCCAAGCTCCGCCGTGTGCGGAGTGGCGCGTTCTGCGTGAGTTCGCAATCCGAGCGAACGAAGGCAGCGGGTTCGAGCCGGAGGCCGCGGCCGGCATCGGGGTCGACTCGACGGTCTGCGAGCGGGCAGGTCGGCCGCGAGCCGGTCCCTCAAGGGCCGAACCGCGTCCCTTGCACGATCGGCCTCGCCCACGCGATATGTCCCCCGCGCTCGCCATCGGCGCTGAAGATCAGCCGCCACGTGCGTTCCCACGGACGATAGAACAGGCTCCATTGCCAGCCAGAGTAGCCGCCGAGATCGATTGAGACCGTCTGCCAGGCACGCGGCCGCGCGGAGCCATCGAGCGAAATGTTCGCGAGTTGTTCGTAGCGGCGATCGTCCGAGATCCCAATCCGGGCCGTCGCGCTGCCACTTTGCAGGCCATGCCCATCGTCGGCGAGCATGACCGCGGTCTCGAGCCGAGCACGCGCGGGAAGACGTGTGGACCAGATCACACGCGCAGGCGTGGCCGTCAAGATCATCGGACGAATATCGCCGGCAGGTCCACCCAAGTCGACGCGGATCGCGACGTCTACTGGAAGCGCCGCGCGGCGCTCGGCGGAGGGAAACATGTCGAGTAGATCGACCACTGCGACCGGGACGCGATCCGCCGGTTTACAGAAGGCAACGGCGAGCGCGAGCAGCAGAACTGTCCGAGTACGATAGGCGCGTGCCATTTCGGCGGGGGCAATGGATCGCGACGTACGCGCTCGTCGTCGCGGCGTTCCTCGCGAGCGTGACGAGATACTACCATCCACCCTTCGGCTTCACCGCCTTCATCGACTTCCCTGCCGCCGGACATGCCTACGAAATCCCGGCCGTGCAGAACGCGCCGCACTACGACAACCCCGCGCCGAGCGGCTACGACGGCATGTTCTACGCGCAACTGGCGGTCGATCCACTGCTGCGGGATCCGGCGATCGATCGCGCGCTCGACAACCCGGCCTATCGTGCGCGGCGCATCCTGTTTTCCTGGACGGCGTACGCGCTCGGCTTCGGCCGGCCCGCGTGGATTCTGAAGGCCTACGCGATTCAGAACGTTGTCGTCTGGCTGCTGATGGCGTGGCTGCTGTGCCGATGGATGAGGCCGTCCACACCTCGCGCGTTCGTCCTCTGGGCGGGATGCCTGCTGTCGCCGGGCATGCTGTCGTCGGTGCGCTATGCGCTCCCCGACGGCCCAAGCGCGCTGCTCATCGCAATTGCGGTCACCGTTGCCGAGCGCCTGCCACGTCATCCCATCATCGCGCTGGCCATCGTCGGTCTCGCTGGACTCGGCCGCGAGACGAGCCTGTTCGCCGCGACGCTCCTCGGCAGGTTTGCCCGGCGGGATTGGCGCGGCTGGCTTCTCCTCTCCGCCGCGGCGCTCATTTGCGTGGCGCCGCTCGCGCTGTGGGTGGACTACCTGCGATCGATCTATTTCGCCCAGGCGTTCACGAATCCGGGCCAAATCTCAGCCCCGTTGTCAGGACTTCTCTGGAAGCTGAATCAGGTCAGGACGGACCTCGCACGAGCGCCGTTCGAGATCCTCAATCTCGCGTCCGCGCTGGCCGTGGTGGCCTTTCTTGCTCAAGGCGCCTGGATTGTGCGGGAGCTCCTGCGGCCCGGGAAACGGTCGGCCTGGGCGTTTGTCGGTGCGTCCTATCTGGTGCTTGGCCTGGTGACGCACGCCGTCGTCTGGGAGGGCACCCCTGGGGCCTTCACCCGGGTGCTCCTGCCGCTCGCGATCGCCGCGAATGTGCTTTTGGCGGCCCGGCCGCGGGCATCCTGGGCCATGATTGTCGCGACGAACGCGTGCGCGATCCCCAGCGCGTTTCTGTTCGGGTGGGGATAAACGCACCGGAACCCTGGCTTTGCTGAAGCGCATTCTCAAGAAGACCGCGATCTTCATCGTCGTCCTGGCCCTCGTCTCGACGATCCTCTACTGGTTCTTCGGCCTGAGGATTCTGGTCAGCGGCGGCGGACAGACGTCGCTCGGATTCGTGAAATCGGCCGAGTCGGTGGCCGACGAGATCGAGCGCCATCGCGCCGCGCAGCGCGCGAGCATGCCGGCCACGACCGCGCCCTCACTTCCGCCTGCGGTCGTCTCGGACGCGACGAATCCGGCCGACGCGCCGCCGGCCATCCGGCCCGCGGGCGTGGGGGTGAGCGGCGATCCGCGCGCGTACTGGACGGACTTTCGCGGCCCGGCGCGCGACGGCCGCTACCAGGAAATGCCGATCCTGACGGCCTGGCCGGCCGAAGGACTGAGCCCAGTCTGGAAGCAGCCGGTGGGCGGCGGCTATGCGTCGTTCGTCATCGCGCACGGCCGCGCGTTCACGATCGAGCAGCGCCGCTCGAAGGAAGTCGTGGCAGCCTACGACGTCGTGACCGGCCGCGAGTTGTGGACGCACTCGTGGGACGGGTTGTTCCAGGAAGTCATGGGCGGCGACGGCCCGCGCGCGACGCCGACCTGGTTCGACGGACGCGTCTACGCTATCGGCGCGCACGGCGAGCTGCAATGCCTCGAGGACGACACCGGCCGGATGCTCTGGCGCACCAACATCCTCCAGGACACCGGCGCGGCCAATCTTCAGTGGGGCATGTCTGCCGCCCCGTTGATTGTCGATGATGCGGTGATCGTGTTGCCGGGTGCGCGAAACGGGAAATCAGTGGTGGCCTACGATCGACGAAGCGGCGACCGCATCTGGTCGGCGGAAAGCGATCAGCAGGCGTACTCGTCGCCGATGCTCGTCACGCTCGCCGACACGCGCCAGCTCGTCGTGCTCACCGCGACGCGGCTGATCGGACTCACGCCGGGCAAGGGCGAACTGCTCTGGCAGTACCCCTGGGCCACGCAGATGGGCATCAACGCCTCGCAGCCGCTCATCGTCAGCGACAGCCGCGTGTTCGTCTCGTCGAGCTACGGTATCGGCGCCGCCCTGCTGGAGATCACGCGCGCCAGGAACAAGTTCGCCGTGCGCGAAATCTGGCGCAACACGCGGATGAAGAACAAGTTCACGAGCTCAGTGCTGCACGAAGGCTTCATTTACGGTCTCGACGAAGCGATCCTGACCTGTCTCGATGCGGCCACGGGCGACGTGAAGTGGAAGGGCGGACGGTACGGCTACGGCCAGATCGTGTTCGCGAGCGGCCACATCATCGTCCTGACCGAGGACGGCGACCTCGCGCTGGTGCGTGCGACGCCCGCCAAACACGACGAGATTTCACGATTCTCCGCGCTCGACGGTAAGACCTGGAACCACCCCGCGCTTGCGGATGGGTATCTACTCGTCAGGAATCTGCAGGAGATGGCCGCGTTCGATCTGCGGACGAAGAGATAGACCGAGTTCCTTACACCCCACACCGACAGCCGAGGTGCAGTTCGGGCAGTGCGCCGCACGATTTAGTTACAGTAAATAACTTTGTAATGCCAAGTAAGGCTACTCCGACCGAAGCGCCTCGATTGGGTCCGCGCTCGTGGCGCGCCACGCCGGAGCCAGGCAAGCCAGGGCTGCGACGATCAGCAGCAGGGCCGTCATGCCGATGAGCACGCTCGGCTCCAACGGCGAGATCTCGTACAGCGATGATTGCAGGACGCGCGTGAATGCCACCGACGCGGCCAGGCCCGCCAGGACTCCAATCACTGGAAACGCCAGACCCTCGCGGAGGACCTGCGACACGATACGGCCGGGATTGGCGCCGAGCGCCATGCGAATGCCGAACTCATGAGTCCGCCTCTCCACCGCATAGGCCAGGACGGCGAAGATGCCGCTGGCCGCCAGGAGGAGTCCGGCCACTCCAAAACCGCCGAACAGAATCGCCTCGAACCGTTGGCGCGCCCACGATCCGGTCACCAGGTCCGTCAGCGGCCGCACATCCTGCATCGCAATCTCCGGGTCCACGGAGGCGATCGCCCGGCGCACGTCCGGCACGACCGACATTGGATTCCCCGCGGTGCGCAGGAAGACCATGCGGGACGCGTACGTGAATTGCGTATACGGCGTATAGAAGCTTGCGAAGTTCGGCGGCCGGTCGAGCGGCTCGTACACGACATCCGCGACAATGCCGACAATCTCCGCGCTCGACTCCGGACTATTGAAGCTGCTGCCGCCGCCGAACCACACACGCTGGCCGATCGGATCCTCGTTGGGCCAGAACCGCCGCGCCGCCGTCTCGCTGATCACCGCCACACGGGGAGCCGTGGCGGTATCGGCCGGCGTGAACACGCGGCCGCGCCGCACTGGAATGCCAAGCGTCCGGAAATGATCGGGTGCGATGTAGTGTCGAAGCACCGGAGGCGCCTGGCCGGTGGGAGGTCCTGGCCGGCCTTCGATGTAAAGCGTGCTGTTGGCCGTCCCGCTGAGCGGCCCGCCGCCGTCCACGCTCGCCGCCTGCACACCGGACACGCGCGTCAGAGCGTCGAGCAGGCGCGCAATGAATGTTGGCGCGGTTGCGGGCGGGATTCGCGCCTCGGACGGGATCACCCAGAAGGTCAGCACGTGAGCCGGCTCGACGCCGATCTGCGCCCGCTGCATCCGCTGGAAACTGTCGACCAGGAGTCCTGCCGCGACGACAAGCAGCGTCGCGAGCGCCGCCTCGATGCCGACGATGACACCGCGCGCGGAGGGGCGGCGCAGCGAGAGTCCTCCGCCCGCGACGCTTCGCCGGCTCGCCTTGATGGCCGACGACACGTCGATGCGAAAGGCGCTCATCGCCGGCGCCAGCGCGACAAGCAGGGCTGTCGCGACGGCGAGCCCGGCCCCGAAAGCCACCTCGACGGTTGAGAAGGCGGGCGCGTCGAACGGCGCGAGGCCTCCGTAGAAGTTCCTCCATGCGCTGGCGGGTGGCGCCACGAGCGCGCTGGTCCACGTTGCCAGCAGGATGCCGAGCACGCCGCCGACGGCCGCGAGGACACTCCCCTCCCCCAGAATGAGCGTGAAGAGACGGCTCGCGCTGCTGCCGAGTGCGACGCGCATCGCGTACTCGCGCTGCCTCGCCGCCGCGCGCCCGAGCAGCAGGTTGGCGACGTTGGCGCACGCCAGCAGGTGCAGCAGCGCGACGCCGCACAACAGCACGAGGAGCGAGCGCCGGATGGTCTTGTCCACGCGCGCGTCATTGATCGAAACCGCGGTCGCGGTCACACGCTCCTGTGGGACCCGTGGATTGCTCGGCAGCGCGCGATTGATCTCGGCGCCGAGGACCGCAAGCTCGACCCGAGCGGCGTCGAGCCCGACCTCCGTCCGCAGCCGGCCGACGGCGCTGATGAAGTTCTGGTTCGTCGTGAGGTACTCGGCGTAGGTGACCTGGGGCGAGACCGTTCGCGGAATCCACACCTCGGCGCGGCCGGAGAGGCCGGCAAACCCGGGTGGGAGAACGCCGATCACGTCGAAAGGGACACCGTTGAGGCGGATCGTGCGTCCGACCATCCCCGGATCCCCATTCCAGCGTTGCGTCCACAGTCCGTGGCTCAGTACCGCGACCGGTGATGGACGCTCCGCGACGTCGTGGTCCTCGGTGAACAGGCGTCCCCGCGATGCGCCGACGCGCAAGAGCGAAAAGTACGACGCCGACACCCGCTCGGCGTACACGAGTTCTGCGCCGTCATCACCCGCCAGGGTAATCGTCGCGGGTGAATAGCTCGCGATCTGCTCAAAGCTCTGCTGCGACTGTTGCAGAAGTTGGAACCGGGCGAACGACCACCGCTCCTGCCGCGGCGGTTCGCCCTCGGGTCTGCGCTCGAGGTACAGCATCGCGAGGCGCGCGGCGTCGTGGAATGGCGGCTGGCGGAAGAGCGCCGCGTTGACGATCCCAAACGTCGTGGTGAGCGCTGCGACCCCCAGCGCGATCGTGGCCACGACCGAAAGCGAGAGCCAGCGGCTACGGACGAGCGAGCGCAGCGGGGATGCGAACGGCATAACCTCGGTCCTGCTCGTTCCTAAAAGATAAGGCGGAAGGCACGATCATTCCGTGCCTTCCGCCTCTGAGCCTTTGCGTCTTTGAGCCTTTCGTCTGTCTTCTTTTGTTAGTCTCGCGGGGCCCCACCCCCGCTCGCTCGCGCTCCGGCGCTCGCAGACTCGCTACGGCCACCCCAACGCGGCTGCCGCGTTGGGGGCCCCGGCACCTCGCGCGGGCCGCGGGCGCTACTTCGCCAGTTCGGCGACCGCGGCCGACAGCATCTTCACCTTGGCCGCATCCGACGAACCCGACGCGTCCGCATTCAGCGACGTCACGAGCTGACTGAGCGCGGTCTTCTGCGCCGCGCCGCTCTGCTTCTCGGCGGCCGACAGCGCGCTTCGCACCGCGGTGATTCTCGCCGGGGCGAGGCCCTTCGATCGCTCGAGCTGATCGACGAACGCCTTCGCCTTCGCGAAGCTTGGCGGCCACACGAACTTCGGCTGGCCCTGCGCGTTCAGGAACTCGAGCTTCACCGTGTTGGCCGCGTCGATCTCGTTCTGCGAGACGTGCGGACTCGGCACGAGCTCGTAGATGTCGAGGCCGCGCCTGATCTCCGAGCTCACGAGCACGCCGTTGTACCAGTACACCGACCAGGAGCCCGCACTGATCATTCTCGTGGCGTCCACGGGGCCGCGGTCGAAGAACGCGATCTCGGTCGGCTTCTTGACGTCGGTCCAGTCGAAGACCGTGATGCCACCCTGGTAGAAGCCCTGCACCATCACGTCACGGCCGGGGATCGGGATGAGCGATCCGTTATGCGCGACGCAGTTCTCTTCAGATGTCTGGGTGCCGGGAATCTTGTAGTAGCTTTGGAACACGAGCTTGTTCTTCTCAATCGTGAAGAGGGCGTTGCCGCCCCACTCCGGACGATCGGTCGCGCGGCATTTCGGCCCGCCGCCGCCGCCCCACTCGTCCGAGAACAGCACCTTCGTGCCGTCGTTGCTGAACGTCGCCGAATGCCAGAAGGCCATATTCGGATCGCCGGCGAAATCCATGCGCACCGGATGCGTCGGCTCGCGGATGTCGAGCAGAAGTCCGTAGCCGCCGCACGCGCCGCCGCCAAGCCCGACGCCCGGGTAGACCGTGATGTCGTGGCACTGCGATGGGCCCACGTTGGGAGGGAGGCCACCGCGTCCGCCACCTCGCCCACCGCCAGCCGCGGGCGCGCCTCCAGCGACCGCTCCGCCAGCAGCACCAGCACCAGCGGCACCACCGCCGGCCGCCCCACCACCGGCCGCGCCGCCGCGGGCCGCCGCTCCTCCGGCTGCGCCAGCCGCGCCGGCCGCTGCACCACCGCGCGCGGCGGCACGGGCCGCGGCTTCAGCCTGGTCAGCAGCCTGCCGATCGGGGTTCCCCGGCGCCCGCGTGAGTCCCGTGAAGATCTGCGCGCCGCTCACGATCGCGGCGGTCTGGGGCGCCTTCAGCGGAACCTTGATGATCTCGATACGGAAGAGCGACGTATTCGGGTCCGTCGCATCCTGAACACAGCCGGGCACCTCTTCAGGCGACCGAACGCCCGAACTGCCGGAAATGTAGATATAGATGTTTTCTTTGTCCTTCGGATCTTCGAGCACCGTATGCGTGTGCGAGCCTCGGCAGTTCTGGACGCTCGTCAGGAGCTTGGGGGTCTTTACGTCCGTGATGTCGAAGATCCGAATGCCGCGCACGCGTTCCTTGCTGATGGGATCAGGGACGCCGCCGAACTTGCAGTCGACCCGGCTGCCCCCGGACTCGGAGGACATGAACAGCAGGTTCTTGTAGACCGAGACGTCATTCTGCGACGCCGGGCACACGTAGCTGCTCGCCAGCACGGGCTTGACGGGATTCGAGATGTCCCAGATCTCGAAGCCGTTGTAGTTGCCCTGGACGGCATATTTGCCGGTGAACGCGAGATCCGAATGCGTCGCACCGAGCGAGTCCTTTGACGGCGGCGTCGTCGAGATCATGCGCAGGTTCCACGCGGCCTGTGCGGCGTCCCACATGCCGGCTTTGAGGCCAATGCGCGGATCCGGGCTCGGGATCGTCGCCGAGATGATCGGCGTGACAGGCGTCGGCATCACGGCCGGAATCGGCTCGGGTGGCGGAGGCGGCGGTCCCGGGGGGCCACCGCGTCCACCGGCGGGCGCACCGGCAGCACCAGGCGCGCCGGCGGGCGGCGCGGCCGCGGCCGGCGGCGGCGCTACCTTCTTCTTCGCGCATGCGCCTGCGACGACGGCCAATACAACCACGAGAACGACACTCTGACTCACTCTCATCTGCTCTCTCCTGCAAACGCGTCACCCGGGCAAAGATAGAATGGGAGCTTACAGTAAAAC